>CALBAK010000091.1 GCA_937926445.1 uncultured Alphaproteobacteria bacterium
TCAGTTCTTGCTCTTGTCGACGAGCTTCTTGGCGGCGATCCAGGGCATCATCGCCCGCAGCCGCTCGCCCACCGCCTCGATCGGGTGGGCCGCGGCGCGCGCCCGCATAGCCTTGAAGCTCACCTGCCCCGCCTTGTTCTCGAGCACCCAGTCCTTCGCGAACTTGCCGGTCTGGATGTCGGCCAACACCCGCTTCATCTCGGCGCGGACGCGATCGTCGATGATCCTCGGGCCGGTCGTGTAGTCGCCGTACTCGGCCGTGTTCGAGATCGAATAGCGCATGTTGGCGAGGCCGCCCTCGTAGATGAGGTCGACGATCAGTTTCACCTCGTGCAAGCACTCGAAATAGGCCATCTCGGGCGCGTAACCGGCCTCGACGAGCGTCTCGTAACCGGCTTGGATAAGAGCACAGAGGCCGCCGCAGAGCACCACCTGTTCGCCGAAGAGGTCGGTTTCCACCTCCTCCTTGAAGGTCGTCTCGATGATCCCGGCGCGGCCGCCGCCGATCGCACTCGCGTACGAAAGGCCCAGATCGTGAGCGGTGCCGGAGGCGTCCTGGTGGATCGCCAAGAGACAGGGCACTCCGCCGCCACCGACATATTCGGAGCGGACGAGATGGCCCGGGCCCTTGGGGGCGACCATCAACACATCGAGATCGGGGCGCGGCTCGATCAGCTTGAAGTGGATGTTGAAGCCGTGCGCGAACATCAAGGCCGCCCCCTCCTTCATGTTGGGGGCGAGCTCCTCCCGGTAGAGGTCGGCCTGCAGCTCGTCGGGGACGAGAACCATGACGACATCGGCCCAGCGCGCCGCCTCGGCCGGGGTCATGCAGGCGAGGCCAGCGGCCTCGACCTTCTTGCGGGTGGGCGAGCCCGCCTTGAGCGCCACCGCGACCTCGGCCACGCCGCTGTCCTTGAGGTTGTTCGCGTGGCCGAAGCCCTGGCTGCCGTAGCCCACGACGGCGACCTTCTTGCTCTTGACGAGGTTCAGATCGGCGTCCCGGTCGTAGTAGACCCGCATGGTCTCCTCTCTCCCCTGGTTGGTCCGTGCCGGCCCGGCCGGCCGTCGTTCGGCTTCGCGCCTCAGGCTCGCTCGGCGGTCAGCGCGACCGGCCCGCGGGCGATCGCGACCACGCCCGCGCGGCTCACCTCGATCGGCTCGACGAGTGCTATGAAGGCATCGAGCTCGTCGGAGGTGCCGGTGACTTCGAAGATCAGGCTGTCGGGCCGACTGTCGACCAGCCGGGCGTGCATGAAATCGGCGATCCGCAGCGCCTGAACGAGCCGCTCGCGGTCGCCTGCGACCTTGACCAATGCCAGCTCGCGCTCGACCCCCGGGCCCTCGACGGTGAGGTCCTGCACGCGGTGGACGGGCACGAGCTTGGCGAGCAAGGCCTTGATCTGCTCGATCACGTAGGGCGTGCCGGAGGTCACGATGTTGATGCGCGAGAGGCCGCGCGCGCGGTCGACCTCGGCCACCGTGAGGCTGTCGATGTTGTAGCCGCGGCCCGAGAAGAGCCCGATCACGCGGGCCAGCACACCCGGCTCGTTGTCGACCAGCACGACAATGGTGTGCCGGCGTTCTTCCTCCTGCTTCCCGTTCATCCCGCTTTCCGGAGCTCGCGACCGCGGTCCCGCCCTTAGGGCTTGGCGAGCACGGTGACAAGCGAGCCCGTGGCGCGGTTGCCGCCCGATCGTCGCACTACCGTCTTCCTGCCGTCATCCGATAGGCCTCGGCCGGTCACGGCACGGCGTTAACAGAGCACTGCAGGATCGTGGAGGAACACTCGTGCGGCTCGGAAGGTGGCTTTTCGCGGGTGTCGTGAGCGGCGGGCTCGCGCTCGCGCCCGGCGCGACGGCGCGCGCCGATCGGCTCGTGCTCGACTGGTGGCACGCACTCTCGGGCGAGCTCGGTGCCGCCCTCGAGGAGGTCGCCCGGCGCTTCAACGCGAGCCAGCACCGCTTCGAGCTCAAGCCCGTCAACAAGGGCAACTACGTGGCGACCCTCAATGCGGCGATCGCCGCCTGGCGGGCGAAGGAGCACCCGCTCGTCCTCATGAACAACGAATCGGGCGTGCTCACCATGATGCTTTCGGGCGCGATCGTGCCGGTGCACGACGTGCTCGACAAGTACAAGGTCGAAGTCCGGATCCAGGACTATCTGCGGCCGGTCGTCCAGACCTACACCGACCGCCAGGGCCGGCTGCTCGCCATGCCGTTCAACAGCTCGACCCCGATCCTCTTCTACAACAAGGACATCCTGGACACGGCCGGGATCGCGGCACCACCCAAGACCTGGCAGGAGATGGAAGAGCAGATCCGGACCATCAAGGCCAAAGGTGCGGCCGATTGCGGCTATTCCTTCGCCGCCGGGCCCTGGCAGGAGCTCGAGAACTACAGCGTCTGGCACGACATACCGGTCGCCACGCGCAGGAACGGGTTCGACGGGCTGGACGCCGTGCTCGTCTACAACAAGACCCGCTTCGTCCAGCACATCGAGCGGCTCAAGCGCTGGGTCGACGAGGGGCTCGCCACCTTCGGGGCGGCCGCGGCGCAGACCTGGGCGAGTGCCGCGCGCACCAACTTCGTCGAGGGCCGCTGCGCCTTCTGGATCGACAGCACGGCCTGGCACAGCACGGTCGAGGCTGGCGCCAAGATGAAGTGGGGCGCTTCCTTCCTGCCGCACGAGGCGGACATCCGGCCCAATCATTCGATGATCGGCGGTGCCGCTCTCTACCTCTTCAAGGGCTTCTCGGACGCGCATTACGAAGGGGCGGCCGCCTTCTTCCGGTTCTTGACCGATCCCCGGGTCCAACTCGATTGGCACAAGGCAACGGGCTACGTGCCGATCACGGTCGCGGCCTGGGATCTCGCCAAAAAGGAAGGCTATTATGCGAGCCATGCGACCCGAGGGATCGCAGTCGAGCAGCTCTTGATGGGCGAAGAGCGGGAAAACTCGCGGACCATTCGACTCGGCAACTACGAGAACGTCAGGAAGGCGCTGACCGACCAGCTCGAGCTCGTCTGGGCCGGCAAGAAGGGAGTGAAGGAAGCCCTCGACCAGGCGGTCGAGGACGGCAACGCCATCCTCCGCCGCTTCGAACAACAGAACAAGGGAAAAATCTGAGCAGGGGTCGGAAGCGTCGGCAGGGCGAGCGGCGGCCCGAGCCGCGATGAGCAAACGGGTCACGTTCCGAAGCCGGCTCCTGCCCTGGTTCCTGCTCGCCCCGCAGCTCCTGGTCCTCCTCTTGTTCTTCTTCTGGCCGGCCGGGCAGGCGATCGTCCAGGCCCTCTTCATGGTCGAGCCCTTCTCGGGCGAGCTGCAGTGGGTCGGGCTGCTCAATTTCGAGCAGCTCTTCCAGAGTTCCGCCTATCGACAGGCGATCCTCGTCACGATCGTCTTCTGCGCCGCCACCGCCGCCCTCGCGATGTTCCTGGGCCTGTTCCTCGCGGTCCTGGTCGACCGGGTGGTGCGCGGCCGTACGGTCTACCGCACGCTCGCGATCTGGCCCTACGCGGTCGCCCCTGCGATCGCCGGTGCCTTGTTCCTGTTCCTGCTCGACCCGGCCATGGGGGTGCTGGCCTTCGCGCTTCGCCAGGGGCTCGGGCTCGCTTGGGACCCGAGCCTCGATGCGACTCACGCCACGATCCTCGTGGTGCTGGCCGCGGCCTGGAAACAGGTCGCCTACAATTTCGTCTTCTTTCTCGCCGGTCTGCAGGCGATCCCGCGCATCTTGATCGAAGCCGCCGCCCTCGACGGGGCCGGGCCCTGGCAGCGCTCGCTTCGCGTGATCCTGCCGCTCCTCTCGCCGACCGCCTTTTTTCTGCTCGTCATGAATCTCGTCTACGCCTTCTTCGACACCTTCGGCATCGTCGCCACGACGACCGAGGGCGGGCCGGGCGGGGCCACCCGCATCCTCGTCTTCAAGGTCTGGGAGGACGGGTTCGTGGGCCTCGATCTCGGGAGCTCGGCCGCGCAATCGGTGATCTTGATGGCGATCGTCGTGAGCTTGACCGTCCTCCAGTTCCGCTTCCTCGAGAAGCGAGTGCAGTACGCGGGCTGAGGGCCGTGGTCGAGCGGGCGCCGCTTCTCGATCTCTGCGCGCATCTCCTGTTGATCCTGGCGCTCGCGGCCCTGTGCCTACCGGTCTGGCTCGCGCTCGTGGCGGCTTCCCTGCCGCTCGAGGAGGCGGCCCGCGTGCCCTTGCCGCTCCTTCCCGGCGATCGACTGCTCGAGAACCTCGCCGCGGCCTGGCAGCGGGCCGAGCTCGGCCGGGCGCTCCTCAACTCGACCGTCATGGCGGCCGGGATCGCGGCCGGGAAGATCGCCCTTGCCGTGCTCTCGGCCTTCGCGCTCGTCTATTTCCGCCTGCGGCTGCGCTGGCTCGCCTTCTGGGGGATCTTCATCTCGCTCATGCTGCCCGTCGAGGTCCGGATCGTGCCCACTTACGAGGTCGTGGCCAACGTGCTGGTACCGGTGTACGCGCTGGCGGGCTGGCTCGGGCTCGGCCCGGCGCTCGCCGCCGAGGGTGCCGGCGGCGGTGCCAAGGTGAGCCTTCTCAACTCCTATGGCGGTCTGATCGTGCCGCTCACCGCTTCGGCGACCGCCACCTTCCTCTTCCGGCAGGTCTTCTTGAGCGTGCCCGAGGAGCTGACCGAGGCGGCACTCGTCGACGGCTGCCGGCCCTCGGCCTTCCTGTGGCTCGTGCTCCTGCCGCTCTCCCGCACCAACATCGCTGCACTCTTCATCGTCCTTTTCGTGTGGAGCTGGAACCAGTATCTCTGGCCGCTACTCGTGGTCACCGACCCCGCTTACGACACTGCGGTCGTGGCGGTCACTCGCCTCATGCCGAGCATGGACGCTCTGCCCCGTTGGAACGAGACGATGGCGGCGGCACTGCTCGCCATGGCACCGCCCGTGCTCGTCGTGCTCGTGTTCCAGCGCGCTTTCGTCCAGGGCCTGATCGAGCAGGACCGCTGAGCGTTCGGGGGCGGAAGCGAGAGGCCGCCACGGGCCGCGGCGGCGGCCGCGGCCCGTGGCGCCTCAGACCAGCACCATACCCTCTTCCGAGATCGCCTCGTGCGGCCCGTCCTCTTCGGGGCTGAGCTTGATCTCGTTGTGGGCACAGCCGCCCGGGATCATCGGATAGACGTTTTCCATTCGCTCGACCACCACGTCGACCAGAACCGGCTTGTCGGCGCGCAGGGCGGCGTCGATCACCGAATCGAGCTCGTCGATCGTGGAGGCGCGCAGCCCCACCGCGCCGAACGCCTCGGCGAGCTTCACGAAGTCGGGAAGCGCGTCCATGTAGCTCTCGGCGTGGCGCTGACCGTGGAAGAAGTCCTGCCACTGCCGGACCATACCCATGTAGCTGTTGTTGAGGATGAAAGTCTTGACCGGCAGGCGATACTGCATCGCGGTCGACATCTCCTGCATGTTCATCACGAACGAGGCGTCGCCCGAGATGCAGAGCACGGTGGCTTTGGGATGGGCGAGCTGGACGCCGATCGCCGCCGGAAAGCCGTAGCCCATCGTGCCGAGCCCGCCCGAGGTGAGCCAGCGCATGGGTTTGTCGAACTTGAAGTGCTGCGCCGCCCACATCTGGTGCTGGCCGACGTCGGTGGTGACGAAGACCTCGCGGTCGCGGGTCGCCTCCCAGAGTCGCTTGATCGCCGTCTGCGGCTTGATCGCCTTGCCGTTCTGGCGGAAGCGCAGCGAGTCGACCTCCTGCCACTTCTCGATCTGCCGCCACCAGGGCTCCAGCCTGGCCGCGTCGACCTGGTTCGCCCGCCGCCGCCAGGCGTCCAGCATGGCGAGCAACGTGAGCTCGGCATCGCCCACGATCGGCACGTCGACGACGACGTTCTTGTTGATCGAGGAGGGGTCGATGTCGACGTGGACCTTCTTCGAGCGCGGCGAGAAGCCGTCGAGCCGGCCGGTCACCCGGTCGTCGAACCGAGCGCCGATCGCCAGCATGAGATCGCACTCGTACATGGCCATGTTGGCCTCGTAGGTGCCGTGCATGCCGAGCATGCCGATGAACTGCGGATCGGAGGCCGGATAGGCGCCGAGACCCATGAGCGTGAGCGTGATCGGCGCACCGGTCGCCCGGACGAGTTCCGTCAAGAGCACACAGGCCGCGGGACCGGCGTTGATTACCCCGCCGCCCACGTAGAAGATCGGCCGCTGGGCGCGGGCCAGGAGTTCGATCGCCTCCTCCACCCGGGCGAGTTCGGGCTCGCGGCGGGGCGCGTAACCCCGCGGCCGTATGCTCTCCGGTCCGACATAGGGGGCCCTGCCCATCTGGATGTTCTTGGGAAGGTCGACCACGACCGGCCCCGGCCGTCCCGAACGGGCGACGAAGAAGGCCTCGTGGATGGTACGGGCCAGATCCTCCGCCCGCTTCACGAGATAGTTGTGCTTGGTGCAAGGTCGGGTGATGCCGACCGTATCCGCCTCCTGGAAGGCGTCGTTGCCGATCATGTGGGTCGGCACCTGGCCCGTCAGGCAGACGATCGGCACGCTGTCCATGAGCGCGTCCGTGAGGCCCGTGACCGTGTTGGTGGCCCCCGGCCCCGAGGTCACGAGCACGACGCCGACCTTGCCGGTCGAGCGGGCATAGCCCTCCGCCGCGTGCACCGCCGCCTGCTCGTGACGGACCAAGATGTGGCGGATCCTGTCCTGCTGGAACAGCGCGTCGTAGAGCGGCAGAACGGCCCCGCCAGGATAGCCGAAGATCAGCTCGACACCCTGGTCCTGGAGGGCCTTCACGATCACCTGCGCGCCCGTCGGCGCGTTGGTCGCGGCGGCGGAGGCGGTGGTGGTCGGCATGGGATGCTCCGTTGGCGTGGCCGGCCCGAGATCGAGACGCGTTCGTTACCTAGGAGGCGGTGGGCCGCCCGGTCAACGGGCCGGCGCCGGCTTGACGGCTCCGGCCGGTCCTGGAACAGGCTCCCGGTCGCGCCCGCGGTCGGTCCGCGGGCGATCCGCGGAGTCCCGGGGCATGAGCACGGATCGAACCGCGAGGCCGGTGCGCGGGACGCACGACCTTTTGGGCGAGGAGCTGCGCCGCCACCGCAAGGTGGCCGAGACCGGCCGAACGATCGCGCTGCGCTGGGGCTATCAGGAGATCGTCACCCCGATCTTCGAGCACACCGAGGTTTTCGCCCGCTCGCTCGGCGACGTCTCCGACATCGTCACCAAGGAGATGTACAC
>CALBAK010000092.1 GCA_937926445.1 uncultured Alphaproteobacteria bacterium
CGACCCCTTCACGAGCCATGCTTTCCTGGGCCTGCTCGAGGCCAGCGGCTCGGCCCGCGCTCGCACCGGCTGGCGGCCGCGGCATCTCGTGCTGGAGCGCTCGGGTCGGCCCATCGCGGCCGCGCCCCTCTGGCTCGAGAGCCACTCGTTCGGCGAATACGTCTTCGACCAGAGCTGGGCCGAGGCCTCCGGCCGGGCCGGCGGTAGGTACTATCCGAAGCTGCAGGTGGCCGTCCCCTTCACGCCGGTCCCGGGCCTGCGGCTCCTGGCCCGCGATCCCGCCGCACGCGAAGAACTCGCCCGTGCCCTCGTGGCGACCGCCGCGCGGCTTTCCGTCTCCTCGCTCCACGTCACCTTCTGCAGCGCGGCGGAGGCCGAGATCCTGGCCGCCGCGGGCTGCCTCGTCCGCCGCGGCATCCAGTTCCACTGGTACAATCGCGGCTATCGCGATTTTCGCGACTTCCTCGACGCCCTCTCGAGTGCCCGGCGCAAGACCATCCGCAAGGAGCGCGAGGCGGTGCGGCGGGCCGGCGTCGAGGTCGAGATTCTCGAAGGCTCGGCCGCGGCCGCGGCCCTCGAGGCGTTCTTCCCCTACTATCTCGCGACCGTCGAGCGGCGCTGGGGTGGCGCCCATCTCTCCGAGGCCTTCTTCCGGGGGCTCGCTCGAAGCACCCTCGCCGATCGGATCCTTTTGATCCGGGCACGGCGGGAAAAGCAGACGCTCGGGATGGCCTTGAATCTCGTGGGCGGCGATACGCTCTACGGCAGGCTCTGGGGCGCCCTCGAAGAGAGTCGGTTTCTCCATTTCGAGTGCTGCTACTACGCCGCGGTCGAGCACGCGATCGCCCGCGGCCTCGCGCGGGTCGAGGCCGGCGCTCAGGGCCCCCACAAGCTCTTGCGCGGTTACGAACCGGTCTGGACCTGGAGCGCTCATTGGCTCGCCGATCCGGCGCTGAAAAACGCGGTCGCCCGCTTTCTCGCCCGGGAGAACTGTGCTCTCGAGGAAGAGATGACGGCCCTGCGGGCGGCCCTGCCGTTCCGCAGCCTCGACCGGCCGGACTGACGCGCGGGTCGGCGATGCGCGCTTGACAGGGCTTGGCCGCAGCGCCCACGCTCGTCGTGCGAGGAACCACCGGGGAGGCCACGAACCATGCCGAAAAAACCGCTCGGCGCGCTCGCCGTCCTGCTGTTGGGAGGAGTGCTCGCCTTCGCCCCGACGCCTGCCGAAGCGCAGCAGAAGATCCGCTGGAAGTTGGCCAGTTCCTACGCCAGTACGCTCGACGTGCTCGGCCAGAACATCACCCGACTGATCGAAAATCTGAAGGTGATGACGGACGGCAACTTCGACATCCGGTTCCACGAGCCGGGTGCCCTGGTGCCGGCTCTTGAGGTGTTCGACGCCGTTTCCAAGGGCTCGGTGGAGATGTCCTACTCCTCGCCGGGCTTCCACGCCGGGCGTATCCCGCATCTCGTCTTCTTCGCCTCGGTGCCCTTTGGCCCGAGCGTCAACGAATATATCGCTTGGATCCAGCACGGCGGGGGTTACGAGCTCTACGACCGGGAGCTCGCCAAGCACAACATCAAGGGCTTCCAGTGCGGGATCGTGATCGCCGAGTCCTCGGGCTGGTTTCGCAAAGAGATCAAGACCCTCGACGATTTGAAGGGTCTCAAGATGCGCTTCTTCGGGCTCGGGGCCAAGGTGATGCAGAAGTTCGGTGTCAACACGCAACTCCTGAGCAGCGGTGACATCTACCCGGCGTTGGAGCGCGGTGTGATCGATGCCACCGAGTTTTCCTACCCTTCCCTCGACAAGAATCTCGGATTCTACCAGGTAGCCAAGCACAACTACTTTCCCGGGTGGCACCAGCAAGCCTCGTTCGTCGACGTGATCATCAATCGGGACGCCTGGAACAAACTGCCGAAGTCGTATCAGAAGATGATCGAGGTCGGCTGCAACGACGCCAATCTCTGGCTCATGGGCGCCGGCGAGGCGCGCCAGGGCGACGCGATCGAGTTCCATAAGCAGCACGGTGTCCAGATCCACCAGTGGCCCAAGGAGTTCCTCGACGCGTTCAAGGCCGCGTGGGAGCAGGTCGCCGAAGAGGAATCGGCTGCGGATCCGCGTTTCAAGGAAATCTACGAGCACTACAAAGCCTTCCGGGCCAAATACGCCGCCTGGCGCGAGCTCGGCTACCTCAAGTGACCGTCGCAGCCTGAACGGCCGGGCGGCGGCGATTCGAGGCCGTCGCCCTCTCGCCCCTGCAATCGGGAGCGACACGACGTGAACGGCCTTCTGCGCCTGACCGATCGTCTGCGCGGGCTCGTCGACGGAATCGGTAGGGCCGCCTGCTGGCTGATCCTGCCCATGATCCTGGTCACCGTCTGGGACGTGGTCAGCCGCAAGAGCCCGGCTCTTCGCGACTGGGGTCTCGCCTGGAGCGGAGGGCTCACCAACTCGACGATCCTGCAAGAGCTCGAGTGGCACCTGCACACCGCGCTCTTCGCCCTCTGTTTGGGTTGGGCCTATCTGAAGAACGCCCACGTGCGGGTCGACCTCATCCTCGAGCGGCTGGCGCCGCGCACCCGCGCCTGGCTCGAGCTCGCGGGTTGTCTCCTCTTCATGTTGCCTTACACCGCGCTCGTCGTGTGGTTCGCGATCGATTTCGTCTGGTCGTCCTGGGCGAACGCCGAAGCCTCGGTCTCGCTGATCGGCATCCCGCATCGTTGGGTTATCAAGTCGGTACTGCTCTTCGGTCTCGTTCTGGCCTTCCTGGCGGGTCTCGGCATCCTGCTGCGACTGGTGGCCCATCTCTTCGGCGGTCGGCAGGTCGATCTCTGGGTGGTTCCATCGCCCGCTGCCGACGGCGGTGGCTCGGCACGTCGCTGACCGAGACGGGAGCGCACCGTGGACCTCGTCGATCTCTTGCCGCTCGTGATGTTCGCGAGCGTGGCGGTGCTTCTCTTCACGGGCTATCCCGTCGCCTTCGTGCTCGGCGGAGTCGCTCTGTTCTTCGGCTTCGTCGGGGCCGGCTTCGGCGTCTTCAAGCCGATCGAGTTCTTCAATCTCTTGCCGCGGATCTGGGGCGGTATCGCCGAGAACCTGGTGCTCGTGGCGGTGCCCCTGTTCGTCTTCATGGGCACCATGCTCGAGCGCTCCGACGTGGCCGCCGATCTCCTGCGTGCGTTGCAGGTGCTGATGCGGCGCGTTCCGGGCGGTCTGGCCCTCGCCGTAACCCTCATGGGTACGATCATGGCGGCGACCACCGGCATCGTGGGAGCCTCTGTCGTGATGCTCACCATGATGGCGCTGCCGGTGATGCTCGAGCGCCGCTACAGCCACGAACTCGCGACCGGGACGATCGCCGCTGCCGGCACCCTCGGCATTCTCATCCCGCCTTCCATCATGCTCGTCATCATGGCTGACTTGTTGTCCCTCTCGGTCGGCAACCTGTTCCTCGGTGCCGTCCTCCCGGGATTTCTTCTCTCGGGCCTCTACCTCCTCTTCATCGCCGTCTTCGCCACCCTGCGACCGGAGAGCGCTCCACCCCTGGAGCGGGACGAAGGTCCTGGAGATCGGGGTGAACTCGCCGCACTCCTCCTCAAGAGCTTCCTGCCACCGACCTTCCTCATCGTGCTGGTGCTCGGCTCGATCTTCGCCGGCTGGGCGACCCCGACCGAGGCCGCCGCCGTCGGTGCCGCCGGTACCATTGTCCTGGCGGCACTGAATCGCCGACTCTCCCTCGCGACCCTGGTCGACGTCTGCGAGCGGACCGGTCTCACCTGCGCGATGATCTTCTTCATCTTCATCGGCGCCACGGCCTTTTCCTACGTCTTCCGCTCCCTCGGCGGTGACTACGTGGTGGAGGATCTGATCGCCGCCTCCGGCCTCGACAGCTGGGGCATCCTGTTGTTGATCATGACATTGGTGTTCGTCCTCGGCTTCTTCTTCGACTGGGTCGAAATCACCCTGATCGTGTTGCCGATTTTCGCTCCTCTCCTGAAAACTCTGGACTTCGGAGATCATGTCGCCAAGTCCGAGATGGTCTACTGGTTCGCGATTCTGCTCGCCGTCAACCTGCAGACCAGCTTCCTGACCCCGCCGTTCGGCTTCGCCCTTTTTTACATGAAGGGAACCTGTCCGCCGCAGGTCCGCCTCGGAGAAATCTACCGGGGCATCGTCCCCTTCGTGGTTGTCCAGCTGATCGGGCTCGCTCTCTGCATCGCTTTTCCGGACATCGTGCTCTGGCTGCCTCGTACGATGCTCGACTGACCGACGACCCGGTTCGATCCCCTCGCGCATCGTCCCCGGTACTCCGGCGACGAAGGGGTCGCCGTGCCGACAAGATCGGAAGCCGCCTCCGACCGCGTTCCGCGGTCTCGGGAGCTCGACCGGTACCGCACGTCTCGGCGGGCTCCCCCGCTCCGTGCCCCAACCCTTCACCGTGAAGAGCGATGTCGCCCGCCATCGCCCCGGTCGCAGGGCTCCGTAACGCCCGGTTTCTCCGACATCCGTCACGGCCCACCGAGTTGCGATACCATACGTCGCGACACCGCGGAGCCGGACGAGCAAGAAAGCGAGCAGGCGCCGAAAGGCAGACAACGGCCATCCCCCTCGGTGGAACGACGCCTCGGTGATCGCACAGGAAAGTTAACGAAGCGTTGAGGGCGAGGCCCGACCCCACGGTCCGCTCGTCGCCAAGCCCTCCGCCCGACGCGCTCGCCGGCCCCGCCGACCGCGGTGGTCGAGGCGCCGTTGGCTCGCCCCGGAACCCTTCGCTCCCTGCCCGGCAACGTCTCTTGGCCGAGACCTGCGCTCCCTTCGTCGCCGGTCTTCGATCGCCACGCCCCACCGATCGGTTCTAACCTCGTCGTCGGGATCCAAAAGAAACGCCGATGCGATGCCGGCAGCCTGCCGAAGCGCCCGCTCTTCGCGCGAGCCCTTCTCCCGGTCGAGCCGTGCGCGCGATCGAACGCAGCGCGACGGCTGGCCCCTCCGCTCCGCTCACTCTGGCGGAGGCTTCGGCCCGAAAGATCCGGGCTTCGGCTCGGGAGAACCAGGTGCGACGGCCCGGCACCCGGCTGTCGCGCGCGGCCGATGGTTCCGCGGACTCCGGCTCTCAGGAACCCCGAAAGGAACGAACGACGTCTCCGCGCCCATCTCCGCCGCGAGCTTCGCGGCAAGAGCGAGTGGGCCCTTCGTATCGCCGCGCCGGCACGAAGGCCGGGCCCGCGAGCGGGACCCTGCATCCGCTTACGGCCTCGCCCTCTGCTTCGGGCTCGGTCGCGGTGCTCCTGGAACGAGCACCGGCGCCGATGCTTCGACGTCTTTTTTTTCGAGAAACAGATTTCGAGAACAGCGACTGATGGAGGTTCGGGCGCCGCCCGCTGGATACATTCGGCCGAGCCTCGGCGGCTCGTCGACCGCGACGTCCGGCCCGCGACGGCGCGGACCGGTCGTGCCTCCGGTCTCAGCCGACCGTCTCGTCCTCTTCCTCCTCCTCGCCCGCGCCTTTACCGGCGCGCGCCCGGAGCTCGGCCGGCTCGAAGGTGAAGGCGGGCTTGCCGTCCACGATCCCAACCTTGACCTTGCCGCCCTTGGCGAGACGGCCGAAGAGCAGCTCGTCGGCCAGCGGCCGCTTGATGTGCTCCTGGATGACCCGGGCGAGCGGCCGGGCCCCGAAGAGCGGCTCGTAACCCTTCTCGGCGAGCCACGCTCTGGCTTCCGCATCGACCTCGAGGTGCACACGCCGGTCGGCGAGCTGCGCCGCGAGCTCCTTGACGAACTTGTCGACGACAGAGGCGACGATCTCGGGCGTCAGGCCCCTGAACGGGATGACGGCATCGAGCCGGTTGCGGAACTCCGGGGTGAAGAGGCGCTTGATCGCTTCGGTGTCCTCGCCCTCCCGGGCCTCGCGGCCGAAGCCCATGGCCGGCTTGCTCATGTCGGCCGCACCGGCATTGGTCGTCATGATCAAGATGACGTTCCGGAAGTCGACCGTCTTGCCGTTGTTGTCGGTGAGCTTCCCGTAGTCCATCACCTGGAGAAGAATGTTGTAGACGTCGGGGTGCGCCTTCTCGATCTCGTCCATCAGAAGGACGGCGTGCGGGTGCTGATCGACGGCATCGGTCAACAGCCCGCCCTGGTCGAAGCCGACATAGCCGGGCGGCGCCCCGATCAGCCGACTGACCGCGTGCCGCTCCATGTATTCCGACATGTCGAAGCGGATCAGCTCGATCCCCATGATCTTGGCGAGCTGCCGCGCGACTTCGGTTTTGCCGACCCCGGTCGGTCCACTGAAGAGATAGCAGCCGATCGGCTTCTGCGGATCCCGGAGGCCCGCGCGCGAGAGCTTGATCGCCGAAGCGAGCGCCTCGATCGCCGCGTCTTGACCGAAGACGACCGCCTTGAGATCGGCTTCGAGGGTCTTGAGCGCGAGCTTGTCGCGGGCGTTCACCGCCTTGATCGGCACCCGGGCGATCTTGGCGACGATCTCCTCGATCTCCTTCACACCCACCATCTTGGCGCGACGACCTTCCGGCTTGAGCATCTGGGCGGCACCGACCTCGTCGATCACGTCGATCGCCTTGTCGGGCAGCTTGCGATCGTGAATGTACCGGGTGGCGAGCTTGACCGCGGCCTTGAGCGCTCCATCCGTGTACTTGATGCCGTGATGCGCCTCGAAGGACGGCCTCAAGCCCTGCAGTATCTTGACCGTCTCGGCCTCGGTGGGTTCCGGAACGTCGATCTTCTGGAACCGGCGGACGAGCGCCCGGTCCTTCTCGAAATAGTTGCGGAACTCTTTGTAGGTCGTCGAGCCGATGCAGCGCAGGCTGCCGCCGGCGAGGGCCGGCTTCAAGATGTTGGAGGCGTCGAGCGAGCCGCCGCTCGTCGCACCCGCGCCGATCACCGTGTGTATCTCGTCGATGAAGAGGATCGCGTTCTTGTTCGCCTCGAGCTCCGAGATCACGGCCTTGAGCCGTTCTTCGAAGTCGCCGCGGTAGCGGGTGCCGGCCAGGAGCGCCCCCATGTCGAGGGCGTAGATGACGGCGTGCTTGAGGACGTCGGGCACCTCGCCCTTGACGATCCTGAGCGCCAGCCCCTCGGCGATCGCGGTCTTGCCGACCCCGGGGTCGCCCACGAAAAGCGGGTTGTTCTTCGACCGTCGGCAGAGGATCTGGATCGTGCGCTCGATCTCGTGCTCGCGCCCGACCAAGATATCGATCCGACCTTCGCGCGCCTTCTGGTTGAGGTTTGTGCAATAGGTCTGGAGCGCTTCGCCGCCCGGCTCCTTCTTGTCCTCGCCCTCGCTGCGGTCGTCGGCCCCGCGCACCCTCCGCTCCTCCGAGAGCCCCGGCTTCTTGGCGATGCCGTGCGCGATGTAGTTGACCGCATCGAGCCGCGACATGTTCTGTTCCTGGAGAAAGAACACGGCGTGCGATTCGCGCTCGGAGAAGAGCGCCACCAGCACGTTGGCGCCGGTCACCTCGGTGCGGCCGGCGGACTGCACGTGGATCGCGGCGCGCTGCAGGACCCGCTGGAAGCCCGAGGTCGGTCGGGCGTCCACCATCCCCTCCACCACGAGGCCCGACAGCTCGTGGTCGAGGAAATCGGTCAGAGTCGCCCGCAGCCGGTCGATGTCCACGGCGCAGGCGCGCAGCACCGCGACCGCATCCTGATCCTCGCTCAACGCCATCAAAAGATGTTCGAGGGTGGCGTACTCGTGCTGGCGAGCGTTGGCGAGCGCGAAGGCGCGGCGCAGGGTCTTGTCGAGGGTTCGCGACAGCTGCGGCATCACGCGTGGGCTCCGCTGGGCGGCCGCGCCTCGGGCGGGATCGGCACGGCCGTCATTCCTTCTCCATCATGCATTGCAGCGGGTGCTGGTTCTGCCGGGCGAACTCG
Organism: uncultured Alphaproteobacteria bacterium; assembly: GCA_937926445.1. GTDB lineage: Bacteria > Pseudomonadota > Alphaproteobacteria > Geminicoccales > Geminicoccaceae > JANXAZ01. The sequence goes on from CALBAK010000092.1 coordinate 7,901, forward strand.
ATCACCTGGCTCACCTTGGTCTCGGCGACCTCGTAGGTGTACACGCCACACACGCCAACACCCTTGTGGTGCACGAGCAACATGATCCGTGTCGCGTCCTCGCGGCTCTTGCCGAAAAACCGCTCGAGGACGTGCACCACGAACTCCATGGGTGTGTAATCGTCGTTGAGCAGCAGCACCTTGTAGAGCGAGGGGCGCTGGGTCCGGGTGCGCGTCTTGGTCGCCACCTCGCCCTTGCTGCCGCCGTCCCGATCCTTGCCGCTGTCGCTCATGGCTCCCGTCGAACACCCCCAACGAGCTCGTCCCCGATCTTAGTGCATCGCCCCGGCGAGACAAACCCCCCTCGAAGCGGCCCCGCCCGTCCCGCGCCGCGTCGATCCTGCCCCGGTCCGGTTACCGGAGCGTCAACGGCCCGCTCCGCGCGGCGAGCCTTCGCCGCGGCGACGCTCGTTCCGCTCCGGCGCGATCGGCGGGCCCTGTGGCGCCGCGGCCGCTGGCCGAGCCGGGCTTCCCGCGCCATGACGGCCGCGCCGCGTCGTCGCAGCCGTTCCGGTGCCCGCCGCGGCTCGGATCGGGGAGCGCCGGAGCGTCCGCATGCGCCGTCCTCTCGCGCCCGCCCCGGGCTCGACCCCGGTCGTCCCGGCAGCCGCCCGGGCGGCCGCGAGTGTGGCACTCGACGGCGCAGCGCTCGGCCTCGGCCGGACGATTCCCTTTCTCTGCATTCTGCCCGCTCTCGATCGCACTCCTGCCGCTCCTGACACCCCGCCTCTGGCACCACCATTACGGCAAGATCGCGGCCGGCTCGGCCCTCTCCGTACTGTTGCCGATGCTCGGCCTGCTCGGGCTCGACGTCGGGCTGCACGAGATGGTGCACCTCGCGGTCGCCGACCACGCCCCCTTCATCATCCTGTTCCGGGCGCTCGTCACGGTCACCGGCGGGATCCGAGTGAGCGGCGCCTTGAGCGGTACCCCGGCCTTCAACACCGGCCTTCTCGCGCTCGGTACCGGCCTCGCGAGCCTGACCGGCACGACCGGTGCCGCCATGTTGCTGATCCGTCCGCTGATCCGCGCCAACGCTCGGCGCCGGCGCCGCGGACACGTCGTGATCTTCTTCGTCTTCCTGGTCGCCGACGTCGGCGGCAGCCTCACGCTACTCGGCGATCCGCCGCTCTTCTTGGGCTTCTTGCACGGCGTGCCCTTCTTCTGGCCGACCGTCCACCTCTTGCCGCCCGTGCTGCTCGCAGCCGGTCTCCTGCTGTTCCTCTTCTGGGTGATCGACGGCCTGCTCGCCGCCCGCGAGACACGCCCGGCCGACGACGGACCTCGCGAGCCGCTACGCATCGAAGGCCTCGTCGACCTGCCGCTTCTCCTCGCGATCCTGCTCGCCGTCCTGGCGAGCGGCTCGCTGCACGCCGGCTCCGCTTTCACGATCCTCGACATTCCGGTCGACTGGGCCGATCCGTTGCGCGATCTCGTGCCGCTCGCCGTGATCGGGCTCCCGCTCCGCCCCACCGATCCCCCGGTGCGTGCCGCCAACGAGTTCGGCTGGGCGCCGATCCTCGAGGTGGCGAAGCTCTTCGCCGGCATCTTCGTGACGATGGCGCCCGTCCTCGCGATCCTCGAGGCCGGGGCGCGGGGGGTCATGGCGCCGCTCGTCGCGCTCGTGAGCGACGAGCACGGCCGGCCGGTCGACCTCGTGCATTTCTGGATCACGGGGCGCCCCCTCGAGCTTCCTCGACAATGCACCGACACACCTCGTCTTCTTCAACTTCGCGGGTGGCGATGCGGGGACGCTCACCACGAGCCTCGCCGGTACCCTCGCGGCCGTCTCGGCCGGTACGGTCTTCATGGGCGCCAATACCTACATCGGCAACGCGCCCAATTTCATGTGCCGCGCGGTGGCCGAGGAGATGGGCGTGCGGATGCCGAGCTTCCTCGGCTACATGCTCTGGTCCGGTGCGACCCTCTTGCCGGTCTTCGCGCTCGTGGGCTGGATCTTCTTGACCTTGGGCTGGATCTTCTTCACCTGAAGCCGGACCCGGGCTGGACGGGACCGCGCCCGAGTGTCGAGCATCGTGGAACCCTGACACCGGCTCGGGGGCGGCTCTCACGCGTCGCCCCTGGCGGACGGGCGCCGCGGTTCGGCGTCGAGCGGCGCACGTTCGACCGCGTTTCGACGTAGCGCGGATCGACGCGCGGCCGGCTGCCCCGCCCCCGCCGTTCCACCACCGGCCGGCGCGGGCGAACGGCCGCTCGCTTCGGACGTCGATTCGGCTCCGATCGGCAGCTGGCCGACGATGGTTCCGGGCCTGCAGCGTGGACCCGTCCGGACGCGGCGAATCGATGCCGGCGCGACCTACCGCTTCAGGGGCTCGAATCCCGGTGCGCCCGGGCCGCGGGACCGCCGCATCGCGGCCCGCGACGGTCGCTGTTCGCTTTCCGCCGAGCGCGTTCCCGCGGGCTCGGGCGACGGCGGCAGCGGTTCGGCGCCGGCCCTTGCGACACTCCGCTCGTCCGGAATCGGGCCGGAAGCGCGCCCATGACAGCGCAGCGCCGCGCCCGGCGAGAAGTTGCCGCGCGGCCCTGCCCATGGTGCAGGCAGCGGGGGATGCCCGGGCGCGGATCCTGCGAGCGGATGCCGTGCCGGTCGCGGCGAGCGTACGGGCTCGGCCGGACGCCTCGGTTCCGCCGCCACCCGACGAGCGCCGGCTCTTCGAGCTTCTCCAACGGTCACCGAGCCGTCGGCGCCCCGGGGCCCCTCCGCCGGGTTCGCCGGACCCCCGAGCGGACGGCGAGCGGCCGGCGGACCGCGCGGTCGTCGGCCACGCACCACCCGCCGTGCCCGTTCGCCGAGGCGCCGATTGCCGCCGTCCCGCTTCGGCCTCCCGCACCCGGCTCGCCCGACAGCCGGGGCAAACTCGTTTGGCTGCCGCTGGCTTCCGCCACCCGCGCCCGGCCCGCCCCGGCATCGGGACGGCCGCAGCGCTGCGCGCGAGACGTGCCGAGCCCCCGGAGGCTCCCGAGCCCGAAGCTCTTCGGCCGAGGCCCGCCGAGCCCCCGTCGGTGCGGTTTCCCCGATGGGACGGAGGTCCGACCGGCCCCGTTTCGGCCGGTTCCGGCGATCTCCATCCGCCACCGCACAGCCGGCAGGGCCGGCGGCCCGCTCGGGCACCGCACGGGCCGGCTGTCGGTCTGCGCCCGGCCGGGCGGGAACGGCCGCCCGGTCCGCGCTGTCCTCGAAGCCGGGCAGCCGCGGCGAGGTACGGCGGAGCCGAGGGTCGCCGAAGAGCCCGGGCCCCAGTGCCCCGGCCACTCGTCCCGTCCCGACGGGACACGTCGCCCCCGACCCACCGACCCGAGGCTCGTCCACCTCGCCCGATGTGGGACCGCACGCCCTCGCGAGCCGGTTTCGGAACGACCACCTCCCGGTTGGCGAAGCGGCCCGACGCTCGTCGGTTCGGGGGCTTCTGCCGAGGTCGAGCCGTCCCGCAGCCGTGCTCCACGGGTGGCGCACGACTCTCCAACGGCCCGGCACGGGTCCGTCTAACGGGCCGCCCGTAACGGTGCTCCCCCCTGACGGTGCTCCCCGCAATGGTGTTCCTCAGTGGGCGCACGATCCGGTCACTCGTCGGCCGAGGCTGCGCGGCGAGCGACGCGGTCCGCTCCCCCGATTTTCGACGACCGCCCGCTGCGCCCTCGACTTCGGTCCAGTCGCCCCTGCGCGCAACCCCCGCTCTACCCTCGGGCGCCGACCGAGAACGGGCGCGCCGCCGGCCCGATCGCCGGTCGAAGAGGGTGGAGAACGGGCGACGACCGTCCGACCGCCGCGTCTTTCTGCTCTTCCCACCGCGCCCATCGCCTCTGCTCCGCCGCTTGTCTCGCCCCTGTCTACCGACGCACGGTAAATATGGGGTCAACGAAAATCGAAACGCGAACCGGCCGGCACGCCCGAAGGACTCGTCCCTCGGCCCGAAGGACTCGTCCCCCCGGAAGCGAGGCAGTCGGGATCCGGGGCAAAAGCCGCCGGAATCGGCGGAGGAACCACCGCTGGCTCGCCGTCTCGGATCGGTCTGCAGGGGCCGTCGTCCCCGGTCTTCCCGATCGGAGGCGCCCGATCCGGCTCGCGCCCGTCGGCTACCCGCGAGGAAGGTCCACGCGAAAGGCGGCGCCGGCCGGTTGCCGCAGGACAGTCGGCGC
>CALBAK010000093.1 GCA_937926445.1 uncultured Alphaproteobacteria bacterium
AGCTCGGCCTCCGCTGCGAGCAGCTCGAGCTCGTAGACCGCACCGAGCCCGCCGCGGTGCCGGCCGGCGCCGCCGCTGTCCGGGCGCAGCGCCCAGCGGGTGAACGCCACGGGATAAGCCGCCTCGAGGATCTCGACCGGAGGGATGGTCGCGGTCGAAATCGGCGCGTTGCCGTGCGCCAGCCCGTCGCCCTCGGGATGGCCGCCGTGGCCGCCGCCGAAGAAGCTGAACAGGACGAAGCGGCCGCCCTCGGGCCGCGGCCCGGCGAGCGAGAGCGCGTTGATCGTTCCGTAGGGACAACCGTTGGTCCGCTCCGGTGCCGCCTGGGCGAGGGCCTGGAAGACGAGATCGATCAGCCGCAGCACGGTTTCGGTGTAGCCGCCGACCGGTGCCGGCGGTCGCGCATCGAGGATCGAGCCCTCGGGGATCAGAAAGCGGATCGGCTCGAGCACCCCGGCATTGGCCGGGACCTCGCGGAAGACGTGCTTGAGGGCGACGTAGCAGCCGGCGATCGTGGTCGCGCGGGAGATGTTGAGCGGCCCGCGACAGGCGGGGGCGCTGCCGGAAAAGTCGAAGACGAGCTCCTCGCCGCGCACCTCGAGGGCGAGCTCGAGCCGGATCGGCTCGGCTGTGACGCCGTCCTCGTCGAGATGGTCGACGGCCCGGTAGCGGCCGTCCGGCAGCGCTCGGACGTGGGCGCGAACGAGTCGGGCGGCACGCTCGCGCAGCTCCGCGAAGGCTTCCCCGACGGTCCGCGGACCATGGGCTTCCAACAGTTCGGCGAGCCGACGGGCGCCGAGATCTAGGGCTGCGAGCTGGCCTTCGAGGTCGCCGCGGGTGGCGATCGGGGTGCGGCTGTTCGCTGCCAACAGTTCGACGATCTCGGGGCGTGCCCGGCCCCCTTCGACCAGTCGCAGGGGCGGGACGAGGATCCCCTCCTGGAAACACTCTGTCGCCGAAGGGTTGTAGTTCCCTGGAACCGCCCCGCCGACGTCGTGCCAGTGGCCGACCGATGCGAGCCAGCAGAACAGCTCGCCCTTCCAGAAGAACGGTCGCACCAGCTTTAAATCGGAAAGATGGGTTCCGCCGGCGTATGGATCGTTGAAGACGAAGACGTCGCCGTCGCGCGGCGGCTCGGTCGCGGCGCAGCGGTCGATCACGGCGCGGACCGCGAAGGCCATGGCGGCGACGAAGATCGGCAGGCCGGATTTGCCCTGGACGAGCGTTTCGCCGGTCCGGGGGTCGTAGAGCCCGTGCGCGGCATCGTGCGCCTCGGCGATGGTGGGATTGAAGGCGCTGCGGAAGAGGAGCGCGTCCATCTCGTCGGCGATCTGTTCGAGCCGACCCTGGAGCACCGCGAGCGTCACCGGATCGATCATCGCCGCTCCTCCTCCGGATCGTAGCGCGCCGCACGCTCGAGCAGCGCCTCGGTGCCGAGGAGCGCGTTCAGCCCGTCGAAGTCGAGCATGCGGTCGCGAAACGGCGTGGTCGTCCCGTGCTCCTTGAGGCTCGCGAAGAAGGCGCGCGCCGTGCACGCGAGCGCCCGCACGAGCGCGCCCGGGAAGACGACGAGGGCGTAGCCGAGGCCCTCGAGTTCGGCAGCCGAGAGGAGGGGCGTGCGCCCGCCCTCGACCATGTTGGCCAGGAGCGGCGGGCACCCGGCGAGCGCCCGCGGTACCGCCGCAAGCTCCTCGCGATCGCGCGGCGCCTCGACGAAGAGGAGGTCGGCGCCCGCTTCGGCGTAGGCCGTGGCCCGCTCGAGGGCGGCCGCCAGGCCCTCGACGGCGATCGCATCGGTGCGGGCGACGAGCAGGGTCCGCGCATCCCGCCGCGCATCGAGGGCGGCTTTGATCTTGCCCACCATCTCGGCTTTCGAGATCAAGACCTTGCCGCGCAGATGGCCGCACCGCTTGGGGCTCGCCTGGTCCTCGATCTGGATCGCTGCCGCCCCCGCTCCCTCGAGCAGTCGCACCGTCCGCTGCACGTTGAGGGCGTTGCCGAAGCCCGTGTCGGCGTCGACGATCAGCGGTCTGTCCACGCGTTCGCGGATCCGGGCCACGGCCTCGGCGAGCTCGCTCGCTCCGAGAAAGCCCAGATCGGGCAGCCCGAGGCGCGTATAGGCGAGGCTCGCCCCGGAAAGGTACAGGGCCTCGAAACCCGCGGCCTCCGCGAGGGCTGCGCCGAGCGCGTCGAAGACCCCGGGTACGAGCAGGATCGGCTTTCGCGCGAGCCGTTCGCGCAGATCGCTCACGTTCGCGGTCCCCGGCCCGCGGCGCGGAACCGCCGCTCGAGCCAAGGCACGAGCCCGCCTGCCTCGACCATGGCAAGGAGATGGCCGGGCAAGGGTCGGCAGGCGAAGCTCCGCCCGCTCGGGAGGTGGAGGAGCCGACCCGCCATCGGGTCGAGCCGCAGCCGATCGCCCGCCTCGATCCCCTCGTGGTCCGGGCAGACGACGGCGAGAAGCCCGTTGTTGAGCGCGTTTCGGTAGAAGATCCCGGCGAAGGATCGCGCCACGACCGCCTGGATTCCGAGCAGACGCAGGGCCTGTGCCGCCTGCTCCCGGGACGAGCCGATGCCGAAGCGGGAGCCGGCGACGAGCAGATCGCCCGGTCGCACCCGTTGAACGAAGTCCGGATCGATCGCCTCGAGGCAGTGACGGGCGAGCTCCTCGATCGAGCCCTTCATGTGGGCACCCGGCGCGAGCAGGTCGGTGTCCACAGCATCGCCCAGGACGTGCGCCGTTCCTTCGATCTCAGCCACCTCGGACCTCCTCGGCGACGGAACCGACCGGCTCGGCGAGCAGGGGCCGCGGATCGCAGATGCGGCCGGCGATCGCGCTCGCGGCGACCGTATAGGGCGAGGCGAGGTAGACCCGGGCGCTCGCCGCACCCATACGGCCTTTGAAATTGCGGGCGGTCGAGGCGATGCAGGTCTCGCCCTCTGCCAACAGACCGGCGCCGTAGCCGGCGCAGGCCCCGCAACCGGAGGGCAGCAAGATCGCGCCCGCTTCGACGAGTGTGGCGAGGGTGCCGTCGACGGTCGCCTCGCGCCAGACCCGCGCGGAGGCCGGGGCGACGAGGAGTCGGGTCCGCTCCGCCACCCGCCGCCCGCGCAGGACCCGGGCCGCCATCCGGAGATCGGCGAGCTTCGCACCGGTGCAAGCCCCGAGATAGGCCTGATCGATCGGGGCCGGCTCGACCTCCTCGACCGGCGCGGCCTCGGCCGGGCTGTGCGGGGCGGCGACCTGCGGAGCGAGCTCGGCCAGATCGAGCCGGAGCTCGCTCGCGAGGGGGGCGTCGGGGTCGCTGCGCCATCGCGCGAGCTCCTCCGGCGCGAGCTCCATCCCGAGCGCGCCGAGGAACGCCGCCGTCCGGGCGTCCGGTTCGATCAGACCGGTGATACCGCCGAGCTCGGCTGCCATGTTGGCGAGCGTGAGGCGCTCGTCGAGGTCGAAAGCGGCGAGCCCCGGGCCGGCATATTCGACCACCCGATAATCGGCACCGCCCAGGCCGAGCCGGCGGCAGAGCGCCAGCATCACGTCTTTGGCGACGACCGCTCGTCCCGGCACACCGTCGAGGACGATCCGCAGGGTCTGCGGCACCTCGAGCCAGATCTCGCCGGTCGCGAGCACGGCGGCCATCTCGCTCGCCCCGACCCCCATGGCGAACGCACCGAAGGCCCCGGCCGTCGGCGTGTGACTGTCGCCGCCGACCACGAACATGCCCGGCCGGACGTGACCGTGTTCGGCGAGGACGATGTGGCAGATGCCCACCATGTCGTAGTGGCGAGCTACGCCGTGCTCGCGGCCCCAGCGGCGCGTCAGATCGAGGATCCGGGCGCTCTCCGCGTCGACCGCCGGCGCGTAGTGGTCGGAGACCAGCACGATCCGGGAGGGATCCCAGGGCCGAACGCCGAGCCGCTCGAGGATCGGTGCGACCCGGCGCGGTCCGCCCGAATCGTGCAGCATGACGAGATCGACCCGACAGGTGACGAGTTCGCCCTCCTCGACCGCGGTACGACCCGCGGCCCGGGCGAGGATCTTGCCAGCCAGCGTGCGACCCATACTCAAAGCCCGAGATAGAGGCGGCGCAACCGATCGTCGGCCAGAAGCTCGGCGGCCGGACCGGCGGCGGCGATCCGACCCTGCTCGAGGACGTAGGCGCGGCGTGCGACGGCGAGGGCCTGGACGACGTTCTGCTCGACCAGCAGGACCGCGAGACCGTCGCGGGCGAGGCCGGCGGCGAGCTCGAGGACCTGGCGGACGATCATGGGCGCGAGGCCGAGCGACGGCTCGTCGAGCACGAGCAGCGAGGGTTCGGCCATGAGCCCGCGGCCGATCGCGAGCATCTGCTGTTCCCCGCCCGAAAGCGTGCCGGCCGGCTGGCCGAGCCGTTCGGCCAAGCGCGGGAACAGAGCGAGGACCCGCTCCAGGTTGGCACGGCGCCGCGCCCGGCCGCGCCGGTAGGCGCCGAGCAGGAGGTTCTCGCGCACCGTGAGGTTGGCGAAGATCCGTCGACCCTCCGGTACGTGGACCAGACCGCGGGCGAGCACGGCCTCGGCCGAAAGACCGCCGATCGGCTCGCCCGCGAAGCGGATGCTGCCGGCGCGCGGCCGCAGTAGCCCGCTCAAGGTCCGGTTCAAGGTGGTCTTGCCGGCACCGTTGGCACCCAAAAGCGCCACGACCTCGCCCTTCGCGACGTCGAGGTCGACGCCCCGCAGGATCTCGACCGGTCCGTAGCCGGCGCGCAATTCACGCACCTCGAGCACGCGGGCTCTCCGCCGTCACGAGCCGGTCCGCACCCTCCCCCAGATAGGCCTCGATCACCGCCGGATCGCGGACGATCTCGGCCGGCGTGCCGGTCGCGGCGAGGCGTCCGCCCACGAGCACGAGCACGCGATCGGACAGCCGCATGACCGCCTGCAGCACGTGCTCGACGAGCAGGATCGTCACACCGCTCGCGCGGATGTCGCGGACGACCGGCTCCATCTCGGCGACCTCGGCCGGGTTGAGGCCGGCCAACACCTCGTCGAGCAGCAAAAGCCGCGGCTCGGTCGCGAGGGCTCGGGCGAGCTCGAGCCGCTTGCGCCCCGCCACGGTGAGCGCCGCAGCCGGCTGGTCCAGCCTGTCGGCGAGCCGGACCCGCTCGGCGACCCCCTCGGCCAGCGCCCGCGCCCGGCGCGGCGAACGGTGCCGGAGATGGACGCCCACCGCGATGTTCTCGCGCACCGTGAGATCGGCGAAAGGTCGCGTGACCTGGAAGGTGCGCACGAGACCCATGGCGCACAGACGATGTGGCGGCAGGCCCGTGACGTCGCGCCCGGCGAAGCGGATCCGCCCTGCGGTCGGCCTCGAAAAGCCCGAGATCGCGGCGAACAACGTGGTCTTGCCGGCACCGTTGGGGCCGATGACGGCGACGATCTCGCCCTCATCGACCGCGAGGCAGACATCCTCGAGGGCGGTGAGGCCGCCGAAGCGGACGCAGAGATGCTCGACCCCGAGCAGGGTCACGAGCCCGCTCCGGCGCGCTCCGCGCGCGCTCGGGCGAGCCCGGCGAGCCCGCCCGGCAGGAACCGCACGATGAGGATCAGGACGATGCCGTAGACGACCAGGTTGGCGCCGGTCGCACCGCCCGCGAGCGCCCGGCTCGCTTCGCCCAGGAGTTGCAGCAGGAAGGCACCCGCGAGCGGGCCCGCGACCGTGCCGGGACCGCCCACGATCGGCCCGAGCAGGGCTTCGACCGAGACTTGCGGCCCGAATGCGATGTGCGGGTCGAGATAGAGGAAATACTGGACGTAGAAAGCTCCCACCGAGGCCGCCATGGCACCCGACAGAAGGATGGCCCGCATCTTGACGGCGAACGGGTCGACGCCGAGCGCAGAGGCCGCCTCCTCGTTCTCGCGCACCGCCACGAGCCGAGCGCCGAGGCGGGAGCCCGCCACCGCTCGGGCGACGAGCAGGCTCGCGGCGCAAAGGAACAGCGCGAGGAGATAATAGCCGCGCCGGTCGGCGAACTGCAGCCGCTCGAGACCGGGGGCCAAGGGCAGGAGCAGGCCCACCCCGGCGCCGGTGATCTCGAGCGTGTTGGCGAGGATCCGCAACACTTCGGCGAAGGCCAGGGTGACGAGCGCGAAATAGGAGCCGCGCAGACCGAAGCGGAAGCTCGCGAGGCCGATCACCAGGGCGACCACGGCCCCGGCGAGGATCGCCGCGAAAAAGCCGCTCCAGGCGTCGACCCCGAAGCGCAGCTGGAGGATCGCGGTCGTGTAGGCCCCGGCCCCGAAGAAGGCGGCGTGGCCGAAGGAGAACTGGCCGCCCATACCACCCAGGATGTTCCAGGCCTGGCCGAGCGTGGCGGCTTGGAACACCATGATCCCGAAATGGACGAGCGTGCCCGAATCGACGAGCCAGGGCAGCGGTGCCGCCAGCACGAGGAAGACGAGAGCCGCCCGTTCGCCCTGCGCCGGGTTCACAGCGGCCGCCCGAGAAGGCCGGTGGGGCGGAACAGGAGCACGGCGATGAAGATCGCGAAGATGCCGATCTGCCCGAGGCTCTCGCCGAGGAAGAGCCCGCCCAGGCTCTCCACCACACCGATCAGGAGGCCACCCCAGAACGCGCCCCAGAAGCTGCCCATGCCCCCGAGGACGACGATGGTGAAGGCGATCAGTACGAAGCCGTGCCCCACCTGAGGCGAGACGTAGTAGCTCGGCAGCAGAAGACAGGCGGCGACCGCCGAACTCGCGGTTCCGATCGCGAAGGCGAGCGCGAAGGCGTGGCGGGTGTCGATGCCGACGAGCCGGGCAGCCTCGCGCTCGCGGGCGACGGCCCGGATCGCCCGACCGAGGTCGGTCTTCTGCACGATCGCCCAGAGAACGAGCGTCGCCACGAGCGAGCCCAGGAGCGCCACGAGCTTGGGTAGCGGCAGCAGGGCCGGGCCCAGTGCCACCATGGAGAAGGAATAGGCGGTCTCGATCGTGCGGGTGTCGGAGCGGAACGCCACGAGGGCGAGGTTCTCGAGGACCAGGGCGAGCCCCAGGGTGACGAGGAGGACGTTCTCGTCGCGCGCGCCGCCCGCGGGGGCGATCACCCAGCGATGCAGCGCGTAGCCCGCGAGGCCGGCGACCGGCAAAAGGACCGGAAGGGCGAGATAGGGGTCGAGGCCGAGCCGCTCGTGCAGGAAATAGACACCGTAGAGAGCGAGCATCAAAAGGCTGCCGTGGGCGAAATTGACGATGTGGAGGACCCCGTAGACGAGCGATAGGCCGAGTGCCACGAGCGCGTAGACCGCGCCCGTGGCCAGGCCGTGCAGGGCCGAAGCGGCGACGATCGACGGGTCGACCACGGCACCTCGCGTCGACGCGACGCGCCCGCGCGGCTCAGGCCCGCGGCATCGGGAACACCGGCTGGGCGGTCGCGAATTCGCGCGGGAAGATCACCTCGATGTTGCGGCCCAGGACCTGGGTGTTGAGCGGCCGTGCGCCCTGGTTCTGGCCGTTGACGAAGCGGGTCGGACCATACGGCAGGAAATGCCCGTCCCAGTCGCTCGTGGCCAGGGCCTCGACGATCCGCTCGCGGTTCGCCGAGCCGGCCCGTTCGAGGGCATCGGCCAGAAGCCGCACCGCCTCGTGGGCGAGGAACACTTCGTAGGTGTAATAGAGTCCTTTCGCCTCGACCTTGCGGCGCAGCTCGAGCGCCGCGGGCTTGCGCGGATCGTACCAGTGATTGCAGTCCATGATGTAGGCGGCGTCGTCCGGGAATTCGGCGACGAACTTGAAGCTCGACGCTGCTCCGCCCAGGACCGAGTAGATGCCCTTGGGCCGCACGCCCTGCTGCCGCATGGTCCGCGCCAAGAGAACGTACTCGTTGTAATAGTTGGCCGGGATGACGAGATCCGGGTCGAGCGACTTCATCTTGAGCACGATGTTGGTGAAGTCGCGGGTCGGATTGGCGTGCTTGACGACCTCGAGCACCTCGAAGCCGCGAGTCGGCAGCTCCTTCTGCAGCAGCTGAGCGGTGCCGGTGCCGAACAGACTCTCCTCGTGCACGATCATCACGCTGCGGGCGGGCTTGCCGGCCGCCTCGTTCAGCGCAACGAGATTGGCGATGGCGATCTCGGTGATCACGCCGTAGCCGGGACAGAAGCGGAAAGTGTTGGTGAGCCCGCGGCCGACGATCTGGTCGGAGACGCCGACATCGACGATGTGGGGGATGCCGTAACGCGCCGCACTCTGGGTGGTGGCGAGGCTGATGGCGCTCGAATAGGCGCCGACGATCGCCGCCACGCCCGATTCGTTCATCTTCTCGACCTCGGCCGCGCCGATCTCGGGCTTGGACTGGGCGTCGCCCAGGACCGGCTCGAGCTTGGCGCCGCCGAGCGCACGGATACCGCCCGTGGCGTTGATGCTCTCGATCGCGAGCAGGGCACCTTCGCGGCACTGCTGGCCGGAGAAGGCGAGGAAGCCCGTGACCGGGTGCAAGAGCCCGATCTTCACCGCCGCCGGCTGGGCGCGCAGCACGGCCGGTGCGGCCAAGAGACCGGCACCGCTCGCCGCCGTCGCGAGCAGCGCCCGCCGCCGCCATCCCTCCCGCACGGAACGATCGCCCGTTGTCATCGTTCGGCCTCCTCTCTTCTCGGTTCGTCTCCACGGGGTGCGCCGGCGGTGCCGTCACCCGCGATCCAAGGACCCGGCTCCCCCCTCGCTCGGGCGAGGGAAAGCCGCAGCCTGTAGCGGTCCGGCCGATAGAGGCCGGTGATGTGCTCGACGGGTCGGCCGCCGCGCTCGCGCACGAGCCGCTCGACCACGAGGAGCGGCGCGCCGACCGGCACCTCGAGCAGGCCGGCGGCCGGCGGCTCGGCCAGGGTCGCCGAGACCGTCTGATCGGCGCTTGCGACCTCCACACCGGCCTCTTCGAGGAGCGACAGGAGCGGCTTGTGGGCGAGGTCGGCGCGGCGCAGGCGCGCCGCGACCGGGCCCGGGATCCAGGTCGAGAGATGCGAGAAGGGGCCGTCCTCGAGGAGGCGCAGTCGGATCGCGTGCAGAGCCGGCGAGCCGGGCTCGATCTCGAGCGCGCGGGCGATCTCGACGGGGGCCGGGCGATCCTCTACCGCCAGGAGCCGGACCCGCGTCTCGAGGCCCATGGCCAAGAGGTTCTCGAACAGGCCCTCGAGCGTCGCGCGCACCTCGCGCACCGAGGCGCCGGGGCGCAGCCGGGTTCCCCGGCCGCGGCCGCGCTCGACGAGACCCTCCGCCTCGAGCTCGGCGAGCGCCCGGCGCGCGGTGACGCGTGCTACGCCGAACTCGGCCATGATCTCGAATTCGCTCGGCAGCCGCCCGTCCGGGCCGTAGCGACCCGCGGCGATGCGCTCGCGCAGCACGAGATAGACCCGGTGATAGAGCGGGGTCGGCAACCGTTCCGGGCTCGACGGGGCGAGCGATCCGCTCAGTTCGGCCTCCTGCGGTCTCGAGCGTCGTGCTCCGTTGACCTATTGTTCCGACAATAGGACATCGCCGTCAAGCGCGGCGCCGTTCCCCTCGCTCCCTCCCTGCGCTAGAAGCCCTGTTCGAGCCCGACCGAAGGGACCTGCCCCATGCGTGCCCGCCTCGCCCGACTCGGCCTCGCCACCTCGCTCTGCCTCGCCGCGGCCGAGCCCGGCGCCGCCCTCGACCCGGAGAACACCCTCCTGATCGAGCTTTCCACCGGCGGCCGCGTCGTCATCGAGATGCTGCCCGAGGTGGCCCCCAAGCACGTCGCCCGCATCAAGGAGCTCGCCCGCGACGGCTTCTACGACGGCATCGTCTTCCACCGCGTCATCGACGGCTTCATGGCCCAGACCGGCGATCCGACCGGTACCGGTACCGGTGGCTCGGGCCGCGGCAAGCTACCGGCCGAGTTCTCGAAGGTCCCCTTCGAGCGCGGCGTGGTCGGCATGGCCCGCACCCAGGACCCGAACAGCGCCGACAGCCAGTTCTTCATCATGTTCGCGCCCGCCCCGCATCTCAACGGCCAGTACACGGTCTGGGGCCGGGTGATCGAGGGCATGGAGTTCGTCGACAAGATCGCCCGCACCGAGCCGCGCAGGCCGGCCAAGCTCGATCGCATGGTCAAGGTCCGGCTCGCCTCCGACCAGCGCTGAGCCGCGCGGGAGGTCGGCCGTGACGGTGCTCGTCACCGGGGCCGCGGGCTTCGTCGGCCTGCACGTCTGCAAGGCCCTGCTCGCGCGGGGAGAGCCCGTGCTCGGGCTCGACAATCTCAACACCTACTACGACCCGGCGCTCAAGCGCGCCCGCTTGGCCGAACTCGAGCGCGTGCCCGGCTTCCGCTTCCACCGCCTCGACATCGCCGAGCTCGAGGCCGTGACGGCGCTCGCCCGCGAGCACGCCCGAGAGATCCGGGCCGTCGTGCACCTCGCCGCGCAGGCGGGTGTGCGCTACAGCCTCGAGCGGCCGTTCGACTATGTCCGATCCAATCTCGAGGGGCACATGGTCGTGCTCGAGACCTGCCGGCACCATCTGCCGAAGCTCGAGCATCTCGTCTATGCGAGCTCGAGCTCGGTCTACGGCGACAACGAGAAGGTCCCCTTCAGCGTCGAGGACCGGGTCGACCGCCCGGTCTCCCTCTATGCCGCCACCAAGCGGGCCGACGAGATCCTCTCGCAGGTCTACGCCCGTCTCTACGGCATTCCGCAGACGGGGCTCCGCTTCTTCACCGTCTACGGGCCCTTCGGCCGGCCCGACATGGCCTATTACAGCTTCACGGATGCGATCGTCGCGGGCCGGCCGATCACGCTTTTCAACGAGGGGCGGATGCGGCGCGACTTCACCTGGATCGGTGACGTGGTGGAGGGCGTGCTCGCGGCCCTCGACCGGCCGCCCTCGGCCGAGCCCGGCCGGCCACCGCATCGGCTCTACAATCTCGGCAACCACGAGCCCGTGGAGCTGCGCCGCTTCGTGGCGGTGCTCGAGGACGCGATCGGCAAGAAGGCCGAAATCCGCCTGGCCCCGATGCAGCCCGGCGACGTCGTCGAGACCTATGCCGACATCGAAGCCACGACCCGCGATCTGGGCTGGCGGCCGACCACGCCGATCGAGGTGGGCCTACCGCGCTTCGTCGCCTGGTACCGCGCCTATCACGGGCTCGACGGCCCGGTCCGCGCAGGCGCGGCTCTCTAGGAGCGGCTGGCGGCTCTCGATCCGCTCCTCGAGCAGCGCCATGAAGGCGTGCCGGTCGAGGCCCGGCGGGATCGGCTCGAGCAGCTCGAGCACGGCCCGGCCCGGCCGCTTGAGGAACGAGCGCCGCGGCCAGAAGAGCCCGGTGTTGAGCGCCACCGGCACGACCGGCACGCCGAGCGCGGCATAGAGCGCCGCCACACCCGATTTGTAGTCGGGTTGCGCCCCGGGCGGTTTGCGCGTGCCTTCGGGAAAGATGACGATCGAGCAGCCGCGCGCCACCGCCTCCTTGGCGCCGCGCACGAGCGACTTCAAGGCGGTCGCGGCCCCGCCCCGGTCGACGAAGATGCAGCCCGTGCGGGCGAGGTAGAAGGAGAAGAGCGGGATCCGCGCGAGCTCCCGCTTGAGCCCGTACACCACATCGGCGCGGATCAGGTGGAAGAGGAGCGTATCCAGCGCCGACTGGTGCTTGGCGGCGAAGATCACGGGTCCCTCGGGTATCCGCTCGAGCCCGCGCAGTTCGACCTCGAGGCCCACGGTCCACCGCAGGAGTGCGCGCACCCCCACCATCCAGGCGCGCGCATAGCGCCGGACCGCGCGCTCGGACAGAAACGGCAGAGCGGGCAGGCCCGCGAGCACGGCGATCGCCGTGTAGAGGTAGAAGAGCAGGTTGAAGGCCGCCGAGCGCAGCCAGACGATCGGCCCGTCGCGCAACCGTCCTCCTCCCGCGCCAGCCGCGGGCGGCATCCAAGCGACCCGCGGCCGATCGGGCAAGGCGCTTGCTCAGCGCAGCCGGGCGAGCCCGTGCACCGCGGCGAACCGGGCCGCGAGCGTGATCAGGAGCGCGGCGAGTACCGGCACCATGGCGAGCAGGATCCAATCGAGCGGCCGCGGCACGACCGGGACGAGCCGCAGACCCCAGAGTGTCGGCAGGTGAACGAGGCCGACCACCGTCGCGAGCGCCGCGGCGAAGCCCACGCTGCCGCCCCGAAGTGCACTCGCCATCGCATGGAGCTCGAACTGCCGGGCGACATAGCGATCGGGTGCCCCCAACAGGCGCAAGAGATCGACCGTCTCGTCGTGCAGATCGAGGCTCGCCCGGGTCACGACCACGACTACGACCACGAGCACGGCCAAGACGAGCAGGCCGGCCCCGCCGCCGAGCCAGCGCAGCCGCTGGGCCGCCTCCTCGAGGGCACCCCGAGCGGGTCCCGTCTCGTCGATCAGGGCATTCGGGACGATCGCCCGCACCTTCCGAGCGAGCGCGGTGAGATCGGGCACCACCCCGGGCTGGAACCGAACGTCGAGCAGCCGCGGCAGCGGCAGCTCGGCCCGCGCCTCGGGCGCCACGACGCCGAACCAGGGCTCGATCAGCTTGTCGAGCTCCTCTTCCGAGACGACAGCGGTCCAGGCGACTCCGGACATGTCCTCGAGAGCCGCCCGCACCCGGGCGAGCTCGGCCTCGCCCACGGCCGGATCGTCGACCGCGGGCAGCGCCACCGTGACGATGCGCGGCCGCTCGGAGAGTCGATCCAAAGCCCCCTGCGCCAGCAACGCGACCGCACAAGCGAGCACGGCGAGGAAGACGAGCCCGCCGATGAGCCAGGCGAGGAAGCGGCTCGCCGGTGTGTCGTCGAGCGGCAGATCGAGCTCGGCCGTCGCCATCGCGCTCACTCCGCCGCCGCCCGGCCGGCCGGCACGGGCCGGATCAGTCGGCCGCGGTCGAGGTGGAGGACGGGAAAGGCCCAGCGCCGCAACAGCTCGCGGGAATGGGTGGCGAGCACGACCGCAGTGCCGAGCTTGTGCAGCTCGCCGAAGAGGAACATCAACCGCTCGACGCGCGCGGGCTCGACATTGCTCGTGGGCTCGTCGGCGAGCAGGAGAGCGGGCCGGGTCACTACCGCGCGGGCCACCGTGACGAGCTGGCGCTGGCCCATCGATAGCTCGGCCGGCTTCGCCTCCATCCGCTCGGCGAGCCCGAGCCAGGCCAACATCTGCGAGACGTAGGAAGAGATCTGTTCCTCGTCCGCCCCGCCTATACGCAAGGGCAGGGCCACGTTGTCGAACGCGCTCAGATGCTCGAGCAGCCGGAAGTCCTGGAACACCACGCCGATCCGCCGCCGCAGCCGGCCGAGCTCGTCGCGCTCCACCATCGCCACGTCGCGGCCGAACAGCACGATCCGGCCGCGCGAGGGCGCCACCGACAGGCTCATGAGCCGCAGAAGCGAGGTCTTCCCGGCCCCGCTCGGGCCCACGAGATAGTGGAAGGTGCCGGCGTTGATCGTAAGATCGATGTCGCGTAGGACCTCGTCGGCGGAGCCGTACCGCATGCCGACCCCGTGCAGCTGCAGGATGGTCGCCCCGCTCCGGTCCCCGTCCACCGCCATGCCCGACCCGGTCGACATGCCCACCGCATATTGCAGATTGCGCGAATGTCGTCCACTAGGAAGCAACCATTCGGCGAATCGCCGCCGCTCCCGCAGCGTTCGGGACGAACCATGATCGTCACCTGCCCGGGCTGTGGTGCGCGCTTCCGGGTCGATCCGGCGCTGCTCGGGCCAGCCGGCCGTCGGGTGCGCTGCTCGGCCTGCGGTCATCGCTGGATGATCCGCCCCGAACCGGAATCGGCTCCCGCCCCGGCGACGGTCCGACAGCCCGGAGGGCGCGAGGAGACGGAGAGGATCCCGGGGCTCGGGCCGGTCGATCGCGACGGCGCCTCGGCGGCCGGCGAACCGCCACCGCTCGCCGCGGCCCCGCCGCTCGGCCAGCCGCCCTCGGGGCGAGGTGCGGCGATCGCCGGCTGGCTCGCCGTCCTGCTCCTCCTCCTCGCTCTCGCCGGCCTCGTGGTCGGTCGCAACGAGGTCGTGGCGGCCTTCCCGCAGGCGCTCGCGATCTACGATCGGCTCGGCCTGCCGGTCACCGCACGCCACGGCCTCGAGCTGCGCAACCTCGCCTCGCGGCGGCTCGAGGAGCAGGGGGTCACGGTCTTCGTGGTCGAGGGGGAGATCCACAACCTCACTCGGGCGGAGCGGCCGATCCCGCCGGTCCGCGTGGCGCTCTTGGACGGCGAGGGCCGCGAGCTCGGTTCCGGGCTGTTCCGCGCCGCGCAACCGGGCGTCGCGGGCGGTGCGATCGCCCGCTTCGAGGCCCGGATCGTCGATCCGCCGCCGCTCGCCCGCAGCTTCCGTGTGGCCTTCGAGCCCGGCTCCTGAGGCGGTGCCGCCGAGCCCTATGCAGCGCGCGCTCGCGGAAGCCGAGGCGGCGGCACGGCGCGGCGAAGTGCCGGTGGGCGCGGTGGTGACCGGGCCCGACGGTGCGATCCTGGCGGCGGACGGCAACCGGATCGAGGAGCTCGCCGATCCGACCGCCCACGCGGAGATCCTCGTGCTGCGCGCCGCCGCCCGCCGGCTCGGGAGGCCGCGCCTCGTCGGCTGCGATCTCTGGGTTACCCTCGAGCCCTGCCCGATGTGTGCCTATGCTGCGGCCCTCGCGCGCATCCGCCGGCTCTATTTCGCCGCCGCCGACCCCAAGAGCGGTGCGATCGAGCACGGCCCCAGGCTCTTCGCGAGCCCGGTGTGCCACCATCGCCCGGAGGTCTACGGCGGCATCGGCGAGCGGGCGGCGGGCGAGCTGTTGCGCGCTTTCTTCCGCGCCCGCCGCTGAACCGGGGTCCGCCGCCGTGCGGCCCGTGCGCCTCAGCCCGTGGGCTCGCGGCCCGAGCCCGCGACCGGACCGGGCGGCGGCAGCTCGCGCGGCTCGGCCGGCCGCGGCGGCTCGGCCGCCGGCTCCTCCTCTTTGAGCCCGGCCTTGAACGTCTTGATCCCCTTGGCGAGGTCGCCCATCACGGTGGGCAGTTTGCCGGCACCGAAGATCACGAGCACGATCCCGAGGATCAGAAGCGCCTCCCAGAAACCGAAGGCCATGCGTCCCTCCCGCCGGCACCGTCCGACGCCCGCCGTCATCTGGGGAGCTCGCCGGCCGCGGACAAGCATCGAGGTCTTCGCAGCCTTCGCGGTCCCCTCGACCGCCGCCGAAGCCGCCGAAGCCGCGCCGGCCGGGCTAAGGCTCGTCCACGCGCTCCCGCAGACCGGCCCGGCGCAAGCCCTCAGCATAGTTCTCGAGATCGTCCGCCCGGAGCAGCGGGTAGTGGCGGCGGAACGCCTCGAGCGAGATGCGCGGCTCGATCCGATAGACGTCGAGGAGACGGTCGCGCGCTTCTTCCCGCCAGCCGAGATGGCCGAGGGCCGCGAGCATCGGCAGGTAGCAACCGAGCAGGGTGGGCTTGCGGGCGATCAACGGGCGGGCGGCGGCGACCGCCGCCTCGAAGCGGCCGGCCAAGAGGTGGGCGAACACCTCGGCGCGCCCGAACAGGGCGAGGAACGGGTCGAAAGGCGAGAGCCGCCGATAGCGCGCGATCGATTCCAGCGCCGCCTCGGGCTCGCCACGATAGCAGAAGACGAGCGCCCGTCGCCCCCAGGCCATCGGCAGCGCCGGATTGATCGCGACCGCCCGCTCGCCGAGCCAGAGCGCCTCCTCGTGCCGCCGCTCCAGCACCCGGTACTGGGCGAGCGTGCCGAGCGCCAGGGCTTCGAGCGGATCGAGCTCGACGGCGCGGCCGGCGCCGGCGGCCGCCTCGGCGATCAGCCGGTCGTGACCCTCCCGCCAGGGATAGCCCGCGCGGATCAACTGTACCGTGGCGTACCAGGCGTGGCCGAGGGCGTGGTTCGGGTGCAGCTCGAGCGCCCGACGCAGGAGCCCGGCCGCCTCGGCGAGCCGCGGCATCTCGAGGGAATAGACCAGGCGGACGGCACGCAGGACGAGGAGATGGGCCTCGCCCCGAGCGGTCTTCGGCGGATCGACCCGGGCGCTCTCGTGGATCACGAGCTCGCGGGCCAGCCGCGCCGCCAACGCCGCCGCGAGACCACCGGGCAGCTCGGCGAGCGCTGCCGGGCGGATCGTCTCGTGGTCGGTCCACAGAAGCCGCGCGCTCGCGGCCTCGATCAGCTCCACCCGCAGACGCAGGCACCCGTCTTCGTGGAGGACCCGACCGTCGACCAGGTAGCGGACCCCGAGGCGCCGGGCGATCGCCAGCGGATCGGCGAGCTCGCGGGCGAGCGAGGCGGCCGAGCTCGGCGCCGCCACGAAGATCCAGCGGAAGCGGGCGAGGGCCGCCGAGATCTCTTCCGCGATTCCTTCGCCGAGCGAAGGCAGATCGTGCGGCCCGCCCTGCTCGCGTAGAGGCATCACGACCAGCGAGGTGGTGGCCGGCGGCTCCCCCACGGTCGGCCCCGCGAGCCCTGCCGCCGGCACCGCACCGGCCCGGATCTGTCCCAACAGGCGCACCGTCGGCTCGCTCGGCCGGGCATCGAGGAGCCGGTCGAGCGCCTCGCGGCACAGCTCGAACTGGCGGATCGCCGCGGCCGTGTCCCCGCGCTGGGCATGGAGCAGCATCAGGGCCCGATGGGTCGGCTCGTGCGCCGGCTCGATCGAGAGGATCCGGGAAGCGACGGCCAGCCGTTCTCCCGGGTCGCTCGCCGCCTCGAGGCGTCGCTCGAGCACGCCCAGGATCGCCGTCCGCCAGCGCGCGCGTTGCGCTGCGAGCCAGACGTCGAAGGCGGCACCGAGCCCGACCAGGCCTTCGAGCAGCTCGCTCGGGCCCGACTCCGGCGCCCCGGTGCTCGTCGCCGGGACCGTGCCGACCTCCCCGGGAACCAGCGCGTCGACCGTGATCCGAGCCGTGTCGAGCGCCACGCGGTCGCGCTCGATCCGCAGGAGACCCGGCTCGTCGAGACAGCGGCGGAGCTCGCGCAGGGCCTGGCGCAGGCTCGCCCGGGCCTGCTCTTCGGAACGATCGGCCCAGAGCAGGCCGGCGAGCCGCTCGCGGGCGACCGGCCGCCCCTCGGCGAGCGCCAGGATCGCCAACAGGCCGCGCACCTTGCGGCCCACGGGCGTGCGGTCCGAGCCGTCCGGCCCGCGCAGCCGGAAGCCGCCCAGGAGGTCGAGTCGCCAGTCCCCCGCGCCGGCTGTTTCGACGCCGCCACCGGCTTCCGGGCCTTCGCGAAGGGGGACGTGGCTCCAGCGCATGGGAACGACGATCGACCGCTCCGTCCCTGCTCGAGACAATGTATTTCACGACGAATTCACGTTTGTCACCTGCAACCGGAGGTCGCGGCTCACGCTCGCTTACGCCGATCGTGCGATCGCTACGCCGCGCGCGTTCGCGGATCCGGTCCTTCGCGGCCGACCGCTGAACCTTTTCGTTCGATCGCCGGGGCGGGCCACCGTCCCGGCGCTTTTTTGCCGCGCCGTCACCGCGAGTGCGGCGGTGACCTCGTGCCCGCTCGACGCTCGCTCCCGGCTGCGCTAGGGGCAACGAGATCGCTGCGGCAGGGAAACGGACGATCGAGCATGGAGTGGTTCGAGGAGACGCTCTGGCCCAACTGGGCGCAGAAGATCCGGGTCAAGGAGGTCCTCTACCACGAAAAGACGGCCGTCCAGGACCTTATCGTCTTCGAATCCTGGAGCTGGGGCCGGGTCCTCGCCCTCGACGGGGTCGTGCAGGTGACGACCGCCGACGAGTTCGTCTACCACGAGATGATGATCCACCCGGCGCTCCTCGCCCACGGCCGGGTCGAGGAGCTCTTGATCGTGGGCGGCGGCGACGGCGGTTGCCTGCGCGAAGCCTGCCGGCACCCCTCGGTCCGCCGGATCACCCAGGTCGAGATCGACGCCGGCGTCATCGAGTTCTGCAAGCGCTATCTTCCGACCGTCTCGGCCGGCGCCTACGACGATCCGCGCGTCCGGATCGTGATCGCCGACGGCGCCGCCTTCGTTCGCGACTGCCCCGATCGGTTCGACGTCATCGTGGTCGATTCGACCGACCCCAGGGGGCCGGGCGAGGTGCTGTTCACCGAGGAGTTCTACCGCGCCTGCCGATCGCTCCTGCGGCCCGGCGGCATCATGGTCACCCAGTGCGGCAATCCGGCGATCTACCCGGACGAGCTCGTCTTCACCCAGGAGCGCCAGCGCCGCGCCGGCTTCGCCGACGTGACCTATTTCTTCGCCCCGGTGCCGACCTACATCGGCGCCAACATGGCGCTCGGCTGGGCCTCGGACGAGCCGGCGCACCGCCGGCTCAGCCTCGAGGAGCTGCGGCGGAGGCCGGTGCCGGCCGGGCTGCGGCACTACACGCCGGAGATCCATCTGGCCGCCTTCGCCCATCCCGCCTGGATGATCGAGCGGGTCGGCTATTGAGGCGGACGCGGGCCGCGCATAAGTCGGTACCGTGGGGCTTCGATTGCTGCGCCGACCCGATGGTCGGGCGAGCCGGATCGCTTGTCTTAACCGAACGGTAAGGTTAGTCGGCTAGACACGGCGACGCGAATGACGCGCCGCCGGATCCGGGGAGTGCGTCGGAGCCGCTCGGGGGAGTGGCTCGTGGATTGCGGTCAGCGGGTGCGACGATGGTCAACAATGCTATCGAGACGAGCCGGAACGATCCGAGCGGCGGGCCGGTCGAGACCGCTCCGGTCGAATGGCCCTTCGCGGAGGGCGCGGCGCTCGACGGGCTGCTCCCCGCCTCCGGCGAGGACATGGTGACCCTGGCGCTCGCCGACCTCGTCCAGGACAGCAACGGCGAAATCGTGCTGTTCAACGATTCCAACCTGCGTCGGCTGGCGCTCGTCACGAGCGCGAGCGAGCTCGCCCGCGGCCAGGCCCCGCACCACGTCACCGCCGCGGGCGAGAACGTCACGGGCTTCGCCTACGTCACCTTCGACAACGGCGTCACGCTCTACTACGAGCCGAAGCTCGAGCTCGTGGTCTTGAGCGAGCAGAGCTGAACCCGGTCGGCACCCGCTCGGGGGCGGGAACGCGATGCCCGAGCATCCGGTCGTCGACACCCACGTCCACCTTTACGACCCGGCCGTGCTCCGTTACGGCTGGCTGCGCGGCGATCCGGTCCTCGACCGACCGCACGGCCTCGCCGAGCTCGACCGGGCGGCGGCTGTGGTCGCAATCGAACGGCTGGTGTTCGTCGAGGTCGCGGTCGATCCGGGCCACCACGTCGAAGAGGCTCGTCGCGTCCAGGCGCTCGCCGACCGCGACCCGCGGATCGGTGCGATCGTGGCGCACGCCCCGGTCGAGCGTGGTGTCGCGGTCGAGGCCGAGCTCGATGCGCTCGCGGCGCTGCCCGCGTTGCGCGGCATCCGCCGGCTGATCCAGGACGAGCCCGACCCCGCCTTCTGCCTCGCTCCCGATTTCGTCGAAGGGGTGCGCCGGGTCGGCGCCCGCGGCCTCCTCTTCGAACTCTGCCTGCGGGCCGGGCGCGGCCAGCTCGGGCCGGCGATCGAGCTCGTCCGCCGCTGCCCCGAGACCCGCTTCGTCCTCGACCATCTGGGCAAGCCGCCGGTCGCGGCGGGCGCCCTCGACCCCTGGCGTGAGGAGCTCGCTGCTCTCGCCCGCTGCCCGAACCTGGTCTGCAAGATCTCGGGGATGATCACCGAGGCCGATCCGGTCCGATGGACGCGGGCGCAGCTTCGCCCCTTTCTCGAGCACGCCTTCGCCTGCTTCGGCCCCGTGCGCGTGCTGTACGGCAGCGACTGGCCGGTGAGCTCCAAAACGCACCTCTACACCACCTGGGTGGCAATTTTGGACGAGTTCCTCGCGGGCTTCGACGCCGAGGCGCGCGAGCGCTTCTGGCGCGGCAACGCTCGCGCCCTCTACCGCCTCTGACCCCCGCTACCTCGTGCTCCGCGCCCTGCTGCCGAGCGGCGCGGGTCGGCGCTCCGGGGCAGCCGGCGCCCGCCCTCCGGCGGGAGTCGGTGGCCGGCCCGCGCGGCGGGCGATCGCGCCTCCTATCCACCGACCTCGCCCGCGGCGCCGGCCTCGACTAGCTTCCCGTCGGGCGTCGCGAGTGAGGCGTCGATGGAGGAAGCGCTACCGCGCCGGCGGATCGGGCGGACCGATCTCGAGGTGACGGTGCTCGGGCTGGGTGGAGCACCGCTCGGCGATCTCTACGAGAAGATCCCGGATCCGCGCGCCTGGGCCACGATCGAAGCGGCCTGGGAGGCGGGCATCCGGCTGTTCGACACGGCCCCTCTCTACGGCCACGGGCTCGGCGAGCACCGGATGGGCGAAGTGCTCCGCTCCAAGCCGCGCGACGCCTTCGTGCTCTCGACCAAGGTCGGCCGCCTGCTCGAGCCCGCCGATCCCCGGACGATCGACCGCGGCCAGTGGGCCGGCGGGCTCGCCATGCGCTGGCGCTTCGACTACACGGCCGCGGGCGTGCGCCGCTCGATCGAGGACAGCCTGCAGCGGCTCGGCCTCGAGCGGATCGACATCGTGTTCGTCCACGATCTCGACCCCTGGTGGTGCCCCACGCCTGAGATCTTCGAGGAGCGCTTCCGCGAACTGATGTCGGGCGGCTGGCGGGTCCTGAGCGATCTGCGCGCGGCGGGCACGATCCGCGCCGTGGGCCTCGGCGTGAACGCGGTCGCCCCCTGCCTCCGGCTCGCCCGCGAGGCCGACCCCGACGTCTTCCTGCTCGCCGGCCGCTACACCCTGCTCGAACATGGCGGGCTCGACGATCTGTTGCCGCTCGCTCGCGCCAAGGGCTTCTCCATCCTCCTGGGCGGTCCCTACAATTCCGGCATCCTCGCGAGCGGTGCGGTGCCCGGCGCGCGCTACGACTACGAGCCCGCCCCTCCCGAGATCCTGGAGCGCGTGCGCCGGATCGAGGCCGTCTGCGCCCGGCACGCGGTGCCGCTCAAGGCCGCGGCGATCCGCTTCCCCTTGGGTCTCGACCGGGTGGCGGCGATCGTCCCGGGTGCCGTCCGGCCCGAAGAGGTGCAGGAGAACCGGCGCCTCCTCGCGCACCCCGTCCCGCGCGCCTTCTGGGAACAGCTCGTGGCCGAAGGGCTCCTCGCCGAAGGCTGCCCCCTGCCGTCCTGAGCGGTCGGTCCGGGCTCGGCCGGGCGGCCGAGAAAAAGGCCCGCGCGGACCCTTATCGGGCACGCGCGGGCCGCAAGGATGTCTCAGCCCTCAGCGCCCCCGTCTCTAGGAGCGCCGATTCGCTCGGTCTGTGGCCTTCCGCACAGGTCGCGCACGACGCTGTGCCTATAGCCCCGAGCGGGTCCCGGTCGTCTCCACGGCCGGGACCAGGGAGAGGCGATAGGGGCCGACGGCCGGCCGTTCGAGCGCACGGGCCGCCGCCGGCCGAGGAGGACTCCACCATGGCCCTGTCCGAACGCGATCTCGCGATCGTTCAGATGGGCGTCGATTCGCTCACCCGAACGATCGCCGAACTCGGCCTCACGCTCCTGATCGAGCAGAATTTCGACGGGCTCGCCGCGTTACTCCGCGCGCGCGGCAGCTTCGTCAATCCGAGCTTCGATCCGGCCTCGAGCCGGCTCGGCTGGCGCGATTTCTGGGTGCACCTGTTGGACCCGGCCGGTCGCTCGATCGCCTGTAGCGCCGAGAAAGTGATCGAGACCGAGGACTTCATGGAGGAGGTGGCAACCGGCCGGATCTGGTACGAGGGCGGCTTCGCGAGCCGCGGCGGGCCGGCCCGCATCGAGATCGTACGACCGAGCGTGCGGCTCTCGGGCACGCTCAGCCACTCGGGCTCGACCTGGGTGGATCCCGCCTGGCGCGGCCAGGGCCTCGCCATGCTCATGACCCGGCTCTCGCGCGCCCTCTCCTTCCGCAATCACGGCGTCGCGGCCAACACCGGCTTCGTCCGCCACAGCCTCTACGTGACGCCGGTGCCGACCGAGAGCTACGGCTATGCCCATGTCGAGAAGTGCCTCGACGGTTTCTTCCCGCCCCAGAACGGGCCGGAGGTGCTCTATCTCTGCTGGATCACCGACGCAGAATTCGTCCGCTCGGTCGAGGCCCTGCCCGAGCATCCCCGCCATCCCGTGCCGCTCGGCCGCGCCGAGCCGCCGCCGCGCCGGCCCGAGCCGGTCCGCGCGACGGGTTGAGGCGCGGCGCGAGGAGGGTGAACGGGGCACGGCATCGGGTTACGACCGGACGGCGAAGCCGTTTGGTTAACAAAGGGTTGTCGCCGAGAACGGGTCCGCCGCGCAGGTCGCGGCCTCGACTCCCGGCGGGACCGGCGGTGGGCGCAAGCCCCCGCCGGTTCCGGGGAGCCCAAGGAGGACCCGCCCCTTGTCGTCGTCCAACACCTGTCCGGTCTCCCTCCAAGACGGGATCGACGCCCTCACGGACGCCGTCGCCCGCCTCGGCCTCACGTTCCTGATCGAGCGCGACTTCGATCGCCTGGTCCGCTTCCTCGAAAGCCGGGGGAGTTTCGCCAATCCGAGCTTCGATCCGCGCAGGAGCCGCCTCGGCCCCGAAGATTTCTGGCTCGCCGCGGTCGATGCCGACGGCGCGATCGTCGCCACGAGTGCGGAGAAGGTGATCGAGACCGAAGACCTCTCGGAGGAGATGGCGACCGGCCGGATCTGGTACGAGGGCGGCTTCGCCCGCGCCTTCGGCGTCGAGCGGATCCCGACGCTTCCTGTCTCCACGCGCCTTTACGGCCGCCTCAGCCATTCCGGCTCGACCTATGTCGTGCCGGCGCATCGCCGCTCCGGCCTCGGCATGTTCCTGCCCTGGCTGTCGCGCGCACTGTCGTTCCGCAACGCTGGCTGCCTCGCCAATACCGGCTTCGTGCGCCAGAGCCTCGCCGACACGCCGGTGCCGGTGCGCTCCTACGGCTACGCTCATGTCGAGAAATGCCTCGACGGCTGGTTCCCGCCGCAGGGCGGCTCGGAGATCCTCTATCTCTGCTGGATCACCGCCGAGGAATTCCGCGCCAAGCTCGCGACCCTGCCCGAGCATCCCCGACATCCGGTGCCGCTGCCGGTAGCGCGTCGCCCCCGTCCGGTGCCGGTCGCGGTGCGGGTGACTCCCGCCGGCTGAGCCCGGCTGTCGATGCCGGCAGCGGCCCGCTCTCGACGAGCCGGCAGAGCTGCAGGAGCTCCTTCACCCGCACCCCGTCGTCGGCGGTCGGCAAAAGGAGCTGACGCCAGCGCTCGACTGCGAGCGGGCCCCGCACGACGAGCTCCTGCAACAACGCCGAGCCCGTGAAGCGGACGGTCCGCTGGTCCTCGTGCAGTAGCTCGCCGAGCGTCCGCCGCGCCGCCTCCGGGCGAGCCGCCACAGCGGTCGCCAGCGCTTCGAGCCGGCCGAGCGGCGCCGGCTCGTCCGGGCTCGGCGGGGCCAACCACTCCGCCTCCGGCAAGAGCAGCCGGAGTTGCGGGGTGTCGAGCACACAGCGCGGCGGCAGGAGCCCGTCGACCCGCCGTTCCGCCCAGGCCCGCAGCGCCACCTCGAGCGCCGGGTCGGCACCGTCGATCGCGGCGAGCGGCAGTGGGCGCTTGGCGAGCCAGACGAGCGCGGGCATCGAATCTCCCGAAGGAACCGCCGGGTCGGGTGGCGAGGCCGTTTCGGCCCGCTCGCGACCCCTCGGCCGCGCGCCCACTATCGCCCTCGAGCGTAAACGGCCCGCCAAAGCCGATCCGGGGCGCGTGCGACCGCACACCCCGGTACCTGCGACGCACGCTTCGCGGGCTCAGCCCCCGACCTGGAACAGCCGTTTCCGCTCGGCGTCGACTTGCCGTTCCGCCTGGGCCAGGGCCTCCTCCCAAGCCTCCAACCACTCGCGGCCGTACTTCTCGACGAACCAGGCCTTGGCCGCCTCCCGCCCGGGCAGGAGCTTGGCTTTCTCCTCGGGGGCCAGTATCCGGATCGTCCCTCCCTCTTTGACGAACTGCTCGTAGGCCCGGCTCTCGAAGGCCTTGTTGAAGTCGACCTGGACGCGCGCCATCTGCTCGACCCCGTCCGCGACCAGGATCTGCAGGTCGTTGGGCAGGGAGCGGAACCAGGCCTCGCTCATCCAATAGAACCCGTAGAGATACATGTGCTCGTCTATGACGACGTGCTTGACCACCTCGTGCAGCTTGTTCGGCACCACGTCGGTGATCGCGATGTTGAGGCCGTCCGCCACGCCGGTCGCGAGCGAGGTGTAGACCTCGCCCCAGGGGATCGGCACCGGGTTGGCGCCGGCACCGCGCACGAAGGTCACCTGGATCGGGCTGTCGACGATACGGATCTTCATGCCGGCGAGATCGGCCGCCTTGAGCACCGGCTTCTTGGTGAAGAAGCTGCGCCAGCGGCCGGTGTTGCCCATCGCCACGAGCCGGACGTTGCCGGTCTTCTTGAGGACCGCGTCCCTGAGCTTCTCGAAGAACGGTCCCCGGCCGACCGCCTCGGCCACGAGATCGTCGCGGATCATGTAGGGAATGTCGGTGACCTGGAGTTCGGGGAAGAAGGCCGAAGCACCGCCCACCGAGGTGTGCGTGAGCTCGAGGGTATTGAGCTGGACCTGTTCGAACAGCTCGCGGAACTGGCCGAGCTGACCCGCCGGGTAGATCTCGACCTTGATCCGGCCGCCCGAGCGGCTCTCGAGGAAGGATTTCAAGAAAACCCCCGGCACGTGGTCGTCCGAGTTCTCGGTCGCGGGGCCGACGTGACCGTATTTGAGCGTGTATTGCTGAGCGTCGAGAGGACCGGCAGCGAACGCCACCGCTCCCCAGACGAGTACGCCGAACAGGATCTCGCGCATGGTCGACCTCCCTTCTCCGTTCTCCGCCCGCCCCTCAGCTCGCGAAGCCGAAGAGGCGCGGCAGGGCGAGCGTCACCGCGGGCACGTAAGTGACGAGCAGGATCACCGCAAGATGGACCAAATAGTAGGGCAGCATCTCGCGGGCGATCCGTTCGATCGACTCGCGGGCGAGCGCCGAACTCACGAACAGCACGAGGCCCACGGGCGGCGTGGCGAGCCCGATCGTGAGATTGATGCACATGATCAGCGCGAAGTGGATAGGGTCGACCCCGAGCTGCTGCATGGTGGGTGCCAGGATCGGACCCAGGATCAAAATCGCCGGTCCGGCGTCCATGAACATGCCGACCAGGAGCAGCAGCAAGTTGACGAGCAGCAGGAGCAGGAGCGGATCGCCGCCGATCGCGAGCAGGGTCGCGGCGAGCTTGCCCGGCAGGCCCGAAAGCGTCGCCACCCAGCCGAAGAGCGCGGCCGTGCCGATCGCCAGCAGCACGGCACTCGCCGCCACCCCGGCGCGCAGGAAGAGCGCCGGCAGGTCGGAAAGGCGCAGCGTGCGCAGCACGAGAAGCGCGAGCAGGAGCGCGTAGACGACGGCGGCAGCGGCCGCCTCGGTCGGCGTGAAGACCCCGCCCAGGATACCGCCCAGAATGATCACCGGCGTGAGGAGCGGCAAGAAGGCACCGCGAGCCGCGGCCGCGAGCTCCGGCAGCGGCGCACGCCGCTCGCTGCGGGGATAGTTCCGCCGGCGGGCGAGCAGGTCGGTGACGAGCATCAGCCCGGCTGCCATCAGCAGCCCGGGAAGGAAGCCGCCGAGAAACATCGCCGCCACCGAGACATTCATCACGTAGGCGTAGATAACCATGATGATCGAGGGCGGGATGATCGGCCCGATCACCGCCGAGGCGGCGGTCACCGCCGCGGCGAAGGCCCGACCGTAGCCCTGCCGCTGCATGGCGGGGACGAGGATCGAGCCGAGCGCCGAGACGTCGGCCACGGCCGAACCCGAGAGGCCGGCGAACAGTACCGACGTCAGAATGTTGACCTGGGCGAGGCCGCCCCGGAAATGGCCCACGAGCGCGGTGGCGAGGCGCATAAGGCGCTCGGTGATGCCGCCCACGTTCATCACCTCGCCGGCCAGGATGAAGAGCGGGATCGCGAGGAGCGGGAACTGGTTGATCCCCTGGAAGATGCGCTGCGGCAAGACGGCTAGGAACGGGGCCCGATCGGCGAGCAGGAACGCCGCGATCGGCGCCAGCGCCATGGCGAACACGATCGGCACGCCGATCGCCATGGCAGCGAGGAAGATCCAGACATAGGCGGTCCCGAGCATCGCCTCACTCGGCGCCGGCGGCCGCCCCCTCCGCCACCGGCGCGGCGTGCCGCTCGGGGGCGAGGGCGTGCAGCAGATGGCGCAGCGCCTGCTCGCTCGCCACCACGAGCATGATCAGGCTGCCGATCGGGATGGCCGCGAAGATCCAGGCCATCGACACGTCGCCGAGCATGGCCGCGACCTGGCTGCGGCCATTCCACGCGAAGGTGGTCCCGCGCCAGACCAGCACGACGAGCACCGCCACCACCACGGCAAGCACGACCGCGAAGAGCAGATGGCGGGCGCGCCGCGGCAGGAGCCGCGGCAGCATTTCGATCGCCACGTGGCCGCCCGCCACGAGCGCCAAGGGTGCGCCCGTGAAGGTCAGCCAGACCATCGCGAACTTGGCGACCTCCTCCGACCAGGAGAGCGCATCGTTCAACACGTAGCGGAAGAAAACGCCGATCGCGACGATCGCCGTCAAGCTCGCGCACAGGAGCACGGTCGCGAGCCGGCAGAGCGCCAGGAGTGGCACGTTGAGGCGGGCGAGGCCCGTGCAGAGCCGCTCGAGCGCGCTCAGCATCGGCGCGCGCCCACGTCCCGCCGGATCGGGTCCGATCCGTCCGCCAGCCGCATGCGTTCGGCTCCTCGCCTCCCCGTGGGCAGAGTGCGGGTCGACCGGGCGGGCGTCAAGAACGGCGGAGCGGCGGGCCAGCGGGGCTCTGCCGCGAATTCGGGCAGCCGACCGCCGAGCCCGGGCGCGCCTGCGCAAAAATTGGGCAACTTCTTCGCCCCCGGGCGCGCGCCGGGCGTTTTCACGCTGCGGCACGCTTTTTGTTCGCACCCGATGCGGAACGGACAGCGGGCCGACCGGAAGGCCGCCGACGATGCAGGAGAAGAGGACGCCGATGAACCGCTGGCTGATGGTGACGATCAGCGCTCTGGGGGCGGGGCTCGCCGCCGCGGGGCCGGCTATCGCCGACGAGCCGACGCTCGACAAAGGCGATACCGCCTGGATGCTCACCGCAACCGCGCTCGTGCTCTTGATGACGATACCGGGCGTGGCGCTGTTCTACGGCGGCATGGTCCGCAAGAAGAACGTGCTCTCGGTGCTCATGCAGGTCTTCGCGATCTGCTGTGCCATGAGCATCGTCTGGCTGGTCGTCGGCTACAGCCTGGCGTTCGCCGAAGGTACCGCCTATGTCGGCGGCCTCTCCAAGATGTTCTTCGCCGGGATGAGCGTCGACACGCTGCAGGGAACGATACCCGAGAGCGTGTTCGCCACTTTCCAGATGACCTTCGCGATCATCACCCCCGCCCTGATCGTGGGTTCGTTGGTCGACCGGATGAAGTTCGGGGCGATGCTCCTCTTTATGATCCTCTGGTCGATCGTCGTCTACGCGCCGATCACCCATTGGGTCTGGGGCGGCGGATTCTTGGGCGGCGACGGCGTGCTCGACTACGCGGGCGGGACGGTCGTCCACATCAACGCCGGCATCGCCGGGCTCGTCGCTTGCCTCGTGCTGGGGCCGCGGATCGGCTACAAGAGCGAGCCGATGGCGCCGCACAATCTGACGCTCACGCTGATCGGCGCCTCGCTCCTGTGGGTCGGCTGGTTCGGGTTCAACGCCGGTTCGGCGGTAGCAGCCGACGGCCGCGCCGGCATGGCGATGCTCGTCACCCAGATCGCCGCCGCGGCCGCAGCGGTAGCCTGGATGCTCGCCGAGTGGATCGCCAAGGGCAAACCCTCGCTTCTCGGCATCGCCTCGGGTGCGGTGGCGGGCCTCGTCGCCATCACCCCGGCTTCGGGCTTCGTCTTGCCCAACGGGGCCCTGGTGATCGGCCTCGCCTCCGGTCTCGTCTGCTTCTGGGCGTCGGTCTACGTGAAGAACTGGCTCGGCTACGACGACAGCCTCGACGTCTTCGGCGTGCACGGGGTGGGCGGGATCGTGGGCGCCCTTCTGACCGGCGTGTTCGCGGTCGAGGCCGTGGGCGGCACCGCGGGCCTCCTCGAGGGCAACCCGGGGCAGGTCTGGATCCAGTTGAAGGGGATCGTATGGACGGTCGTCTGGTGCGCCATCGCGACCTTCGTGATCCTCCTGATCGTCAAGGCGATCACCGGCCTCCGGGTCGATCGCGACAGCGAGCGCGAGGGCCTCGACCTCGCGCTCCACGGCGAGGCGGTCCAGTAACCCTTTTCTGTTAGCCTCCCCTCACTCCGCCGCCCGGTCCGCCGGGCGGTCTTTTTCCCAGGAGTCCCGGCAGGCACGCACGGCCGGACCCGGGGGTTCCCATTCGCCGCGGCCGGTGCTTTCTTTCGAGCCCGGAAGAAGACCCGCCCGTGCGGGACACGATCAGGGGGAGCGCACGCGATGGCCACCGCCCTTCGACCCGATCCGACCTTCTATCCGAGCCCGAAGCTCGCGACCAAAGCACCGCCCGAAAGCTTCGCCTACGTCGTGGCTTTCGATCCGAACCGGGCGGTGCCCGACCGCCTCGCGGTGGTCGACGTCGATCCCGCTTCGCCGGGCTACGGGCGCATCGTCCACGAGGCCGAGGCGAGCACGGTGGGCGACGAGTTCCACCATTTCGGCTGGAACGCCTGCAGCTCGCATCTGTGCCCGAACGCCCCGCACCCGCACGTCGAGCGGCGCTATCTCCTCGTTCCGGGCCTGCGCTCCTCGCGCATCCACGTCTTCGACACGAAGCCGGATCCGAAGCGGCCCCGGCTCGTCCACGTGATCCAGCCCGAGGAGATCGCCGAGCGGGCCGGCTATTCGCG
>CALBAK010000094.1 GCA_937926445.1 uncultured Alphaproteobacteria bacterium
CATCCATGGTCTTCATGTGGAGCAGACCGAAGGCCGGTGGACCGCGATAGAGCTCGCGGCCGAGGAACGAGGAAGAAGTTGCGCGTCACGCTCATGAGCGGGTTGAGCGCGAGGTCCTGGTAGACCGTGCCGATGCCGGCGGCGGTGGCGTCGCGCGGCGAGCGGAAGCGGACCTCCCTGCCCTCGATCAGGATGCGGCCCGCGGTGGGCTCGTGCACACCCGAGAGGATCTTGATGAGGGTCGATTTGCCCGCGCCGTTGTCGCCCAAGAGCGCGTGCACCTCGCCCCGGTAGATGTCGATGTCGATCCCGTCGAGGGCGGTGAAGGGGCCGAAGCGGCGCACCAGCCCCTCGATGCGGATGAGCGGCTCGGCCATCTCACAAGCCTCCGGTGATGCGCTTCCTGACCCGCTCGTTGAGGAAAACGGCGGCGAGCAGCACCACACCTACGAACACCCGGTAGTAGCTGCCGTCGATCGCTGGGATGAAGAACACGGCATTAGCCACGAGGCCGAAGGTGACGGCACCGAGCACGACGCCCAGGATCGAGCCGTAGCCCCCGGTCATGAGCGTGCCGCCGACGACCGCGATGGCGATCGCCTCGAGCTCCTTGAGATTGCCCTTGGCGGCATCCGCCGTGTTGGTCTCGAACACCTGGCAGGCGGCGAAGATCGTGGCGCAGAGGGCGGAGACCATGAACAGACCGATCCGGACCTTGTCGACCGGCACGCCGTTGGCGCGCGCCGCCTCGCGATTGTCACCGGTGGCGTAGATCCAGTTGCCGACCTGGGTGCGCGAGAGCACGAGCCAGGCGAGCAGAGCCACGGCGATCCACCAGGCGAGCCGGGCGTCGAAACCGGTCACCCACTGGGCCCCGGCGCGGTTGACGTTGCCGCCCAGGAGGAACCAGAGGTCGTAGAACCAGCCGAAGGTTTCGCCGCCGAACAGATAGGCGAAGGTGCTCGTCTCCTTGAAGTCGGGCAGGCCCGAGATCTGGGTCGAGCCGTTGATCGCCCGGAAGCACACCTCGGTGAGCCCGCGCAGGAAGAAGAGGAAAGAGAGGGTGACGATGAAGCTCGAGAGGCCGGAGCGGACGACGATCGTGCCGATCAGCCAGCCGATCGCGAGCGTCATCGCGAGGGTGAGGAAGAAGGCGCTGACCGGGGTCGCGGGGCCGAGACCGAAGGGCAGGCCCCATTTGAGCATCATCGCCATCGACATGCCGGCGAAGCCGATCATCGAGCCGATCGAGAGATCGTACTCGCGGGCGATCATGAGCAGCGTGGCGCCGATCGCGATGATGCCGAACTGGGCGATGATCGAGAGATTGTTCTTGAGGCCGAGGGCGTTGAACGCCTGACCGTTGCTCGCGATGGCGATCGCCGTGACGACCACCACCATGACGACGAAGGCGCCGACCTCGGGTCGGCGGGAGAGCGCGGCGAGCCGCCCGCCGGTCTGCAGCCGATCGGCCTCGCGACGGGCGACGGAGACGGTCCTTTGCGCGGCCATGGCCACGTCCCTCGAGGCGGACCCGCGATGTCGCGGGGCGGCCCGGCTCTCCCGGCCGCCCCGGCGATGGGTCAGCGATCGACGCCGGCCAGAGCCAGAACCTTGTCGGCGTTCTTGGCGTCGACGAAGCCGGGCCCGGAGGGGATGTCGGCACCGGGCAAGAGGCCCGCACCGCTGTTGTAGAGATGGAGGAAGACGATCGGCAGATAGCCCTGCAGCCGCTGCTGCTGGTCGATCGTGAAGGCGACCTGCCCCTCCTTGATGAGCTTCATCACACCCTGCGAGAGGTCGAAGCAGGCGAGATGGACCTTGGCACCCACGGCCTTGACCGCGGCGGCCGCCGCCTCGCAGACGTGCGGGCCGGTGGCGAGCAGGGCGTCGATCGACGGATCGGCCTGCAGCGCGGCGGCGGTGCGGGTGCGGATCTGGGCGACGTCGTTGGAGACGTCGATCATGTCGAGCTTCTGCCCCATGGATTTCGAAATAGCCCTCGCAGCGCTCGACCAGCGCGGTGTTGAAGGCTTCCTGGTCGAGGCAGAGCGCCTTCTTGGCTCCCTCCTTCTTGGCCCGTGCGCCAGCCGCCTTGCCGGCGAGCCGCTCGGGCTGGCCGACATGGAGGATGGCGCCGACCGCCCGCGACTGCTCGAGGCCCGAATTGATCGTGATCACCGGGATGCCGGCGGCGGCCGCCTTGCGGATCGCGTTGCCGAGTGCTGCCGGGTCGGGCAGCGAGACGACGAGGCCTTCGGGGTTGGTGGCGTCGGCCGCCTCGATCAACTTCGCCATGTCGGCCCTGTCGCCCGAGGGAGCGAAATTGTACTCGAACTGGATCCCGAGTGCCTCGGCCGCGTCGCGTGCACCCTTCTCGACCACCTGCCAGAACGGGTCCCTGCCCCGAGTGTGGGTGACCATGACGATGCGCTCGGCGTGGGCGGCCGAGCCGATCAGCATCGCGGCGGCCGCGAGCGCCAGAACCTTTTTCATCGCGAAGCTCCTCCCTGATCTCGACGACGCCACCCGATGCCGGAGCCCGGCTGTCCTCGCCTGCCTCCCAGCCACCGGATGCTGCCTCGCTCTCGTCACGAGGGTTGCACTCGACGCAACCCCGTTTTGCGACTCGAGCCGGACCGCTCGTGGCGGGCTTTTCGATCGGTTCGAACCCTTCCGGTCGAGCGCGCGAGGCCGGCCCCTGGGGTGGAGGCCGAGCAGCGAGTGTCCCGATGGGGAGGGCGAGCGATGCGAGAGGTGCGAATCGACGATATCGTGCCGGAGACGTCCGCGCGCTCGCATCGGTCGAGGAAACCTCGCGTCAGCCGCGCCCCGGCACCGTCCCCGCCGCGGCCACGGTCGAGGTCGAGCCCGATGCCGCGCCCGCCGATCGTGCGGATGCCACCCGCGGACCTTCCCTCGGACCTCGACCTCGTCGGTCGACTTCGGCCAGAAAGGCGTCGACGAGTTGGCGCAGGCGCACGGGCCCGAAGCTCGCGAAGTGACCGCCGTGGACGATCCGAGGCGCGAGCTCGAGCAAGTGGCAAACGGAGGCGATGGAGGCGCGCCGGTCGGCGCCGGGGCAGTCGGTGACGAGCGGCCCGTCGTAGAGGACGTACTGGGCGATCAGGACACCGGTCCGCTCCTCGAAGAGCGCGAGATGGCCCGGCGCATGACCGGGGGCGTGGAGCACGTGGAAGACACGGTCGCCGAGATCGATCCGGTCGCCGTCGGCGACGAACTCGGTCGCGGGCGCCGGTGCGATGCGGTAGAGTCGAGAGTCACACCCTTCGCTGGCTCGAAGAACATGGCCGCGTCCTGCCCACCCGCGGCCTAGTGGGCGAAGAGCGTGGCGCCGTGCTCCGGCCGCTCGAGGACGGCCGCTTCGGCCGGATGCACGAGCCGCTCCTCGAACTCGGCGGCACCTCCGACATGATCGAAGTGGGTGTGGCTCACCAGCAGGACGACCGGCCTCTCGCGCAAGAGAGGCACGTTGCGACGGAGGGGAAAGTGGCCGAGACCGGCATCGACCACGAGGTCGCGGTCGCGGCCTCGAACATGCCAGCAGTTGCAGCGATGGGAGGGCGTCATCCAGGGCTCGTGAACGAGCGCGATCCCGTGGGCGAAGGGGATCGTCTCGTACCAATCGCGTTCCGCGATCATCGCCCGTCCTCCTCTGCGACCGCGACCGCCCCTGTCGGCTTCACGTAGAGGTCGACCTCGGCACCGATCGGCGGTGCGGCGGATGGCGGCAGCTTCACGAGAACCCTGGTCTCGCCGATTCGATCGACGAGCCGGGCGAAGCTGGCCTGGAACACCCTTTCCTCGACTCGCATCCGCCCGAGCGGACAGAAGCCCGGCTCGGCGGCCGTGCCCAGCATCTCCGGCCGAATCGCGACCGCCGTCCCGCTGCCGGCCGCTACGGACAGCCGACCGAGCGCGGTCTCGGCTGCGCCGTCGACGATCCGCGCCTCGAGGATGTTGCTCTCGCCCATAAAGGTCGCGACGAACCGGGTGCGGGGCTGCGGGTAGACGCGCTCGGACGGTCCAGCGTCCTCGACCCTGCCGGCGCGCATCACCACGACCAGATCCGCGATCGCCATCGCCTCCTCCTGGTCGTGGGTGACGTGGACGAAGATTCGCCCCTCCCGGCGTTGCAGGGCGCGGAGCTCGTCCTGCATCTGCCGGCGCAAATCGAGATCGAGCGCCCCAAGGGTTCGTCGAGCAGGAGGATCGCCGGATCGGTCAGAAGAGCGCGGGCGAGGGCCACCCGCCGGCGCTGGCCACCGGAGAGCTCGCCGATGCGACGCCTATGGAAGCCGGGTAGGCCCACGAGCTCGAGCGCGCGGGCGACCGTTTCGGCGACCTCGCCCTTCGCCCGGCCGCGGACCGAGAGCCCGAAGCGCACGTTCCCGGCGACGTCGAGACGGGAGAAGAGCGCGTAATCCTGGAACACCGTGTCGGTCGGTCGGCGCGCCGGGGCGAAGGTGGTGATGTCGGTGCCGGCGAGCAGCACACGCCCCGTGCTCGGCAGCGTGAAGCCACCGAGGATCTACCGAAGCGTCGTGTTGCCCGAGCCCGAGGGTCCGAGCAGGACCACGTAACTCCCCGCCGGGATCCGCAGCGAGACCCCCGGTACGGCCACGACCTCGCCGAACCGGCAGGACACCTCGTGTAGCTCGAGATCACCGGCGCGCATCGCTTCCACGCCCCAAGAGCGCGAGCTCGGCCACGAGCACGAGCCCGAGGGAGACGAGGAATACCAGGGTCCCCGCAGCGTTGGTCTGCGGATCGAGCCCGGTGCGCAAGAGCCCCCAGATGAGGATCGGCAGCGTCGGGTCGAAGCTCGCGAGCACGAAGGCGACGATGAATTCGTCCCAGGAAAAGGTGAAACAGATTGCCAGCGCGGCGGCGATCGGGACCCGCATCGCGGGCAAGGTCACGCGGGTGAAGACATGCCATTCGCTGGCGCCGAGATCGCGCGCGGCGGCCCGGGACGCGATGGCGCGCGAGGCCCCGGCCCGCGAGGAAGGCGAGCGCAACCGCCAGGAGCGAAGAGACGACGCCCACGAGGACCGAGTCGAGGGTGGCACCGGTCACCAGTGGATTGGCCAGGATGCGGCGATACCATTCGAGCGTCGGCCCCTCGAAGGGTGGCACCGACACTCACCCGTCGTGGAGCGAGAACAGGACGAGCGTCGCGACCGGCAGATAGATGAAGAGGAAGGCGAAGCCGAGGAGGGCCAGCGCCGCGGCGCGCGCGGCCGTGCCGTGCCGGCTCATCGCCGCACTGCCGTCAGCCAGCGGGCGAGCAGAAGGTAGGCGGCGAGGACGAGCAGCATCAGGATCACCGACAGTGCGGCCGCCATCGGCACGTCGGCGCGCCGCTGGACCTGCATGATGATCGTCTGCGGCAAGACGAGCGCGTTGTTTCCGCCCAGCATCTGCGGTGTCAGTTAGTCGCCGACCGTGACGACGACGATCAGGAACGCACCGGCGGCCACCCCGGGCAAGGGACAGCGGTAGGATCACGCGCCAGAACATTGCGGGCCCGAGGCGCCGAGGTCGCGTGCTGCTTGCAAAAGGCGCGGGGCGATCCGCACCAGACTCGCATAGATCGTGAGCGTGGCGAGCATCACGAAGAGAGAAGTTTACGAAGCCGGTGACGGTCGCCGCCGGGGTGAAGGACAAGACGAGCGGGCGGGCGGCGTCGTGCGGGTCGGCAGGTGATCGCGACCTACCTTCCGACCGGGCGTTTCGTGCCTTCGCCAGACTTCGCGCCGACGCCGATGGGGAGCGCAGTCGGTACCGAACGCAGGGCACGGATCGCCGCAGAGCGGGAAGCTTCGGCCTCGGAAAAGGCTCGGTCAGGCGTTCTGGCGGAGGGGAAGGGATTCGAACCCTCGATAGGGCTTTGAGGCCCTATAACGGTTTAGCAAACCGCCGCCTTCAGCCACTCGGCCACCCCTCCGCGGCGGCCGCTATATGGGGGGCGGCCGCTGCGCCTGTCAACGCGAGGGCGGGTCGGCTCGCTCCGCGATTCGCCCCTCGAACCGGTCGAGCCACTCTCGGAGCTGCGCGCGGATCCCCTCCGGCGACCGCGTCCCCGATCGGCGGGAATACTGGGCGTGCAAGAGATCGTTGCGTACATCGGCGAACGCACGGAAGGGATTCCTGGAGACGTCCCCAGTCGAAGCCGTCTTTTCGGCAGCCTTCCGACCGTCTTCGTCGAACGCATCGTGTCCGGGCCGGGCCGCCTCGGGCGGGGCGTAGAGGTTCACCCAACCCTCCCGCAAGGTGGCGGCCGCCTCGAGCCAGCGACCGAGTCCGAGATAGAGACGCGCGAGCGCCGCGACCGCGCCGAGACCCTGGGGGCTCGCGAGATGCTCGGGCCGAACGGCCAGCGGTGCCAGCATCGTCCGCACGCGATCGAGCACGTCCGCGAGCGGCGGAAGGTGCGCCCGCGCGTCCGCGTGCGCCTGCT
>CALBAK010000095.1 GCA_937926445.1 uncultured Alphaproteobacteria bacterium
CGGGAAGGCGGGGGTGCGGCGGAGGCGGTCAGCGCGCTGGCTCCGGCCAGAAGCTCGGATCGAGGGCCTCCTCGAGGCTAAAGGGGCAGGTCTCGGGGAAGGTCGCGAGCGGCAGGCCGGTTTCCAGCGCGGCCCGCTCGCGGGCCGCCTGGTAGGCGCGTGCGAACGTTTCGGTAAGGCTCGTGCGCAGGCTCGGGCTCTCCTCGAGAACGACCCCGATCTCGCGCCGTTGGCCGTCGATCGTGAGGCGCCAACTGCGCGTGCGCTTGCCGGGTTGGTGGCGCCACTTCAGGAGATGGGTGAGCAGTCGGAAGAGGCGCGAGCGCAGCTCGCGACGCTCGGAGCGGGCCAAGGCTTCGATCTCCTCGGCGACGTTCTCCCAGTCGATCTCGGCCGGCAGGTTCCAGCGGGCCCGCGCCGCTTCCCGCAGCGCCTTCGCCTGCGCCTGCGCCCAGGCCGCGAGATCCTCTTCGTAGAGCGTGCTCATGGCCCGAGAGATGGGGGTTCAAGCGGCCGCACGAAAGCGGGCGAAGCCGGCCTCGAGGTCGCGGATCAGATCCTCGGGGTCTTCGAGCCCCACATGGATGCGCATCGCCTGGCCGGGCTCCCGCCAGGGCACGGCGGTGCGAAGAGGTGCCGGGTCGGTCGGGATCAACAGGCTCTCGTAGCCGCCCCAGGAGGCCCCCATGCCGAACAGCTCCAGATGGTCGAGGAACGCCGCGAGCTGGGCGCCGCTGCAGGGCTCGAGGACGAAGCCGAACAGGCCCGAGGCGCCCAGGAAGTCGCGCCGCCAGAGGACGTGGCCCGGATCGTCCGGCAGCGCCGGGTGCATCACCCGGCGGACCTCGGGACGCCGGCGCAGCCAGTCGGCCAGGAGAAGGCCGCTCTCCATGTGCCGCTCGAGGCGGACGGCGAGCGTGCGCAGGCCGCGAAGCGCGAGCGTGCACTCGTCGGGTCCGGCGGCCGAGGCGACCTCGAAGACGCCGTGGCGGACCCGTTCCCAGAGTGCTTCGGTCGTCGTGATCGTGCCCATCATGAGGTCGGAATGGCCGCCGATATACTTCGTGGCGGCCTGGATGCTGACGTCGACGCCGAGCGCGAAGGGCTTGCAGTAGAGCGGCGAGGCCCAGGTGTTGTCCATGACCACGACGGCACCGGCCGCGTGCGCGACCTCGGCGATCGCGCGGATGTCCTGCATCTCGAAGGTCCAGGAGCCGGGCGCTTCCAGGAACACCACCCGGGTCTCGGGCCGGAAGAGCGCGGCGATGCCGGCGCCGATGTCGGGCGCGAAGTACGTAGTGGCGATGCCGAGCTTCCCGAGCATGCCGTCGGCGAAGCGGCGGGTCGGCCCGTAGACGCAGTCGACCACGAGGAGGTGATCGCCGGTCTTCAAAAGGGCCAGGAGCGTGGCCGAGATCGCGGTCTTGCCGGAGCCGACGGCGATCGTCCGGTAGCCGCCCTCGAGCCGGGCCACGGCCTCCTGGACTGCGGCGGTGGTGGGCGTGCCGTAGCGGCCGTAGGAGCCGGGCTCGCCGTAGCGGCGGTTGCGGAAGGCCGCGACGGTGGGCGAGAGCACGGTCGAGGCCCGCCAGGTGGGCGGGTTGACGATGCCCTGCTGCTGCTCGGGGTCGCGCCCCAGGGTGGTGACGAGTGTGGAATCCTTCATCGCCCGCCCCGCCGTCGTGGACGGGCGGCGCTTAACACGCGCTCGCGCGGCCGCGGAAGGGCGGGGGCGAGGTACGCGGATCCGTCGACCCCGACCTGCGATAGCGGATTGGCAGGCGCTCGGCAGCGTGCCATGACTGCCACAGAGCCGGCTGCCCGTTTCCCGCGCAGGGGCGGGCGGCCGCCGCCGGGGCACGACATCGGAACGACCGGGAGGGAGCATGTCCGTCAGCCGTTGGCTTCTGGCCGGGGCCGCGCTCGCGGGCCTCGTCGCCGCCGGCTCGGCAGAGGCCGGGGAGACCTTCGAAGCGGTCAAGAAGAAGGGCTTCGTCCAGTGCGGCGTCAACAACAGCGGCCTGCCCGGCTTCGCCCAGGTCGACGACAAGGGCAATTGGGCCGGCCTCGACATCGACGTCTGCCGGGCGGTCGCCGCCGCGGTCTTCGGCGACGCCAACAAGGTGAAGTACACTCCGCTGTCGGCCAAGGAGCGGTTCACGGCCCTGCAGTCCAAAGAAGTCGACGTTCTTTCGCGTAATTCCACTTGGACACTGGCGCGCGACAGCGCGCTCGGGCTCGATTTCGTGGCCGTCAATTACTACGATGGTCAGGGCTTCATGGTGCCGAAGAGCCTGGGCGTGAAGAGTGCCAAGGAGCTCGACGGTGCTTCGGTCTGCGTGCAGACCGGCACCACCACGGAGCTCAACCTCGCGGACTATTTCCGCGCCAACAACATGAAGTACGAACCGGTGGTGTTCGAGACGAACGACGAGCTGATCACCGCCTTCCAGGCGGGACGCTGCGACGTCTTCACGACCGACCAGTCGGGTCTCTATTCGAGCCGGACAAAGTTCGAGAAGCCGGAAAATTGGGTCGTGCTGCCCGAGCTGATCTCGAAAGAGCCGCTCGGCCCGGCCGTCCGGCACGGCGACAACGAGTGGGCGGACGTCGTCCGCTGGTCGTTCTACGCCATGGTCGAGGCCGAGGAGCTCGGCGTGACCAGCAAGAACGTCGAGGAGATGAAAAAGAGCACCAACCCCAACATCCGCCGGCTGCTCGGGGTCGAGGGCGAGCTCGGCAAGGGGCTCGGCCTGCCGAACGATTTCGCCGCCAAGATCATCGCGCAAGTGGGCAATTACGGCGAGAGCTTCGAGCGCAATCTCGGCGAGAGCACGCCCTTGAAGATCGCCCGCGGTGTCAATGCGCTCTGGACCAAGGGCGGACTGCAGTACGCGCCGCCCTTCCGCTGAGCGTCGGCGGCGCCGCCCCGTAGAAGGCGGCCCGTCTCGAGGGAGGCAGGCGCATGGCGGTCGGCGGCGAGGCGAGGGGAGAGGTGCCCCGGGTGGTGGCACTCTGGCGCGACCCGCGGATCCGCGGCCTCGCCACCCAGGCCCTCGTCCTGGGCCTGGTCCTGGCCGGCGCCGCCTATCTCGTCCACAACACCATCGTCAACCGCGAGCGGCTCGGGGTCGCTTCGGGGTTCGATTTCCTCGGCCGCCTCGCGGGCTTCGACGTCTCCCAGTCGCTGATCGACTTCGCGAGCGATCGCAGCTCCTACGGCCGGGCCTTCCTCGTCGGGCTCCTGAACACGCTCTACGTGGCCGCGGTCGGGATCCTGCTCGCGACCGTCATCGGCTTCGTCATGGGCATCGCCCGGCTGTCCTCGAACTGGCTCGTGGCGCGCCTCGCGCTCGTCTACATCGAGGTCATCCGCAACGTTCCGCTGCTGCTCCAGCTGATCTTCTGGTACGTGGTCGTGCTCGGCGCCCTGCCGGGGCCGCGCGACAGCCTGGTCGTGCTCGGAATCGGCTATCTCAACGTCCGCGGCCTGTTCCTGCCCAAGCCGATCTTCGGCGAGGGTGCGGTGGTCGAGCTCTGGGCCTCGTTGGGCGCGATCCTCGCGGTCGTGCTGCTCGCCCGCTGGGCCCGGCGGCGGCGCGAGGAGACCGGCCGACCGTTCCCGACGCTCTGGGTCGGTCTCGCGATCCTGATCCTCGTGCCGCTCGGTGCGCATCTCGCGCTCGGCGCGCCGATCTCCTTCGACTATCCGCGGCTCACCCGCTTCCGCCTCGAGGGCGGGCTCGTGCTGCTGCCCGAGTTCCTGGCGCTCGTACTCGGGCTCTCGGTCTACACCGGCGCCTTTCTCGCCGAGATCGTGCGATCGGGAATCCTCTCGGTCTCGAAGGGCCAGCTCGA
This sequence comes from uncultured Alphaproteobacteria bacterium, assembly GCA_937926445.1. Lineage (GTDB taxonomy): Bacteria > Pseudomonadota > Alphaproteobacteria > Geminicoccales > Geminicoccaceae > JANXAZ01. The sequence continues at coordinate 3,859 of CALBAK010000095.1, forward strand.
GGCGGCGGGCGCACTCGGCCTCAAGCCCAACCAGACACTCCGGCTCGTGGTGATCCCGCAGGCCCTTCGGGTGATCATTCCGCCGCAGACGAGCCAGTACCTCAACCTAACCAAGAACAGCTCGCTCGGGGTCGCGATCGGCTATCCCGACTTTTTCAACGTGGCCGGCACGATCAACAACCAGACGGGCCAGGCGGTCGAGGTGATCGCCGTCACGATGGCGGTCTACCTTTCCTTCAGCCTCGCGATCTCGGCCTTCATGAACTGGTACAACGCCAAGATGGCGCTGGTGGAGCGCTGATACCATGGCGACAGGCGAGATCTCGGCCGCGAGCCTCAGGCCCCCCGTCGCCGAGCGTCTCGGCGTGGTCGGCTGGATGCGGCGGAACCTGTTCAACTCGCCGTTCGACAGCGTCCTCACCGTGATCCTCGCACTGTTCCTCGCCTGGGCGCTCGTCCAGCTCTTCGAGTGGGCGGTGCTGAACGCCGTCTGGCGCGCGGAGAGCAAGCAGGAGTGCGAGGCGGCCTTTCGGGGCGAACGCGGCGCCTGCTGGGCGCTCCTTCGGGCGCGTTTCGGTCAGTACGTCTACGGGCTCTACCCCGTAGAGGAGCGCTGGCGGATCGACCTCGCTTTCGTCCTCCTGATCGTGGCGATGGCGCCGCTTTTCCTGAGGATCGGCATCAACAAGCTGCTCTATGCTCTCGGCCTGATCCTGGTCTATCCGATCCTCGCCTACACCCTGTTCCTGGGCGGTCGGTTCGGCCTGGCCCTCGTCGAGACCAGCAAATGGGGTGGCCTGTTCCTCACCCTCGTGATCGCCGGGGTGGGGATCACCGCCTCGCTGCCGCTCGGGATCCTCTTGGCCCTCGGCCGCCGGTCGCGCCTGCCGGTCGTCAAAGCCCTCTCGGTCGCCTTCATCGAGCTCGTCCGCGGCGTGCCGCTCGTCACCGTCTTGTTCATGGCCTCGGTCATGCTGCCGCTCTTCCTTCCCGAAGGCGTCACCTTCGACAAACTCCTGCGCGCGCTCGTCGGCGTGTCGCTGTTCTCCGCCGCCTACATGGCCGAGGTGGTGCGCGGCGGCCTGCAGGCGATCCCCAAGGGCCAGTACGAGGCGGCGGCCGCCCTCGGCCTCGGCTATTGGAAGATGATGGGGCTGATCGTCCTGCCGCAGGCCCTCCGCCTCGTCATCCCGGGCATCGTCAACACCTTCATCGGCCTGTTCAAGGACACCTCGCTCGTCCTCATCGTCGGGCTCTACGACCTGCTCGGCATGGCCCAGCTCATCATCAAGGACCCCCAATGGCTCGGCCTCGCGACCGAGACCTATCTGATCGCAGCGGCCGGCTTCTGGATCTTCTGCTTCGGTATGTCGCGCTACAGCATGGCGCTCGAGCGCCGGCTCGCGCGCGGTCATCGACGGTGAGCGCGGCGTGCGCGCCGTGGAACGAGGAGGAGTGCCCGTGCAACCTGCGGCGAACGGCGAGGGAGGGCCGATGATCCGCCTCGAGGACGTCCACAAATGGTACGGGGAGTTCCACGTCCTCAAGGCCATCAACCTCGAGGTCGAGAAAGGCCAGAAGGTCGTCGTCTGCGGTCCTTCCGGCTCCGGCAAGTCGACGATGATCCGCTGCATCAACCGGCTCGAGGAGCATCAGCGCGGCCGGATCGTGGTCGACGGGATCGAGCTCACCTCCGATGTCAAGAACGTGGATGCCATCCGCCGCGAGGTCGGAATGGTGTTCCAGCACTTCAACCTTTTCCCGCACCTCACGGTGCTCGAGAACCTGACGCTCGCGCCGATCTGGGTCCGGCGGATCCCGCGCAAGGAAGCCGAGGAGACGGCGATGTTCTTCCTCGAGCGGGTCAAGATCCCCGAGCAAGCGCACAAATATCCGGGCCAACTGAGCGGCGGCCAGCAGCAGCGTGTCGCCATCGCCCGTGCGCTCTGCATGAAGCCCAAGATCATGCTGTTCGACGAGCCGACCTCCGCGCTCGACCCCGAGATGGTCAAGGAGGTGCTCGACGTCATGATCGAGCTGGCCGACGAGGGCATGACCATGATCGTGGTCACCCACGAGATGGGCTTCGCCAAATCGGTCGCCGACTTCGTCGTCTTCATGGACAAGGGCGAGATCGTCGAAGTGGCACCGCCCGAGGAATTCTTCACGAATCCCAAGTCGGACCGTACCCGGCTCTTCCTGAGCCAGATTCTCGCGCACTGAGAATCGGAGGGTGGCAGCGGCCGCTCGCCGCCGTGCCCGGAGAGCGTCCGCCGTCGGGCGATGCCCGAAGCGGCCCGAACCGCCTCTGGTGGCGCGAAGGAGGCTTGTCATAACAACTATTATCCGATTGTCTGCCGGCGACCTTGGCGGCGGCCCCGACCGGCCTACCTCTCGCCCGGACCTTCGCGAACCACGAACCGAGCGGGACCGGTGCGATGACGATGGCCTCTGCGGCGGCGCTTTTGATCCATCGCGGGGTGCTCGAGATCGGCGGCACCGACGCCCGATCGTTCCTACAGGGGCTCGTGACCAACGATCTCGGCCGGCTGGCAGCGGACCGCGCCCTCTGGGCCGCGCTTCTCACCCCGCAGGGCCGCTGCCTCGCCGAGTTCGCGCTCGTCGAGCAGGACGGGCGGATCCTGCTCGAGGCCGAGCGCGCCGGGCTCGAAGCGCTCGCCAGGCGGCTCACGATGTACCGGCTGCGGGCCGCGGTGACGATCGAGGATCGCTCGGCCGCCTGGCGCGTACTCGTGGTTCCGGGGCCGGAGGCAACGGCCCGCTTCGCGCTGCCGCCCGAGCGCGGCGTCTGCCGGGGGCTCGGCGAGGCGCTCGTCTTCGTCGACCCGCGGCTTTCGGCCCTGGGTGTGCGCGCGCTCGTCCCGAGCGAGCGGGTCGATGCCTTCCTCGAGGCGCACGGCCTCGAGCCCGCCGAGGCCGCCGTTTGGGACCGGCATCGGCTCGCGCTCGGCGTGCCGGAGGGCAGTGTCGATCTGCCGCCGGAGAAGGCCCTCGCGGTCGAATCCGGCTTTCTCGAGCTCGACATCGTCTCGCTCGCCAAGGGTTGCTTCGTCGGCCAGGAGCTCACCGCGCGCATGGCCCATCGCGGGCTCGCCAAGCGCCGGCTCCTCCCGGTCCGGGTCGCAGGCCCGCTGCCGCCGCCCGGGACGATCGTTCGGCGCGACGGGCGCGAAGCCGGCGAGGTCCGCAGCGGTCGGGACGGCCGGGCCCTGGCACTCCTGCGGCTCGATGCGCTCGACGGTGGCTCGCTCGAGGCGGACGGCGCGCGGCTGGTGCCGGAGAGACCGGCCTGGCTCGATATCGGTACAAAATCGTTGACATAGGTACTTAAACCTGATACCGGAGCGGCGTGGCCGCGAAAGCGGCTGCGGTCATCGCTCTCCTGCCTCCTCCCCGCTCGGGCGGTCGGCGTCCTTTCGCCGACCGCCCCTTTTTCCATCGCACCAGAGGCCGAAGGCGCGACCCGCCCTTCCGGTGGCGACGCTACGCGAGCCGGCGGCCCGGGCCGGAGGCGAAAACGCGTCGCGACGGCGGATCAGCCGCGGTCGGCGGGCGGCGGCTCGAGTTCGGCCAGAAGGGTCGCGAGCCCCGCGAAGGGAGCCTGTGCCGCGGCCTCGAGCCGGTCGGCGAGCCGGCCGAGCGCGCGCCTTCCGGCCTCGGCCGCGAGCTCGGCCTCGAGCCAGCGGCGGGCCTGGGCGAGGCGGCGTGCCGCTGCCGTGGCCGCGGCGGAGCGGATCGCGGCTTCGAGCGCGTCGAGGAGCGGATCGATCCCCTGCCCTCGGCTCGCCGAGGCCAGGAGCACCGCCGGGCGCGGCCGGCCGGGCGGGGTGGCGAGCGCGAGGGCGGCCTCGAGCTCGCGCGCGCTGCGTTCGGCGACCGCCCCGAGATCGGCCTTGGTGACCACCGCGAGATCGGGGATCTCGGCGATGCCCGCCTTGAGGAACTGGAGCGCATCGCCCGAGGCGGGCTGGACGGCGAGCAGCACGACATCGGCGAGATCGACGATCTCGGTCTCGGACTGGCCGACACCGACCGTCTCGATCAGGACCCGATCGAACAGTGCGCGCAGGAGTACGAGGGCGGGCAAGCAGAGCGCGGCGACGCCGCCGAGCCGGTCGCGGGCGGCCAGGGAGCGGACGAAGAGCCGGTCGTCCTCGGGATCGAGGGCGAGGCGGGTGCGGTCCCCCAGGAGCGCTCCGCCGGTCCGCCTCGAGGAGGGGTCGACCGCGAGCACGGCGACGCTCCGGCCCTGCCGTCGCCAGGCGCCGATCAGGGCGGAAGCGAGGGTCGATTTGCCGACCCCGGGCGGGCCGGTGAGCCCCACCGCGGCGCCGGCCGGCGCCCGCCAGGCGGCCTCGAGCAGGCCGAGCGTCTCCGGAGCGTCCGGTGCCTCCTCGAGGCGGGCGAGGGCTCGGGCGACCGCCGCCTTGCCGCCCGCCCGCAGCCGCTCGAGGCCGGAATCCGCCGTCACCCGCGCTCGGGCCCGCGCGGCCGGGCGGAAACGCGGCGGCGATCGCGATCCGCCCCCTCCCCGCCCCGCCGAGCCTGCCGCCGGGTCACGGCCCGAGTCTCCACCCGTCGGCTCATCCGCGCTCCGGGCTCGCCGAGGCACCCCGGCGTTTGAGGACCGCTTGGGCGGCGGCCAGCCGGGCGATCGGCACCCGGTAGGGCGAGCAGGAGACATAGTCGAGCCCGACCTCCTCGCAGAAAGCGATCGAGGCCGGATCGCCGCCGTGTTCTCCGCAGATGCCGAGCTTGAGGTCGGGACGGGTGGCCCGACCCCGCTCGCAGGCGATCCGCACGAGCTCGCCCACGCCCGGGGTGTCGAGCGAGCGGAAGGGATCGGTCGGAAAGATCCCGGCCTCGAGATAGGCGTCGAGGAACTTGCCGGAATCGTCGCGCGAGAGGCCGAGCGTCATCTGGGTGAGGTCGTTCGTCCCGAAGCTGAAGAAGGCGGCATGGCGGGCGATCTCGTCGGCCCGCAGCGCCGCGCGCGGCAGCTCGATCATGGTGCCCAAGAGATAGTCGAGCTTGCCTCCCTTCTCGGCCAGCACCCGCTCCGCGACGGCGCGCAGCCGCTCGCCCACGAGCTCGAGTTCGCGTGCCGAGCCCACAAGCGGCACCATGATCTCGGGCACCACCCTGGCACCGGTGCGCGATTCGACCTCGAGAGCCGCCTCGACGATCGCCTGGACCTGCATCTCGTAGATCTCGGGATAGACGATCCCGAGCCGGCAGCCTCTGAGGCCCAGCATCGGGTTCGCCTCCTCGAGCTCCTTGAGGCGGCGGCGTACCATCCGTGGCTCGACGCCGGCGGCGGCCGCGACCTCGCCGATCTCGGCCTCCGAATGCGGCAGGAACTCGTGAAGCGGTGGATCGAGCAGGCGGATGGTGACCGGGCGATCACCCATGATCGTGAAGAGCTCGACGAAGTCGGCCCGCTGCATGGGCAGGATTTTGGCGAGCGCCTTGCGCCTGCCGTCGGCGTCGGAGGCCAGGATCATCCCCCGCATGGCGACGATCCGGTCCTCCTGGAAGAACATGTGCTCGGTCCGACAGAGACCGATACCCTCGCAACCGAAGCGCACGGCGGTGCGGGCATCGAGCGGGGTCTCGGCGTTGGTGCGGACCTTCATCCGGCGGACCGCGTCCGCCCAGCCCATGAGGGTCGCGAAATCGCCGGAGAGCTGGGGGTCGACGGTCGCCACGGCACCGAGCATGACCTCGCCCGAGGAGCCATCGATCGTGATCACCTCGCCCGCGGCGACCCGTACCCCGCCGGCTGCGAACGCGCGCTCCTCGTAGGAGATCAACAGGTCGCCAGCGCCGCACACACACGGCTTGCCCATGCCGCGCGCCACCACCGCGGCGTGGCTCGTCATGCCGCCGCGGGCGGTGAGGATACCCTTGGCGGCGTGCATCCCGTGGATGTCGTCCGGCGAGGTCTCGATGCGGACCAGGATCACCGCCTCGCCGGCCGAGGCCAGACGCTCGGCTTCCTCGGCGCTGAAGACGACCTTGCCCGAGACCGCTCCCGGTGAGGCCGGCAGGCCCTTGGCGATCACCCGCCGCTCGGCCTTGGGGTCGAGCGTGGGATGGAGCAGCTGGTCGAGGGCGGCCGGATCGATGCGCAGGAGCGCCTCCTCCCGCGAGATCAGACCCTCCTCGGCCATGTCGACCGCGATCTTGAGGGCGGCGGCGGCAGTCCGTTTGCCGGAGCGTGTCTGCAGGACGTAGAGCCGGCCCTTCTGGACCGTGAACTCGATGTCCTGCATGTCGCGGTAGTGCTGCTCGAGGCGATCGAAGACCGCGACGAGTTCGGCATAGGCGCGCGGCATCCGCTCCTCCATGGAGCCGCCCGCGGCGCCGGGTCCGGCCATGGCCCTCGAGAGCGGCTGCGGGGTGCGGATGCCGGCCACCACGTCCTCGCCCTGGGCGTTCACGAGATATTCGCCGTAGCGGAGCTTCTCGCCGGTCGAGGGATTGCGGGTGAAGGCGACCCCAGTGGCGCAGTCCTCGCCCATGTTGCCGAAGACCATCGCCTGGACGGTGACCGCGGTGCCCATGTCGGCCGTGATCCCGTGCAGCTTGCGGTAGGTCTGGGCCCGCGGGTTCATCCAGGAGCCGAACACCGCGCCGATGGCACCCCAGAGCTGCTCCTCGGGGTCGTCCGGGAAGTCGCGGCCGAGCTCCTTGCGGACGAGGGCCTTGTAGGCGGCGACGAGGCGGGCGAGGGCTTCGGCCCCGAGCTCGTTGTCGAAGCGCGCACCCTCTTCGCGCTTGGCCTCCTCGAGGCGCTCTTCGAACAGATAGTGGTCGATGCCGAGCACGACGTCGCCGTACATCTGGACGAAGCGGCGATAGCTGTCGAAGGCGAAGCGGCGATCCTCGCTCGCCCGGGCGAGGCCCTCGACGGTGCGGTCGTTGAGGCCGAGATTGAGGACCGTGTCCATCATGCCCGGCATCGAGACGGGCGCACCCGAGCGGACGGAGACGAGGAGCGGCCGCTCGGAATCGCCGAAGCGGGCGCCGACCTCTTGTTCGACGGCGGCCAAGGCCTCCCGCACCTGGTCGCGCAGGCCCTCGGGATAGCTGCGGTCGTGCGCGTAGTACCAGGCGCAGACCTCGGTCGTGATCGTGAAGCCGGGCGGCACCGGCAGGCCGAGGGACGCCATCTCGGCGAGATTGGCGCCCTTGCCGCCCAACAGCCGCGCCATGCCGGCGGCTCCCTCCGCGCCGCCGCGACCGAAGCGGTAGACCCATTTGGCCATGAGTCGCCGACCCTCCGATAGCGGCCGCCCGCCCGCGGGACGGCCGTGCCTAGCTGCGCCCGGTCTCTTCGATCCGCGCGAAGTCCGCGACGTCGCCGAGCGCCGAACCTATCCGAGACAGCATGAACAAACGGTTGATGCGCAGCTCCGGGTCCGCCGCGTTGACCATCACCCGGTCGAAGAAGGCGTCGATCGGTGCCCGAAGGGCCGCGAGCGCGGTCATCGCCTCGGCCCAGCGCTCCTCGGCGAGCGCCCGGGCGATCCGCCCCTCGGCCTCGCCGAGGGCCGCGAAAAGCGCCTTCTCCTCGGGCGCCTCGAGACGGTCGGCGCGCGGGGAGCCGGCGTAGCTGCGGCCGTCCTTGCGCTCTTCGATCGCCACGATGCCGGCGGCCCGGCGATAGCCCGCGAGCAGGTTGCGGCCGTCCTCGCTCTCGAGGAAGGTCGCGAGGGCCCGGACCCGGGCCACGAGGCGGACGAGATCGTCGTCGAGCCCGGTCGCGAGCACGGCCGCGACATGGTCGTGGCGCAACCCCTCCCCGCGCAGGAGGACGACCAGCCGATCGGCGAGGAAGCGGAGGAGCTCGTCCTGCAGGGATGCCCGCTCGACCCCCTCGAAGCGGGCCCCGTAGCCCTCGAGGGCGGCCGCGAAGGTCCCCCGCAGCGGCACTCGGAGCCCGTTCTCGAGGAGGAGGCGGATGATGCCGAGGGCGGCGCGGCGTAGCGCGAACGGGTCTTTGGTGCCGGTCGGCCGGATGCCGGCCGCGAAGAAGCCCACGAGCGTGTCGATCCGATCGGCGAGCCCGAGGACCACGCTCTCGGGCGCCGAAGGACAGCGATCCTCCGAGCCTTTCGGCGCGTACTGCTCGGCGAGGGCGCGGCTGACCGCCTCGGGCTCGCCCTGAGCGCGGGCATAGTGGCCGCCCATGATCCCCTGGAGTTCGGGGAACTCGCCCACCATGCCGGTGACGAGATCGGCCTTGGCGAGGAGGGCCGCCCGCTCGGCGAGGACCCGATCGGCCCCGGGGACGAAGGGAACGAGCGCACCCGTGAGAGCCACGAGCCGCTCGACCCGCTCGCCCTGGCTCCCGAGCTTTTCGTGGAAGACCATGGCGGCGAGCCTGGGGAGCCGGCTCTCGAGGCTCGTCTTCCTGTCCTGCTCCCAGAAGAAGCGGGCGTCCCAGAGACGGGCGCGGAGCACCCGCTCGTTGCCGGCGACGATCGCCCGACCGCCGTCGGCCGCCTCGATGTTGGCGACCACGACGAAGAAGGGGGCGAGCCGACCCTCCGCGTTCTCGAGAGCGAGGTAGCGCTGGTTCTGGCGCATGGTGAGCACCAGGACCTCGCTCGGGATGTCCATGAAGGCCGGGTCGATCCGCCCGAGAAGCGGCACCGGCCATTCGACGAGGCCCGTGATCTCCTCGAGCAGGCCCTCGTCGCGGACGAGGCGGAGCCCCTGCCCCGCCGCGAGCCGCTCGGCACCTTCGAGGATGCGCCGCTTCCGCTCGGCCGGGTCGAGCACGACCCGTGCGCCCGCGAGCGCCGCCCGGTACTCGGCGAAGCTCTTCGGCCGGAGCGCCGCCGGAGCGAGGAAGCGATGGCCCACGGTCGTGGCCCCGCTGGCCACGCCGGCGAAAGCGAAGGGCACGGGCTCGCCGTCGAAGAGGCAGAGGATCGAGCGCAGGGGCCGGACCCAGCGCGCTTCGCCCGTGCCCCAGCGCATCGACTTGGGCCAGGGGAAGCGGGCGAGGAGCTCGGGTAGTCGGGCGGCCAGGAGCTCGCGGGTGGAAGCACCGGGCTCGCGGATCGTGGCCCAGAGCACCCTGCCCTTCTTCTCCTCGCGGACCTCGACCGTGACTCCCTCGGCCGGCAAGGAGCGGCGAAAGCCCTCGATCGCGGCCACCGGTGCGTCCTCGCGCGGGCCGCGGCGCTCGCTCACGCGATCGGGCCGACGCTCGGGCAGACCGTCCACCACCGCCACGAGCCGGCGCGGGGTGGCGAAGGTCTGGACGGTGCCCGTGAAGGCGAGCCCGGCCTCCTCGAGCAGGATCTTCAGGAGTTCGGCCAGATCGGCGCGGGCCCGGGCCTGCATCCGGGCCGGGATCTCCTCGCCGAGGAGCTCGAGGAAGAGTTCGGCCATGGGCTCAGCCCGTCCCCTGCCCGGTCCGCTCGAGCCAGGCCTCGCAGCAGGCCTTGGCGAGGGCTCGCACGCGGCCGATGAAGGCCTGCCGCTCGGCGACGCCGATCGCCCCGCGCGCGTCCAGAAGGTTGAAGAGATGGCTCGCTTTCAGGCATTGGTCGTACGCCGGCAGGGGCAAGCGGTGGTCGAGCAGATGGCGGCACTCGGCCTCGGCGTCCTCGAAATGCCGGAACAGACGCTCGACCGTGGCGTGCTCGAAATTGTGTGCCGAATATTCGCGCTCCGCCTCGAGAAAGACGTCGCCGTAGGTGACGCCGCGGCCGTCGAAGTCGAGCTCGTAGACGTTCTCGATGCCCTGGACGTACATGGCGAGCCGCTCGAGGCCGTAGGTGAGCTCGCCCGACACCGGGCGGCAATCGATCCCGCCCACCTGCTGGAAATAGGTGAACTGAGTCACCTCCATCCCGTCGCACCAGACTTCCCAACCGAGGCCCCAGGCGCCGAGCGTCGGGCTCTCCCAGTCGTCCTCGACGAAGCGGATGTCGTGCAGCAAGGGATCGATGCCGAGCTCGGCCAGGCTCTCGAGATAGATCTCCTGGAGATCCGGCGGCGAGGGCTTCAGGATCACCTGGAACTGGTAATAATGTTGCAGTCGATTCGGGTTCTGGCCGTAGCGACCGTCGGTCGGCCGGCGCGAGGGCTGGACGTAGGCGGCGTTCCAGGGCTCGGGACCGAGTGCCCGCAGAGTCGTGGCCGGGTGGAAGGTTCCGGCCCCCACCTCCATGTCGTACGGCTGCAGGATCAGGCAGCCGCGCGCGCTCCAGAAGCGCTGGAGGCGCAGGATCAGCTCCTGGAAGGAGGGGGCTCGGTGGTCGGCCACGTCGGGGCTCGGCAGGCCTCGTGTTGCGCTGCACAGCGTCTAGAAGGCGGCGACGCGCAGGGTCAAGGCGGGTGCGGCGTCAAGCCTTCTTCAAGCTGCACTCCTCGACCGACGGGCACCAGGTGCCGTTGGGGACGTAGGTGCCGCAGCGCGGGCAGGGCACGAGGTCGGTCGTGGCGGTCTGCGCGCCGCTCTCGCGCGGCGGCACGGGCGGGCGCTGCACCTCCTCGAGCTTGCGCTGCATCGCGGTCAGAAGGCGCAGGCCCTTCCAGGCAGCGACGATCACGAGCAGGACGACCAGGATCTTGCCGAAGCTCAAGGTGAACATGTGCCCTCCCCGCGCTCAGAGCCCGAGACGGGCCCGAAGCGCCCGTTCCTCGAGGAGTGCGAGCCCCTCGGCCACCGCCTCGAACGCGAGAGCGCCGAACCCGAGCCGCGCGAGCAGCCGCGGCCGTTGCGGATTGACGAGGCGGATGCGGACCCCGGGGCCGAAGCGCTCCTCGAGAGTGGAATGGAGCTCGCCGAACCCGTCGGCGAGGCCGATCGCGACCGCCCGGGCCCCCGTCCAGACCCGGCCGTCGAAGAGCTCCGCCTCCGGCGCTCGCAGCCGACCGGCCCGCCGCTCGCGGACCTGCGCCTTGAACCGCTCGTGGATGTCGCCCTGCAACTCGGTGAGGAGCGCCAGGTCCTCCTCGCGTTCGGGACGGAACGGGTCGAGGAAGCTCTTGCGGGTGCCGGCGGTGTGCACCCGGCGCTCGATCCCGAGCCGCTCGATCGCCCGATCGAGGCCGAAACCGGCGCTGATCACGCCGATCGAGCCCAGGATCGAGGCCGGGTCGACCAGGATCTCGTCGGCCGCGGTGGCGAGCCAGTAGCCCCCCGAAGCGGCGACGTCCTCGACGAAGGCGAGCACGGGCTTGCGATGCCGGTCGGCCAGCGCACGGATGCGGCCCGCGATCAGCGCCGATTGCACGGCCGAGCCGCCCGGGCTGTTGATCGCGAGGGCGACCGCGGGGGCCCGGCGCATGCCGAAAGCGCGCTCGATCGTTCGCTCCAGGCCGACGAGCGTGAGGCCGCCGGCACGCAGCGGCAGACTACCGATCAGCCCGGCGAGGCGGATCACCGGTACCGTGGGCGGGCGCCGCCAGAAGGCCCAGGCCGGCGGGGGCGCGGGCGGCGTCGAGGTCACCATGGGATCGGCCGGGCTCCGCGTAGGACGGCTTCGGCCGCCTCGGTATAGAACCCGTCCGGGCGGTGCAAGACGAGCCCGGGCAAGAGCCGGGCCGGACCCCGGCGGCCCTTGCGGGCCCGGACGAGCACCCGACGGGCGGGCTCGCCCTCCCGTGGCCAGAGCGGCAGGACCGTGATCTCTCCGGTCCGCCCGGAAAGCGCCGCCAGGAGTTCGGGCAGCCGGTCGGCGCGATGGACGAGGACGATGTGGCCGCCCGGGGCGAGCCGGGCGAGGCAGGCCCGGATCCAGCGCGTAAGATCGACCGATTCGATCCGGGCCGCGGCGCGGCCGGGTTCGGCCGGAGCGCGGGCCCGGCCGGGCTCGAGAAAGGGCGGGTTGCTCATCACCCAATCGAAGGTCTCGCGCCGCAGCGCGGCCGGGGGTGCCGAGAGATCGCCCTCGACCAGCCGGATCCGCGCGCCGGAGCCGGCGACCTCGACACTCGCGCGGGCTAGCCGCAGCGCCTCGACGTCGCGCTCGATCCCGACGATCGCGACCTCGGGGAGCCGGGCAGCGAGGCAGAGGGCCGCCGCCCCGGTGCCGCAGCCGGCATCGAGCACCCGCTCGCCCGGACCGGCGCCGACCGCGGCCGCGAGCAACACGGGATCGATCGCCGCCCGATAGCCGCGGCTCGGCTGATAGAGCCGGACCCGGCCGCCCAGCAGCGGGTCGAGCGTCGCCGTCTCGGAGCCGGACGGGCGGTTCGACGGGGCTTCGCGCATGCGGTGACCGGTCGGGTTTGCGTGAGGCGGGTGCTGCGTGTAAGCAGGCCGCCGATGCAAGATGGCCCGGCCGTGCCACCGGGTCGAGGGAGACGCCTCTTGGCGGCACCAGCGAAGCGGTTCGACGAGCCGGAACGGTCGGCACTCGAAGCGGCCCAGGCGCTCGTCCGCGACGATCTCGACCGCGTCAACCGGCTGATCCTCGAGCGGCTGCAGAGCGAGGTGTCGCTCATTCCCGAGCTCGCTCGACATCTGATCGTAGCCGGCGGCAAGCGGATCCGGCCGATGCTCACCCTGCTCTCGGCCCGGCTCTGCGGCTACACGGGCGAGCATCACGTGGCGCTCGCGACCGCGGTCGAGTTCATCCACACCGCCACGCTCCTGCACGACGACGTGGTCGACGACAGCGATCTCAGGCGCGGCAAGGCGACGGCGAACGCGCTCTGGGGCAACAAGGCCCCCGTGCTCGTGGGCGACTTCCTTTTCAGCCGCGCCTTCCAGCTCATGGTGGGGGTGGGCGATCTCGAGGTGCTCGGCATCCTCGCCCGGGCCAGTGCCGTGATCGCCGAGGGCGAGGTCCTCCAGCTCGTCACCGCGAACGACACGGCGACGAGCGAGGAGGCCTATCTCGCGATGATCGCCGGCAAGACGGCGGCCCTCTTCGAGGCCGCCTGCGAGGTGGGCGCGGTCGTCGCCGGCCGGCCGGCGGCCGAGGCGCGGGCGCTCGCCACGTACGGTCGCGCGCTCGGGATGGCCTTCCAACTGGTCGACGACGCGCTCGACTACGCCGCCCGCGAGGCGGAACTCGGCAAGGCCGTGGGCGACGATTTCCGCGACGGCAAGATCACGCTTCCGGTGCTCGTGGCCTTCGCCAAGGGCGACGAGGCGGAGCGCGAGTTCTGGCGACGAACCCTCGAACGGGTCGAGCAGGACGAGCGCGACCTCGCCGAGGCGCAGCGCCTCTTGGCCCGGCATCGGGCGATCGAGGCGACGCTCGAGCGGGCCCAGGCCTACGGGCGAACCGCGCGCCAGGCGCTCGCCCCCTTCCCGTCCTCGAAGGCCAAGGAGGCGCTTCTCGGCCTCGTCGATTTCTGTATCCACCGGACCTACTGAGGCGAACCGGAGCGCTCCTCGTCTTCGGACTTGCGGGTCGTTCGAAGCCCGACTATCTCCTCGGCCGACCCCGGTCGGAGCGTAGCTCAGCCTGGTAGAGCACTGCTTTCGGGAGGCAGGGGTCGCGTGTTCGAATCACGCCGCTCCGACCATCTCTTCCTTCCCCTTCGGCCGGAAACCCGCGATGCGTTGGCTCGATTGGTTGCCCTTCGGCCGGGTGCCGGAGGTGGCCCCCGAGGAGCTCGCCGCACGGCTCGGCCGGCCCGACGCGCCCGTGGTGATCGACGTCCGGACCACCGCCGAGGTGGCGCGCGGTACGGTGCCCGGCGCGCGGCACGTGCCCGTGCACGAGCTCGCCGCACGGCTCGACACGCTCGGTCTCCCGGAGGGCTGCGAAGTGGTCGCGGTTTGCGAGAGCGCGCACCGCTCGATCCCGGCCGTGCGGCTCTTACGCGAGCGCGGCTTCCGCGCCGCCCAGCTCGCGGGCGGTATGAGCGCCTGGCGCCGCGCCGGACTGCCGCTCGCGCGGCCGGAGGAACCCCGACGCCTCAGCCCGTGACGGTCCAGGTCGGTGCCCGGCGGATCACGGTCGCGAGATCGAGACCCGGTTCGCGCGCCCGGGCTGCTTCGGTCTGGGCCCGCAGCGCCCGCTCGAAGCTCGTGGGCGCCGGGTCGGCGTAGAGGACGCCGAGGGCTACCGGCATCGGCGGCTCGAGGGCGGCCAAGGCGACCGCGAGCCCGCGATCGCGCTCGTCGTGGCGGAGTACTCCGGCCGCATCGGGGCCTTCCGACCCTACCTCTACGACCTCGAGGCCGAGCCGGTCCTTCGCGGGGCGGAGGCCCTTGCGGCCCTCGGCGAACAGGAGCGGCTCGCCGTGGCGCAGCAGGAGCCGGGCCTCGGCCGCCACGGATTTCTCGGTCAGGTGCGACCAGGCACCGTCGGCGTAGATCACGCAGTTCTGCAGGATCTCGACCATCGCCGCACCCGGATGGTCGTGGGCGCGGACGAGGATCTCGGGCAACAGCTTCTGCTGGATGTCGATTGCCCGGGCGACGAACCGAGCGCCGGCGGAAAGCGCGAGCGAGCAGGCCGAGAGCGGCCGCTCGACCACCCCCAGAGGCGTCGAGCTCGTGCGCGTACCCAGGGGCGTGGTGGGCGAGGCCTGGCCCTTGGTCAGGCCGTAGATCGCGTTGTTCAGGATCAGGATCGCGAGGTCGACGTCGCGCCGCAGCGCATGCACGAGATGGTTCGCGCCGATCGCCAGCATGTCGCCGTCGCCGCCCACGACCCAGACGTCGAGCTCGGGCCGGGCGAGCTTGATGCCGGTGGCGAGCGCCGGTGCGCGGCCGTGGATGCCGTGGAAGCCATAAGTGGCGAGATAGTGCGGAAAGCGGGCGGCGCAGCCGATACCGGAGACGAACACGGTCCGGTCGGGATCGGCAGCGAGCTCGGACAGCGCTTTCTCGACCGCCTTCAAGATCGCGTAGTCGCCGCAGCCCGGGCACCAGCGGACCTCCTGGTCCGAGGCGTAGTCCTTGGGCTGCAGCCGGTCGAGTGCGGGGATCGCGCTCAAGGGGCCTCCTCGAGCCGGGCGTCGATCGCCTGGCCCAGCTCTTCGACGGTGAAGGGTCGGCCGGTGACCTTCGCGAGGGGTTCGGCCGGAACCAGGAGCTCGGCGCGCAACAGCGCGGCGAGCTGGCCCGTGTTCATCTCGGGCACGAGGATGCGCTCGAAGCCGGCCAGAAGGGCGCCGAGCCCGCGCGGCAGAGGCCAGAGATGGCGGAGATGGAGATGCGCCACGTCGCGACCGCGGGCCCGGGCGGCCGCCACCGCATCGGCGACGGGTCCGTAGGTGCTCCCCCAACCCACGAGCACGAGTCGGTCGGTCGGATCGCCCTGCTCGAGCGCGGCAGGCGGAATGTCGTCGGCCACCTTCAGGATCTTGTCGCGCCTGGCCGCGGTCATCCGCGCGTGGTTGGCCGGATCGTAGGAGATGGCGCCGGTCTCGAAGTCGCGCTCGAGGCCGCTGATCCGGTGCGCGAGGCCCGGTGTCCCGGGCGGGACCCAGGGACGGACGCCGCGCTCGTCGCGGCGGTAGGGGCGGAAGCCCTCGCGGGCGTTGTGGAAGCGGACCGGGAAGGCGGGCTCGCCCGCGAGCTCGGGGATCCGCCAGGGCTCGGCCGCATTGGCGAGGAAGCCGTCGGCCAGGAGGACGACGGGCGTCATGTGATGGACGGCGAGCCGGACCGCCTCGCGGGCCATGGCGAAGCCGTCGGCCGGGGTGGCGACGGCGAGCACGACGAGCGGGGTGTCGCCGTTCCGCCCCCAGACCGCCTGGAGGAGGTCGGACTGTTCGGTCTTGGTCGGCATGCCGGTCGAGGGGCCGGCGCGCTGGACGTCGATCACGACGAGCGGCAGCTCGACCGCGACCGCGAGCCCGAGTGCTTCGGTCTTGAGCGCCATGCCGGGGCCCGAACTGCCGGTGACGCCGAGCGCGCCGGCATAGGACGCACCGATCGCCGCGGTGACGGCGGCGATCTCGTCCTCCGCCTGGAAGGTCGTCACGCCGAGCCCGCGCAGGCCGGCCAAGAGGTGCAGGAGGCCCGAGGCCGGGGTGATCGGGTAGGAGGCGTAGAGGAGCTCGAGGCCGGCGTCGCGGGCACCGGCCAAGAGGCCGAAGGCGAGTGCCTCGAGGCCGTTGACCGTGCGGTAGGTGCCGGGCGGCTGGCTCGCCCTTCCCACCGTGAAGGCGGGGATGGCGAGCTCGCTGACGTCGCCGAAGACGTGGCCGGCTGCGAGCGCCGCGCGGTTGGCGGCCAAGAGCGCGGGTTCGCCCGCGAAGCGGCGCTCGAGCCAGGCCTCGACCGAGCGGGTGTCGCGATCGTGCATCCAGAGGACGAGGCCAAGTGCCCAGAAGTTCTTGGCACGGCCGGCCTCGCGGGCGCCGACACCGGTTCCGGCCACGGCCTTGCGGGTGAGCTCCTCTATCGGGATCTCGAGCACGCGGAAGGCGGCGAGCGTGCCGTCCGTGCGCGGGTCGCTCGCGAAGCCGGCGCGCTCGAGCTCGCGCTTCTTGAAACTGCCCGGATCGAGGATCACGAGCGCGCCCGGCCGCAGATCGGGCAGGTTGACCTTTAGTGCCGCGGGATTGAGGGCGACCAGCACGTCCGGCCGGTCGCCGACCGTGTGCACGCGATGGTCGGCGATGTGGATCTGAAAGGAGGAGACGCCGAAGGTGGTGCCGGCGGGGGCGCGGATCTCGGCCGGGAAATCGGGGAAGGTCTCGAGGTCGGAGCCGGCGAGCGCCGTGGCGAGCGCGAGCTGGCCGCCGGCCACCTGGATCCCGTCGCCGCTGTCGCCGGCGAGGCGCACGACCACGCTGGCCCGGCGCTCGCGCGGCCGGAAAGGTGCGGCCCCGGTCGCGACCGCCGTCTCGAGCTCGGCCATGGATCCCCCGTGCGTGCTTCGTCGACCCGAGCCAGCATCGGGGCTCCCCCGCCCGATCGCAAGGGGAAGAGGGTCGCGGTCGGGTCACGCGGCCCAGGGATCCACGAGCCGGAGGCCGGTCCCTTCGAAGTGGCGGAGGTTGCGGGTGGCCAAGGCGGCGTCCCGGGCCGAGACCACCCCCGCGATCACGAGATCGCGGACCTCGATCGAGCGTGCGGCCCCGCGGCTCCGGCGGATCGTCCTCGAGCCCGGCGTCCCGCAAGCGCCCGGCGATCCGCTTCTTCACCCGATCGCCGAGCCGCCGGATCGGGACCTCCGCGAACGCCTGCCGCGCCGTCGCTTCGTTACGAACACGACAGTCGTGAACAACACGGCATTCGCGGCCGACCCACGCGACGCCCGCCGCTCACGGGCCGCCGAGCGTCCAGGGTCCGCCGCAATTGTGCGCCACGCCTTGCTCGAGATCGCCCCCGAGCCTCACCTTGTCGGGTCGGTCGGTCATCGCGAGGAGGGCCGCACCGGGTGCGGCGAGCGCCACCGTGGCGACGCAGCCGACCGCCTTGAAGGCGACGTGGACCGGCGTGGCGATCGCTCGGAGCGCACCGCCGTCCGGGCGATCGGGGCCGGCCGTACAGGCGGCGAGCAAAAGCCCGCCGCCCGGCACGAGGAAAGGTGGGCGCACCCGCCGCCGCTCAGGCGTAGCGGTAGGGCGGACCGGCCTTCTCCATGGTCGCGAGATAGTCTTTGAGGATCTGGACGATCTTGGCCGAGCGCGGGCTCTTCTTGGCGACCTCGTCCCAGAACTGGAGCGCCGCCTTCTCGATCGTCGCCCATTCCGTTTCGGGAATCGAGGTGAGCTGGAGCTTGCCGCCCTTGGTGCGGTAATGCGCCTCGCCCCACCAATACCAGTGGAGGCGATAATAATGTGAGCTGTCGATGCAGAGCTTGAACAGCTCCTTGAGGTGATCGGGCAGCTTGTTCCACCGATCCGTGTTGACGATGTAGGAGCCGGCCCAGGCGCCCGAGATGTTGTTGGTCAGATAGTATTTGGTGACATCGGCCCAGCCGACGGTATAGACCTCGGTGATCCCGGACCAGCAGACTCCGTCGAGCTCGCCGGTCTGGATCGCGACCTGCACGTCCTCGTAAGGCAGCGAGACCGGTACCACGCCGAAGCGCTGCAGGAACTGGCCGCCCGTGGGGAACATGTAGAGCCGCAGGCCCTTGAGATCGTTGATCGAACGGACGGGTTTGGTGGAGGCGATGTTGCAGGGGTCCCAGGAGCCGGTCGAGAGCCAGGTGACGCCCGGAACCTCCTTGTAGGCTTCCTCCCAGATCTGCTTGAGCCCGTACCAGTTCCACAAGGTGGGCACGTCGAGCGAATAGCGGCAGGCGAAGGGGAAGTAGGCCGAGAAGACGGAGACGTCGACCGGTGCCGCCATCGAGTCCTCGTCCGATTGGGCGGCGTCGATGGTGCCGCGCTGGACGGCGCGGAACAGTTCGCCCTGGGGTACGAGCTGGTCGGCGGTGTAGAGCTCGATCACCATTTCGCCCTTGGCGGCCTTGTTGAAGGCGTCGATCGAGGGTTTGATGACGTGCTCGGCGAGCGCCGGCCCGGCATAGGTCTGCAGGCGCCATTTGATCGGTGTCTGGGCCCGTAGCATCGCCGGTGCGGCGATCGTCGCGGCACCGCCGAGGGCGGCCGCGCCGGCGCCCTTCAAGAGATCGCGTTTGGTCGTCATGGATCCGGTTCTCCAGCCTTCCGGAGCCCCGCCGAGGCCCCGCTCCCGCGCCGGAGCTTGGCACGGCGGTGCGGCAGCGCCAACGGCTCGATCCCGCTCAGCGGCCGCCGCGGGCGACGAGTTCGGCCCGTTCGGCCGCATGGCGTGCGCGCAGCTCGAGCAGCTCCTTGGCGTAGCGGTCCTCGAGCGCGCGGAGTTCGGCGAGCTGCCGATCCTCGAGGGCACGCAGCGCCTTGCGGCCCTCCTCGTCGAGCACGATCGACGGTGCCAGCAGGAAGGGGATGAGGCCCCAATTGCCGACCTCGCTGCCGGCGGTGGCCGGCGTGCCCGGTCCGTTGCCCTGCTGTTGGGCGATCGCCACGACCGGCGCCAGAGCGAGGAAGAGGGCCGAAAGAAGCGTTCGACGCATGGCCGTGTTCCTCAGCGGGGGCTCGCGGCGAGCGCCGGATCGGGCCCGGGATCGTCGCCCAGCCGCAAGAGCCAGTGCCCGGCACCATAAGCGAAGCAGAAGATGCCGAAGCCCGCCGGGATCAGCATCCATTCCGTC
The DNA here is from genome assembly GCA_937926445.1 of uncultured Alphaproteobacteria bacterium. Classification (GTDB taxonomy): domain Bacteria; phylum Pseudomonadota; class Alphaproteobacteria; order Geminicoccales; family Geminicoccaceae; genus JANXAZ01. The sequence continues at coordinate 22,971 of CALBAK010000095.1, forward strand.
GTCGAGGGCCAATAGTCGACATAGTCGGCCCAGTAGCCCTTGAAGAGCGGTACCACCTGGCCGACGATCAGGAGATTGAGACGGGCGAGGAAGATGCCGACCATGGCGAGGCTCGCCGCGGCGAAGCGAACCAAGGCGTTGCGCCTGAGCCCGTTGGTCGACAGGAGGAGGATCGGCAGGACCAGGCCCAGCAGAAGCTCGAAGCGGAAAGCGTCCGAACCGAGCACGTGCCAGTGCGCCTCCATTCCCTCGTAGTTGGACCAGAGGCTCGTCAGGATCTGGCCGAAGCGCATGCCGGCGACCGCGAGCAGCGCAAGGAAGAAGAGCCGCGGCAGCACCGATTCGTGCAAAGCACGCAGGCGCGGCGGGGTCGAGGCCCGGGGTTCGAAAGCTGTGAAGAAGGTGATGAAGGCGAGCGCGCTCATGAAGCCCGAGAGGATGAAGTACATCGGCATGACCGGGCTGTACCAGGCCGGACGCATAGCCATCATGCCGAAGACCAGGCCGAGGGTGCCCGGTGCCAGGATGCAGACCACGAAACTGGCGATCGACACCAGGTGCATGAACCGGCTGTGCCAGTCACCGATGTGCATTCGCCAGAACTTGACGATCAGGAGCAGCAGGTCGAGCGAATAGAAGACTCCCATCCACCACATCGGCGAATGCCACTGCATGCCCACCGGCAAGGCCCAGAGCATGCGGAAAGGATGGCCGATCTCGAGCGCCAGGATGGAAAAGCCGGCCACGAGCGTGACGATCGCGAGGAACACGCAGCGCTTGGCGATCGGATGGAAGACGTTCATGCCGAACACGCTGTCGGCCGAGGCGAGGACCGAGAGCCCGGACGAGCTCAAAAGGAAGAAGAGATAGAAGGCGATCGGGGCGCCCCAGGCGACATCCGAGGAGGTGTTGAAAGCGGCGTGCCCCCATCGCCACAGGTCGTGGAACACCCAGGCGAAACCGATCGCCGCGGCGATCCCGCCGAACGCCATCATGGCGATCGAAAGCGCGTCCGGCCGCCGGTCGAGGTCGAGGTAGCGGCGCAGGACCTCGTTGGTGAGGAGTGCGGTGGCCATCTCACGCCTCCCCGTCGCGGCTGCGACGGACGGTTCGGGTCTCGGGGATCGCCGGCTGCTCGCCGGCCAGATAGTAGACCTGCGGCCGGTTGCCGGTGTGGTCCAACAGGCGGGTGCCCCGCTTCTCGGCGATCAGCCGCCGTACCTCGCTCGTCGGATCGTCGAGGTCGCCGAAATAACGGGCACCGGGGGCGCACGTCACGACGCAAGCAGGGGTGAACTCGCGCAGCGTCGGATCGCTCGGATCGAGGTCTTTGGTGCCCGGCGGGGCCTTGCTGATCCGATGGTAGCAGAAGGTGCACTTGGAGACGACGTTCTTCGGCTGGATACCCACACCGATCTTGTTGTTCTGCAGATGATCCGGCATGCGCCAAGGCGGGCTCCAAACCTTCTCGCCTTCGGGATCCGGGAACACCTCGCGGATGTCGGGTCGGCTCTTCTGCTTCTCCTCGGCGTAGAAGCGGACGCCGTAGGGACAGGCGATCATGCAGTATTTGCAGCCGATGCAGCGGTCCCAGTCGACGAGCACGACGCCGTCCGCCGTCTTGTAGGTGGCACCGGTCGGGCAGACCGCCATGCAGGACGGCTTCTCGCAATGCATGCATGGCCGCGGCAGCCAGGTCAGCTTGCCCGAAGGATAGGTGCCCTCGTTGTAGAACAGAACGTCCTGCCAGTTCTCGTTCGGCAATCGGCTGTTCTCCATCTGGCAGGCGGTCGTGCAGGCCTGGCAGCCGGTGCACTTCTCGAGATCGATGACCATGCCCCAGCGGGTCATGAGGGGAACTCCTTCGATGGCGGCCGCTCAGGCCTTCTCGACCGTGACGAGGACCGAGTAGTTGGCGGTGAGGCCGCTGATCGGATCCGAGACGTTCGGGATGATCGCCGAGCTGTTGCCGGTCCGGGTGTTGCGCGCCCAACGGCCGTGCGCCCAATGGCCGAGGCCGAAGGGCAGGACGACCACGTCCGGGCGGGCCGCCGGGTAGAGGCGCACCCGCGTCTCGATCGAGCCCAGAGGCGTCGTGATCCGCACCCGATCGTTGTTCTTGATGCCGCGTTTCCTCGCGGTTTCGGGATGCATCTCGAGGAAAGTGTCGTTGCGGCCGCCCGCGACCGGTTGGTAGAGCGACAGCGCGTGCGGCAGGTTGGCGGTACGCCCCTCGCCGTGGATCGGGGTCTTGGGCGTCACGAGAAAAAGATCCCCCACCCCTTGGTGGCGGGGCGGAACCCATTGCGGGAAGCCGACCCGATCTTCGGGGATGCCGAGCTTCTCGTGGATGAAATCGGCATAGTGCTCGAGATAAGATGACTTCAACTCGAACTTGCCCGACTCGGTCTTGAACAGCCGAGCCTTGACCTCGGTCGGCGTCATCGGCCGAATGTAATCCGTGCCGTCCCACTCGTAGAACTCGCCGTCGATCTGCCGCCAGAGATACGGTTTCTTGTACCAGACGCCCTTCTCGACCCACTTCTCGAAGGAGTCGACGCCGTTGTCGCCGGGGTTCTTTTCGAAACCCTTGGCGATCAGCCGGAGGACGTTTTCCACCCCGCCGAGATTCTTGTAGTACTCGGCCATCGGTCCTTCGATCCGCTTGCCGATCTCGATGAGCGTGTCGCCGAACGCTTTGGTGTCGTGGATCGGCGCGACGGCGGGCGAGCGCAAGCCGGTCATCGGCCAGCCCTGGAACGGATAGGTCGGCGTGTCCTGCCAACGCTCGAGATAGGTGTGGTCGGGCAGGACGAGATCGGCATACCAGGAGGTCTCGGAGGGGAAGGGCGAGGTGTCGATCACGAAGAGCTCGGCCAGCGCCTTCTCCCATACCGTGCAATCCGGCGCGCTGAAGATCGGGTTGGTGAGATAGAACATCACCGTGTCGAGCTTGTAGGGATCTCCCTCGAGGTGATTAACCGGGATCTCTTGCATCATGTTGCTGGCCATCGGCCAGTCGGGCGTCTTGACCTTGTCGATCCGCGGCATTTTCTTGGCCGCTGCGGCCTTGGCGAGGTCGTCCATGTAATCGTCGACCTTCCAAGGCAAGGGCGCGTAGGGTGGGCTCATCTGGTTCATCAGGCCACCCTCGGCGTACATCGCGCCCACGAGGGCATTGAGAGCGTGGATCGCCATGCCGTTGTAGACGCCGTTGGTGTGGGTCGTGGGCCCGCGCTCGAAGATCGCCATGGCCGGCCGGGTGGTGCCGAACTCGCGCGCGATCGCCCGGATCCGCTTCTCCGGCACACCCGTGATCTCCGCCGCCCAGGCGGGCGTGCGGTCCTTGACCTCGGCGTTCCACCAGGCGACCAGCCCCTTGGTCCAACGCTCGTTGAAGGTCTCTGGGTCGACCGTGGCGCCGGGGACGAAGCGGTTGCGGCCGTCGACGAAGTCGCCCACGAAGCGGCGATGCCAGAGACCCTCGCTCAAGAGCAGGTGCGCGATCGCGAGGGCCAGAGCGCCGTCGGTGCCGGGCTTGACGAGCAGGAGATGGTCGGCTGCGGCGCCCGTCGTCGTCACCCGGACGTCGACCACCGTCACCCGCGTCTTCGGCGCCTTGGTCCGGATGTGCCCCCAGACCTGCATGTTGTGGTTGAAGGGACGGTAGGCCTCGAGGAACGCCGCGCCGAAGATCAAGAGATAGTTGGTGTTTTCGTAATCGTAGGCGTTGTAGGCGTAATTGCCGTCGAGTGCCTGCTTGGCCTTCTTGCTGCCGTCGGAGCAGATGGACGAATGGCCGATCGTGGCGTTCGGCGTCCCGAACAGTTTGCCGAACGGCTCGAGCAGGCCGGCGTCGCTCGCCCCCCAGCCGCGGCCGTGCAGGAGCGCGAAGCGGTGCGCCTCGCCCTTCTTGCGCAGCGCGTCGAGCCGCCCGGCGACGATGTCGAGCGCCTCGTTCCAGGAGATCCGCTCGAAGCGCGGATCCTCGCCCCGGCCCTTCTTCGGGTTGGTCCGCCGCATCGGACCTCGGAACCGGTCCGGGTCGTAGAGGATGTAGGCGCCGAAATGGCCCTTGGGGCAGAGTTTGCCGTTCGCGATCGGATGGTCGAGCGTGCCGTAGATGGCGTGCACCCGTCCATCGGTGACGTAGACGTCGATCCCGCACCGGGCCGGGCACTGGTGGCAGACGCTCTTGGTCACTTTCGTCACGGGCGCCGCGTGCGCCGCCGGTGCCACGGCCGGGCCTGTGCCGAGCCCGGTACCGACCGCCGCCGCGCCGGCGGCGCCGAGTTCGAGGAACCTCCGCCGATCGGTTTCGAGGCTCACGTCCTTTCTCCTTGGTCGAAGTCGCTCCGCACGAGCGGCGCCGAGCCCGAGGCGCGGCGGGCGCGGAACAGGTTGGCGTCCTTCTCGCAGGCCGGGCAGCGCAGCGCTTCGGGCCCGCCCACGAAGGGCTCGAAGCAGTGCTCGCAGATGCGCGGCTCGTGCGCCGTCAGAGGAAGCAGTGCCGCGCTCGCCTCCGGCCGCGCTTCGAGCGTGATCGCGTGTTCGGGGCAGGCGGCGAGGCAGTGCCCGCAGCCGGTGCAATCGCGAAGGCGCAGGGCGACGCCGCGCCGACCCTCGAGCTCGAAGCCGACGAGCGCCCCCTCGGGACAGAGGACGACGCAGATTCGGTGGTCGCGGCAGGCGGGGCCGATGCGGGGCACCCGTCTCGGGCCCGCCTTGTTGCGCTGCAGCAAGGTTCGCCGACCGAGAGGCCTTTGCGGATCGAGAGTTGGCACGGCAACGTCCTCGCCTGGTCGCAGCGCAAAAAGCACGGGCGGGGCCGGCCGTCCTTGCGCTGGATCAAATCGCGCGGCTGGCTCCCGGCGCGGGAGGCGTCAGCGGGCGTAGACGAGCTTGGGCAACCACAGGGCGATCTGCGGGAACAGCCCGACGATCAGGAGGGTCACGAGCATGATGGCGACGAAGGGAGCGACCGAGCGGTAGATGTCGGCGAGGCGGATCTCGGGCGGGGTCATCGCCCGCATGAGGAAGAGGTTGTAGCCGAAGGGTGGGGTCAGATAGGCGATCTGGCAGGTGATCGTGTAGAGGACACCGTACCAGATCGGGTCGAAGCCGAGCTTGCGGACGAGCGGGATGTAGAGGGGCGCGACGATTACCAGCATCGCCGTGTCGTCGAGGAAGGTGCCGAGGATCAAGAAGGAGAGCTGCATCAGAACGAGCACCTGCCAGGGCTCGAGATGCATCTGGCCGATCACGAGCCGCTCGACGGCCTTGACCGCACCCAGTCCGTCGAAGACGGCGCCGAACGCGAGGGCTGCGGTGATGATCCACAAGAACATACAGGAGACGGCGAGCGTCTTCTTGGCGCAGTCCTCGAGGAAGGCGAGCGTCACCCTACCCTTCCAGGCGGCGACCAGGAGGGAGGCGAGCGCGCCCACGGCCGCGCTCTCGACGAGGCTCGTCACCCCTTTGACGAAGAGCCCGATCATGAGGGCGAAGATGGCGAGCGGGGCGAGGCCCGCGCGCAGCAGCAGGAGCTTCTCGCGCCGGGAAATGGCGGCGCGCTCCTCGAGCGGCAGAGCCGGACCCAGATGCGGCTGCAGCCGGCAGCGGATCAGGATGTAGAGAACGAACAGCGAGGCCATCAGCAGACCCGGCAGGATCCCGGCGAGCCAGAGATGACCCACGGGCTGGCGCGCGATCATGCCGTAGAGGACGAGCACGACCGAAGGCGGGATCAGGATGCCGAGCGTGCTGCCGGCCTGGACCACGCCCGTGACCATGAGCTTGTCGTAGCCGCGCTGGAGCATGGCCGGGAGCGCGATCGTGGCACCGATCGCCAGGCCCGCGACCGAGAGGCCGTTGATCGCCGAGATCAGGACCATGAGGACGATGGTGCCGATCGCGAGCCCGCCCCGGAGCCCGCCCGACCAGACGTGGACCATGCGGTAGAGATCGTCGGCCAGGCCCGAGCCCGCGAGCACGTAGCCCATGAGCACGAAGAGCGGCAGGGTCACGAGGGCGTACCAGTTCATGACCTGGATCGCCGCGTTGAACGGGATCTCGAAGCCGCCCGTGCCCCAGAGTGCCAGGGTCGCGACCGAGGCGACGAAGCCGATCGCGGCGAAGACGCGCTGCCCCGTCAGGAGCATGAGCATCATGCCCGAGAACATGAGCAGGGCGACGAGCTCGTAGCTCAAGGGCCGCCGTCCTGGGCGAGGGGCGTGCCGCGCCAGCGGGCGAGGTCACGAATGAAGAGCGCGGTGGCCTGCAGGAAGATCAGGACCAGCCCCACCACCATGACGATCTTGATCGGTGCCAGGGGCGGCGCCCAGGCCGAATAGTTCCGTTGATCGTAGGCCAGGGCGTAGTGGGTGCTGGAGAGGCCCCCGACCAGCATCACCGCGAGATAGAAGAAGAGGCAGAAGGCGGTGAGCGAGTCGGCGAAGGCGCGACGCCGCGCCGACCAGCGGGAATAGAGGAGGTCCATGCGGACATGCGCATCGGCCTGCAAGGACCAGCCCCCGCCCAGAAGGAAATAGGCGGCGAGCAGGAACTGCGCCATCTCGACCGACCAGGCGAGCGGGACGTTCAGGACGGTTCGCGAGAACGAGGCGTAGAGCAGGAGGAGGAGGAAGACGAAAATCATCCAGACGACGAAGCGGCCGACGGTGCGGTTCAGTCCGTCGACCAAGCGGACGTATCGGACGAGGGAGGGCGGCACGCGGCGCTCGGATCCGGCTCGTGGGCGGGACGGGACCGGCCCGGCTCAGACCGGCAGCGTGTAGGCGGTCTTGACCGTGGTGTAGAACTCGGCGGCGTAGCGTCCCTGCTCGCGCGGCCCGTAGGAGCTGCCCTTCCGGCCGCCGAACGGCACGTGATAGTCGACCCCGGCGGTCGGCAGATTGACCATGACGAGGCCGGCCTGGGCGTGCCGCTTGAAATGCTGCGCGTGTTTGAGGCTCGTCGTACAGATGCCGGCCGACAGCCCGTAGGGCGTGTCGTTCGCGACCGCGAGCGCCTCTTCGTAGTCCTCGACCCGGATCACCGAGGCCACGGGCCCGAACACCTCCTCGCGGTTGATCCGCATCTCGGGCGTGGTCTCGGTGAAGAGCGCGGGCTCGAGGTAGAAGCCCGGGGTGGCGCGGGTGAGCCTCTCGCCGCCGCAGGCGAGCTTGCCGCCTTCCTGTTTGGCGATCTCGATGTACATGAGGTCCTGGTCGAGCTGGCGCTGATCGACCACCGGGCCGATCTGGGTGCCGGGCTTCAAGGCGTCGTCCACCACGAGCTTCACCATGGCCTCGACCATGGCGCTCACGAAGCGGTCGTGGATGCCTTGCGTGACCACCAGGCGCGAGGAGGCCGTGCAGCGCTGGCCGGTCTGGTAGAAAGCACCCTGGATCGCGCAAGCGACGGCGGTCGGGAGATCGGCGTCGTCGAGCACGACGAGCGGGTTCTTGCCGCCCATCTCGAGCTGCACCTTCTTGAGGCTCTGCACGCACTGGGCGGCGATCCGCCGGCCGACCTCGACCGAGCCCGTGAAGCTCACGGCATCGACGTGCGGCGAGCCGACGATCGCCTCGCCCACGACCGAGCCTTTGCCCATGACCAGATTGACCACGCCTTCGGGCAGATGGCGGGCGAGGATCTCGCAGAGCGCCCACCCCGACCCGGGAACGAGGTCGGCCGGCTTGAAGACCACCGTGTTGCCGTAGGCGAGGGCCGGGGCGATCTTCCAGGCGGGAATCGCGATCGGGAAGTTCCAGGGCGTGATCAGGCCCACCACGCCCACGGGCTCGCGGGTGATCTCGACCTGGATGCCCGGGCGGGTGCTGGCGATGGTCTCACCCGAAAGGCGCAGGCATTCGGCGGCGAAGAACTTGAAGATCCGACCGGCGCGGACGACCTCGCCGATCCCTTCGGCCAGGGTCTTGCCCTCTTCGCGGGAGAGCAGCCGGCCGAGCTCGTCCTTGCGCGCGAGGATCTCGTTGCCGACCGCATCGAGCAGGTCGGCGCGCATCTCGGGATTGCTCGTCGACCAGGCGGAAAGCGCGGCGCGGGCTTCGGCGATCGCCGCCTCGACCTGGGCCCGATCGGCCTGGGCGTATTCGCCCACCACGTCGTCGGTGTTCGAGGGGTTGACGTTCCGCGTGACCCCGACGCCTTCGACCCACTCGCCGCCGATCAGGTTCTTGTGCAGCATCCCCTGCCCTCCCCAGGCGCGCGGCCACGATAGCGGCGAGCCGCGAGCCGGCAAGAGCGGGCCTCACCCCTCCGGACGGAAGAGCTCGCCTGCGAGCGCACCCTTGACGGTGCGGATGGCGAGGCTGCCGATCACGACGACGAGAAGGGCGTAGAGCGCCCAGGCGGCGGCTCCGAGCAGCGGCTGGTGGAGCCGCTCGCCCGCCACCGAAGTGGCGATCGTCAAGGCCGCGAGCGGAAAGGAATAGGCCCAGAAGCTCAAGGCCCAGGGCAGCCGGGCGAGCTTCGGTGCCTGGATCAGGAGGACGAGGAAGAACAGCACCGCGGCGGCGTAGAGGATTCGACCGAAGGCGCCCGGCTCGCCCACGAGCTTCACCCAGGCGAGGAAGGAGACCGCGGGCGGAGCGATCAGGATGCACAAGGTGGGCAACAGCCGCGCCGGCAGCGGGTGGTGGAAGACGAGGCGGTTGAAGACCAGCGTCAAGAGCACGAGCCAGAACAGGAGCCCGATCCCGAGAAAGAACCAGGAGAGCTCGACCCACCCCAAGGGCACGCCGGCGATCGGCACGAGCACGTTCCCCACCGCCGGGATGAACCAGGCCGGGTTGAGATGCGGCGGCTCGTAATGCTGCAGCTCGAGCCAGGTGGTGAGGACCGCGAGCATGAGCGCGAGATGGGCGAGCGCGCCCACGAGCCACAAGGGCTCGGCAAACCGCGGCGCGTGCGGGGCGAGCGCGGTCGCCACCAAAAGGAGCCCGATCGTGATCGCCGGGAAGAAGGCGAGCCGCACCGGATGCCGCCATTCGGCCACCACTTCGTTCGCATAACGGGCGAGCTTGAGGCCGTAGAGGCCCAGAAGCGCGAGGTAGAGGAGGGCCGTGAGGCCGAGCAGGAGGGGAGCGAGGGGTGCCAGGGCCGGCACCGCGTGGGCCATCCGCTCGGTCGCGAGCACGAGGCCCGCGAGGCCCATCACGGTCGCGAATACGCCCACCGGAAGGTGCGCGAGCCCCTCGCCGATACCCGGCCGCGCCGCCCGGTTCACCGCCTGCATCTGCGTCCCTCCGCCTCGACCGCTCCTAGCCGTTCTAGACCGGCTGCGACGGACTCATAAGAGGAAACTGATAGAGCGGATCGTCGCGGTGGGGGCTCCCGCGAGCCGCCGCGAGGGAGTAGAGCCGGCGCCGCATGCGAGGAGGAGCGGCCATGAGCGTCCTGCGTACCGTGTCGCCGATCGACGGGCGGGTGGTGGTCGAACGGCCGCTGGCCGATCGGGCGGCGGTCGAGGCGGCCGTGCGCCGCGCCCGGCTCGCCCTCTCCCGCTGGCGGACGACGCCGGTCGAGGAGCGGGTCGCACGCCTGCACCGGGCGATCGACCACATGGTCGAGCGCCGCGAGGCTATCGCCCGCGAGATCACCCTGCAGATGGGCCGGCCGATCGCGCACAGCCCGGGCGAGGTGCGCGGCCTCGAGGAGCGGGCGCGCCACATGCTCGCGATCGCCGCCGAGGCGCTCGGCGAGGTCGCGGTGCCGGAAAAGCCCGGCTTCACCCGCTTCATGCGCCGCGAGCCCTTGGGCCTCGTCCTCGTCGTGGCACCTTGGAACTACCCCTACCTCACCGCCGTGAACGCGATCGTGCCGGCGCTCGCGGCCGGCAATTGCGTGCTCCTCAAACACTCGCACCAGACCCCCTTGTGCGCCGAGCGCTTCCAGGAGGCGATGGACGCGGCGGGCTTGCCCGAGGGCGTGTTCCAGCATCTCCACATGGACCACGCGCTCACCGCCGCACTTCTCGCCGAGGGGCTCGTCGACCATGCCGTGTTCACAGGCTCGGTGGCGGGCGGCCATGCGATGCAGCGGGCGGCGGGCGAGAGCTTCTGCGGCCTCGCCCTCGAGCTCGGCGGCAAGGATCCGGCCTATGTGCGGGCGGATGCCGACCTCCCCCACGCGGTCGAGAATCTCGTGGACGGAGCCTGCTTCAACGCAGGCCAATCCTGCTGCGGCATCGAGCGGATCTACGTCCACGAAGCGCTCTACGACGATTTCGTCCAAGGCTATGTGGAGCTCGCCTCGCGCTACGTGCTCGACGACCCGCTCCTGCCCAGGACCACGCTCGGGCCGATGGTCCGTCCGCAGGCGGCCGATTTCGCCCGCGGCCAGGTGGCCGAGGCGGTGCGCGCCGGTGCCGAGGCTCTGATCGACCCCGAGCGCTTCCCGCGCGAGGCGCCGGGCTCGGCCTACATGGCGCCGCAAGCGCTCGTCGGGGTCGACCACGGGATGCGGGTGATGCGGGAGGAGAGTTTCGCCCCGATCGTCGGGATCATGAAAGTGCGCTCGGACGAGGAGGCGATCGCGCTCATGAACGACAGCGCCTACGGGCTCACCGCCGCGATCTGGACCCGCGACCTCGAAGCAGCGGTGCGGATCGGCGAGCGGCTCGAGACCGGCACGGTGTTCATGAACCGTTGCGACTATCTCGATCCGGCGCTCGCCTGGGTGGGGGTCAAGGACAGCGGCCGCGGCGTGGCGCTCTCGCGGCTCGCGTTCGAGCATCTGACGCGGCCCAAGAGCTTCCATCTGCGCCATCCCGGGTGAGAGCCCGGGGGCGGCCCGGGGCGCGGGCCCCGGTACGGGGGATGCCGGCCGATCCGGGGCGCCCCGGCCGAGCTCGCGTTGACAGGCCTCGGTACCCCGCCTATCTGCAATCGGCTGCGCCCGAGCCGGCGCGGGCGGCGGGCCAGCTTTCGCGCGAGGTCGTATCCGAGCATGTTAGCATCCCTGGCCAAGCGGTTGTTCGGCTCCGCCAACGACCGGATCGTCAAGGCGCACCGCAAGACCGTCGAACGCATCAACGCCCTCGAGAGCGAGCTCGAGCGGCTGTCGGACGCGGAGCTGCGGGCCCGGACCGACCTTTTCAAGGAGCGGCTGGCCAAGGGCGAGACCCTGGACGATCTCCTGGTCGAGGCTTTCGCCACGGTGCGCGAGGCTGCCAAGCGGACGCTCGGCCAGCGCCATTTCGACGTCCAATTGATCGGCGGCATCGTCCTGCACAAGGGCGGCATCGCCGAGATGAAGACCGGAGAGGGCAAGACGCTGGTCGCGACCCTGCCCGCTTATTTGAACGCGCTCGCCGGCAAGGGCGTGCACATCGTCACGGTCAACGATTATCTGGCGCGCCGCGACGCCGCCTGGATGGGCCAGATCTACGAGTTCCTTGGGCTCTCGGTGGGCGTGATCGTGCCGCAGCTCGACGAGGAGGCGCGGCGGCGGGCCTATGCCTGCGACATCACCTACGCCACCAACAACGAGCTCGGCTTCGATTACCTGCGGGACAACATGCGCCACAGCTTGGACCAGATGGTCCAGCGTGGACACCATTACGCGATCGTCGACGAGGTCGACAGCATCCTGATCGACGAGGCGCGTACGCCGCTCATCATCAGTGGCCCCACCGAGGACAGCTCACAGCTCTACCGGGCGGTCGACAAGCTGATCCCGACCCTCGGCCCCGACGACTGGGAGAAGGACGAAAAGCAGCGGACCGTGGTGCTCACCGAGAAGGGCACCGAGAAGATCCAAGAGAAGCTCAGCGAGCTCGGGCTGTTGAAAGCGCCCGACCTCTACGACATCGAGAACGTAACGATCGTCCACCACGTCAACCAGGCGCTTAGGGCACATCATCTGTTCCGGCGCGACGTGGACTACATCGTCAAAGACGGCCAGGTGATCATCATCGACGAGTTCACCGGCCGGATGATGCACGGCCGGCGCTACTCGGACGGGCTGCACCAGGCCCTCGAGGCCAAAGAGGGCGTACCCATCCAGGCCGAGAACCAGACGCTCGCCACCGTAACCTTCCAGAACTATTTCCGGCTCTACGAGAAGCTCGCCGGCATGACCGGCACGGCGGCGACCGAGGCCGCCGAGTTCGCCGAGATCTACAAGCTCGAGGTGGTCGAGATCCCGACACATCTGCCGATGATCCGCAAGGACGAGGACGACGAGGTCTATCGGACCGGTCGGGAGAAGTACGAGGCGATCTGTCGGGAGATCGAGGAGGCGCATCGGCGCGGCCAGCCGGTGCTGGTCGGCACCGTCTCGATCGAGAAGTCCGAGCTCCTCTCCGAGATGCTCAAGAAGCGCGGCATCCCGCACCAGGTGCTCAATGCCCGCTACCACGAACAGGAGGCGATGATCATCGCCCAGGCCGGTCGGCTCGGCGCGGTCACGATCGCCACCAACATGGCGGGCCGTGGCACCGACATCCAGCTCGGCGGCAACGCCGAGATGCGGATTCGCCAGGAGCTCGGGCCGGACGTGGCGAAGGACGATCCGCGGGCGCTGGCGATCCGTGCGGAGGTCGAGGCCGAGCGGGAGAAGGTCAAGGCCGTGGGCGGCCTCTACGTGATCGGCACCGAGCGGCACGAGAGCCGTCGGATCGACAACCAGCTCAGAGGCCGCTCCGGCCGGCAGGGCGATCCCGGGCGCTCGAAGTTCTTCCTGTCGCTCGAAGACGACCTGATGCGGATCTTCGGCTCCGAGCGGATGGACGGCATGCTCCAGAAGCTCGGGCTCAAGGAAGGCGAGGCGATCGTCCACCGCTGGATCAACAAGGCGCTCGAGAAGGCGCAGCAGAAGGTCGAGGCCAGGAACTTCGACATCCGCAAGAACCTTCTGCGCTTCGACGACGTCATGAACGACCAGCGTAAGGTCGTCTACGAGCAGCGCATGGAGCTGATCACGGCCGAGGACGTGGCCGACACGGTCAAGGACATGCGCCACCAGGTGATCGAGGAGCTGGTCGCCAAACACATCCCGGAGAAGGCCTATCCCGAGCAGTGGAACGCGGCCGGGCTCGCGGCCGACGTGCGCCGCTACCTCGCACTCGAGCTGCCGATCGAGGCGTGGGTCGAGGAGGAGGGGATCGCCGACGAAGAGATCCGCCGCCGCATTCTCGACGCCTCCGACGCCAAGATGGCGCAGAAGGTGGTGACCTACGGCGAGCCGGTCATCCGCATGGCCGAGAAGAGCCTGCTCCTGCAGATCCTCGACCATCTCTGGAAGGAGCACCTCCTCCACCTCGACCATCTGCGGCAGGGCATCCATCTGCGCGGCTACGGCCAGCGCGATCCCTTGAACGAGTACAAGCGCGAGGCTTTCGCCCTCTTCGAGGGCATGCTGCACCAGCTGCGGCTGACCACGACCCAGGTGCTCTCGCACCTCGAGATCCGGATCGCCCCGCCCGAGCCCGAGCCGCTCCCGGCCGCCGCCGCTCCGCGCGCCCGGGCGCTCGCCATGGCCGAGGGCGGCGACGGGATCGACCCGAACGATCCGCGCACCTGGGGCAAGGTACCGCGCAACGCGCCCTGCCCCTGCGGCTCGGGGAAGAAGTATAAGCAGTGCCACGGCCGGCTCGTTTGAGGCGGTAGCGAGCGGCGAGCGGGGTAGACGGCCGCTCGTGGCGACCATCGAATCGCGCGGCTTGCCGGCTGCCGCCCGAGGCTCCATCGTCGGGCCGAGGGAGGTCCGTCGGGGAGGCCGACCGTGTACGCGTTCGACAAGACCCGCCTCGATCTCGCCCGCGAGTTCAAGGCGAGACCCTACGGTCCGCACAGCCCGGATCTGCAATATCTCCTGCACCTGATGCGCCGGCCGCGGCCCGACCGGCCGTTCCATTGCCTGGTGATCGACCGGGACGACGAGCGCTGGACGCTCGCCCTCCTGGAGCCGGGCGCGCGCAAGGCCCCGACCCTCACGAACCGCGTGTTCACCGACCTCGCCGAGGCCGAGTGGTACGTCTTCAAGCTGCGCTGGCGCGAGCTCGCCGGCGAGGAGCTGCCGATCGACTGACCTCCGCCCCCGCTGGCCGCCGGAGCCGCCGATGACCGTGTTGATGGGCTATTGCGACCGTTGGAGCGCGCGGCCGGGCGACACCGTCCGGTTCATGGTCTCCAGCAGAGGAGCGCCGCGCTACGAGGCGCGGCTCGTGCGGTTGAAGCAGCCCTCGGCGGGGCCGCTCGCGACACCCTTCGCGCCCGAGCCCGTGGCGGCACCCTGCAACGGCAGCTACCCGGCCCGCTGGCAGTCCATCCCGATCGGCTCGTTCGTAGCGGTGCCGGCGCATCCCGCGATCGCCCGCCTCGAGGGCTTCACCGTTTCCGTCCGCGTCTGGCCGACCACGCCCGGCCGCGGCCGCCAGGCGCTCCTCGGCACCTGGTGCGAGGAAGCCTCGACCGGCTGGGCGCTGATGCTCGACGAGAACGGCGCGCCGGCCCTTCGGATCGGGGCGGGGCCGGGAAAGGTCGCCGAGGTCGCGACCGGCGTGCCGCTGCGCGCCCGGCGCTGGTACCATGTCCGGGCGAGCTTCGATCCTGCGACCGGCCGGCTCGCGGTCGGCCAGGAGCCGCTCGAGAGCAAGGGTTTCGATCTCGAGCGGGCGGTCGAACGCTCGCTCTCGACGAGCCTCCGGCCGGGCGGTGGGCCGGCCCCCCTCCTCATGGCAGCGGCCCGGGCGGGGCGAGCGGACGGGCCCTCGGCCTGGGGCGGGATAGGGACGAGCCTGCACTTCAACGGCCGGCTCGATCGACCGCGGCTCGCGGCGGGCGTACTGGATCCCGCCGCCGTCGCCGCGCTGGCCGCCGATCCGCCGCCCAAGGGCCTGGCCGAGTGCCTCGTGGGCGTCTGGGACTTCTCGATCGGGATCCCGACCGAGACCGTGCACGATCGCGGTCCGCACCGGCTGCACGGCGCCGCGGTCAATCTGCCGACCCGGGCGGTGCCGGGGCACAATTGGGACGGCAGCGTGGTCGACTGGACCCGCGATCCCTCGCAGTACGGGGCGATCCATTTCCACGACGACGATCTGGTCGACGCCTGCTGGGAGCCCGACTTCGCCTTCACCGTGCCCGCCGACCTGCGCTCCGGCGTCTATGCGGCGCATCTCGTCGCGGGCGAGGCCGAGTTCTGGGTCCCGTTCTTCGTCTGCCCGCCGCGGGGGACCGCCCGCTCGCCCGCGGCCTTCCTCGCCTCGACCGCGACCTACACGGTCTATCTCAACAATCGCGGCCGCTTCGCCTCGCTCGCGACCGAGCTCTATCAGGGACGCCTCTTGACCCTCGACCGCATCGACATGCTCCTCCTCGAACATCCCGAGATGGGGCTCTCGACCTACGACCGACACAGCGACGGCTCCGGGGTCGCCTATTCGAGCCGGCACCGTCCGGTGATCAACTTCCGCCCGACCGGCCGGCATTGGAACTTCAACCTGGATCTCTTCATCGTCGACTGGCTCGAGCATCTGGGCGGTGATTACGACGTGATCACCGAGGAGCAGCTACACGAGGAAGGTCTCGAGCTCCTCGCGCCCTATCGGGTCGTGATCACGGGCTCGCACCCCGAATACGACAGCGCCGAGATGCTCGACGCCTTCGAGGCCTATCTGCGCCGCGGCGGGCGGCTCATGTACATGGGCGGCAACGGCTTCTACTGGCGGATCGCGCACCATCCCACCCGGCCCGGGGTGATCGAGGTGCGCCGCGCCGAGGGCGGGGTCCGGGCGTGGGACGCCGAGCCGGGCGAATCCTACCACGCCTTCACGGGCGAATACGGCGGCCTCTGGCGGCGCAACGGCCGCGCCCCGCAGCGGCTCGTCGGCGTCGGTTTCATCAGCCAGGGCTTCGATGCCTGCTCCTACTATCGGCGCACCGAGGCCGCGGCCGACCCGCGGGTGTCCTGGATGTTCGAGGGGATCGAGGGCGAGATCCTGGGCGATTTCGGGATTCTCCAGGGCGGTGCTGCCGGGCTCGAGATCGACGCGGTCGATCCGAAGCTCGGGACACCGCCGCACGCGCTCGTGGTCGCCCGCTCGGAGAACCACTCGAACACCTACGAGCTCGTGGCGGAGGAGGTGCTGATCCCGCACGGCTCGACGGATGCCACGATCAACCGCGACATCCACGCCGACATCACCTTCTTCGAAACACCGGGGGGTGGTGCGGTCTGGTCGACCGGCTCGATCGCCTACGCCGGCTCGCTCTCCTGGAACGGCTTCGACAACGATATCGCCCGGCTGACCACCAACGTGCTGCGCCGCTTCGCCGATCCCACACCCTTCCCGTTCCCGCCCGGCTGAGGCGCCCTCGACGTCCGCCCGAGGCCCGCCCGCTTCCCCCGTGGACCGTGGCTCCGGGGCGGCCGGGTTCAACGATCCGTCAACCTTTTGCCGTCAGGATCGCGGGTCGAGAGCGGAGGGCCGGTCCGCCGCGCGCCCCCGGGAGCGGACGGATGCGGGCGTCGATCGCCACCCCGCCTGGTTTCCAGCGGCGCAGCGACGCGGCGCGGCGAGATTCCCTTCGGCCCGCCGCTCGGGCGGAGCGGGCGCGGGCGTCGGCCACCGCGATCCCGCGCCTGTACGAGCTCTTCGGCAGCGATCGTCTGGCGGCGCGCCGCGAGTTCGGGGCGGTCGTGCGGGCGGCCGATCCGAAGCGGATGGCCCTCGGTGTCGTGGTCCGCGTGCAGGAGGGCGCGCATCTCCTCGACGAACTCCCCTGCCCCGCCGGCCTGTTCCACCGCCGGCTCGTGACCGGGGACCCGCAGCTCTCGGGCTTCGCCGCCCATCGGGTGTCGGTCCGCGAGCGCGGCCGCCAAGACCGGTACGGCTGTCTCGAGAAGGACATCGTCGTCGAGGATCCGCTCTTCTTCCGCGAGCTCGCCTTCTTCGACCGCAGTTTCCCGGCGCGGCTCGCCCACCCGCCCCTCCTCCGGCCGAGCCGGTAGGACAGCCCGGTGGCCGGGGAGCCGCATCGGTTGCTGGGTGGCGAGCGCGTCTATTCCGACCACGTGATGACCGCTCGTCCGCTGCGGCCCGGCCCCGTCGTCCGCCTCGAGCTTCTCGGCCGGACCTTCAAGTTCGAGCCCTGCCGCCATCCGCACGCCGACCGCGTCTTCCTCGACGCCGGACAGATCCGGACAGATGGAGCGGCTCGCCGCCTCGCCCGCCCTCCTCGACCTCCGCCGGCACTGGGTGACCTGGCTCGACACGGCCGGCTCGCTCGCGATCGTGGAGACCTTCACGACCTACGAGTCGGCGGCCGATTCCCTGACCTTTCTCGAAGTCCGCCACGCCCGACCGGTGCTGCCGAACCCGCTGCGGCCCGAACGAGTTCGCGGGCGGTCCGGACGATGCCGCGCCGGCATCCGACGCGGGCAGCGACCCTCGCCCGAAGGCGCGGGCCGAAGACCACACGGTGCGGGCCACCCGCCGTACGGCCCGGGCCGATCGGATCGACCGGCGTAGCGCGTGCGGCGGCGGGCCGCCTCTCGCGTCTCGTGTCAAGCGTTCGAGACGCCGCCGTCGACGTTGAGGATCTGTCCCGTGACGTAAGTCGAGCCCTCGCCGCACAGGAAGTCGACGACGGTCGCCACCTCGCGGGGATGGCCGCGGCGGCGCAACGGGATCTCGGCGAGCATCTTCTCGCTGCGGACCCTGTCGGCCCAGATGTGCGCCGGCATGCCGGTCTCGATGTGACCGGGGGCGAGGCCGTTGACCAGCACGTGCGGGGCGAGTTTGCGGGAGAGCGCGCGGACGAGTCCGACGATGCCGGCCTTGGCGGCGCTGTAGCTCACGTGATCGAAGGAACCGCGGCGGAAGGCCAGCGAGCTCACGAGCACGATCCGGCAGACCGTATCCTCGTCGAGTCGGCGCGAGAAGGCGACGCACATGTCGAACGCGTTCGTCAGGTTCGCGGCCTGGACGCGATCCCAGACCGAGCGGGCGTCGGCCGAGAAATCCTCGGGCTCGAAGAGCCCGGCGAGGTGCACGAGTGCATAGAAAGGGCCGTCGACCGCATCGAGCGCCTCTTCGCAGGCGGCCGGGCTCGCGATGTCGGAGACGACCGGGGTGACCGCCGCCCCGGCGCCGAGCTCCTGGACGAGCGCCTCCAGCGCCGCGCCGTCGCGGTCGATAAGAAGGCAACGGGCGCGCTTGGCCAGAAGCAGCCGGACCGTCTCGCGACCGATCCCACCGGCCGCGCCAGTCACGACGAACAGACGGCCCTCGTACGACATCACCCGGCTCCCGCCGCATCCCGCGCGCAGGTTTCGGAGCCCGACCGGTACTGTCAAGCCGGCGGCGGGGGTTCGTCCCGCAGGGCCCGAGCGCCCTGCGTCGCGAAAGGCCGATCGGGCTCGTCGAGGCGCCCGACCGGGATTCTCGCGCGTTCGGTCGCGGTGCCGTGGCCGCGCGCCGCGCCTCGCCCTCAGAGCCGGGCTGCGGCCTGCGGGCCCGCTGCGCGCAGCAGCGGTCGCCCGCGTTGCGGAAACCCTTCGTCGACCTTCGCCCGTTACGAAGGCGAACGGCGGCCACGAAGGGCCGGATGCGAAGACGGGACGACGACGGGTGCGACCGAGAGACTGCGCGCGGCCCCGGGCTTGGGCGATCCGTTCGCCGACCCACCGCTCGAGCGGCTCGAAGAAGACCCGCGGGCCGGGCGGGCACCGACCCGCTCCTGCGCCGGGCCGTGGAGATCGCTCGTCGCGACCTCGTGATCGAAGTCGGGCCCTGGAAGGGTCGGTCGGCGGTGGTCATGGCCGCGGCCAGTCGGGCCCTCGGTCTCGATGCGGCCGTGCTCCGCATCGGCACTCGGCTCGGCAGTGTCGTACGTCTCCTCGATGATCGGATCCGGCCGGTCCTCGGCATTCGTCGCGGCTGGCCGACCCTGTTCGAGCAGCGTCTCGCCGCAGTTCCTCGCCGACGTGCGGGCCCGCGGCCTCGAGGGCCGGATCACGCCTCTGCCGCAGACCTCGATCACCGCTGCCAGCTTCTCGTGGCACCGGGGGATTCGGGCGAACCTCGTTTATCTGGATGCCTCGCACGAGGAGGCCGACGTGCTGGCCGACCTCGAGGCCCACTGGCGCTCCTTCGGCCCGGGGGGCTTCCGGTCGGCGACGACCGCATCGCGGCTTTTGCGGGTGGCGCTCGCACCTGCGCCGCGTTCGCCCGCCGCGACGGCCCGGTGCCCGAGGTCCACGCGGTGAAGTTCGTGCTCCGCGAGCCGGCCGAGGCCCGTGACGGCGAGACGGCGCCTACGGCGGTCCCGGCCGCAGCGTGAGCGGGTGTGAAACGCATGCTCCGGGCGCGCCGGGACAGCGCGATTTCGAGGTCGGGCCGCCGCGGCTCGACGATCCGACCGCGCACCCCTCCGGTTTGCCCGGCGCCGTCGCCATTTGATTCGCCCGAAGAGCCCCCGGCATCCGAAGGCGCCTCGGCGGGTCGAGGGCGCGGCTCGGGCCGCCGAGCCTCGAACGTCGGCCCGCCGTTGGGGATCGAGCTTGCGGCACGGCCGAGACCGTTGCGATGGTCTTTCGCGAGCGAGCGCGGTGCCGAACCGCGACGTGCGCTCGACCGACGAGGCCGCTCGAGAGCGCGCGAAGCCGATGCGGCACGGCGGGCCACGGGGCCTAGAAGACGGTCGCCTCGATGGGAAGCCGCCTGGTCCACCGGGCGGGTGGCCGCCGAACTCGGCGGCGGGTGCGATGGCTGCGATGCCGCGGCCGGGGGAAGGGGATACGGTCCGGCCGGAACGGCGGATTCGGTGCCCGGGCGGCAGTGGCCGGCGGCGGCCTCGCCGGTCTCCCGGGCCCGGTCGTTGCCCGGGGGCGTGGGGGCGGGCGGCGCGGCGCGGGTCGGGGTGGCGTCGGCGCGCGGTGGAGGCGCGGGATCGCCTTGCGGCGGCGAACGGCTTTTTCCGCCATCCGGGCTCGAGACTTTTCTCCGGCGCCGGAGGCTCGGCCGTCCTTCTTGTTCGGACGGCTGCACCCACGGAAAGCGATGCGCCGCCTCGAAGCACCCCTCCTCGTACCGAGCGATCCGCACCGTGCCCGCGAGCCTTTTGTGACCGTCGGGTGTTCGAGCAGGTGCGCTCGCGACGGGCCTTCGGCCGCTGGGCGCTGCCCGGCGCGGGCGATCGGCAGCGGCGGGCACGCGTCTCCTGCAGCGGTGGCGGGACGATCCGACCGCAAGAGGCGACCGGCGAAGGGAGGCCGATCGAGGCGTATCGTCGGGCGCCCCGTGGGGACGGGCCGCTGCGGCGCGATCGAGGTTCGATCGCGGGGCACCCTCGACCGACAGGCGGCCGCCGGTCGCGACCCTCGTCGTCCGGGTCCGCGCAGAGGCACCGACCGTCGAACATGCTCGGGGCGTGGGCCTGCGGAGCCGGCTCGCGCCGGGCAGCTCCGAGACCGCCGGGTGGTCGTGGGCCGCGAGGCGGATCGGTCGACGGGGGCCGGGAGCGCCACGAGGGACCGAGGATGCGACCGGGGTCGACGACGCCCCGGTCGGGGACGGCGACGGCCGGGAAGGGTGGCGCGAGAGGCCGGTCGCGCGATCGGGAGCACGGCGAGGTCCCGAGACGGCGGCCCGTCGACCGGCGCTCGGTGTCGGGCCGTGACGACGGCGGCAGACGCTCGGCCTTGCGGTCCGCCCCTTCGACGCTGTCGGCGGCAACTCCCGTCCGGACGGTGGGGTCGCGGCCCCGCCACCTCTTCTCGGGTCCGAGGTACCCACGCGGTGGCGTGCCGGCCGGCTCGAAAACCGTGTCTTCCGTGCGCGGCCCGACGGGGTGGTCGGCGCGGCGTCGACGGGCTAGGTTCGGCAGGGTCCCTCTTCGCAGTCCCGACGAGCCCTGGCATGTCGCTTCCCCCGATCGGGCCGGTCGAGCCGAAGGCGCATCTGGCCGGCCTAAATCCCGAGCAGCTCGCGGCCGTCACCGCTCCGGACGGTCCGCTGCTCGTGCTCGCCGGGGCGGGGACCGGCAAGACGCGGGTGCTCACCTGTCGGCTCGCCCATCTGCTCGTGACCGGCCGCGTCCGGCCCGGCGAAGTGCTGGCCGTGACCTTCACGAACAAGGCGGCCCGCGAGATGGCCGAGCGCGTCGAGCGGCTGATCGACCGCAGCGTGCAGGGCATGTGGCTCGGCACCTTCCATGCCATGGGCGTGCGGATGCTGCGGGCGCACGCCGAGCTGGTCGGCCTCCAGCCCTCCTTCACCATACTCGACACCGACGACCAGCTGCGCCTCTCCAAACAGGTGATCCAGGCGGCCGGGCTCGACGAGCGGCGCTGGCCGGCGCGCGGCCTCCTCGCCCTGATCCAGCGCTGGAAGGACAAGGGCTGGACCCCGGAACGGGTGCCCGACGCCGAGCTCACCGATTTCGCCATGGGCCGTGCGCGCGAGCTCTACGCCGCCTATCAGGAGCGGCTGCGCACCCTCAATGCCTGCGACTTCGGTGACCTCCTCCTGCACGGGCTCGAGCTCCTGACGGCGCGGCCCGAGCTGCTCGAGCGCTACCAGCGGCGGTTCCGGGCGATCCTCGTCGACGAGTACCAGGACACCAACGTCGCCCAGTATCTCTGGCTGCGGCTTCTGGCCCAGAGCCACCGCAACATCACCTGCGTCGGTGACGACGACCAGTCGATCTATTCCTGGCGGGGAGCCGAGGTCGGCAACATCCTGCGCTTCGAGCAGGATTTCCCGGGTGCTACGGTGATCCGCCTCGAGCGCAACTACCGCTCGACCGGCCACATCCTCGGCGCCGCGGCCGGCCTCATCGCCCACAACCGGGCCCGCCACGGCAAGACGCTCTGGACCGAGGGGGAGGCGGGCGAGCCGGTCCGGGTCGCGGGTCTGTGGGACGAGGAGGAAGAGGCGCGCTGGGTGGGTCAGGAGATCGAGGCCCTGCAGCGGCGCGGCGAGCCCCTGGGCTCGATCGCCGTCCTCGTGCGCGCGGGCTTCCAGACCCGTGCCTTCGAGGAACGGTTCATCCAGATGGGCCTTCCCTATCGCGTGGTGGGCGGGCCGCGCTTCTACGAGCGCCAGGAGATCCGCGACGCGATCGCCTATCTCAGGCTCGTGGTCCAGCCGGACGACGACCTCGCCTTCGAGCGGATCGTCAATCTGCCGCGCCGCGGCATCGGCGAGGCGGCGCTCAAGACCCTGCACGGCGCCGCCCGCGTGTCCGGCCGCAGCCTCGTACGGACCGCTCGCGAGCTCGTCCTCACAGACGAACTCCCGGCCCGCACCCGCAGCGCCCTGTCGCGCTTCCTCGACCAGCTCGACCGCTGGCGCGGCCTGCTCGGCGAGCGCAGCCCGCGGGCGATGGCCGAGCTGGTCCTCGAGGAATCGGGCTATGTCGCGATGTGGCAGGCCGAGCGCACCCCCGACGCCCAGGGCCGGCTCGACAATCTCAAAGAGCTCGCCGAGGCGCTCGAGGAGTTCGAGGGGCTCGGTTCGTTCCTCGAGCACGTGGCCCTCGTGGTCGACGCCGCCGCGGAGGCCGGGGCGGACGTCGTGAGCGTGATGACGCTGCACGGCGCCAAGGGTCTCGAGTTCGACACCGTGTTCCTCGCCGGCTGGGAGGAAGGCCTGTTCCCGAGCCAGCGAGCGCTCGACGAGGGTGGCGTGCGGGCCCTCGAGGAAGAGCGCCGGCTCGCCTATGTGGGCCTCACCCGAGCCCGGCGCCGCTGTGCCGTCAGCTTCGCCGCCAATCGCCGGCTCTACGGCCAGTGGACGACGGCGGTACCTTCCCGCTTCGTGGCCGAGCTGCCGCCCGAGCATGTCGAGGTGCTCCACCGCAGCCCCCACGCCCGCCCCGACTGGGAGTTCCTGGGCGATCCCCTGCCCGCGGTCCGCCCGGCACCGTTCCGCTCGCGGCGGCTCGGCGGCGAGCGGGTCCTAGAAGGCCGGGCGGAGATCCTGGCGAGCCGGCCGCCCGCCGGCAGCCGCACCTTCCGGGTCGGCGAGCGGATCTTCCACGACAAGTTCGGCTACGGCCGGATCGAGGCGATCGATGGCGACAAGCTCGAGATCGCCTTCGAGAAGGCGGGGCGGAAGAAGGTGGTCGACAGCTTCGTGGATCCGGCGTGAGCGACCCGGCCGCGCCTCTCCCGCCCGGCCGCGGCCCGCGGCTGCACCGTGTCCGGCTGACAGCCCCGGCCGCCGCGATGCCCGAACTGCTCGAACGGCTCGAGCCGCTCGCCGATGCCGTCTCGGCCTTCGAGCACGAAGTCGACGAGGCCGCCGAGCCCGTCTCCTTCGAGATCGATCTCTGGCTCGCCGAACGGCCGGACCCCGATCTTCTCCGCGCCCGGCTCCTCGAGGTCGGCGCACCGCTCGGCGCCGCCGTCCCGGAGCCGCTGCCGGTCGAGGAGATGCCGCCCGAGACCTGGCTCGAGGCGGCGCGGCTCGAGATCCGGCCGCAACGCATCGGCCGCTTCCTGATCCACTCCGATCCCGCGGATGCGACACCGGCCGGGGTGGTGCCGATCCTCATGGAGGCGGGGCTCGCCTTCGGCTCGGGGGAGCATGCCACCACCCGGCTCTGCCTAGCGGCGCTCGACCGACTGGCGGCGCGGCGGCCGCGACGGGTCCTCGACTTCGGCTGCGGCTCGGGCATTCTCGCGATCGCCGCCGCCAAGGCCGTTCGCTGCCGGGTCCTGGCGGTGGACAACGACCCGATCGCCGTGCGCGTGGCGGCCGAGAACGTCGATCGCAACGGCGTCGCCGACCGGGTCCGGGTGCGGCTCGCCGACCGGCCCGATCGGCCGGCACCGCGGCGGGCCGGCCCCTTCGACCTCGTGCTCGCCAACATTCTGGCCGATCCCTTGATCGAGCTCGCTCCGGCGCTGGTGGGCGTGCTCGCGCCGAGCGGCCGGCTCGTCCTCTCGGGCTTCCTCGATCGCCAGGTGGCGGCGGTCGAGGCCGCCTATAGGCGCTGCGGCCTACGGCGGCTCGCCCGGCTCGAGGAGCGGCCCTGGGCGGCTCTGATCCTCGCCCGGCTCGGGAACCGGGGGGCTTCGGCCGCCGATACGCCAGGGGCGAGTAGCCGGAGGCGAACCGGCCTGCGCTCGTCGGCACTGAACCGCCGAGCCGAGCCGACGGGCGTCCGTGGGCGGACGCGAAGGCCGGCCGCGACGGGCGGCTGACGGGCGGCTGTTGCCGAGCCCGAGCCGGTCTGCTATGAGCCGCGGGCTTCCGGGCGGCACCCCGGCTTACTCGCTTCGATTCTGTTTCCCCTGGAGTCCGTGTCGCATGCCGAAGATGAAGACCAAGCGGAGCGCCGCCAAGCGGTTCTCCTTCACCGGGACCGGCAAAGTGAAGCGGGCCCAGGCCTTCCATCGGCACAATTTCACGGGCAAGCCGAAGGCGGCCAAAATGCGGCATCGCAAGGCGGCCTATCTCGAGGCGGGCGACGCCGCGCTCGTCCGGCAGATGTTGCCCTACGGCTGACCGGGCTCACCTTCGAGGCCCTATCCGAGACATCTTTCGAGGCTCGACGTCCATGGCTCGTGTCAAGCGCGGTACCACCTCCCACGCCCGTCACAAGAAGATCCTGGCGCAGGTCAAAGGGCACCGCGGACGGCGGTCGACCTGTATCAAGACGGCTCGGCTGTCGATGGAGAAGGCGCTCCAGTACGCTTACCGCGACCGCCGGCAGCGCAAGCGCGACTTCCGTAGCCTCTGGATCCAGCGGATCAACGCGGCCGTGCGCGAGGTCGGGCTGACCTATTCCCGCTTCATTCACGGGCTCGAGCGAGCCGGCATCGAGGTGGACCGCAAGGTCCTGGCCGACCTCGCGGTGCGCGATCGGGCCGGGTTCGAGTTGTTCGTCGAACGGGCGCAGGCGGCCCTGCGCGCCTGAGCCGGACGGCTCGGGCGTCGTCCGGGGGGCCGCGAGGCCCCCTTCTCGTTTGCACCGCGGGCCCCGCGGCGACGCGGCTCGGGCCGAAGGGGCGCGCGGGTCGGCGAAGAGGGGCGCGGGCCGGAAGAGGCGGTCGGAGGGACGGGGCGAGGTCGGTCATGGATCTGGGCGCGCTCAGGGCGGAGATCGAGGCGGAGATCGCGGCCGCCTGCAGCCTCGAGGCTCTCGAGGCGGTCCGGGTGGCGGCCCTCGGCCGCAGGGGCCGAGTGACCGAACTCGTCAAGAGCCTCGGCAACCTGCCGGCGGAGGAGCGGCCGCGGGCGGGCCAGGCCTACAACGAGCTCAAGCGGGCGATCGAGGTGGCGATCGCGGCGCGCCGAGCGGCGCTCGAGGCGGCCGCCCTCGAGGACCGCCTCGCCCGGGAGCGCACCGACGTCACGCTGCCGGCGCGCGAGCGGGTCGAGGGGCGGATCCACCCGGTCTCCCAGGTCACCGAGGAGATCGTCGCGATCTTCGCCGACATGGGCTTCGCCGTCGCCGAGGGGCCGGACATCGAGGACGACTGGCACAATTTCGAGGCCCTCAACATCCCGCCCGAACACCCGGCGCGGCAGATGCAGGACACCTTCTACGTCGACGCGCGCGACGCCCAGGGCCAGCCGCTGCTGTTGCGTACGCACACGAGCCCGGTGCAGATCCGCACGATGCGCAGCGGCAAACCACCCTTCCGGATCATCGCTCCGGGCCGCGTCTACCGGCGCGACTACGACATGACGCACACGCCCATGTTCCACCAGGTCGAGGGCCTTTTGATCGACCGGCGGACCCACATGGGCCATTTGAAGGGCTGCCTGACCGACTTCGTGCGCGCCTTCTTCGAGCGCGACGACATCCCGGTGCGCTTTCGACCCTCTTACTTCCCCTTCACCGAGCCCTCGGCCGAGATGGACATCGGCTGTCGCCGCTCGAAGCAGGAGCTGGTCGTGGGCGAGGGCTCGGATTGGCTCGAGATCCTGGGCTGCGGGATGGTCCACCCCAGGGTGCTCGAAGCGGTCGGCCTCGACCCCGACGTCTGGCAGGGCTTCGCCTTCGGGATGGGGATCGACCGGGTGGCGATGCTCAAATACGGCATCCCCGATCTGCGGACCTTCTTCGAGGCCGATCTACGCTGGCTGCGCCACTACGGCTTCTTGCCGCTCGAGGTGCCGACGACCTTCGGGGGGCTCTCGCGATGAAGTTCACCCTCCCCTGGCTCCTCGAACATCTCGAGACCGAAGCCACGGTCGAGCAGATCGCCGAGAAGCTCACCGCCCTCGGCCTCGAGGTCGAGGAGGTGAGCGATCCGGCCCGCGCGCTTTCCGGCTTCACCGTGGCCCGGGTGCTGGAAGCGCTGCCCCATCCGCACGCCGATCGGCTCAAGCTCTGCCGCGTTCTGACCCGGGACGGCATCCGGCAGATCGTCTGCGGGGCACCCAACGCCCGGGCCGGGCTCTGGGGGATCCTGGCGAGCGAGGGGCTCGTGATCCCGGCCACGGGGGAGGTCTTGAAGCGGGCGGTGATCCGCGGGGTCGAGAGCCAGGGCATGCTGTGCTCCGCCCGCGAGCTCGGCCTCGGCGAGGACCACACGGGCATCATCGAGCTCGAGCCCGGAGGCCTCGAGGTCGGCATGCCGGCCGCCAGAGCACTCGGCCTCGAGGGGCCGGTGCTCACCTTGAAGCTCACTCCGGACCGCGCCGACTGCTACGGGGTGGCCGGCATCGCCCGCGATCTCGCGGCCGCCGGCCTCGGCCGGCTGCGAACGCGCGATTTCGCTCCCGTGCCCTCGCGCGGCGCGCCCGGCCCGTCCATCCGCCTCGACTTCCCGGCCGGGCAAGAGAAGGCCTGCCCGCTCTTCGTCGGGCGGATCGTGCGCGGGGTGAAGAACGGCCCATCCCCGGCCCGGCTGCGCCATCGCCTCGAGGCGATCGGCCTGCGGCCGATCTCCACGCTCGTCGACATCACCAACTTCGTCACTTTCGATCTCGGCCGGCCGCTCCACGTCTTCGACGCCGACCGGCTCGAGGGCGATCTCACCGTGCGTTTCGCTCGGCCGGGCGAGCGGCTCCTCGCCCTCGACGGCAAGGAGTACGAGCTCACCGAGGGAATGACGGTGATCGCGGATGCCGCCGGCCCCGTGAGCCTCGGCGGCATCATGGGCGGCGAGCGGACGGGGGTCACGGAAGGCACCCGCGACGTGCTGCTCGAGGTGGCGCTGTTCGATCCGCTCAGGACCGCCGCCACCGGGCGACGGCTCGGCATCGAGAGCGATGCCCGGACCCGCTTCGAGCGGGGCCTCGACCCCGAGCTCGTGCTGCCGGCCACCGAATACGCCACCCGGCTGATCCTCGAGCTGTGCGGCGGCGAGCCGGGTCCGGCGGTGGTGGCGGGCGCGGTTCCGCCCCGGCGGCCGCCGCTCCGCTTCCGCGCCGACCGGCTGCCGCGCCTCGCCGGCATCACCCTCGAGCCCGCCGAGATCCGCCGCATTCTCGAATCCCTCGGCTTCGGCGTGACCGGCGGGCCCGAGGTCTACAGTCTCGAGGTGCCCTCCTGGCGGCAGGACGTCACGACCGAGGCCTGCATCGTCGAGGAGCTGGCGCGGCTGCACGGGTTCGAGCGGATCCCGCCCGTGCCGGTCCAGAGGCTCGAGGCCGTGGC
>CALBAK010000096.1 GCA_937926445.1 uncultured Alphaproteobacteria bacterium
GCGAGCCGCTCGAGCCGCGCCGCGTGCGTGCGCTTCGAGCCGAGCGCGCCGATGTAGAAGGCCTCCGAGCGCAGCGCCACGTCGAGGGCCGGATCGTCGAGCTTGGGATCGTGGGTCAGCGTGACGACCGCGGTCCGAGAATCGGGAGCGAGGGATTCCATCGCCTCGTCCGGCCAGGCGTCGAGCAGAGTCACGTTCGGGAACCGCTCGGCCGTGGCGAAGCCGCGTCGCGGATCGACGACCGTCACGGCGTAGCCCGCCAGCGCCGCCATCGGCACGAGTGCCTGGGCGATGTGCACCGCACCCACGACGAGCAGCCGCAAGGGCGGGTTGAAGACCTGCAGGAAGACCGGCCCCGCCTCGGTCGCGACGGTGGTCGAGCGGTCGCGCCGGTGCGCCGTCTCGATCGCGTCCAAAACCGTATCGGGCAGATCGGGCCCGATCACCAGCTCGCCTGCGACGACGAGCGCCTCCTCCCCGGTCCGCAGGAACCGCACGAGACAGGCACGGCGCCCGGCGGCGCGGGCCGCCAGAAGCCGCTCGGCGAGGGCGACCTTCAAGCGAGCGCCTCCACCCAGACCTGGACCTTGCCGCCACAGGCGAGCCCGACCTCCCAGGCCTGCTCGTTGGTGACGCCGAAATCGAGCAGTCGCGGCGGGGCCCCCTCCATGACCTCGCGCGCCTCCTTGACCACGGCCCCCTCGATGCAGCCGCCCGAGACCGAGCCTGCCATGCGGCCGGTCTCGTCCACCACCAGCATCGAGCCCGCCGGGCGCGGCGAGGAACCCCAGGTGGTCACCACCGTCGCGATCGCCACCTTGCGCCCCTCGCGCTTCCAGGCGAGCGCTTCCTGCAAGAGCCGCTCCGCTTCGCTCACACCACCCTCCGCTCGGAAGCCGCCACCCACTCCGAGAGCCCCTCCGCGCGTCGCGGCCGCTCCTCCGAGAGCACGCGGGTGAGCTCCTCGAGACTCTGGAGATTGTGCACCGAGCGGAGCTCGTCGACGTGGCGGATCATCGCCCGCGCCCCGGCGCTGATCGGCTGGTAGGCGTCGAAGCGCAGGAGCGGGTTGAGCCAGATGAGCCGCCGGCAGCTCTTGTGCAGCCGCTCCATCTCGGCGGCGAGGCCCTCGCCCGCGTCGCGGTCGAGCCCGTCCGTGATCAGGAGCACCACCGCGCCCTGCCCCAGCACCCGCCGCGACCAGGTCCGGTTGAACTCGGCGAGGCAGGCGCCGATCCGCGTCCCGCCGGACCAGTCCTGCACCACCTCGCCGACCCGGGCGAGCGCCTGGTCGACGTCGCGGAACCGCAAATAGCGCGTGATGTTGGTGAGCCGCGTGCCGAAAACGAAGCTCGAGACCCGGTCGCGGTCGCTCGCCAGCGTGTGCATGAAGAGAAGGAGCATGCGCGAATAACGCGCCATCGAGCCCGACACGTCGCACAGGATCACGAGCGGCGGATGGCGGGTCCGGGGCCGCTTGCGCACGAGGTCGATCGAAGCCGCCCCGCCCCTGAGGGAGCGGCGAAGGGTTCGCCGCAGATCGATGCGCACGGCGCGCGGGTCGGGCGTGAAGCGGCGGGTGCGGACTTCCATGATCGGCAGCCGAAGGCGAGCGATCGCCTTGCGCGCCTCCTCGAGCTCCTCCGCCGACATCTGCTCGAAGTCCTTGCCCTGGAGTTGCTCGCGTGCCGACCAGGTGAGCACCGCGTCGAGCTCGATCTCGGGCTCCTTCGCTTCCTCCTCGCCCTCGCCCTGCCCGGGCAGCTTCTCGGGTCCGAGCGCTTCGCCCACCCGCCGGCTCGGCTGCTCGCGCTCGACCGGCCGGTCCGTCTCGAGCTGCGGCAACAGGAGCTGCATCATCCGCTCGAGGATCTTCGGGTCGCGCCAGAAGACGTGGAAGCACTGGTCGAAGATCGGCTGCTGATCGCGCCGGTTGACCAGTACGGAGTGCAGCGTCCAATAGAGATCGGAGCGCCGCTCGAGGCCCACCGCCTCGACCGCCTCGAGGGCCCTAAGCGCATGGCCCGGGCCCACGGGAAGGCCCGCCGCACGGAGCGCCCGCACGAAGTGGACGACGTTGCGGGCGATCCGACCGCCGCCGGACGCCTCGGTGACCTCGTCCCTCAGCTGCGTACCCCCTCGAGCTTCATGTTGATCTCGGCCAGGATCTTGGCCGCCTCGGAGCCGCGGATCTTGGCGATGTCGTCCTGATACTTCAAGAGCGTGCCGAGCGTGTCGTTGATCACGCCGGGCGTGAGCTCGAGGCAGTCGAGCGTGGTGAGCGCCCGCGTCCAGTCGAGCGTTTCGGCCACGCCGGGCAGCTTGAAGAGATCGCGCTTTCTGAGCTCCTGGACGAACAGCACGATCTGCCGCGACAGACGCTCCTCGACCCCCGGCAGCTTGACGCGGACGATTTCGAGCTCGCGCTCCATCGAAGGATAATCGACCCAGTGATAGAAGCAGCGGCGCTTCAGGGCATCGTGGATCTCGCGGGTCCGGTTGCTCGTGATCACCACGATCGGCGGCTGTTCGGCCTTGATCGTGCCGATCTCGGGAATGGTGATCTGGAAGTCGGAGAGCACCTCGAGAAGGAAAGCCTCGAAGGGCTCGTCGGTGCGGTCGAGTTCGTCGATGAGCAGCACCGGCGGGCCGCGGAAGTCGGGCTCGAGGGCCTGCAAGAGCGGCCGGCGGATCAGGAAACGCTCGGCGAAGATGTCCTGGGCGAGCCCCTCCCGGTCGGTGATCCCGGCCGCCTCGGCGAGCCGGATCTCGAGCATCTGCCGCTGATAGTTCCACTCGTAGACCGCCGCGCCGATGTCGAGCCCCTCGTAACACTGAAGCCGGATGAGGTTGCGGCCGAGGGTCTCGGCCAGCACTTTCGCGATCTCGGTCTTGCCGACCCCCGCCTCGCCCTCGAGGAAGAGCGGTCGGCCGAGTTTGAGCGCGAGGAACAGCGCCGTCGCGAGCGGCCGGTCGGCCACGTAGCGGCCACGGGCCAAAAGCTCGATGGTGGCGTCGATCGAAGCGGGAAGCTCGGACATCGCGGGGCGCGCTCGTCTCCAGGGGCCACGCCGGCCGGCGCGGCCGCCGGATCACACACGATGGCGCCCACGGCCGCAAGCGGCCGTGGGCGGACCGGCTGACGCAGCGCCCGCGCGTGGCTAGAATGATCGCCATGCGTGTGCGCTTCGCTCCGCCCTCCCGAGCCTCGTGCGGAGCCCGGGCTTGAGAACTCTCCTGCTCCGCCTGCTCGCGATCCGGCCCGATCCGATGCTGCTGCGCCTCGTGGCCGCCCTCTCGCTCCTCGCCGCGCTCACCGCCTGGCACGCATGGGGCATGGCCCGGTTCGAGCCCGAGCCCCGCTCCGAGGTCCTCTACCCGCTACGCGACGGCCCCGACGGGCCCGCACCGGTGCGCCTCTACCCGGGCCCCGGCCGGGTCGAACTCGGGCCGGGCTCGGCAATGCTCGAGAACGCTGCCGGCACCGGCATTGTGGCGCTCCGGGTCACCGTTCCCTCGGGCCGACCGCTCGCCGGGCTCCGCGTCTCGGCCCGGCTCGCCGCCGAGGACCTGAAACCCGCCCCCGACTTGTCGAGCGGCGGCCATCTCCGGCTGGTCGGGCGGGACGCCGAAGGCCGCCTGCTGTTCGACCGCGAGCTGCACCTCGCCCGCCTCGCCGGCACCCGGGCGCCGTACCCTTTCCGCCGCGACGTGACGCTCCCGACCGGGTCCGTCGGCGCCACCCTCGAAGTCGAACTCGTGCGGGCGAGCGGTCGGCTAGTCGTGAGCGATCTCGCGCTTCTGCCCCTGCGCGAGCGCCCGTTCTTCCGGCTCGCGCGCGCGGGCCTGATCCTGGGCTGGATCCTGGTCGGGGGCTGGACGGTGCTGCGGCTTCTCGGAAACCTCGGCTCGCCCTTGCTCGCCGGCACGCTCGGCGTCGCCGCGACCGTCGCGATCGTGCTCCTCGTGCTGCCCCGCTCGCCCGAACAGCGCCTGGCCGGCGAGCTCGCCCGTCTCCTCGGTCTCGAATCCTTCGACCTCGAGCGGCTCGGCGACATCGCCCACGTCCTGGTCTTCGCGGGACTGGCACTCCTCGCGACCGCCGCCGTCCGCGCCCTCTCGCCCTGGACGGTCCTCCTGGCACTCGCGCTCGCTGCCCCCGTGGCCGAATATGTCCAGCTCCTAACCGACGGGCGGAGCGCCGAGCCCGCCGACGCGGTGCGCAACCTCGCTGGTGTGGCCATCGGCGGCGGTGTCGGCCTGCTCCTCCGCCGTCTTCCGATGGCCCGGACGAGATCCGGCAGCGGCCGAGCGGCCTTCGACCGCGGGCGGACCGCGTGAGCCGGCCGGCAGCCGCCTCCCGCTGGGCACTCGGCTGGGGCGGGCTCGCGGCCCTCCTGGCGGCACTCACCCTGACGCTGCTCGGCAGTGCCGGCGGCACCGCGCCGCTCGCCCCCGCGCTCCGGCTCTGGCCGCCGCTCCACGACGCTTCGCCCGCCTCGGTCGACGAAAGCAGGATGGCGGCCGAGGTGGGGCCCGATACCGGTCCGGCCCGGGACCTGCCGCCCGGGCTCGACGGTTGGACCGTCGAGCGCGGCAGCGGCCGGGTCGAAGTGATCGACGGCATCCTTCGCCTCGAGGCACCGCGCGCCGATCCCTATGTTCTGATGCGACGGCCTCTGCCGCTCGTGGAAGGCGCGCGGGGTTTTCGGGTGCGCGCCGAGGCCCGGTTCTCCGGCTTCGGCGGTGCGCGAACGGTGGATGCGGCGCGGATCCACCTCCAGGGTCGTGACGGGGCGGGCCGGCTCCTGCCCGATCGTCGCGAGGATGCTTTCAACGCGCGCTCGACCCGCGATTGGACGACCTTCGAGGCCGTTCTGACGCCACCACCCGAGGCCGCTTCGGTCGAGCTCCTGGTCCGCCTGCAGCGGGCGGTTGGTCGCCTCGAGCTGCGCACCCTCGAGGTCGAGACCCTGATCGAGGCTCCCTGGCTGGGCCCGGCTCGGCTCGGGCTCGCGCTCGCCTGGTTCGCGGTCCTGGCTGCGGGTTGTGCGCTCCTGCTGCGGACCGCGGCCAGTCGCGCCTGGGCCGGGGTGGCGCTCGCCGCCGCGGCCGCCGGGCTCGTGCTCATCCTGGCCCCGCCCGCTCTCCTCCCCCGGCTCTTGCCGCCGCCGCTCCTCGAGCTTCTCGCCCGCTCGAGCGGCGGCTCGTATCTCGGCCATCTGGGCCTGGGCACGGCGCTCGCCTTTCTCGCGACCCGGGCCGCCGGGGCCCGACGCTTCGTGGTCCCGGCACTGCTCGTGGTGATCCTGGCGGTCGCCGGTGAGGCCCTCCAGCTCCTCCCGGTCGGCCGCGACACGAGCGCGCTCGACGCGCTCGCCAACGCCCTGGGGGGCATCGCGGGCCTCGGCCTCGCCCTGCTCCTCGCGCGGCTCGAGGATCGCCTGCCGCACGCCGAGCCGGTCGACGAACCAGCGGCCGCGATCGAAACGGCGCTGCCGCTCGTGCCGCTCGAGGCCCCCGGCACGCCGCCCCGCTGAGACCGGGGACGGCAAGGAGACTTGCGGCACGAAAGCTCCTTCCGGAACGCGAAGCGCTGCGTTGCTGCGCGCCACGGAGAAGCGAGCACCGACAGGGCGACCGGCCTTCCTGCCCGCCCCTCGGCCGACAGCCGCAAGCGCCCCCTTCGCCATCGTCTCGACCAGGTCGGGCCGGCCGCCGCCCCGCGTACGGCCCGCGGGGGCGGCTCGAACCGCGGATCTCCGCTCCCCGCTCGGGACCCCCGTGTCCCGGCGCCCGTGCGGCCCATGGGATCGGATCAACTGCGCGGCCATCGGGGACCCGACGAGCGGAGGCGCTCCCGGGCCCGGCCGACGCGCACGACGGCGATTCGGCCGAGAAGGAGCGTTCCGGACGAGGAAGAGGCCCGAAGGCGCCTTCCCGAGCCGTCCCCCCCGAACTCGGTCCGGTAACCCGCGGCGAGTACCGGCGGCTTCGGCCGCCGCGGCACTCCGCTCTGCGATCCCGCCCCTCAGCCAGCGGCCGCCAGCGCCCGTTTCGCCATCACCTTGACGAGATGGGCGCGGTAATCCGCCTGGGCGTGGATGTCGCTGTTGAGGTTCGAGGGATCGATCGTCACGCTGTCGATCGAGGCTGCCGACCAGGAGGCCGCGAGCGCCTGCTCGAGGGCGGTCGCGCGGAACACGCAGGGTGCCGCACCGGTGACCGCGACCCGAATGCCGCTCGCGGTCTTGGCGAGGAACACACCGACGATCGCGTACCTGCTCGCCGGATTAGGGAATTTGGCGTAGGCCGCCTTCTCGGGCTTCGGGAAGTGGACGGCGGTGACGATCTCGTCCGGCTCGAGGGCGGTCTCGAACATCCCGGTGAAGAACGCGTCGCCGGCGATGGCGCGGCCCTTGCTCGTGCGCACCGTCGCCCCGAGGCCCACCACCGCCGCCGGATAGTCGGCCGCCGGATCGTTGTTGGCGATCGACCCGCCGAGCGTCCCGCGATTGCGGACCTGCGGGTCGCCGATCCCCTCGGCGAGCGAGGCGAGCGCCGGGATCAGCCGCCGGACCAGGGCCGAGCCCGCCACCTCCGCGTGCCGGACCGCAGCCCCGATCGTGACCCCGCCCGCCTCCTCGGTAATTCCCTTGAGCTCGGCGAGGCCGCCGATGTCGATCACGTCGGAGGGCCGGGCGAGGCGCTGCTTGAGCGTCGGGATGTAGGTCTGACCGCCGGCCAGGAGCTTGGCCTCGGGGTTGCTCGCGAGCAGCCTGGCCGCCTCGGCGAGCGAGGCCGGACGGTGATAGTTGAAGGCGTACATCCGATCCTCCCCTTACTCGGCCGCCTTGGCCATCGGCCGGCTCTGGATGGCGCGCCAGACCCGCTCGGGTGTGGCAGGCATCTCGACCCGCACGCCGATCGCGTTGGTGATCGCGTTGATCACCGCCGCCGGCGCACCGATCGCCCCGGCTTCGCCGCAACCCTTCACCCCCATCGAGTTGGAGGTGCAGGCGGTGCCCCGCACGGTGTGCACCTCGAAGCTCGGCACGTCGTCGGCCCGCGGCATGCAATAGTCCATATACGAGCCGGTCAGCAGCTGGCCGCCGGCATCGTAGCGGACGCCCTCGAGCAAGGCCTGGCCGATGCCCTGGACGAGGCCGCCATGGACCTGACCTTCGACGATCATCGGGTTGATCACGTTGCCGAAATCGTCGACCGCGACGAACTTGACGACGTCGACCTCACCGGTCTGCGGGTCGACTTCGACCTCGCAGACATAAGTTCCCGACGGGAATGTGAAGTTCGGCGGATCGAAGAACGCGCTCTCCTCCATCCCCGGCTCGAGGCCGGCCGGATAGTTGTGCGGCACGTATGCGGCGAAGACGATCTCGCCGATCGTCTTCGATTTGTCCGTTCCGGCGACGGTGAACTTGCCATCCCTGAATTCGATGTCCGCTTCAGAAGCTTCGAGTAGATGCGCAGCGATCTTCTTGCCCTTGGCGATGATCTTGTCGCAGGCGCGCACCAGCGCCTCGCCGCCAACGGCGAGCGAGCGCGAGCCGTACGTTCCCATTCCTACGGGCGTCTTCTCGGTGTCGCCGTGGATCACCTCGACGTCCTCGTACGGCACGCCGAGCTTCTCGGCGACGAGCTGCGAGAAGGTCGTCTCGTGCCCCTGGCCGTGCGTGTGGGTGCCGGTCAGCACCTGCACCTTGCCGGTATGGGTGAAGCGCACCTTGGCGCTCTCCCAGAGACCCACGCCCGCACCGAGCGAACCCACCACCGCCGAGGGCGCGATGCCACAGGCCTCGATGTAGCAAGAAATCCCGATACCACGGAGCTTACCGTTCTTCTCGCTCTGCGCCCGCCGTGCGGGGAACCCGGCATAGTCGACGAGTCGGAGCGCCTCGTCGAGGCAGGCCTCGTAGTCGCCCGTGTCGTAGACGAGCGCGACCGGGGTCTGGTAGGGGAACGCGGTCTTCGGGATGAAGTTCTTGCGGCGGATCTCGGCCGGATCCATCCGCATCTCCATCGCCGCCTGGTCGATCAGGGTCTCGAGCAGGAACGAGGCCTCCGGCCGGCCGGCGCCGCGATAGGCGTCGACCGGTGCGGTGTTCGTGTAATAGGCCTGGACGTCACAATAGATCGCGGGCGTCTTGTACTGCCCGGCCAAGAGGGTCGCATAGAGATATGTCGGGATGCACGAGCTGAAGGTGCTCATGTACCCGCCGAGATTGGCCTTGGTGTTGACCCGCAGGGCCAGGAAATTGCCGTCCTTGTCGAGCGCGAGCTCGGCTCGGCTGACGTGGTCGCGGCCGTGCGCGTCGGTGAGGAAGCTCTCCGAGCGCTCGGCGGTCCATTTCACGGGCCGACCGCCGATCTTCTTGGACGCCCAGAGGACGACGCATTCCTCGCCGTAGATGAAGATCTTGGAGCCGAAGCCGCCGCCCACGTCGGGCGCCACCACCCGCAGCTTGTGCTCCGGGGCGATGCCGACGAAGGCCGAGATCACGAGCCGGTGGACGTGCGGGTTCTGGCTCGTGAGATAGAGCGTGAAGGCATCCTGCCCCGGATCGTAATGGCCGATCGCCGCCCGCGGCTCCATGGCGTTCGGCACGAGCCGGTTGTTGACCAGCTCCGTGCGGGTCACGTGGTGCGCCCGGGCGAAGGCCGCGTCGACCGCCGCCTTGTCGCCGAGCTCCCAGTCGTAGCAGAGGTTGTTCGGGATCTCGTCGTGGACGAGCGGCCCCTCGTGTGCCCCGGCGAGATCGACCACCGCCGGCAGCTCCTCGTACTCGACGACCAGCGCCTCGGCGGCGTCCTTGGCCTGGGCGAGGGTCTCGGCGACCACGACGGCGACCCGATCGCCCACGTAGCGCACCTTCTCCTGCGCCAGAAGCGGATGCTTGCCCATCTTCATGGGCGAGCCGTCCTTCGACTTGACGAGCCAGCCGCAGATCAGATTGCCGAGCCCGTCGGCCGCGACGTCCTGCCCGTCGAGCACCGCGAGCACGCCCGGGAGGGCGAGCGCAGGGGCCTTGTCGATCCGCTTGATCCGGGCATGGGCGTGCGGCGAACGCACGAAAACCGCATAGGCCTGCCCGGGCTGATTGATGTCGTCGGTGTAACGGCCGCGGCCGGTGATGAAGCGCAGGTCCTCTTTCCGCGGAACGCGCGCGCCGATGCCTTTCTCGGCCATGTTCGCCTCCGATATTTTCAGTCGATCATCATTCGGCCGCCTTGGCCATGCCGCGCATCGTCTGCGCGGCGGCCAGGATCGCCTTGACGATGTTGTGATAACCCGTGCAGCGGCAGAGATTGCCTTCGAGCCACTCGCGAACCTCGTGCTCCGTCGGATCCGGATTGCGCTGCAGGAGGTCCGCCGCGCTCATGATCATGCCCGGCGTGCAGAAGCCGCATTGCAAGCCGTGATGCTCGTGGAAGGCCTGCTGCAGTGGGTGGAGCTTGCCGCCCTGGGCGAGGCCCTCGATCGTCGTCACCGAGCAGCCGTCGGCCTGGACGGCCAGCATCGTGCACGACTTGGCCGAGACGCCGTCGACGTGCACGACGCAGCAACCGCACTGGCTCGTGTCGCAGCCCACATGGGTGCCCGTGAGGCCGAGCTGGTTGCGCAGGAACTCGACGAGCAACGTGCGCGGCTCGACCTCGCCGCTCACGGCTCTGCCATTGACCGTCATCGAAATCCGCATCGGCTCGACCCTCCCTTCCCTCGGACATCTCGCGAGGCCGCACCCCGCCCGCGCGACCTCTCGCGCGGCGAGCCGCGGGACGGCGGCCCGATCGTCTTTCCGGCGTCGCGCAACCTAAGTGGCCCACCGAACAGCGTCAACGCGGGTGCCTCCGCCGCTCGCCCTCCTCTGCCACTGCGAGGTTGAGAAATCCTTAACGCCCGAAGCCCACCGCTCAGCCGCCGAACAGCGCCCAGAGCAAAACCACGAGAACGACCACCGCCGCGGCGATCCAGATCCAGGGAATGCCGGCGAGCCCGGCCGGTGCCGGTGCGGGTGCCGGTGGTGCCTCGGTCGGTCGTGCCGCCGGCGGGGCGGCCTCGACCGCCGGGGCAGCGGCTTCCGCCGGTGCCGCCGCCGCGGCCGCCAGCTCGGCGAACTTCCCGAAAAAATCGTCGGCCATCTTCTTGGCCGTGCCCTGGATCAGCCGCGAGCCGATCTGCGCGAGCTTGCCGCCGACCTCGGCCTTGGCCTCGTATCGGAGGATCGTCGCCTGCGGTCCGTCCTCGAGCAGCTGGACCTTGGCCCCGCCCTTGGCGAAGCCGGCCATCCCTCCCGAGCCCTCGCCCATGATCGTGTAGCTCTCGGGCGGCTTGACGTCCGAAAGGCGGATCTTGCCGGCGAAGGTGGCCGCGACCGGTCCGACCTTGGCCTTGACCTTGGCCTGGAGCTCGCTGTCGGAGAGCTTCTCGAGCGATTCGCAGCCCGGGATCGCCTGGGCCAGGATCGCCGGATCGTTGAGCATCTCCCAGACGCGCTGCCGCGCCGCCGGGATCCGGTACTCGCCGGTCATGTCCATGGGCGTCTCCCCGATCGCTCAACCCTCGTGCCGCCGCGTGTAGGAGGCGCGAACGCGAGCGGCAAGCGGTGCTTCGGTCGCGGACCGTTCAACCCGGTCCGCGGGCGCGCTCGACGAGTGCCCGGGCGCAGGCGTCGAGGATCGCCTCGGAGTCGATGCCCATGATCCGGTAGAGATCGGGGATGTCGGCCGACTGGCCGAACCGGTCGACGCCGAGTGCTTCGACTCGCTGGCCGCGCACCGAGCCGAGCCAGGCGAGCGTGGCGGGATGACCGTCGAGCACCGTGACAAGGCCCGCATCCGAAGCGAGCGGCGCGAGCAGCCGGGCCGCCCGGGACTCCCGCCCGAACGAGCGCCAGCCCGCGAGCAGCCGGTCCGCCGAGGTGACGCACAGGAGCCCCGCCCCCGGCACCTCCTCGCGCACCGCCTCGAGTGCGGCCACGGCCTCGGGTGCGACCGCACCGGTGAAGACGATCGCGAGTTCGGCCCCCGGGGCGGGCTCGACGAGCCAATAGCCGCCGTCGAGCACGGCGGCCTCGAGCGCCGCGTCCATCCGCCGCTCGGGCTGCGGAATCGAGCGGGTCGAGAGCCGCAGATAGACCGCGCCGCCCCCGGGCTCCTGCAGATGCGCGAAGGCCCAGCGCAGCGCCACCTCGACCTCGTCGGCGAAGGCCGGCTCCAAGTAGGTGAGGCCGGGCTGGCTCAGGCCGAGAAGCGGAGTGCCGATCGACTGGTGTGCTCCGCCTTCGGGTGCGAGCGACACGCCGGAGGGGGTGGCGACGAGCAGGAAGCGGGCGCCCTGGTAGCAGGCATAGGTCAAGGCATCGAGACCGCGGGCGATGAACGGGTCGTAGAGCGTGCCCACGGGCAGAAGGCGCGCGCCGAACAATTCGTGGGCGAGGCCGAGGGCGGCGAGGTTCAAGAAGAGATTGTTCTCGGCGATGCCGAGCTCGACGTGCTGGCCGGCGCGGCTCTCGCGCCAGAGCGTGGGCGAGGTCACCTGCTCGGCGCGGAACACGTCCTCGTGCTCCTTCCTGTTGAAGACGTGCCGGCGGTTGACCCAGGGGGCGAGCCCGGTCGAGACCGTGACGTCGGGCGAGGTGGTGACGATCCGATCGGCGAGCGGCAGGTCGGAGCGGGCGAGCTCGCCCATGATCCGGCCGAAGGTCTCCTGGGTCGAGGTCTCCCGGGTCCGGCGGCCGGTCGGCAGCGCCGCCGGCACCGGCACGGGTGCCGCGCCGTAGCGCTCGGTCCGGCGGGCGTAGGGCACGGCGGCGAGGAAGCGGCGCAGCGCCGCCTCCTCGACCTCGAGCCCGGCGAAGGGATCCCATTCCCGGCCCTCGGGAACCCCGTGGGCGCGCTTGAGCGCCTCGATCTGCTCGGGGGTCATGAGGGCCGCGTGGGCATCCTTGTGCCCCGCCATCGGCAGCCCGTAGCCCTTGACGGTGTAGGCGATGAAGCAGTGCGGCCGGTCGTCGGCGACGGCCCGGAAGGCCTCGAGCAGCGCCTCGAGGTCGTGGCCGCCGAGATTGGTCATGAGGGCGGCGAGGGCGGCGTCGTCGTGCTCGTCGAGAATCCGGCGGATCGCCGGGTTGCGGCCGAGATCGCTCTCGAGATGCGCCCGCCAGGCCGCACCGCCCTTGAAGGTCAAG
Source organism: uncultured Alphaproteobacteria bacterium (assembly GCA_937926445.1). Classification (GTDB taxonomy): domain Bacteria; phylum Pseudomonadota; class Alphaproteobacteria; order Geminicoccales; family Geminicoccaceae; genus JANXAZ01. Next base: position 12,210 of record CALBAK010000096.1, read on the forward strand.
GCGGCGTAGAGATCGTTCGGGCAAGCGTCGATCCACGCCTCGAGCGCCTCGCCGCCCGGCCGGGCGAAGGCCGCCTGCAGCTTCTTGCCGTATTTGACGGTGACGACGTTCCACCCCACGGCGCCGAAGAACTGCTCGATCTTGGCGAACAGCTTCTCCGGCACGACGCGGTCGAGACTCTGGCGGTTGTAGTCGATCACCCACCAGAGGTTGCGCACGTCGTATTTCCAGCCCTCGAGCAGGGCCTCGAAGACGTTGCCCTCGTCGAGCTCGGCGTCGCCGACGATCGCCACCATCCGCCCCTCGGGCAGCTCGGCGGGAGCGAGGCCCCTGAGGCGCACATGGTCCTGGGCGAGCGAGGCGAAGAGGGTCATCGCCGCACCCAGGCCGACCGAGCCGGTCGAGAAGTCCACACCCGTGGCGTCCTTGGTGCGCGAGGGGTAGGCCTGGGCACCGCCGAGCGCCCGGAAGCGCTCGAGCCGCTCGCGGGTCTGCCGGCCCAAAAGATACATGGCGGCGTGGTAGATCGGGCTGGCGTGCGGCTTGACGGCGATCCGGTCGCCCGGCCGCAGCACGTCGAAGAAGAGCGCGGTGACGATCGAGGCGACCGAGGCGCAGGAGGCCTGGTGGCCACCGACCTTGAGCCTGTCGCGCGAGGGCCGGATGTGGTTGGCGTGGTGGATCGTCCAGGCCGAGAGCCAGAGGATCTTGCGTTCGATCGCCCGCAACAGCGCGAGCCGCTCGGCCGTCCCGATGTCGTTCGCCGCGTCCCTCGTCGCCGCCTCGACCATCCCCACCCCCGCGTTCGCGTCGAGGACCTTTCCGCGCCGATCTAGATCGCGCTCGGGGTCCGGCCAACGGTCGCCGACGCGGCCCGGCCGCGCTTCCGGCGGAGGGCGAGCGGACGCATGCCCGCCGTCGCCGCCGGAGGCGTTCATGGCCGGGCGGGACGGTGCTAGCTCGATCAGGGACAGCGCGGAGCGAGGCCATGGACGACACCCCGACGAGCCCCGAGGAGATCGCCGTCGAGAGCGAGCACCGGCGGACCGCCGAAGCGCTCGCCCGGGCGGTACGAGAGGCGGCGGCGCAGCTCCTGCCTTTCGGCCTCGAGCCGCAGGACTTCACGGCCGCCCTCGAACGGTTGGCCGAGCCCGGGTCGGGCGAGGGAGACCGGCCGTGAGCGCCGCGCTGCTCGAGCTCCCGCTCGCCGAGCTCGCCGCCCGCCTGCGGCTCGGCGAGATCAGGGCGCGGGCCGCGACCGAGGCGGCACTCGCCGCGCTCGACCGGCGCGGCCGCGCGCTGAACGCGGTCGCCCGGCTGTGGCCCGAGAAGGCGCTCGCGCGGGCCGAAGCGCTCGACCGGCTGCGCGCCCGTGGCCGTATCGCCGGGCCGCTGCACGGCGTGCCGCTGGCCCACAAGGACATGTTCGACCGCGAAGGCGAGCGCTCCGAATGGGGCACGAAGATACACGCGGGCCGCATGGCAACGCGCACCGCCACCGTGATCGCCCGGCTGGACGAAGCGGGTGCCGTCGATCTCGGCCGTCTCGCCATGGTCGAGTTCGCCCTCGGGATCACCGGCCACAATCCGCACACCGGCCACCCGAGAAACCCCTGGGACCCGGGCCGGGTCACGGGCGGCTCGACCAGCGGCGGTGCGGCCGCGGTCGCCGCCCGGCTGATCCCGGGCACCCTCGGCTCGGACACCGGCGGCTCGATCCGGGTACCCGCGGCACTCTGCGGCATCGTCGGGATCAAGCCGACCTACGGCCGGGTCAGCCGGGCGAACGCCATGCCGCTCTCCTACTCGCTCGACCATATCGGGCCGCTCGCCCGAACCGCCCGCGACTGCGCGCTCCTGCTCGAGGCGATCGCCGGCCCCGACCCGGCCGACCGGACCACGAGCGCCCGCCCCGTCGGCGCGCTCGCCGCGACCCTCGATGCCGGCGTCGCGGGCCTGCGCCTCCGCTTCGCAACGGCCGGCCTCGAGGTCGAGCCGGAGCCCGAGATCGCCGCGCTCGCCCGCGACGCGATGGTCGCCTTCCGCGACCTCGGAGCACGGGTCGAGGAAGGCCCCATTCCGGCGATGGCGACCTTCAACGCACTGCGCCGGGTCGTGCTGACGGTCGAATGCGCGGCCCTTCACCGCGAGCTCGTCCGCACCCGCCGCGCCGACTACAACCGCGAGACGCTCGCCCGGATGATGCCGGGCTTCGCCCTTTCGGCGGTCGACTATCTCCAGGCGCTCCAACTGCGCATCCCGCTGCTCGAGCGCTTCGTGGCCGAGGTCTTCGCCGACTGCGACATCTTGGCGCTGCCGACCTGCCCGGTGCGCACGCCGACCATCGCCGAGACCGACACCGGGGCGGATGCCCGCTTCGTCGCCGTCTCGAACGCCCTGGGCTCGGCGATCGGTTTCGCCAACTATCTGGGCCTGCCGGCGCTCTCGGTTCCCATGGGCCTCGATTCGCGCGGCATGCCGGTCGGACTCCAGCTCGTCGGCCGACCCTTCGCCGAGGCGCTGCTGTTGCGCGCAGCCCATGCCTTCGAGGCCACGACCGGCTTCGCCGACCGCCGGCCGCCCGGTGCCGGCTGAGCGCCCCGCCCCGCGGCCCGCTGCCGATCTCGGCGGCATCGGCCTGGCACTGCTCGCCATGGCCTGCTTCGGCACCATGGACGGCATCTCGAAGGTTCTCGTGAGCGCCTACCCGGCCCCACTCGTGCTCTGGCTGCGCCACCTGGCGGCCGTGCCGCTCGTCCTCGTCGCCGTCGGGCCGCGCTGGGCGATCCGCAACGCCCGCTCGGCGCGACCCCTCCTCCAGCTCGCTCGCACGGCCCTCCTCGTCGTCGAAATGGGCATCGTGCTGCTCTGCTTCCGCGCCCTCCCGCTCGCCGATGTCCACGCCGTCCTCGCCCTCACCCCGCTCCTCGTCACCGCCCTCTCGGTGCCGCTCCTCGGCGAGCGGGTGGGGTGGCGGCGCGGGACCGCGGTCGCCGTGGGCTTTCTGGGCATGCTCGTGATCCTCCGTCCCGGCCTCTCCGTGGTTCACCCGGCGGCCCTTTTGGCTCTCCTCGCCGCCTTCATGTACGCCGTCTACAACATCCTCACCCGCCGCGCGGCGCTCGTCGACCCGCCACAGACGAGCTTTCTATGGCAGACCGTCGGCGGGGCGGCGCTGTTGACCCTCGTGGGCCCGCTCTTCTGGGTCCCGCTCGCCCCGTTCGACTGGCTCCTCCTGCTCGCGCTGGCCGGCCTCGGCGCCTTCGGCCATTATTGCCTCGTGCGAGCGCTCGCCCGGGTTGCCGCGGTCGTCGTCCAGCCCTTCGCCTATACCATGCTGGTCTGGGCGGTGGTCATCGGCTACCTCGTCTTCGGCGACCTGCCCGACCGCTGGACGGTCACGGGTGCACTCGTCGTGGTCGGTGCCGGCTGCTACGCCGCTTGGCGCGAGCATGTCCGCTCGCGCGCCGCCCGGGCGGCGGGCGGGTAGGCGCGAAGACGCTCGAAAGGGGCTGGGGGAGAGGAGCCGTGGCGCGAGACGAGGCGCTCGTCGTGCTGGCCGAGTTCAAGGTCCGACCCGGCCGGATGGCCGAGTTCCTGCCGCTCATCGAGCAGCATGCCCGCAACACCCGCGCCCACGAGCCCGGCTGCCTGCAGTTCGACGTGGTCCGCGACGGCTCCGACCCCGACCGCGCCTTCGTCTACGAGGTCTATGTCGACGAGGCCGCCTTCGAAGCCCACAAGGCCGCCCCCTACCTCGCCTGGTACCGCGAGCGGGCCGAGCCGCTACTGCTCGAGCGGAAAGTCTCGGTCCACCGCAGGGTGGCGGCACCCGCCCCGGCCGGGCCCGGCCGGGTGCTCGTCGCGGTGGTCCACCTGCAGGGCCGCGAGCATCTCTTGAAGCCGCTCGTCGAGGCCGGTTACGAGCTCCTCCCCAACCCCTACGGCCGGCCCATGCGCGAGGAAGAGCTCCTTCGCCACCTGCCGGGCTGCGTCGCCAGTATCGCCGGCCAGGAGCCCTACACCGAGAGGGTCTTCGCCGCCGCCCCCGGCCTCAGGGTCGTGGCCCGCCTCGGCGTCGGCTACGACGCGATCGACCTCGCCTCCGCCACCCGCCACGGGGTCGCGGTGGCGATGGCCTTCGGCTCCAACCACGAGCCGGTCGCCGACCACGCCTTCGCCCTCATGGCCGCCCTCGCCCATGCCATCCCGCGCTACGACCGGGCGATCCGCGACGGCGAGTGGCGCCTCCTGTTCCACGGCCGGCTCACCGGTGCCACCGTCGGCATCGTCGGCTTCGGCCGGATCGGCCGGGCCTTCGCCAAGCGCTGCCAGGGCTTCGGGATGGAGGTCCTGGTCGCCGATCCCTACATGGACGCCGAGGCCCTGGCGCGGCTGGGGTGCACCCTCGTGCCGCTCGACGAGCTCCTGCAGCGGGCCGACTTCGTCTCGCTCCACGCGCCCTTGACCGCCGAGACCCGCAACCTGATCGACGCCCGCCGGCTCGGCCTCATGAAGCGCACGGCCTTCCTCGTGAACACCGCCCGCGGCGGCCTCGTGGACGAGCCGGCGCTGATCGAGGCCCTCGAGCGCGGCACGATCGCCGGCGCCGGCCTCGACGTGATGGCCGTCGAGCCCTTGCCCGAGACCTCGCCTCTCAAGGCCTTGCCGAACGTCGTCTTGACCCCACATGCGGCGGGCGCCAGCGAGTGGGCGATCGAGACCATGGCGGCGCGCACGGTCGCCAACATCTTGGCCGTGCTGCGCGGCCAGGACCCCGGAGCCGGGCTCCTGCTCAACCCCGAGGTCCTCGCCCGGCCGATCGAGCCGCCCGGCTGACCGCGCCCCGACCCGCGCGAGACGATCGACGCATGAGCCGGATGAACCGCGACATCATCGACCAGGACGGCACCAAGCGGCCGGTGCCGATCCACGGCCCCGAAGCTTTCGAAGGCATGCGCGCGGCCGGCCGGCTCGCCGCCATGACCCTCGACCACGTCACGCCCATGATCCGGCCGGGCGTCACCACGGCCGCGATCGACGGGGAGGTCGACGCCTTCGTGCGCGCCCATGGCGGGGTGCCCGCAACCAAAGGCTACCCACACCGCGACCAGCCGGACAACCCCTTCCCCGCCTCCTGCTGCATCTCCGTCAACCACGTCGTCAACCACGGCATCCCCTCGGAGGAGAAGCGCCTCAAGGAGGGCGACACCCTGAACATCGACGTGACCGTGATCCTCCACGGCTGGTACGGCGACACGAGCCGCATGTTCGTCGTCGGGCCGATCGAGCGGATCCCGGTCAAGGCCCGCCGCCTGATCGAGGTCACTTACGAGGCCATGTGGGCCGGCATTCGCGCGGTCCGCCCGGGTGCCACGCTCGGCGACGTCGGCCACGCCATCCAGAAGGTCGCCGAAGCCGCCCGCTTCTCGGTCGTGCGCGAATTCGTCGGCCACGGCATCGGCCGCAAGTTCCACGACGCCCCCGAGGTCCGCCACTTCGGCAAGCCCGGCGAGGGCCTGGTCCTCGTGCCCGGCATGCTCTTCACGATCGAGCCCATGATCAACGCCGGCCGAGCCGGGGTGAAGATCCTGCCCGACGGCTGGACCACCGTCACCCGCGACCGCGAGCCCTCGGCCCAATTCGAGCACACCGTGGGCGTCACCGAGGACGGGGTCGAGGTCTTCACCCGCTCGCCCGCCGGCTTCGAGCGGCCGCCCTATCCCGTCTGAGCCGACGTCCTCGGGATCTTGACTTTAATCCTAGTTTAGGCTATTTGTCCGACACCCGGCGCCGTCGGACGCGGCGCCCCGCTTCGGACCGCCTCCCATGCAGCAGAGCTTCCCGAGCCACGCCGACCCGGCCCAGGCCGATCCTGCGCCGCGATCCACCGCCGCCGAGGCCGACCCCACCGGGCAGATGCCGCCCGGGGCCGGGGCCGACCCCGCCGGGGCCCCCAACCGACCCGAGGAGGCGGGACGCGAGCCCGGCTTCTGGCCGGTCGTCCGGCCCGCCCTGCTCGGCGACCCGCTGCCCGATCTGCCGGAGGCCGATTCGGTGGGCTTCGCCGGTGTCCGCCGCGATTGGGAAGCCCGGCTCACCCCGATCGACGAAGCCGAGCGGGCGGTCTCCGACAGCTTCGCTTGCGCAGCCTGGCGGCGGCGCCGGCTCGATGCGGTCGACGAGCGCGTGCTCCGCGCCCTGGCCCGGGGCGAGGTGCCGGCCGGCATGCCCTCGCTCGAGACACTGATCCGCTACCGTGCCAGGCTCGCCAAGGATGCCGAAGTGCACAAGGCCGAAATCAGCTGGCTCTGGCGGCTGCGGCCGATGGCGATCTCGTTCCAGAACCGCAACCCGGCCCGGCGCGATTGGATCCTGGAGATGGTCTCCTTTATCCGACCCGGTTGGCGGCCGGGCACGCGGTACGCGGCTCCCGAGGCGGCCGAGGAGGCGAACGGGCCCGAACCCGCGGAGGCGGGGACGGGGCGGGCGGCGGGCGTCGAGGCGGCCCCGGCCGAGCCGCCCACCGCCGGCCGGACGGCGGCAGCCGCACCGGAGCCCCCGCCGCGGCCCGCGCCCGAGCCGACCGGAAGCGGCTCGCCGA
>CALBAK010000097.1 GCA_937926445.1 uncultured Alphaproteobacteria bacterium
CAACCGGATCGCCGGGCGGGTCGAGCGGATCGACTTCGAGGGCGCTTTCGCCAACCTCGTGGTGGCGACCGCGGCCGGGCCGTCGCTCCTGGTCCGGCTCGCCAACGACGGCCGGCTCGCCGGGCTCGCGCCAGAGGCGGCGGTGACGGTGAGCTTGCCGGTCGAAGCGGCCCTCGCCCTGCCCGAGGGCCCGCTCGCCGGTGGCTGAGCTCGCCCGCCGCTTCGGCCGGCTCGCCGCGGGCCTGATCCTCGCGACCGTACTGGTCCGGGCGCTCCTGTCGATCGTCCTGCCGCAGCTTTTGATGGTCGAGATCTCGTTCCGGCCGAAATTGCCGCTCGCCCAACGCGGCGGGCCCGAGGACGTCTGGACACTCGCCCATTGCGCGGCGCTCGGGAGCAATCCCCTGCACCGGACGATCTTCTGGCAGACCATGTGGAGCTCGCTCCTGGTCACGCTCCTCGCCTTTCTGGTCTGCTATCCCGTGGCCTTCCACCTCGCCCGGGAAGCCGAGGGCGCGACCGCACTCCTCCTCGTCACCGGACTCGTGATCCCGCTCTGGGTCGACGAGCTCTTGCGGAAGTTCGCCCGGTTCCCGATCCTCGCCCGCAACGGGCTCGTGAACCAACTCCTCCTCGGCCTCGGACTGATCGAGGAGCCGCTCGCCCTCGGTGGGGTGGGGGCGGTCATGGTCGGCATGGTCTACGCCTATGTGCTGTTCATGATCTTCCCGCTCTACAACTTCCCGCTCTACAACGCGCTCGAGAGCCTCGATCGCAACCGGATCGAAGCGGCCCGCGATCTCGGCGCGTCCACGTGGCGGATCCACCGGCGAATCGTGCTGCCGCACGCCAAGCCCGGGATCGCGGTCGGCGGCATCACGACTTTCATGCTGGCGGCCGGCACCTTCGGCGTGCCGCAGATCGTGCAGTCGCTGCCGGGCGGGACCAACGCGCGCTGGTTCAGCCAGGTGATCTATTCCTGCTTCTTCGACGGCGGCGACAGGAACCGCGGCTCGGCCTCACGCCGGCGGTCGACGCGATCGGCGTGCTGTTCGTCGCCGTCACGGTCGTGGCGGCGATCGCCTACGCGGTGTCGCGCCGGCGCGAGGAGCGGGCGCGAACCGCTGAACGCGCCCGCCCGATCGGCGCTCCGGATGCGTCGGATTGACACGGGGTGGAGCGCAGGCTTAGCTCGCCCCGATGGTCGCGCAGGCGGCCCGTACGGGGAGGTTCGTCGATGAAGAAGTTCCTTGCGCTCCTCGCGGGCGCAGCACTCGGTGCACTCGTCGCGTGGGCGCCCGGGGCCGAGGCGCAGACCGCCGATCGGCCGCTCCGGCTCAAGGGACAGTCGTCGCATCCGGCGACCGCCAACTTCCACCTGCTCTTCAAGCTGTGGGCCGAGAACGTCGAGAAGATGACGGGTGGCCGGGTCAAAATCGAGGTGATGCCGGCCGGCGCCATCGTCCCCGCTTTCGAGGTGTTCGACGCGACCTCCCGCGGGGTGCTCGACGTGGGCGCCTCGCCGTTCGGCTACATCCTCGGCAAGAGCCTGGCCGGCATCCCGATGTCGCACGGCCCGGTGTTCGGCATGGACGGCTACGATTATTGGGGCTGGTATCTCGATGGCGGCGGGATGGAGCTGCTCGAGGAGTTCTACCGTGACGTTCTGAAGCTCAACGTGGTGGGCTTTCCGACCCCGACCGACTTCCCGCAGGGCATGGGTTGGTTCAAGCGGCCGATCAAGAGCCTCGAGGAACTCAAGGGGATCAAGTACCGGATCTACGGCATCGGCGCCGAGACCTACGGCCGGCTCGGCGTGGCGGTGGTCACCCTGCCCGGCGGCGAGATCGTGCCGGCCCTCGAGCGGGGCGTGATCGAGGGTGCGGAGTGGATCAACTGCGCAGAGGACAAGAAGCTCGGCCTCAACAACGTCGCCAAGCACTACTACACGCCGGGCATGCACGAGCCCGTCACCGGCGGCCAGATCGTCGTCAACAAGAACGTCTGGGCCAAGCTCTCGCCCGACATCCAGGAGATCATGCGGGCGGCGGCGGTCGACGCCACGGTGCGGCGCAACTTCATCCTCAACCGGGAGACCGCGCAGGCCTGCCTCGACCTGATCAATGAAGGGGTGACCCTGCACCGCACGCCCGACGACATCCTCCTCCAGTTCCTCAACGAATGGGAGAAGATCCAGGCCGAGTACGCCGCCAAGGATCCGTTCTACAAGAAGGTCATCGAGAGCCAGAAGAAGTATGCCGAGCTCATCGTTCCCTTCAAGATGTCGTGGTATCCGCCCTACGACTTCGCCGGCAACTTCTACTGGAAGGACAAAGTCTATCTGACGAAGGACTGAGCGTCGTCCGGACGACGGTGGGCGAGGTCGGAACACCGCCCACCGCGCCGGCGAAGGCGGAACCGCGCTCGGGTCGCGTTCGACCCGCCGTACCGACCAATCCCGGGGGAGCGTCGTGAGTCCTGCCATGCTCGCCGCGGACGGGCCGCCGCCCGCGCTCCAGCGGATCGTGCGCACGATCGACCGGTTCACCCTGTCGAGCGCGGCGATCTTCTGCTGGCTGATCCTGCCGCTCGTCGCGGCCATGGTCTGGGAAGTCTTCGCCCGCTACTTCTTCCATCGGCCGACGATCTGGGCCTACGACGTCTCCTACATGCTCTACGGCACGCATTTCATGCTCGGTGCCGCCTACACGCTCTACCGTGGCGGCCACATTCGTACCGACATCTTCTATCAGAACTGGTCGCCGCGGACGAAGGGCGTGGTCGACGCGACGCTCTATCTCCTGTTTTTCTTTCCCGGCATCGCTCTGTTCTTCTGGATGAGCCTCACCGAGGCGCTCCATTCCTTCGACATCCGCGAAGTGTCGGACGCCAGCCCCTGGCGACCGCCGATCTGGCCTTTCAAGATGGTCATGCCGATCTCGCTGGCGCTGCTCTTCCTCCAGGGGATCTCCGAGTTCCTGAAAAGCGCCCACGCCGCCTTCACGGGACGTCCGCTGTGAGCTCCGAAATCCTCGGCCTGGTCCTGCTGGGCGGCCTGCTCACCGGGATCTTTCTCGGCTTTCCGATCGCCTTCACCCTGATCATCCTGTCGATCGTCTTCGGGCTGATCGGCTTCGGCGACACCGTTTTCTACCTGATGGTCTTCCAGACCATCGGGCTCATGAAGGAAGAGACGCTCGCCGCCGTCCCGCTCTTCATCTTCATGGGCCACATCATGGAGCAGGCGGGGCTCATGGAGCGCCTGTTCCGCTCCTTCCAGCTCATCCTCGCCCCGGTCAAAGGCTCGCTCTATCTGGGCGTGCTCTTGACCGCCACGATCTTCGCCACCGCGACCGGCATCATCGGCGCCTCGGTCACGGTCATGGGCATGATGGCCGCCCCGGCGATGATCAAGGCGGGCTACGATCCGAAGCTGAGCGCCGGCACGATCGCCGCCGGTGGCACCCTCGGCATCCTGATCCCGCCCTCGGTCATGCTGGTGGTGATGGGGCCGATCGTCGGCGTTTCCATCATCAAACTCTTCGCCGCGGCGCTGATCCCCGGCCTGATCCTCTCCGGCCTCTACGTCGGCTACACGCTGATCCGCTGCCACCTCGACCCCTCGCTCGGGCCGCCCCTGCCGCCCGAGGAGCGCGCCACTTCCTACGGCCAGGTCCTCAAGGAATTCTTCACCGGCGTGGTGCCGCTCGCGGTCGTGATCTTCGCCGCGCTCGGCTCGATCCTCTTCGGCCTCGCCACGCCCACCGAGGCCGCCGCGATGGGGGCCTTCGGCGCGATCTGCCTGATGATCGGCTACGGCCGGTTCGACATTCGCAAGGTGCGCGACGCCTGCTTCAACACGCTCGAGACCTCGAGCCTCGTCCTCTTCCTCGCGATCGCGTCGAACATCTACGGCGCCGTGTTCACCCGGCTCGGCACCAGCACCATGCTGGCCGATTGGCTGTTGAGTCTCGGCCTCGGCCCGACACCGCTCATCCTCCTCCTCATGGTCGTGATCTTCGTGCTGGGTTGGCCGCTCGAATGGCCGGCGATCATCTTCATCTTCCTGCCGATCTTCCTGCCGGTGGTCGAGGAGATGAAGATCGATCTGCTCTGGTTCTCGACGCTCGTCGCGGTCAACCTGCAGACCGCCTTCCTCTCCCCACCCGTCGCCATGGCCGCCTACTATCTCAAGGCAGTGGCCCCGAAATGGGAGCTCGCGTGGATCTATCGCGGCATGGTCGACTTCATGCTGCTCCAGGTGGTGGGGCTCGCGATCGTCTTCCTGTTCCCGCAAGTGGCCCTCTGGCTGCCGAAGGTCCTGTTCGGCTGAGCAGGACGAGGAGGGAGGGCCGGGCGCGCTTGCGCCCGGCCCTTTTCTCGGTTAGAAAAGATCGCCAGAAAAGAGATGATAACGATCCGGGAGGCCGGCCTTGCAGGAGACCGTGCTCGTCGTCTCGCTCGCCGCGATTGCCGCCGTGGTGCTCGCCTTCGCCCGGATCCTGCGCGAGCTCGCCCCGGGCGAGCCGCCGCCGGGCGAAGCCGTGGCGCGGCTGCGGGCGCGGATTCTCTGGGGATCCGGGGTGATGGGCGTGGTGATCGCGTTCGCCACGCTGTTGCCCTGGCCGCACGCGGTGCCGTCCGGGCCGGCGGTGGTCCCGGTCCATGTTCGTGCGAGCATGTGGGCGTGGGAGCTCGACCGGACGAATCTGCCCGTGGGCGCGCCGGTCGTCTTTCATGTCACGAGCACGGACGTGAACCACGGCTTCGGCGTGTTCGACGCCCGTGGCCGGCTCCTTTTCCAGACCCAGGCGATGCCCGGCTGGGTCAACAAGGTCGCCTGGAGCTTCGCCGAGCCGGGTCGCTACCGCGTGCTCTGCCTCGAATATTGCGGGCTCGTGCACCACGGCATGATGGCCGAGCTCGAGGTCGGCAGGACGAGCTGAGGGAGGC
>CALBAK010000098.1 GCA_937926445.1 uncultured Alphaproteobacteria bacterium
CCCGCGGGCGATGCGCGCCAACACCCGCGAGGTGGCAGCCGCCCTCCTCGCCTGCGGCATCGACCCCGAGCGCTCGATCCTGTTCGTCCAGAGCCACGTTCCGGCGCACGCCCAGCTCGCCTGGGTGCTCAACTGCGTGACACCGCTCGGCTGGCTCAACCGGATGACCCAGTTCAAGGAGAAGGCCGGCAAGGACCGCGAGAACGCGCCCGTCGGACTCTACGCCTATCCGGTACTGCAGGCGGCCGACATCCTGGTCTACAAGGCCACCCACGTGCCGGTCGGCGAGGACCAGAAGCAGCATCTCGAGCTCTCGCGCGACGTCGCGGCTTCCTTCAACCGGCGCTTCGGCGAGGGCTTCTTTCCGCTTCCCGAGCCCATGATCCTTGGCGAGGCGACCCGTGTCATGTCGCTGCGCGACGGCACCAAGAAAATGTCGAAGTCGGATCCCTCCGACCAGTCGCGCATCAACCTGACCGACGACGCCGACACGATCGCCACCAAGATCCGCCGCGCCAAGTCCGACAGCATCGAAGGGGTGTGGGTCGACGAGAAGAATCGGCCCGAGGCGACCAATCTCCTGACGATCTACGCGGCCCTCGCCGACCGGCCGCGCGCCGAGGTCGAGGAGGAGTTCCGCACCACGCTCTTCTCGACCTTCAAGACCCGGCTCGCCGAGCTCTGCGTCGAGAAGCTCGCGCCGATCAACGCCGAGATGCGCGGCCTCCTGGCGAACCCGGATCACATCGACCGGGTGCTGGCGGACGGTGCGGAGCGGGCGCGTGCCATCGCCGAGCCCGTACTCGCCGAGGTCTACGACCGCGTCGGCTTCCTGCGGCTCTGAGTGGCGTTCGGTGGCGACACTCTCTCCCGAGCCGCCGGCCGCAGCCGGCCGCCGCCGTGGCCTCGCCTGGCTGCTCCTGCCGGCGCTCCTGATCGGGCTCGTCGCACTTTACTACGTCTTGGGCGCGCTCTGGTTCCACCGGATCGACGACGATCCGAGCATCGGCGAGACGATCGAGGTGACACCGCCCGCGAGCCGGGCGGTGGCGGCCGCCGCGGCCCTCGTCCGCCGCGAGGTCGAGATCCATCGTTGGACCGCCAACGACCCGTGGTTCCAGCCGACGGCTCTTCTCGACAACATGCCCAACTACCAGCAGGGCATCGTGGCGGCGGTCGCCCGCTTCGCCGTCGAGCTGCGCGACCATCTCTCGCGGGTACGCGGCACGAGCCAGGTCGACACCGACGCCGAGCGGGCGGCCGGCCGGCTCAACTATCCGGGCGACGTCTGGTTCCTCGAATGGTCCACCACGCCCGTCCAGCCCTCTTCCGAGAGCCAGTACCGTCGGGCGATCGAGGATCTCGAGCGCTACAATGCCCGCCTCGCGCGCGGCGAGGCGACCTTCGAGCGGCGCGCCGACAATCTCATGGCCACCCTCGAGCGGATCGCGGCCGATCTCGGGGCGGCAGCCGCCGCGGTCGACGAGAAGGCGCTCGCGGGCAGCGGCGCTTGGTACGACTGGGATGCCGACGATCTCTTCTACACCAACAAGGGCCGTCTCTACGCCTACCGGGTGCTCTTGGGCGAGCTCGGCAAGGACATGGAGGGCATCCTGAGCGAACGCGGGCTCGGCCGGGTTTGGGAGCAGATGCTCACGAGCCTCGGGAGGGCCGCGGCCCTGCAGCCCCGGGTGGTCGCCAACGGCACACCCGACGGTCTGCTGTGGCCGAACCATCTCCTGGCCCAGGGCTACCTCTTGCTGCTCGCCCGCTTCCAGCTCTACGCGGTCGTCAACATTCTCCAGAAGTGATCGACGGTCGGGCTTGCGCTCCGGGCGCGGCGGCGCCATGTCGAAGGGCCGAGCCGGGAGATGCGCATGTTCATCGAGACCGAGGCGACCCCCAATCCGGCGACCCTCAAGTTTCTGCCGGGCCAGCCAGTGCTCGCCCGCGGCGTGGCCGAGTTCACCGACCCCGAAGCGGCCCGCGCCTCGCCGCTCGCTAGCCGGATCTTCGCCGTCGAGGGCGTGAGCGCCGTCTATTTGGGCGCCGACTTCGTGAGCGTGAGCAAACGCGAAGGTGTCGAGTGGCACGAGCTCAAGCCGGCCGTGCTCGGCGCCATCATGGAGCACTATCTCTCGGGCGATCCGGTGCTCGCCGAGGGCGTCGCGGGCGAGCTCGAGGAGACCGGGTCGGACGATCCCGTGGTGGCCCAGATCAAGGAGCTGATCGAGACCCGGGTGCGACCCGCGGTGGCCCGCGACGGTGGTGACATCGTCTTCCGCGGCTTCGAGCGTGGGGTGGTCTATCTGCAGATGCGCGGCGCCTGCTCGGGCTGTCCCTCTTCCACCATGACTCTCAAGGCCGGCATCGAGAACCTCTTGCGCTATTACGTGCCCGACGTGGTCGAGGTACGCGCGGTGGGCTGAGCCGGCGCGGCGTGCGACTGCTCGCGATCCAGGTGGGCTCCGAGGGGCCGGCCGTGGCGGTGCTCGGTGGCTGCCGGGGACCGGTCGAGCGCTGCCGGCCCGGTGCCCGCGCCGAGGCGCTCGCCCCGCTCGTGGCCGACGCCCTCGCCGAGGCCGGTGTCGGTTTCGGCGATCTGGAGGTGCTCGCAGTGTCCACCGGGCCGGGCAGCTTCACGGCCAGCCGTGCCGCGGTCGCCGCGGCGCGCGCATTGGCGCTCGCGGCCGGGCTTCGGGTCCACGCCTTGAGCCTGCTCGAGCTCGCAGCCGAAACCGTTCGGGGAACGCTTCCGGCGCCGTTCCTCGTGCTGGCGCCGGCCGGCCGGGGCGAGCTCGCTTTGCAGCGCTTCGCGGCCGGGCCCGTCGCGCTCGGACCGATCGAGCGGCTCGCGCCGGCGGCGGCGAGGCGACTCTCGGCCGGCGGCGAGCCGGTCGTGACGATCGACCTCGAGGAGTGGGGGGAGCCCGTGGCGCTGCGGCTCGCTTCCGGGGCGTTGCCGCTCGCCCGAGCGGCGGTGGCGCGCCACGGCCGGGGCGTGGCCGCCCTGCCCGGGCCGGCCGTGCGCCCACTCTATCTGCGCCCGCCCGATGCCAGGCCCGAGGCCGGGCGTCCGCTCGTGGTCGCCGGCTGACGATGCTGGGTCTTCGGCGCGCCGGCACGCTCGTCGTTCGGCCGGTCGGGCCGTTCGACCTCGGCCGGCTCGCGCGGCTGCACCGGCGCTGCTTCAGCGAGCCCTGGAGCCGGGCCGATCTCGCCCATCTGCTGGCGCTACCGGGCGGCTTCGGCCTGATCGCGCGGATCTACGAGGGTGGCCTCGGCGGGCTCGACGGTCTGCGCGGGGTCGGCTTCGCGATAGCCCGGGTGACGCGCGACGAAAGCGAACTGCTCTCGCTCGGCGTGGCACCGCCCTGGCGCGGTCGGCGGATCGGCGCCGCACTGCTCCTCGCGGCCATGGAGCGGGCACGGGCGGCGGGGGCGGGCTTGATGTTCCTCGAGGTCGCAGTCGACAACCACGCCGCCCAGGCGCTCTACAAGCGGCACGGCTTCGAGACGGTGGGCCTGCGGCCCGACTACTACCAAAGAGCCGACGGCAGCCGGATCGGAGCGCACACCATGCGCTGCGAGCTCGACCGGGCGCTGGTCCAGAGCGGCGGTGCGCCGCTCGGCGCGCCCCTCAGCGCGGCGGCCGGCCCCGCTTCCTGACCTCGAGCGTCCAGACCTCGGCGTTCTCGGCCTCGAGCCGCAGGATCTCGTGGCCATGATCGGCCAGCGCCCGCGGTACGTTGATCCGAGCTTCCCCGTCGCGCAGCCGGACACGGAGGATCTCGCCTTCGGCCATCCGTTCGAGGCGAAGTTTGGTCCGGACGAAGGTCATCGGGCAGACCTCGCCCGTGATATCGAGTTCGTGCGTCGTCTCGCTCACTTCCATCGACCTTCTTGCGCGTCGGTCAAAAAAGCACTTGCGGTTTGGCGCGACCCTCATATTGTCCGACCCCGACCGCCGGTTTACTCGGCTCTTGGGGATCCGCTGGAATGACCGAGAAGATAAGCCCGAACGAGCTGTTGTCCATGACCACCGAGATCGTGTCCGCACACCTCTCGAACAACACGGTCGCGGTGGCCGACATCCCGCAGCTCATCAAGCTCGTGTACTCGAGCTTGGCCTCGCAAGGCGTCGAGGAGCAGAAGGAAGCTCCCGAGAAGCCCGTTCCCGCCGTGCCCATCAAGAAGTCGGTGATGCCCGATTACATCATCTGCCTCGAGGACGGCAAGAAGCTCAAGATGCTCAAGCGGCATCTGAAGACCCGCTACAACATGACTCCGGACGAGTATCGCAAGCGGTGGGGCCTGCCCGACGATTACCCGATGGTCGCGCCGGCCTACGCCGAGCAGCGCTCGACGCTCGCCAAGAAGATCGGGCTCGGCACCAAGCCCAGGGCGCGGGGCCGCCAGCCGGCCGCTTGAGGTCGCGACGCCGGTCGGCGCCGCGGCGTGTCGGCCGGCGGTCTTCGCGCGCTCCCTGTTTGCCGCTATAAGAAGGCCAGGGGCCGTTGATCCGCGGCGATCCGGGCCCATCTCCACGAGCGAGGCCCGATGCCCGAGACGGCCGGCCGGTGAACAAGCGGCTCTTCATTCGAACCTACGGCTGCCAGATGAATGTCTACGACTCCGACCGCATGGCGGAGTCGCTGGCACCGCACGGCTGGCGTCGGGTGCAATCGCCGGAAGAAGCCGATCTCGTCGTCCTCAACACCTGCCACATCCGCGAGAAGGCAGCCGAGAAAGTCTATTCCGAGCTCGGCCGGCTGCGGCGGCTGCGGGCCGAGCGGGTCGCCCGCGGCGAGCCGCCGATGCTCCTCGCCGTGGCCGGCTGCGTCGCCCAGGCCGAGGGCGAGGCGATGCTCGAGCGAGCCCCCTACATAGACCTCGTCGTGGGACCGCAGGCCTATCATCGGCTGCCCGAGCTCCTGGCCCGCCGCGCCCGCGAGAAGGGCGCGGCGCTGGCCACCGACTTCCCTGTCGAGAGCAAATTCGACCATCTGCCGGAGCGCTCGGGGCCGAGCCCGGTTTCGGCCTACCTGACCGTGCAGGAGGGCTGCGACAAATTCTGCACCTTCTGCGTCGTCCCCTACACCCGAGGCGCCGAGGCGAGCCGGACGGTGGCGGCGATCCTCGCCGAAGCCAGGAGCCTGCTCGCGGGCGGGGCGCGCGAGCTCGTGCTGCTCGGCCAGAACGTCAATGCCTATCACGGCGAGGGGCCGGACGGCCGGACCTGGTCGCTCGCCCGCCTGCTCGAGGCGCTGGCCGAGCTCGAAGGCGTGCTGCGACTGCGCTACACGACGTCGCACCCCAAGGACATGACCGCCGATCTGATCGAGGCGCACGGCCGGATCCCCAGCCTCGCACCCTACCTGCATCTGCCGGTGCAGGCCGGCTCCGACAGCGTGCTCGAGGCGATGAACCGGGGCTACACCGCCGCCGACTATCGGCGGATCGTCGAGCGGCTGCGGGCGGTCCGGCCCGATCTCGCGCTCTCCTCCGATTTCATCGTAGGCTTTCCGGGCGAGCGCGAGGCCGATTTCGAGGCCACACTCGACCTCGTTCGGCAGGTGGGTTTCGCCCAGGCCTACGCTTTCAAGTTCTCCGCCCGGCCGGGTACCCCGGCCGCGGCGATGCGCGGCCAGGTCAAGGATGCCGTCAAGGCCGAGCGTCTGGCCCGCTTGCAGGCGCTTCTCGCGGAGCAGGCACGAGCCTTCAACGAGGCCCTGGTCGGCCGCACCGTGCCGGTGTTGATCGACGGGCCGGGTCGCCATCCGGGCCAGCTCGTCGGCCGCACGCCCTGGCAGCAGCCCGTCCATCTCGACGGCGCCGG
This sequence comes from uncultured Alphaproteobacteria bacterium, assembly GCA_937926445.1. Lineage (GTDB taxonomy): Bacteria > Pseudomonadota > Alphaproteobacteria > Geminicoccales > Geminicoccaceae > JANXAZ01. The sequence continues at coordinate 5,840 of CALBAK010000098.1, forward strand.
GCTGTCGGTCGGCGATCTCGTTCCTGTCACGATCACCCGCTGTCATGCGCACAGCCTCGCCGGCCGGTGGGAGGCCGGCGCAACCGGGGAGGGTCGGGCCTGAAGACCGTGAGCTCACTCGACAGCCCACGCGGCGCCAGCCGGCGGGTCCGTTTCGACGACAACGCCGTCTGTGCCGTCCTGTTCGGTCAACACCACGTCAATCTCGCCCGCATCGAGCAGAAGCTCCCGGTGACGATCGTGAGCCGGGGCAACGAGGTCTTCATCCAGGGCGACAGCGACGCCGACGTGCAGGCCGCCGCCGCCGTGTTGGAGGACCTCTACGGCCAGCTTCGGCGCGGCCTCGTGATCGGCCGCGACGAGGTCGACGCTGCCCTGCGCATGCGCGGCGGCGTGGCCGGGACGGGCGAACGCCTCGAACACCACGCGGTGCGTACCGACCGCAAGCTGATCGTCGCCCGCTCGGCCAACCAGCTCGCTTATCTTCGGGCCCTCGAACGCTTCGACCTGGTCTTCGCGCTCGGCCCGGCCGGGACCGGCAAGACCTATCTGGCGGTGGCCATGGCGGTGTCCTTCTTGCGGCAGCACAGGGTCGAGCGGCTCGTGCTTTCCCGCCCGGCGGTCGAGGCGGGCGAGCGGCTCGGCTTTCTGCCGGGCGACATGAAGGAGAAGGTCGATCCCTATCTGCGCCCGCTTTACGATGCGCTGCGGGACATGCTGCCCGAGGGCAAGGTGCAGCTCAGGATCGAGAGCGGCCAGATCGAGATCGCGCCGCTCGCCTACATGCGCGGCCGTACGCTCGCCAACGCCTTCGTCATCCTCGACGAGGCGCAGAACACAACGCCCTCGCAGCTCAAGATGTTCCTTACCCGCATGGGCGAGGGCTCGCGCATGGTGATCACGGGTGACCCGACCCAGACCGACCTGCCGCCGGGCACCCTCTCGGGCCTCGCCGACGCGGTCGAGCGCCTCGCCGACGTGCCGGGCATCGGGATGGTCCGCTTCGACCGCGGCGACATCGTCCGGCACCCGCTGGTCACCCGGATCATCGAGGCCTATGAAGGCTCGCAAGAGCCGCGACAGGAGGGAGAGAGAAGACGCCCACGGCGGGCGTCCGGCTCGAGCGATGGACAGCGACAGTAGCTCTCACCCGACCGAGGTGACGATCGAGGCCGCCGGTTGGCACTCGGCCGTTACCGATCCCGAGACGATCTGCCGGCGCGCCGTCGCCGCCACGCTCCGGGCGGTCGGTCCGCCCGGTATCCGAGGCGAGGTGAGCGTGCTGCTCGCCGACGACGGTACCGTCAGGCTACTCAACCGCGATTTCCGCGGCAAGGACGCCCCGACCGACGTGTTGTCCTTCCCGGCCGGGCCGCGTGCCCCGGGCGTCCCCGAGACCGCCCCCTGGCCGCTCGGCGACATCGCGATCGCCCTCGAGACGAGCGCGCGCGACGCCGCCGCCGCCGGCAAGCCGCTCGCCGACCACCTCGCGCATCTGGTGGTGCACGGCACGCTCCACCTCCTGGGTCACGACCACGAGGTCCCCGAAGAGGCGGAGCGGATGGAGGCGCTCGAGCGGCGGATCCTCGCGGGGCTGGGGATCGGCGACCCCTATGCGGCGGAGGCCGCGCCGTGAGGCCGCTGCCGCGTCGCGACGGGCCGCCGCCCTCGCTCTTGGACGGGCTGTTGCGCCGGTTGCGCGAACTCGCTCTCGGCCCCGAGCAGGAGCGCTCGCTGCGCCGGACCCTGGAGGAGATCGTCGAGGAGACCGAGGGTGGGGCGCAGCGGCTCCTGTCGGAGGAGGAGCGGGCGCTGGTCCAAAGGGCGCTGGCCTTCGGCGAGCTCGAGGTGGCCGACATCATGGTGCCGCGCTCCGACGTCAAGGGGGTGCCGGTGGAGGCGAGCCTCGCCGAGGTCGTCGCGGCGATGCGGGAGGCGGGCCATTCCCGGCTTCTGGTCTATCGGGACACGCTCGACGATGTCGTGGGCATCGTCCACCTCAAGGACCTCCTGGACTATTGGGGCGACGGTGCCGAGTTCGTGCTCGAGCGGATCGTCCGCCAGGTTCCCGTGGTACCGCCTTCGATGCGGGTCCTCGAGCTTCTCCTCGAGCTGCGTACGAGCCGCCAGCACCTCGCTGTGGTGGTCGACGAGTTCGGCGGCACCGACGGGCTCGTGACCCTCGAGGACATCGTGGGCGAGCTGCTCGGCGAGATCGCCGACGAACGGGCGACCCGAGCGGCGCCGCAGCTCGTCGAACGGCCGGACGGCACGCTCGACGTCGACGGCCGGCTCGACCTCGAGGAGCTCGAGGAACGGCTCGGCTTGCGTCTTCTGGGCGAGGAGGAGCGGGACGAGGCGGACACGGTGGCCGGCCTCATCTTCGCGCTCGTCGACCGGGTGCCGGCGCGCGGCGAGTTGGTCGAGCATCCCTCGGGCGTACGCTTCGAGGTGCTGGACGCCGACCCGCGGCGGATCAAGCGGGTGAAGGTGTACCGGCCGCCGGCCGCCGAGGGCGGGAGCGAGCTCGCCCGACCGGCCGCTTGAGCGCGTCGCCCGCGACCCGGGCGCAGAGGCTCGGGCCGCTCCTCGGCTGCCTCCTACTGGGCGCCGCGGCGACACTCGCCCTGCCGCCCCTGCACGTCCTGCCGGCTCTCCTCGCCTTCGCCCTCTGGCTGCCGCTCCTCGAGCGCGCGCCGAGCCGGTCCGCGGTCGCCGCTCGTGGCTTCGCCTTCGGGTTCGGGTGGCACCTCGCCGGGCTCTACTGGATCGGGATCGCCTTCTTCACCGACGCCGAGCGCTTCGGTGCGCTCGCCGTGCCGGCGGTGACGGGCCTCGCGGCACTCAATGCGCTCTTCCCGATGCTCGCCGCGCTGCTCGCGACTTGGCGGCCCTGGCGCTCGCCGCTCGCGGCGGCCCTCGCCCTCGCTCTCGCCTGGACACTCCTCGACGGCCTGCGTGACGAGGTCCTCCTGAGCTTCACCTGGAACCCGCTCGGGATCGTCTGGGTGCCCTGGTCCCTGTTCCTCCAGCCGGCCGCCTGGATCGGCAGCGAGGGCCTCTCGCTCCTGACCGCGGTGATCGCTACCCTGCCCGGAGCCGCGCTCCTGCGAACCGAGCGGCGGCCACGTGCCGGGCCGGCGCTCGCCGCGCTTCTGCTCCTCCTGCTCGCCGGGGCCGGCGCTGCCCGCCTCGCGCTCGTCGCTCCGGCCCCGGCCCCCGGCACGCGGATCCGGATCGTCCAGGGCAATATCGACCAGCACCACAAATGGGACCCCGACAAGCGGGCGGCCTGGTTCCGCCGCCATCTCGAGCTCTCGGCCGCGCCGGCCGATGGGCCGATCGACCTCGTGGTCTGGCCGGAGAGCGCCGTCCCCTACCAGATCGAGCGGGAGCCCGTCGTCCGCGAGCTCCTGGGCGAGGTGGCCCCGCGCGGGGGCTATCTGGTCACGGGCGGCGACCGCTTCGAGCTCGAGGCCGACCCACCCTGGGCCGCCAATGCCGTCTTCGTCCTCGACGAGCGGGGCAACGTCGTCGCCCGCTACGACAAGGTCGATCTCGTGCCGTTCGGCGAGTATCTGCCTTGGCGGCCGGTGCTGCAGCGAATCGGCCTCGAGAAGCTCACCGAGGGCACGATCGACTTCCGCCCCGGCCCCGGGAGGCGGACGATCCGCTTGCCGGGCCTGCCGGCCGTGGGCCCCTTGATCTGCTACGAGGCGATCTTCCCGGGCCGGGCGATCGACCCCGCCGACCGTCCGGACTTTCTGCTGAACGTCACCAATGACGCCTGGTTCGGCCGCAGCTCCGGTCCCTATCAACACGCGGCGATGGCAGTGCTGCGCGCGGTCGAGGAGGGCTTGCCCCTGGTGCGCGCCGCCAATACCGGTATCTCGCTCGCTACCGATGCGCTCGGCCGGGAGGTGGCGCGGCTCGAGCTCGGCCGGACGGGTGTGCTCGACCTGGCGCTGCCCGGCCGCTTGGCGAGCCCGCCGCTCTACCGCGAAACCGGGGGATGGTCGGGGGTTTTTCTATTTTCGGTTGTATTTCTCGCTCTCGGATGGCAACAGTGGCCCGGCACCGGTGCGGGGCGGGGTCGGCTGTGAGCAGGCAGCTGACGTCATCGGACGGCGCGGGGGTGGATCCGATCGACCGGCATGTCGGCCGGCGGCTGCGGCTGCGCCGGGCGCTCGTGGGGCTGAGCCAGGAGCGGCTCGGCGAGCTCTTGGGCGTGACGTTCCAGCAGATCCAGAAGTACGAGCGCGGCGCCAACCGGATCGGCGCCGGCCGGCTGTGGCGGCTGGCCGCGATCCTGGGCGTCCCGGTCGCCTGGTTCTTCGAGGAGCTCGAGGAGACGGAAGGCGTGCCGGCGCCGGCTTCTGGCCTCGCCGAGCCGGGAGAGGGGTTCGTCTTCGACCTGCCGCGACCGCGGGTCGCGGCACCGGCCGCCCCGACCGTCGACCGGCGCGAGACGCTCGAGCTCGTGCGCGCCTTCAACGCGATCCCGGACGCGCTCCTGCGGCGGCGGCTCTACGAGCTCGTTCGCGCGGTTAGCGAGGCGAGCACGGCACTGCGCGCCGACGAGCGAAGCTCGGCTTGACCCGTCCGCGGGTTCCTGTCTTATCCCCGCCCGTCGGTCCGAGCGGACCGCCCGTCGCGGCCGAGCGCCGTGGATTCCTGGAGACTGCCCCCCGATGCCGGCGTCCGATTACCTGTTCACGAGCGAGTCCGTCTCGGAAGGCCATCCCGACAAGGTCTGCGACCGGATTTCCGACGAGGTCGTCGACCTGTTCCTCGGCGAGTATCCCGAGGCGCGGGTCGCCTGCGAGACGCTCGCCACCACCAATCGGGTGGTGATCGCCGGCGAGTGCCGGCCGGGGCCGAACAGCCGGATCACGCCGGACCTCGTCCGCCACGTCGCCCGGATGGCGATCAAGTCGATCGGCTACGAGCAGCAGGGCTTCCATTGGCACACGGCGCAGATCGACGTGCTCCTGCACGAGCAGTCGCCGGACATCGCCCGTGGTGTCGACGCCGCCGCCGGCAAGGACGAGGGCGCCGGTGATCAGGGCATCATGTTCGGCTACGCTTGCGACGAGACGCCCGAGCTCATGCCGGCGCCGATCCATTACGCGCACGACATCCTGCGCCGGCTGGCGGCCGCCCGGCACGCCGGCCAGCTGCCGCAGCTCGGGCCCGACGCCAAGAGTCAGGTGACGCTGCGCTACGTCAACGGCCGGCCGGTCGGGACCACGGCGATCGTCGTTTCGACCCAGCACAAGCCGGGGCTGCGGACCGAGGAGGTGCGCGAACTCGTTCGCCCCTACGTGCTCGCCGCCCTGCCCGAGGGCTGGATGTGCCCGGAAGAGGAGTTCTACGTGAACCCCACGGGCCAGTTCGTGATCGGCGGTCCCGACGGCGACGCCGGGCTCACCGGCCGCAAGATCATCGTCGACACCTATGGTGGAGCGGCTCCGCACGGTGGCGGCGCCTTCTCCGGCAAGGATCCGACCAAGGTCGACCGCTCCGCCGCCTATGCCGCCCGCTACCTCGCCAAGAACGTGGTGGCCGCTGGTCTCGCGCGCAAATGCGTGATCCAGCTCGCCTACGCGATCGGGGTCAGCAAGCCGCTCTCCGTCTATGTCGACACGCTCGGCACGGGCGAGGTCGACGAGCAGCGGCTCGGCCGGACGCTGCGCGAACTCGTCGACCTCTCGCCGCGCGGCATTCGCCAGCATCTCGGGCTCTCCCGGCCGATCTACGCCCGCACCGCCGCCTACGGTCATTTCGGCCGGGCGCCGGAGAGCGACGGCGGCTTCTCCTGGGAGCGTCGCGACCTCGTGGATGCGCTGCGTCGCGCCTTCAACTGAGACCGGCGCCGGGGCTCCGCCGGCGGCGGCCGAAGAGCGCGACCCGGCGGCCCCGCGGCGGCTGCTCTACGGCCGGCGCACCGGACCGCGGCTGCGTCCCGGCCGGCGTCGGCTGCTCGAGGAGCTCCTGCCACGCCTCTCCATCCACCTGCCGGCCGAGGGCCGGCTCGACCCGGCGACGCTGTTCCCGCGCCCGGTGGCGGCGGTACGGCTCGAGATCGGCTTCGGCGGCGGCGAGCATCTCGAGGCCGAGGCGGCGGCTCACCCCGAGACCGGGTTCATCGGGGTCGAGCCCTTTCTCGCGGGCGTCGCCCGGCTACTCGCGGGGATCGCCGCCCGCGGGCTCGACAACGTTCGCATCCTGGTGGACGACGCCCGCCTCCTCCTGCGGGCCCTGCCGGACGGCTCGCTCGCTCGGATCGACGTGCTTTTCCCCGACCCGTGGCCCAAGGTGCGGCACCACAAGCGGCGGATCGTGGCGCCGTCGACCGTCGCCGAGATGGCGCGGGTGCTCGCGCCCGGCGGCGAGCTGCGGCTCGCGACCGACGATCCGGGCTATGGCCGCTGGATGCTGGCGGCGGTCCTGGGCGAGCCGCGGCTCGAATGGCTCGCCGGCCGGGCGGCCGACTGGCGGACCCCCTGGCCCGATCACACCACGACACGCTACGAGCGGAAGGCGCTCGCGGCCGGCCGGCGATCGGTGTATCTGCGTTGCCGGCGGCGCGAGGAGGAGCGGATCGGGCTTGCCTGAGGGCCGGTTCGGCGCCATATAGAGGGCAGCTCCTACTCCGACTGCTCTAGGGGAGAGTGGGTTGTCGCCCGCTCTCTTTGGCGTGTCCGTTTGACAGGGATCTCGTCCTCGACCGATCTGGCGGCGCTCATCGAGCCGACGCTCGCTGCCATGGGCTTCGAGCTGGTCCAACTGCGCCTTTTGGGCGGTGGCCGGCCGACCCTGCAGATCACCGCCGAGCCGCGCGATCACGCGCGGCCGATGACCGTGGAGGACTGCGCGGCGATCAGCCACGCCGTCTCGGCGGTCCTCGACGTGGCAGACCCGATCCCCCAGGCCTATCGTTTGGAGGTGAGTTCGCCCGGGATCGAACGACCCCTGGTCACGGCCGAGCATTTCCGGCGCTTCGCCGGGCAGCGGGCACGGATCGAGACGGAGGAGCCGATCGGCGGGCGCAAGCGGTTCACCGGGCGGCTCGTGGGCTGCGACGGCGAGGCCGTGACGATCGAGGCCGAAGACGGGCCGGTCGTCCTTCCGCTCGCCGCGGTGCGGCGGGCCCGACTTGTCGCCGAGCCTGTGCCGGCCGGGGCGCGGACGCGCCCGCGCGCCGGGTTGGGGAGAGAGAGGACGTGATGGAGAGCACCGGGTTCGGCCGCGGCGAGCTATTGCGGGTGGCCGAGGCGGTCGCCCAGGAAAAGGGCATCAGCACCGGCGAGGTCGTGACGGCGATGGAGCAGGCCGTGCAGACGGCCGCCCGTCGCAAATACGGCATGGAACACGAGATTGTCGCCGAGATCGACCGCCGGACGGGGGAGATCAAGCTCTACCGTGAGCTCGAGGTGGTCGAGCAGGTCGAGAACCCGGCCAAGCAGATCGGCCTCGAGGAGGCGCGCGAGCGCAACCCGGCGGCCCAGCCGGGCGACCACATTCTCGAGCCCCTGCCGCCGATCGACCTCGGCCGGATCGCGGCGCAGAGCGCCAAGCAGGTGATCGTGCAGAAGGTGCGCGACGCCGAGCGCGAGCGTCAGTACAACGACTTCAAGGACCGCATCGGCGAGATCGTGGTGGGCGAGGTCAAGCGGGTCGAGCGCTCGGGTGTGCTCGTCGACCTCGGCCGGGCCGAGGCGATCATTCGCCCGGACGAATTGATCCCGCGCGAGATCTTCCATATCAAGGACCGGATCCGGGCCTACGTCTACGACGTCCGGCACGAGAGCCGGGGGCCGCAGATCTTTCTCTCCCGCACTCATCCGGGCTTCATGATGAAGCTCTTCGAGCAGGAGGTGCCGGAAATCTACGACGGCATCATCGAGATCAAGGCCTGCGCCCGCGACCCTGGCTCGCGCGCCAAGATCGCCGTCTACTCCAAGGACAGCAGCATCGACCCGGTGGGTGCGTGCGTCGGCATGCGCGGCTCGCGCGTCCAGGCGGTCGTCCAGGAGCTCGGCGGCGAGAAGGTCGACATCATCCCCTGGTCGCCGGACCCCGCGACCTTCGTTTGCAACGCCCTCGCCCCGGCGGAGGTGTCGAAGGTCGTGCTCGACCCGGACGCCAAGCGGATAGAAGTGATCGTTCCCGACCACATGCAGCACATCGCGATCGGCCGGCGCGGCCAGAACGTGCGGCTCGCGAGCCAGCTCACGGGCTGGGACATCGACATCGTCTCGGAAAGCGAGGATTCCGAGCGCCGTCAGCGCGAGTTCAAGGAGCTCACCGAGCTGTTCGTCAACGCGCTCAACGTCGACGAGGTGATAGCCCAGCTGCTCGTCACCGAGGGCATCGGCTCGATCGAGGAGCTCGCGGCGGTGCCCGAGGAGGAGCTCGCCCAGATCGAGGGCTTCGACGAAGAGATCGCGGCCGCCCTCAGAGAGCGCGCTCAGAGCTGGCTCGAAGAGCGGCGCCAGGCGCTCGAGGCCGAGGCCCGCGAGCTCGGTGTGGCCGAGGACCTGCTGACCTACGACCGGCTCGACCTCGAGACTATCGTCAAGCTCGCCCGCCAGGGTATCAAGAAGCTCGAGGATCTCGCCGACCTGGCGGGCGACGAGCTCGTCGAGATGCTCCCCGGCTCCGGCCTCACGGCCGCGGCGGCTGGCGAGGTGGTGATGGATGCCCGCGTTCGGCTCGGCTGGGTCGAGCCGTCGGCGGCGATAAGCGAGCAGGAGGCCGCGGCACCGGCGTGAGTGGCGAGGCCCTCCCGATCGAGCTCGAGCCGACCGGCGGCCGCCGGCGCTGCCTCGTGGCGCGCGCCGCGGGCGATCGGACGCGCATGGTGCGCTTCGTACTCGCACCCGACGGCACGGTGGTGGCCGACGTCGACGAGCGGCTGCCGGGCCGCGGGCTCTGGGTGGCGGCCGAGCGGTCGGCCCTGACCGAAGCGGTGCGTCGCAACCTGTTCGCCAAGGCGGCGGGTGCGCCGGCTCGCCCGCCGGCCGATCTCGTCGAGCGGGTCGAGGCGGCGGTCCGTCGCCGCTGCCTCGATCTCTTGGGCCTCGCCCGGCGGGCCGGCCTCGCGACGGCCGGGTACGACCAGGTGGAGGCGGCGCTGCGGCAGGGCGGGGTCGGCCTGTTGCTGATCGCCCGCGACGCCGCGAGCCAGGGCGCGAAGCTGCGCCGGCTGGCCGGCGGGCTGCCTGTCTTCGGCGGCCTCGAGCGGGGCGAGCTCGGCCGCGCGCTCGGCCGCGACGAGCTCGTCTACGTCGCGGTGGGCGCGGGCACGCTGGCCCGGCGCCTCGAGCGCGAGCTCGCCCGGCTCGACGGGCTCGCGGAAGGAACCCGGCCGCCGGCGGCGGGCGGGAGCGGAACGCAAGAGGGCGGTGACGATCGATGACGGACGTCAAGAGCGAGGACAAGAACCCGCGGATCGGCATCGCCCGAACGGCGCCGCCGCGGATCGAGCTCAAGAAGACCGTCGAGAGCGGCGTGGTCCGGCAGAGCTTCAGCCACGGCCGGAGCAAGTCGGTCGCGGTCGAGGTCAAGCGCAGCCGGCCGATCGTCGGGCGGTCGATCTCCGTCGGGCCGACACCCGCGGCCGGCGCCGGGCCGAGCGCCGCCCCGGCGACACCCCCGGCCGCCCCGGCGCCGACCGCACCCGCCGCCGGCCCGACCGCGGCGGTGCGCCCTTCGCCGTCGGCCGCTGCACCCCACCCCGCTGCACCCGCCGCTGCCGCCCGGCCGCGCCCGGCGGTCGAGGCCCGGCCCCAGCAGCCGGCGCCGCCCGCCGCACCGGCGGCACCGGTGCGCCGGCACGTCGTGCTCAAGCCGCTCACCGAGGAAGAGAAGCAGAGCCGGCTGCGGGCGCTGACCGAGGCCCGCAAGGCCGAGGAGGAGGCGCGCAAGCGCGCCGAGGAGCTGGCCCGGCGAGCCGCCGAGGAGCAGGCTCGGCGGAAGGCGGAGGAAGAGGCCGCGGCCAAACGCAAGGCCGAGGAGGAGGCGCGCAAGCGCGCCGAGGAGGAGGCCCGCCGCAAGGCCGAGGAGCAGGCCAGGAAGCTGCTCGAGGAGGAGGAGCGCAAGGCCCGGGAGGCCGAGAGAGCCGGCAAGCTCGCCGCGGCCGCGCCGGCGGCCGAGGCCGAGAAGTTCGAGGCCGAACGCAAGCCGGCCAAGCCCGAGCGCACGCTCGCGGAGCTCGAGGAAGAGGAAGAAAAGGAGCGGGGTGGTCGACTGAAGGCCAAGACCAGCCGGCCGACGCTCAAGCCGGTGCGGGAAGAGAAGCCGCGGCCGATCCGGGTCGGGCTCGACGGCGAGGAGGAGGAGCGGGTCCGTAGCCTCGCCTCGTTGCGCCGGCATCAGCAGCGCCACCACCGCCAGCAGGCCGCGGCGAAAGAGCAGCCGATCACCCGCGAGGTCGTGCTGCCGGAGAGCATCACCGTCCAGGAGCTCGCCAACCGCATGGCGGTGCGCGGGGCCGAGGTCATCAAGATGCTCATGAAGAACGGCGTCATGGCGACGATCAACCAGGTGATCGACGCCGACACCGCCGAGCTGATCGTCACCGAATTCGGTCACAAGGTGAAGCGCGTGAGCGAGGCGGACGTCGAGGAGGGGATCGAAGGCTTGGCCGACCGGCCCGAGGATCTGGTGCCCCGCCCGCCCGTGGTGACGGTCATGGGCCATGTCGACCACGGCAAGACCTCGCTTCTGGATGCGCTGCGTCACGCTAACGTGGCGGCCGGCGAGGCCGGCGGTATCACCCAGCACATCGGCGCCTACCGGGTCGACATCGGCACCGGCATGCCGGTGACCTTCATCGACACGCCGGGCCACGCCGCCTTCACGGCGATGCGGGCGCGCGGCGCCTCGGTCACCGACATCGTCGTGCTCGTGGTGGCGGCCGACGATGGGGTCATGCCGCAGACCATCGAGGCTATCCGCCACGCCAAGGCGGCCAAGGTGCCGATCGTCGTGGCGATCAACAAGATCGACAAGCCCGAGGCCAACCCCGACCGGGTCAAGCAAGAGCTGCTCTCGCACGAGGTCGTGGTGGAGGAGTTCGGCGGCGACGTGCTGGCGGTGCCCGTGAGTGCGGTCAAGAAGATCGGGCTCGACAAGCTGATCGAGGCGATCCAGCTGCAGGCCGAGCTCTTGAATCTCAAGGCCAATCCGAACCGCGAGGCGAGCGGTACGGTGATCGAGGCCAAGCTCGATCGCGGCCGCGGCCCGGTCTGCACGGTGCTGGTCCAGAACGGCACGCTCGAGGACGGCGACATCGTCATCGCCGGGGCCCAGTGGGGCAGGGTCCGGGCGCTCGTCGACGATCGCGGTCGGACGGTCGAGCGGGCCGGGCCCTCGATGCCGGTCGAGGTGCTGGGGCTGGACGGCGTGCCCGAGCCGGGCGATCGGCTGCAGGTGGTCGAGAGCGAAAAGCGGGCGCGCGACATCGCCGAGTACCGTCAGCGTAAGAAGCGCGAGCAGCAACAGCTCGCGGCCGGCGCGGTCAAGCCCACCTCGCTCGAAGAGATGTTCAAGGGTATCAAGGAGGGCACGGTCAAGGAGCTGCCGGTGGTCGTCAAGTCCGACGTCCACGGCTCGCTCGAGGCGATCACCGCCGGCCTCGAGAAGCTCAACACCAAGGAGGTCGCCGTGCGCGTCCTGCACGGCGGGGTGGGTGCCATCACCGAGAGCGACGTGATCCTGGCCCAGGCGAGCAAGGCGGTGATCCTTGGCTTCAACGTGCGTGCCAACGCCCCGGCCCGCGAGCTCGCCAAGCGTGCCGGGATCGAGATCCGCTATTACTCGATCATCTACGAGCTCCTCGACGAAGTGAAGGGCCTACTCTCCGGAATGCTCGCCCCGGAGGAGAAGGAGGTGGTGCTCGGGCGCGCCGAGATCCGCGAGGTCTTCAACATCACCAAGGTCGGCAAAGTGGCCGGCTGCATGGTCACGGAAGGCGTGATCAAACGCGGCGCCCGGGCCCGGCTCCTACGCGACGACGTGGTGGTCTTCGAAGGCGTGCTGGGCTCGCTCAAGCGCTTCAAGGAGGACGTGCGCGAGGTCAAGGAAGGCTTCGAGTGCGGCATGTCGATCGAAGGCTACGGCGACATCCGCCAGGGCGATGTGATCGAGGTCTTCGAGGTGCAAGAGGTTGCGCGCACGCTCTGAAGCCGGCCTCGGCCGGACCGCCGGATCCGAACCCTCGCAGCGCCAGCTGCGGGTGGCCGAGCGGATCCGTCATCTCCTCGCCGAGAGCCTGATGCGCGGCGAGATCCACGATGCGCGCCTCGAGGGGGTGAGCGTCACCGTGGCCGAGGTCAGGGTCACCCGCGACCTCCGCCAGGCCACCGTTTTCGCCACCGAACTCGGTCGGCCGCTCTCGGCCGAGGCGCGCGCCGCCCTCGAGCGCGCTGCGCCGGTGCTGGCCGGCCGCCTGGCCCGCGACATGCACCTCAAATACGCGCCCCGGTTGCGTTTCGTGGCGGACGCGCTGTTCGACGAGGCGGCCCGGATCGAGCGGCTCCTGGCCGAGGAGCGGGCTCGGCTCCACCTCGAGCCCACGGCGGAGGACGAGGATGAGCCGCGCGCGTAAGGGACGGCCGATCGACGGCTGGCTCGTGATCGACAAGGGGCCCGCCATCACCTCGACCGAGGTCGTCAACCAGATCAAGCGGTCGACCCAGGCGCAAAAGGTCGGCCACGGCGGGACCCTGGATCCGCTCGCCACCGGGGTCCTGCCGGTGGCTCTGGGCGAAGCGACCAAGACCGTCCAATACGTGATGGACGCCCGCAAGACTTACGACTTCACGCTGCGCCTGGGCGAGGCGCGCGATACCGACGACGCCGAGGGCCGGCCGATCGCTTCCAGCGAGAAGCGGCCGAGCGACGCCGAGATCGAGGCGGCGCTCGAGGCCTTCCGCGGCGAGATCCTGCAGCGACCGCCGGCCTTCGCCGCGGTCAAGGTGCAGGGCGAGCGGGCCTACGATTTGGCCCGCCGCGGCGAGCCCGTGCGGCTCGAGCCGCGGCCGGTGCGGATCGACGAGCTGCGCCTCGTGGCGCGGCCCGATCCCGACCATGCCCGCTTCGTCATGACCTGTGGCAAGGGCGCCTATGTGCGGGCGCTCGCCCGCGATCTCGGCGAGGCGCTCGGCTGCTACGCTCATGTGGCGGCGCTGCGCCGGACCGCGGTCGGACCGTTCGGGCTCGACCGCGCGATCACCCTCGACGCCTTGGCGCGGCTGGTCGAAGAAGACTCGCTGCCCCAGGCGCTCATCTCGGTGGCGACGGCGTTGGCCGGCATCCCGGCGCTCGCCGTCACCGAGCCGCAGGCGCTGCGGCTCAGGAGTGGCCAACCGATCCGCATCGTTCCCCGCCTTCTGGGCGAGGACGCGGTCGACGGGGCCACGATCAAGGTGACCCGGGGCGGCGAGCTCGTCGCGCTCGCCCGGCTCGAGGGCGCCGAGCTCAGCCCGCTGCGGGTGTTCAACCTCGAGGGCGGCAGGACCGCCCGGCCACAGGAGTGAGGCCGATGTCGATCACCGCCGAGCGCAAGCAGGCGCTCATCAAAGAATACGCTACGGGGGCTGCCGACACCGGCTCGCCCGAGGTCCAGGTGGCATTGCTTTCGGAGCGGATCGCCAACCTGACCGAGCACCTCAAGACGCATCGGAAGGACTACGCCTCGCGGCGCGGCCTTTTGATGATGGTGGGACAGCGGCGCCGGCTGCTCGACTACCTCAAGCGGCGCGACCAGGGCCGCTATCAGCGGCTGATCGACCGGCTCGGCCTGCGCCGTTGAGGTGCGCCGGCCGCCGGTCGCAGCGGACAGACGCGCCCGATCGGGCGCGGTGAAAGGCGAAGATCACGATGTTCACGATCACACGCAAGGAAACCCAGTGGGCCGGCAAGCGGCTCGCGCTCGAGACCGGCCGGCTCGCCCGCCAGGCCGACGGCGCGGTGCTCGCCTCGCTCGGCGAGACGGTGGTGCTCTGCACCGTCGTCGCCGCCCGCTCGGTCAAGCCCGGGCAAGACTTCTTCCCGTTGACCGTCAACTACCAGGAGAAGGCGTTCGCTGCCGGCAAGATTCCTGGAGGCTTCTTCCGTCGCGAAGGCCGACCGTCGGAGAAAGAGACCCTGGTCTCCCGCCTGATCGACCGGCCGATCCGGCCGCTGTTCCCGGACGGCTTCAAGAACGAGACGCAGATCATCTGCACGGTCCTGGCGCACGACGGCGAGACCGACCCCGACATCGTCGCGATGATCGGCGCCTCGGCAGCGCTCACCATCTCGGGCATTCCCTTCCTCGGACCGATCGGTGCGGCCAAGGTCGGCCTGGTCGACGACAAGCTCGTCCTCAACCCGACGATCGAGCAGGTCAAACGCGGCAAGCTCGAGCTCGTCGTGGCCGGCACCCGCGATGCCGTCATGATGGTGGAATCCGAGGCCCACGAGCTCTCGGAAGCGCAGATGCTCGAGGCCGTCATGTTCGGCCACAAGGGCTTCCAGCCGGCGATCGATCTCATCCTCCGGCTCGCCGAGGAGGCCGCCAAGGATCCCTGGGAGTTCAGCCCGCCGGACCATTCGGCGCTCGACGCCGAGCTCGAGCGGCTCGCCCGCACCGAGCTCGCCGAGGCCTATCTCGAGCCGGTCAAGCAGCTGCGCCACGAGAAGGTCGGGGCGATCAAGGCCAAGGTGGTGGCCGAGCTGGCCGGCGAGGACCCGGCCAAGGCGATCGTCGTGGCCGCGCGCTTCAAGGAGCTCGAGGCCAAGGTCGTCCGCTCGCGGATCCTCGAGGAGGGGCGCCGGATCGACGGCCGCGACACCAAGAGCGTCCGGCCGATCCAGGCGGCGGTGGGAGTGCTGCCGCGGGTGCACGGCTCGGCGCTCTTCACCCGTGGCGAGACCCAGGCGCTGGTCGTCGCCACCCTCGGCACGGGCCAGGACGAGCAGATCATCGACGCGCTCGAGGGCGACGCCCGCGAGCACTACATGTTGCACTACAACTTCCCGCCCTACTCGGTGGGCGAGACCGGGCGGATCGGTTCGCCCGGTCGGCGCGAGGTCGGTCACGGCAAGCTCGCTTGGCGGGCGACCCATCCGCTCCTGCCGCCCAAGGACCAGTTCCCCTACACGATTCGGGTCGTGTCGGAGATCACCGAGAGCAACGGCAGCTCGTCGATGGCGACGGTCTGCGGCGCCTCCCTCGCCATGATGGACGCCGGCGTGCCGCTCGCCCGGCCGGTCGCCGGTATCGCCATGGGCCTGATCAAGGAGGGTGATCGCTTCGCCGTGCTCTCGGACATTCTGGGCGACGAGGACCATCTGGGCGACATGGATTTCAAGGTCGCCGGCACCGAGCGCGGCGTCACCTCGCTGCAGATGGACATCAAGATCGCCGGCATCACCGAGGAGATCATGCGCATCGCCCTCGAGCAGGCGCGCGAGGGTCGCATGCACATCCTGGCCGAGATGGCCAAGGCGATCGGCCGGGCCCGCGAGGATCTGCGCGAGACCGTGCCGCGGGTGATCACCATCCAGATCCCGACCGACAAGATCGGTGCGGTGATCGGCCCGGGTGGCAAAGTCATCCGCGAGATCACGGAGACGACCGGCACCAAGATCGACATCGAGGACGACGGCAAGGTCAAGATCGCCTCGACCGATCCGGCGGCCGCCCAGCGCGCGGTCGATTGGATCCGCGGGCTCACCGCCACGCCGGAAGTCGGCGCCATCTACACCGGCAAGGTGGTCCGCGTGGTCGATTTCGGGGCGTTCGTCAACTTCCTCGGCAACCAGGATGGCCTCTGCCACATCTCCGAGCTCGCCAACGAGCGGGTCAACAAAGTGACCGACGTCGTCAAGGAGGGCGACCAGGTCAAGGTCAAGGTCCTGGCGATCGACGATCGCGGCAAGATCAAGCTCTCGATGCGGGCCGTCGACCAGACCACCGGTGCCGAGATCCCGGTCCAGCCCCGGCCGTCGCGTTCCGAGGGCGAGCCGCCGCGCGAGCGGGAACGCGATCGGGAGCGCGACCGCGAGCGGGGCGAGGGGCGGCGACGCCAGAGGGCGCCGCTCTGAGCCGGCACCGATCGACCGTGGGAAGCGAACAACCAGAACGAGCGAGGCGGCGAGCGGGTGCCGGCCGGGCTACCGGTCCGGTGGCCCGACCCGCGCGGCTCGCCACGAGGAGGGCGGGGCCGTACCCCACCCTGCATGCGGAGCCTGGGCCATGAGCGCCGCGGTTCAACCGATGGTCATCTCCGGGGCCGAGGTCTGGCCCCTGGTCGAGGGCGGCAAGGGCGTCGCCGTCAGCAACGGCCGCTCGAGCGGTGCTTGGGCCGCGGCCGGTGGCGTCGGCACCTTCTCGGGTGTCAACCCCGATCTGATCGACGACAACGGCGAGTACGTGCCGCTCGTCTTCAAAGGCCGCGACCGCAAGGCGCGCCACGAGGAGCTGATCGACTACTCGATCAAGGCCGGGATCAGCCAGGCCCGCATCGCCCACGAGACGCGCAAGGGCGAGGGGCGGATCCACATGAACGTGCTCTGGGAAATGGCAGCCTGCGAGCGCGTGCTGCAGGGCGTGCTCGAAGGAGCCAAAGGGCTGATCCACGGTGTCACCTGCGGCGCCGGCATGCCCTACCGACTGGCCGAGATCTGCGCCCGCTACCAGGTCTACTATTACCCGATCGTCTCCTCGGCACGGGCCTTCAACGCGCTCTGGAAACGCGCCTATCACAAATTCCAGGAGTGGCTGGGTGCGGTCGTCTACGAGGACCCCTGGCTCGCCGGCGGCCACAACGGCCTCTCCAACAGCGAGGATCCGACCAAGCCCGAGGCGCCCTATCCGCGCGTGCTGGAGCTCAGGAAGCTCATGCGCAGCTTCGGGCTCGGCGACAAGCCGATCGTCATGGCCGGCGGGGTCTGGCACCTCAAGGACTGGAAGGATTGGATCGGCTCCAAGGAGCTCGGCCCGATCGCTTTCCAGTTCGGCACCCGACCGCTCTTGACCAAGGAGAGCCCGATCCCCGAGAGCTGGAAGAAGCGGCTCCTCGAACTCGTGCCGGGCGACGTCCTCCTGCACCGTTTCAGCCCGACCGGCTTTTACAGCTCGGCCGTCAAGAACCGCTTCCTCGACCGGCTGATCGCTCGCTCCTCCCGCCAGGTCGAGTTCCGCGAGGAGCCGGATCCGGTCGCGGGCTTCACCCGCCCGCTCGCCTATGGCCGCAAGAGCGTGTTTTTGAGCGAGGCCGATCTCGCGCGCGTGCAGGGGTGGATCGCCGAGGGCTTCACTCACCCCATGCGCACGCCGGACCGCACGCTCGTCTTCGTGACGCCCGAGGAGCACCGGCAGATCCGCCGCGACCAGTCGGACTGCATGGGCTGCTTGAGCCATTGCGGCTTCTCGAACTGGAAGGATCGCGACGATTACACGACCGGTAAGCTCCCGGACCCGCGCTCCTTCTGCATCCAGAAGACGCTGCAGGAGATCGCCCACGGCCGCGGCGACCCGGTCGACGACCAGCTCATGTTTTCCGGTCACAACGCCTACAAGTTCCGCGAGGATCCGTTTTACGCGAACGGTTTCGTGCCGACCGTCCGGCAACTCGTGCAGCGCATTCTGACCGGCTATTGAGGAGCACGGGCGATCGCCGGGCCGCTCCGCTCAGTTCCGCATCTCGGTCTCGAGCACGCCCCAGATGGCATCGCGCGGAGCCCAGCCGCGGGTACCCGCGATGTCGACGAAACACCAGCGGGCGTCGCAGTCGAGCAGCCGGCCGATCACGCCACGCTCGGCGCGCAACAGCACGCGAGCCTCCTGGTCGGGGGTGCGGCGCAGCTCCATGAGCTCGGCCGTGACCACGACCGTCCGCCGCCGCGAGAGCAGGCTGCCGTGGATCCAGCCCTCGTCGCCCTCGTGGTCGACGATCTTCCGCCAGGCGTCGAATTCCTCGACGATCTTCACGGGCAGGCCGAGCCGGGTATAGACCCAGCGGATCGGGTGATTCTTGCTCGGTCCGCTGCGCACGTTGATCGATTCGCCGGCGAGCGAGGCGAAGCGCGGCAAAGGTAGCCGGGCCTCGCCCGTGCTCTGGCCCGCGGCCTGGGCGGCGGGCAGGAGCAGGGCGAGCACAAGTCCCAGGAAATGCCGCCGCCGTCCGCGGCGATGGGGGCGCAGGTCCAGGACCGCGAGCATCGCTGCTTCCCTACAGGAGGCCTTCGCCGTGCGTCCAGGGGCAGGGCGATTTGAGCGGATCAGTCATTTCTGCTAGCCGACAGGGTGAGGGAGCACAGCCTCGCCGGAGTTTCCGATGCCGCGCCCGCGTCCCGTCGTGATCGTCACCCGCAAGCTGCCCGAGCCGATCGAAGCTCGAATGATGGAGCTCTTCGACACGAGGTTGAACGCCACCGATCGGCCGATGACCCGGGCGCAGCTCGTCGAGGCGGTGCAGTCTTGCGACGTGCTCGTGCCGACCGTGACCGACCGGATCGACGCAGCCCTTCTGGCCCAGGCCGGCGAGCGGCTGCGGCTGATCGCCAATTACGGAACCGGCGTCGACAACATCGACGTGGATGCCGCCTACAAGCGCGGGATCACCGTCACCAACACCCCCGGTGTGCTGACCGAGGACACCGCCGACATGACCATGGCGCTGATCCTCGCCGTGGCGCGCCGTCTGGTCGAAGGCGAGCGGCTCGCCCGTTCCGGCGAGTGGCAGGGCTGGGCGCCCACGGCGATGCTCGGTCATCGGATCTGGGGCAAGCGGCTCGGTATCGTCGGCATGGGCCGGATCGGCAGCGCGGTGGCCCGGCGGGCGCGCGGCTTCGGCCTCTCGATCCACTACCACAACCGTCGCCGCGTCCACGAATCGTTGGAGGCCGAGCTCGAGGCGACCTATTGGGAGAGCCTCGACCAGATGCTGGCACGGGTCGACATCGTGAGCGTGAATTGCCCGCACACCCCGGCGACCTATCATCTGCTCTCGGCCCGGCGGCTCAAGCTCCTGCAGAAGCACGCGATCGTCGTGAACACGAGCCGCGGCGAGGTGATCGACGAGGCGGCGCTCACCCGCATGCTCCGCGACAAGGAGATCGCCGGTGCCGGCCTCGACGTGTTCGAGCACGAGCCGGCGATCAATCCGAAGCTGCGCCAGCTCGACAATGTCGTGCTCCTGCCGCACATGGGGTCCTCGACGATCGAGGGCCGGCTCGACATGGGCGAGAAGGTCATCATCAACATCAAGACCTTCGTCGACGGCCATCGGCCGCCGGACCGGGTGTTGCCGAGCATGGTCTGAGGCCTCGCCGGGGCGGGGGCGACCGGCGATTTCTTCCGACCCGGCAGAAGCTTCCCGGTAAAAGAGAGGGGAAGGGGCCGCTTCGGCCCCTCATGCGCGGGCTTCGAGCCCCTGGCACGCGCCTTGCGACCGGGCGGGCGCCATGCTCGCACCGAACTTCGTTCCGATCTTCGCCGCGACGCCCGAGGCGCCGATCGTCTTCGCCCGCGACCGCGAAGCGAGCGCCGACGGCTTCGCCCTGCTCCTGGCGCTCCTCGCCGGCGCGCGGGGGGTGGCCGGCGTCGTTCCTGCGACCCCGTCTTCGCTGCCCGTCGGCGCGGATGCGCATGGTGCGAGCCGGACCGTCGGTCCCGCTGCCACGCCGGGCACCATGGTCTCGACCGGCGTCGGCGAGGCGGTCGCGGCTCCCGGCGTTTCCGCGAAGCGCGATCTCCACCCGCACGACCTCGAGAGGGCGGTGAGCGGCGGCGCTCCCGCGAACACGTTCGCGCCGACCGCCGGAACGGATGCGGGCGCGTCGAATCGAGCCGTCGGTCCCGTTATCGTGCCTGGCGGCGTCTCGGCCGTCGCCGGCGAGGCGGTCCCGGGGCCCGGTGGTTTCGCGAAGCTCGAGCTCGATCACCCCGATCTCTACAGGGTGGCGAGCGGCGCGCCGACCGGCCCCGTCGCGGCCGGCGACCCCTCGCATGCGGGGTCGGCCTTCGAAATCGCCGGTTCCGTCCCGCCGGGCCCGGAGCGGCTGCCGGGCGGATCCTCTGTCGACCTGCCGTCGGCTTCGCCGGTTTCGAGCTCGCCTTCGAGCGTCCCGATATGCCCGTCGCCGCTCGAGATCGCGTCGCTTCCCGTTCTCGAACCAACGGTCTCGGGCGGGCGCATCGCTCGGTCGGAAGCCGATCCGATCCGGAACCTCGCATCGTTCCACGTCCCGGTCACGGAGACCGAGGGTAACGAACCCGCGGTCGAGCTCCCGGCTTCTGCCGTCGGTAACGCGGCGGCGGCCCCGTCGCACTTCCCCGGCTTCGGACGATTGTCGGTCGGCGAACCGGCGGGGACCTCGGTCCGACCCACGGAGCCGTTCGCCGCAGCCGCGAGCCTGCTCGTCCCTCCGGCGGGCGAGGTTTCGAGTTCGCCATCGGCAGAGAGCGGGCCGGAGGTTTGCCCCACAGCGCTCGATCCGAGCGAGCCGCTGGCCCTGCCGTCGGCAGGGGGCGGGGCTTCCCTCGGCGCGAGCCTTTCCCATCCGGCGGATCGGTCGTCGCCCGGCCGCCCGGATCAGCGGCCTTCGCAACCGCCGATCGAGGGCACGATCGTCGCCGAAGGTCCGGAGCGAGCCGTCGGGTCGGAGGTTGTCGCCGCAGCCGGCGGCGGCGCGGCCACCGCGAGTGACCTTCGCCTCGGTTCGGCCGCCGGCCCGGCCGAGGCGCCCGGCGAGCGGGTGGCTGCCCTCGGAACCGGCCGATCGGTCGCACCGGGCGATCCGGCTGTCTCGCGCCCGATGTCCAGCGGTCTCTTCCAGGGTACCGCACGCGCGCCGGGCGAGGCCGAGCCCGTTGGCCTCCCGCCACGGTCGGCTGCGCTCGCGCCAGCGGGCCTTGGCGATTCCGAGGCGACCGTTCCCCAGCCGGTCGCGGTCGCCGGCCCGGCCGAGGCGCCCGGCGAGCGGGTGGCTGCCGCAGCCGGCGTGAAGGTCTCTACCTCGGGTGGGCGGTTTTCCGGCGGTTCCGCCGAGGCTGCCGTCGGCAACGGCTCCGAGAGCGCGGCGGCTCCGGGGGTGTCCCGCGGTGCCGCCGAGGCCGACCCGGCGTCGGTTCTCGATCGCCCACTCCTGCCGGAGCCGGCGCCCGCGGGACGGGCGGCCGACCCGGTTGCATCACCGCGCCATCCGGGTATTCCGGCGCCCCAGCCGCCGGCCGTTCAGGTGGCGGCCACGCTCCTGCAGCGTGGCGGCGTTCCGATCGAGCGTCTGCGGATCGCGCTCGAGCCCGCCGAGCTCGGTAGCGTCGAGCTCACGCTCACGAGCGAGGGCCGGCGCAAGGCCCGCGCGATCTTGCTGGTCGAACGGCTCGAGACGCTCGAGCTCCTCCAGCGCGATCAACGCACACTCGAGCGGATCCTGATCGCTAGCGGTCTCGAGCTCGAGGCGGGTGGTCTCGAGTTCGGCCTGCGACGCGACGGCGAGGGCCGCCCCGAGAAGTTCGCTTCGCCCGGCCGTACCCGCTCGAGCGAGTCCGTCCGCTCCGAACCTCCGATGACGCCGCCGCGCCTGCTCGATTTCCGCCTCCTCGACCTCGTCGTCTGAGCCCGAGGGAGTTCCATGCCGACGACCGCCGTCACCAACGCGACGACGCCGACCGCCCGGAGCCGTTCCGGTGAGGAAACGGGGCTCGCGAACAACTTCGAGACCTTCTTGCGGCTGCTCACGACCCAGCTGCAGAACCAGGACCCGCTCTCGCCGATGGACCCCGAGCGCTTCACGAGCCAGCTCGTCCAGTTCTCGGCCGTCGAGCAGGCGCTCAAGACCAACCGCCAGCTCGAGCAGCTCGTGAGCCTGACCCGAACGAGCGCGGCGAGCGCCGCCTTGACCATGATCGGCCGTCAAGTTCGGGTCGACGGCAGCCGGATGTGGGTCGACGGGCTCGGCGGCACCACCGTGTACGAGCTTCCCGAGCGGGCGGCGAGTGTGACGGTCCGGATCTTCGATGCCTCGGGACGCCTGATCCACAGCGCTACGGGCGCGACCGAGTCCGGTATCAACCGTTTCTTTTGGGACGGAAAGCTTCTCGACGGCGGGCGCGCGGCCGCCGGGCTCTACCGGATCGACGTGACCGCCCTCGACGGGCTGGGCCGGCCGATCGCGGCGAACCTCGAGCGCACGACCAGGATCGACGGATTGGAGAGTCGCGAGGGCGGGCTCGTGCTCCTGGCCGACGGCATCCCTCTGGCCGCCGAGGCCGTCCGTCCCCTTCCCGAGACCGCGAACTGAGCGCCCGCCGGAGCGACCGACACCTTCAAGGAGAACGCCTCGATGACCCTGTTCGGATCCTTGTTCACCGGTGTGACGGGGCTTGCTGCCCAGAGCCGGTCGATGAGCATCATCTCCGACAATGTCGCCAATGTGAACACGACGGCCTACAAGCTCGCCGAGGCCCAGTTCTCGAGCATGGTCGCCCGCGAAGCCGGCTCGAAAGTGTACCGGCCAGGCGGGGTTTATTCGCACGCGTTTTATACGATCGGTAGTCAGGGTTTGATTCAGTCGAGCAATTCCACGACGGATGTCGCCATCGTCGGTCAGGGGTTTTTCGTCGTGAACACGGAGACCGACGGGAGAGGTCAAACATATTTCACGCGAGCGGGAGACTTCTCTACCGACGCCTCGGGTAACTTACGCATGCCAAACGGGTATTTTCTGCAAGGCTGGCGTCTTGATCCGACGGGCGCGCCCGTCGACGTCAATCGGCTGGAAACAGTCAACGTCAGCATCGTCAACGGCGTGGCGCTCCCGACGAGCGCGGTGTCGATCGGGGCCAATCTGGACGCCGACCAGGTCGCCTTCGCCGGCCCTTACACCCCCGGGGACATGGCCGCCGCGCTCAACGGTGGCACCGGCGTCGAGCCCCACTTCTCGCGCACCGTGCGGATTTTCGACAGCCTCGGACGCCCGCACGATCTGACCTTCGCGTTCCTCAAAGACCCGACCGCCAACGTGTGGAACGTCGAGGTGGTGGCCGACGCGGCCGAGGTCGATACCACGGTTCACCCCGACGGACGCGTCGCCTCCGGCCAAATCACCTTCGCGGGCGACGGAACGCTCGCGGCCAACAGCCTCGTTGCGCTCGTGCCCGGCCTGCAAGGTGCCCAGATCCAATGGGCGGCGGCCAGCGGTGCCGATCCGAGCGACATCGTCATCGATCTCGGCGACCTCGGCACGACCAACGGTCTCGCCCAGTTCGCGAGTCCCACGAGCGTCGCCTTCGTCTCTCAGAACGGGGCCGGTGTGGGGACCCTGGTTTCGGTTTCGATCGACGAGCAGGGCTATGTCATCGCCTCCTTCGACAACGGCAAGCAGCGCCGACTGTATCGTCTGGCGCTCGCCACTTTCCCCAATCCGTCGGGCTTGGATCCGCGGACCGGCAACGTCTACGCCCCCTCCGACCAATCGGGCGAGTTCATGCTGCGGGCACCGGGAGAAGGTGGGGCAGGTCGACTGACGCCATCGGCGCTCGAAACCTCCAACGTCGACCTCGCCGACGAATTCACCAAAATGATCGTCACCCAGCGTGCCTACTCGGCGAACGCTCGCGTCATCTCCACTGCCGACGAGATGCTCGACGAGCTGATCCGCCTCCGTCGGTGATCGATAGGCCTCGATTCGGGAGGCGGTACTTCGATGCATACTGACGAGCTTCAGACAGCGGCTTAGTCGGACATTAAGACAAGCCTTCTAGCACTGGTGCAGCTCCCCGGACGAGGGATCGAGAAAAGATCGGGACGGAGATGTCGATGTCGGACCAGCAGACGGAGCGGACGGCGCTCGCGTTCGGACCGAAAGGGCAGCCCCTGCGCCTCGAGGATCTGCCCCCGCCCTCGACGCGACGTTGGGTCGCCCGGCGCAAGGCAGAGGTGGTGGCGGCGGTGCGCGGCGGTCTCCTCACGCTCGAGGAGGCCTGCCGCCGCTACAACCTCTCGGCCGAGGAGTATGCATCCTGGGAGCGCCTCATCGATCGCCACGGCCTGATGGGCCTCAGGATCACCCGGCTGCAGGACTTCCGCTGAGCCGCGAAAGCGTCGCGGACGTTAACCAGGCCTTTACTGTGCCCGCCTAGCCTGTCGCCGCGCGAGGGCGCGACGACGGCGCGAGGTCATGGCCAGCGAGGTTCAGACAGTCGATACCCGAGCTGAAGGCGAGCGGCCGGCGACGGCCGGTGTCCCGTCCGGTCTGCTCGCTCAGCTCCGAGCGCTCGGCACCGGGCGCATCCTGGCACTGGGCGCTGTGACCCTGGCGCTCGTGGCTTTCTTCGCCTTTGTCGTCGCGCGAACCCTCGAGCCTCCGTTCACCCTGCTGTTCGGCGGTCTCGCGCCGGAGGACGCACGACGGATCGTCGAGCGGCTCGAGGCGGCCGCCGTCCCCTATCGGCTGAGCCCGAACGGCGATGCCGTGCTGGTGCCGGCCGACCGTGCGCTGCGTCTGCGGATGGACATGGCCGAGCAGGGCCTGCCGAGTGGTGGCTCGATCGGTTACGAGGTGTTCGACCGCGGCGGACCGCTCGGCAGCTCGGATTTTATCTCCAACGTCAACCTGCGGCGGGCTCTCGAAGGGGAACTCGCGCGGACCATCGCGGCCATCAAGCCGGTAAGAGCCGCCCGCGTCCACCTGGTTCTGCCCCGCCGTGAGCTGTTCGCGCGCGAGCGACACGCCGCCTCCGCCTCGGTGGTGCTGAGCCTCGCGCAGCCGGGTGGTCTCGACCGGCGCCAGGTTCAGGGCATCCGCAACCTGGTGGCCGCGGCGGTGCCCGGCCTCGAGGTCGGCCGGGTCACGATCGTGGACGATCGCGGCAATCTGCTCGCGCGCGGCGGCGAGGGGCCTTCGGTCGGGTTCGCCGCCGGCGACATCGAGGAGCAGCGTGCGGCGATCGAGCAGCGGCTGCGCGGCAAAATTCTCCAGCTGCTCGAGCGGACGATCGGACCGGGCCGGGTCGAGGCCGAGGTCACGGCCGACCTCGAGCTCGACGAGATCACGACCACGGCCGAGCAGTACGATCCGAACGGGCAGGTCGCCCGCAGCACCCAGACGATCGAGGAGACCGGCGATCGGCGCGATGCCGACAACGGTGCCGTGACCGTTGCCAACAACCTACCGACCGAGCGCACCGGTTCGGCCGCCAGGGGCGGCAGCAGCGAACGCACCAGCCGCAGCGAGGAAACGGTCAACTACGAGATTTCCCGCACTGTCCGCAGCCAGACACGCCGTCCGGGTCATCTGCGGCGGCTGTCGATCGCCGTGCAGGTCGACGGCATTTGGACGACCGCCGCCGACGGAAGCCGGCAATATCAGCCCCGTCCGGCCGAGGAGCTCGCACAGCTCGGCGCTCTCGTCCGCAGCGCCGCCGGTGTCGACGAGGAGCGCGGCGACGTCGTCGAGGTGGTCTCCCGCCCCTTCGTCCAGATGGAGCCGGAGCCGGTGGCCGAGCCCGGCCTGCTCGACCTCGGCCGGGACGAGCTCGGCCGGTTCGCCGAGCTCGCGGGCCTGGGGCTTCTCACCATGATCGTCCTCCTCTTCGGGGTACGGCCGTTGGTCCGCAGCCTGCGCACCCCCGCCCAGACGGCCGAGCAGCAGGCTCCCGCGCTCGGGGGCGAGACGCTCGGACAGCTGCCACCGCTTCCCGTGCCGGAGCTTCCGGCCTTGCCCATCGAGCCGCCGGCGGGTGTGGCGGGCGAGCTACCCGCCATGAGCGAAGCCGGCGAGGCGGCGGTAGAGACCCCCGCCCAGCGGATCGCCAGGGCGATCGAAGAGCGGCCACAGGATGTGGTTCGGGTCCTGCGAGGTTGGTTGCAGCAGAGCTGAGCGAGATCCGCGATGCCGGCGCCTCTACTCTACGAGAACCTTACCGGCCCAGAGAGAGCCGCGGTCCTCGTCCTCGCCCTCGGCGAGGAGAAGAGTGCCAAGCTGCTCAGCGGGCTCGATCTCGAGGAGGTCAAAGAACTCTCGCGCACGGTCGCGAATCTGGGGCGAGTCGATGCCGCCCTGGTCGATCGGGTTCTCGAGGAGTTCGATCGTGAGCTCGGCTCGAACGCCGGCGTCTGGGGTGGCTTGGAGGCGATCGAGAAACTGCTCGCCGGCTTTCTCGAGAAGAACCGAGTGGAGGCGATCATGAGCCAGATCCGGGGGCCCGCCGGACGCACCGTCTGGGACAAGCTCGGCAAAGTCGACGAGACCTCGCTCGCCGGCTTCCTTGCGAACGAGCATCCGCAGACGGCAGCGCTCGTCCTCGCGCGGGTCGAGCCGGCCCACGCGGCCCGCGTGCTCGCCAAGCTCCCGGACGACCTCGCCACCGACGTCGTCACCCGCATGCTGCGCGTCGACGATGTCCAGAGCGACGTTCTGGCGGATGTCGAACGCAGCCTGCATGCCGAACTCGTCGGTAATCTCTGCCGACCCGACCGTCGCGACGCCTACGCCGCGATGGCCGAGATCTTCAACAATTTCGACCGGGCGACAGAGACGCGCCTCTTGGCCCGCCTCGAGGAGCGGGACAAGGAATCGGCGGAGCGCGTCAAGGCGCTGATGTTCACTTTCGACGACCTCACCCGCCTCGACAGTGCGGGCATCCAGCTTCTCATCCGCAATGCCGGCAACGCAAGGATCGCGATGGCGCTCAAAGGTGCCAGCGAGCAGATCAAGAGCCTCTTCTTTTCGAACATGTCGGAGCGTGCGGCGAAGATTTTGCGCGAGGACATGCAGGCGATGGGGCCGGTCCGGTTACGCGACGTCGAGGAGGCCCAGCAGTTCATTGTCAACATGGCCAAGGAACTCGCGGCCGCGGGCGAGATCTTCCTCGCTACCGGCAATGAAGAGCAACTGGTGGTCTGAGCTGCGACCATGGAACACCTTTTCGAGCCTTTGATGGTCGGCTGCACGGTACGACGCGCTGGAGCGAGCCGATCGATGGACGGGCGGCGAGCGTTCGAGCTCGACGACTTCGAGCGCTCCACTCCCGAGCCGTTCTCGGACGAGCCGGTGATCGCGGAGCCGGCGGAGCGTCCTCTGCTGTTCGACGAGGACGAGCTCGCGCGCGCCTGCGCCGCGGTCGCGGCCCGGTCCGCGCGACTCGCCGCTGCGGTTCCACCCGTCCCCGTCCGAAACGAAGAGGCGATGCTTCGGGAGCGGTTCCTCGCCGCGGTCGCCGGGCTGCGGGCCGATCTCGCCGAGCGGGATGCGTCCGTACGACAGACCGTCCGAGATCTCGTGACCGTTGCCCTCGACGCGCTCGTGCCGCCGCTCCGCGAGCAGCGGCTCCTGCGTGCGCTCGAGGAGCTCGTTGCCGAAGTCCTCGGAGCATGGCGCCCGGAGCCACGGAAACTGATCGTGGAGGTTCCGGAGGGCGAGTTCGAATTGCTCGCGGCACGGCTGCCGGCCCTTCTGGCCGAGTTCGGCATCGAAACGGGCTACGAGATCCGCCCGCTGGCCGAAGGCGAGCTCCTCCGCCTCACGGTGGACGACACTTGGGCCGAGCTCGATGCGGGCGCGTTGGCCGCCGCGGTTCGCGAGCGCGTCCGGGCAGTGACACGAGCCGGGGCCTGTGCGGTCCCCGGGTGGAAGGGAGACGACGATGCTCGAGACGGATGAGGAATCTCCGCCGCTGGCCCAGACGGAGTCGGCCGGCGACCCGACCGTGGAGCCGGGCGAGGCGGCCCCCCGGGCCGGACTGAGCGCCGTGTACGACGTCCCGTTGCGGCTCTCGGCCGTGCTCGGACGGGCGAACATCCCGGTTGCTCGGCTGCTGCGTCTGGGGCGCGGCGCGGTCGTGGAGCTCGACCACAAGGTGGGCGAGCCGGTGGACATCCTGGTCAACGATCGGCTCGTCGCGCGCGGCGAGGTGCTCGTGGTCGAGGATCGCCTCGCGGTCGCCCTCACCGAGATCGTCAAGGGGAACTCATGAGCCGACACATCCGACCAAGAACGGAAAGTCCCGCCGCACCTTCCGAAGAAGGGCGGGCTCCGCCCGCTCCGCCGCTGCCGCATGGTCGCACGACACCGGCTTTTCGCGCCCGACCATCGGTGCTGGGGGGCACGCGGCCGGAAGAAGACGAGTGCTTGCCGACGGCCGCCTCTGCGGCGCCCGCCGGCGGCCCGGTGCGGGGCCCGGCGCGCCCACGAGCCGAGGGTCGGACCGGAACGGGCTCCGTGCGGTGGGTTTCGGAGTGCGAGTGATGCGCCTTCTCGTCGTCGGGGAGCGTGGTCGAGAAGTGGCGGAGGCCTGCGCGATCGCGGCTGGCCGGGGCATCGAGGTTCGGCATCGACCGCGGATCGAGGACGCCATCGCCGAACTGCGGGAAGGGCGCGGCGCCGATCTCCTGCTGGTCGACGTGCGCCGGGACGTCGCCGCGGTCGTCCAGAGCCTCGCGAGCGAGCGGATCTGGCTGCCGGTCGTGGCCTACGGCATCGACGCCGAGCCACGAGCCGCCGCCGCCGCGATCCGGGCGGGTGCCAAGGACTTCCTGCCGCTACCACCCGACCCCGAGCTGATCGCCGCGCTGATCGCGAGCATCGCGGGGGACCCTCGCGATCCGATCGGCGAGGATCCGGCGATGCGAGCCGTGCTCGATCTCGCCCGCCAATACGCGCCGGCGGAGGCGAGCGTTCTGATCACGGGCGAGAGCGGGACGGGCAAGGAGGTCGTTGCGCGCTTCGTCCACCGCCACAGCCGACGCGCCAACGGCCCCTTCGTCTCCGTCAATTGCGCGGCCATTCCCGAAAATCTCCTGGAGAGCGAGCTGTTCGGCCACGAGCGCGGCGCCTTCACCGGCGCCGTCGCCCGCCGGCTCGGCAAGTTCGAGGAGGCGAGCGGCGGCACGCTCCTGCTCGACGAGATCAGCGAGATGGAACCCCGCCTGCAGGCCAAGCTGTTGCGGGCCATCCAGGAGCGCGAGATCGATCGGTTGGGTGGCTCGCGGCCGGTGCAGGTCGACATCCGGCTGATCGCCACGAGCAACCGCGACCTCCAACAGGAAGTGGCCAGAGGTACCTTTCGCGAGGACCTCTACTTCCGGCTCAACGTCCTGGGCCTGCACCTGCCGCCGCTGCGCGAGCGGCCGCGCGACATCGTCGCCCTCGCGCGCCATTTCGCCGTCCGCTTCGCCAAGCTCAACGGCCTCGCCGAGCGCGACCTTTCGGAACAGGCGATCGCTCGTCTGCTCGGCCATTCCTGGCGCGGGAACGTGCGCGAGCTCGAGAACTGCATGCACCGCGCCGTGCTGCTCGCCCGCGGTCCGACGATCGGTCCCGAGGCGATCGTGCTCGCTCCCGGCGCACCGCCACCCGCTCGCCAGCCGGCCGCTCCCGCGGCGGCCACCCTGGTCGGCCGGACCATCGCCGAGGTCGAGCGCGATCTCATCCTCGACACGCTCCGCCACACCCTCGGCAACCGCACCCACGCCGCCGCCATTCTCGGCATTTCGATCCGCACATTGCGCAACAAACTCAAGCAGTTCCTCGAGGAAGGGCTGCCTGTCCCGCCGCCCGCCAACGAGGCGGCCGCCCAGGCCGAGGAGTCCGAGCCGTGCTGAGCGCCGTCCAGGAGGTGTTCGGCGCCGGTTGGCCGAGCTTCGCCCGCGCGTTGCGCCAGGGCGAGGTGCTGCTCGGCCTCGGGGTCGTGGCGATCCTGGTCGTCTTGATCCTGCCCTTGCCGCCTCTCCTGCTCGACCTGCTGCTGGCGGTGTCGATCACCCTGTCGGTGCTGATCCTCCTGACCGCCCTTTTCATCGAGCGGCCGCTCGAGTTCAACGCCTTTCCGACCGTGCTCCTGATCGCCACGATGCTGCGCCTCGCGCTCAACCTGGCGTCGACGCGGCTGATCCTGGCCGAGGGACACAGCGGGCCTACCGCAGCCGGCAAGGTGATCGCCGCCTTCGGCGGCTTCATCATGCAGGGCAGCGTCGTGATCGGCCTGATCGTCTTCGCGATCCTGGTGATCGTCAACTTCGTGGTGATCACCAAGGGCTCGGGCCGCATCGCCGAAGTCGCCGCCCGCTTCTCGCTCGACGCCATGCCAGGCAAGCAGATGGCGATCGACGCGGATCTCTCGGCCGGTCTCATCGACGAAGCCACGGCGCGGGCACGCCGGCGTGCCCTCGAGGAAGAAAGCGCCTTCTTCGGCGCGATGGACGGTGCCGCCAAGTTCGTACGCGGCGATGCCGTGGCGGGGCTCCTGATCACGGCGATCAACCTCGTGGGCGGGCTCCTGATCGGGGTCGCCCAGATGGGGTTGAGCCTCGGCCAGGCAGCCCGCACCTACGCGCTCTTGACGGTCGGTGACGGTCTCGTCTCGCAGATTCCGGCCCTCTTCGTTTCGATGGCGGCCGGCCTCCTGGTCACCAAGGCCGGGGTCACGGGCCGTGCCGACCAGGCGCTCTTGGCCCAGCTCGGCGCCTTCCCCCGGGCCTTCGGCGTGACCGGCGCTCTGGCCGTCGCCCTGGCACTGCTTCCGGGCTTGCCCGCGCTGCCGTTCCTGGCCCTCGGCGCCGGTGCCGGCTGGCTCGCCTGGCGGGCGCGCCCCAAGCCGGCCAACGAGCCCGCGCCGGCCACCGCGAAGGCGGCACAACCGGGCACCCGCCCGCAATTCTCGAGCGAGGAGCTCGTCAGCGCCGCGCTCGCCATCGACCCTGTCCGTCTCGAACTCGGTTACGGTCTCCTGCCGCTGATCGACGAGGCGCAGGGGGGGCGGCTCGCCGAGCAGATCCGGGCGCTTCGACGCCAACTCGCTCAGGAGCTCGGCTTCGTGCTGCCTTCGGTCCGCATCCAGGACAACATCCAGCTGCCGTCGAGCACCTACGTCATCCGGATCAAGGAGCTCGAGGGCGGTCGCGGCGAGGTGCGCCCCGGCATGCTCCTGGTCATGGATCCGCTCGGCCGCCCGATCGATCTGCCCGGCGAGCCCACCACCGAGCCGACCTTCGGCCTGCAGGCGAGCTGGATCGTGCCCGCACTCCGGGAGGAGGCGAGCCTTCGCGGCCTCACCGTGGTCGATCCGGCGACGGTCGTGACCACCCATCTCACCGAGGTGATCAAGGAACATCTGGCCGAGCTCCTGTCCTTCGCCGAGACCCAGAAGCTCCTCAAGGAACTCGGCGAGGACTATCAGAAGCTCCTCTCCGATCTCGTGCCCTCGAGGATCACTGTCGGCGGCATCCAGCGCGTCCTGCAGGGCCTCTTGGCCGAGCGGGTGTCGATCCGCGACTTGAAGCTGATCCTCGAGGCGATCGCCGAGGCGGTGAGCCACACCCAGAACATCGTGCTCGTCATCGAGCACGTGCGCGCGCGGCTCGCGCGCCAGATCAGCAACGCGGCGACCGGCCCCGGCGGCTATATCCCCGTCCTCACCCTTTCCCCGGAGTGGGAACAGGCCTTCGCCGATGCCCTCGTCGGCCAGGGCGAGGAGCGCCAGCTCGCGATGCCGCCGTCCCGCCTCCAAGAGTTCATCCGCACGGCGCGCGAAGCGTTCGAGGCGCAAGCCCTCAAGGGCGAGCTGCCGGTGCTGGTCACGAGCCCGCATCTCCGACCCTACGTCCGTTCGATCGTCGAGCGCTTCCGCCCGGCGACCGTGGTGCTCTCGCACAACGAGATCCATCCCAAGGCGCGCCTCAAGGCGCTCGGTCAGGTGTGAGCCATGCGACTGCGGATCTTCGAGGCCCCGACGATGCAGGAGGCGCTCGCACGAATGCGGGCGGCCCTCGGCCCGGACGCGGTGATCGTCGCCACCCGCGAGGAGGCGGGGGCGGTTCGGCTCACCGCTGCCGCCGACACGCAGGAGCCCGACCTCGAGGAGCTCCTCGCCCGACCGTCGAAGAGCCCGACCGCCGAGGTGGTGCGCTCGGCGCTCCGTCACCACGGCCTCGACGAGACACGCTGCGCAGCCTTGCTCGCTGGCGCGCCGAGCACGAGCGGCTTCGACCCCGCGGTCCTGCTGGCCGAAGCTCTGGCCCGGCGCTACCGCTTCCCGTCCGACGAGGAAACGCAGCGCGGTTCGCTCATCCTGATCGGCCCGCCCGGCGCCGGAAAGACGGCCGTGGTCGCCCGCCTCGCCGCGGCGGCCCGGCTCGCCGGCGAGGTACCGGAGGTACTGAGTGCCGATCTCGACCGCGTCGGCGGCCTGGATCAGCTGCGTGGGCTCATCGCACCCCTGGGCCTGGAGCCCAAGCCGCTCGGCGAGGCGTCGCCGGCTCCGGCCGCCCGCCGCCCGGTTCTGGTCGACGGCCCGGGCGTCAATCCGTTCCGCCGCGACGAGATGGTCGAGCTCTCGGCACTCGTCCGCCGTTCGCGATGCGAGCCGGTCCTGGTCCTGCCGGCGGGGCTCGACCTCGAGGACTGCGCCGAGGTCGCAGCCAACTTTCAAGTCATGGGGGTCCGACGGATGATCACCACGCGGCTCGACGCCGCCCGGCGCCTGGGCGGCATACTCGCCGCGGCCGAGCTCGGCCTGGAGCTCGCTCTGGCCGCCACGAGCCCGCTCGTAGGCAAGCCGCTCCTGCCCTGGAGCGCCGCCGGGCTCGCCCGCCTCCTCCTCGTCCGCGCCGGCGGCCAGGCGGGAGACGTCCCATGATCGGTACGCTCGCCATCGCCTCGGGCAAGGGTGGGGTCGGCAAGACCGTCCTCGCCGTGACCCTCGGACATGCGCTCGCCCGCACGGGCGCCCGCGTCCTCGTGGTCGATGCCGACCTCGGGCTCGCCAATGTCGATGTGCATCTGGGCCTCGTCGAGGACCGCCATCTCGGCCGGGCCCTCGCCGAGGGCCGCCCGCTCGTCGAGATGATCGTACGAGAACCCACGACGGGCCTCGACCTCCTGCTCGGCCCGTCGGGCTGGCGCAGTCTCGCCGCGCTCGAGGGCGAGACCCTCGAGCGTCTCGCTCGCGAGATCGAGGTGCTCGCTGCAGGCTACGATGCCGCGCTCTTCGACCTACCGGCCGGCATCGGCCCGCGGACGTTGCGCCTCGCCCGGCTCGCCCGTCGTGCGCTTTTGATCGCGACCCCGGAACCGACCGCGCTCACCGACGCCTACGCGCTGCTCAAGGTCGGTCTGAAGGATCATCCGGGCTTGGGATTGGTCGTCAACATGGCCGAGGACCGCGCCGACGGTACGAATGCCGCCCGCACGCTGGCGACGACCGCCCGCCGCTTCCTCGACCGCGAGCTTCCGGTGGTCGGGATCGTCCGCCGCGATCCGCGGATCGCCGACGCGATCGCCCGGCAACGGCCGTTGCTCGTCCGCCACCCGAACGCGCCGGCCGCCGCAGACGTCGAGGAACTCGCTCGCTCGCTGCTCGGGGCGGAGCTCGCCGGCCGTGCAGCGAGTTGAGATGCCGCCCGGCCGGGCCCGTGCCCGGCACGGTTCAGGCCGGGACGGGAGCGCGCAACGGCTCGACCCGGGCTGCCGAGTACTTGAACTCTGGAATCTTGCCGAACGGGTCGAGCTCCGGGCGGGTCAGCAGATTGGCGGCCGCCTCGACGTAGCAGAACGGAACGAAGACGGTGCCGGGTGCGATCGCCGGGTCCTCGCGCGCCATGAGCTCGATCGTCCCGCGCCGGGTCGAAAGCCGCAGCCGGTCGCCGGGGGCGAGGCCGAGCCGTTCGAGATCGGTTCTGGCCATGGCGCAGAACGGCTCGGGCTCGATCGCATCGAGCACCGAGGCCCGCCTGGTCATGGCACCCGTGTGCCAGTGCTCGAGCGTGCGGCCGGTGATCAGCACGAAGGGGAACTCCTCGTCCGGCTGCTCGGAGGGGGGCACGGGTGAGACCGGCACGAGCCGGGCGCGGCCGTCTGCGGTCGGGAACCGGTCGGCGAAGATCACGCCCTCCCCCGGACGATCCGGGGCGGGGCACGGATAGGCGACCGAGCCTTCCCGCTCGAGGCGCTGCCAGTCGATATTGTCGAGCGAGGGCATCACCCGCTTCATCTCGGCGAACACGTCGGCCGGACCGCGATAGTTCCAGTCGAGGCCGAGCCGGCGCGCGATCTCCTGGACGATCCACCAGTCCTGCCGCGCCTCGCCCGGCGGGTCGAGCACCGGCCGACCGAGTTGGACCTGGCGGTTCGTGTTGGTAACCGTACCCCACTTCTCGGGCCAGGCCGAAGCGGGCAGGACGACGTCCGCATACATCGCGGTCTCGGTCAGAAAGATGTCCTGGACCACGAGATGCTCGAGCCGGGCGAGCGCGATCCGGGCATGGTGGCTGTCCGGGTCGGACATCGCCGGGTTCTCGCCCATGACGTACATGCCACGGATCGACCCCGCCGCCGCCGCCTCGATGATCTCGACCACGGTGAGCCCCGGTGTCGGATCGAGCGGGCGGCCCCAGAGCGCCTCGAGCTTCGCCCGCCAGGCGGCATCACCGACCCGACGATAGTCGGGGAAGACCATCGGGATGAGGCCGGCATCCGAGGCACCCTGCACGTTGTTCTGGCCGCGCAAGGGATGCAGGCCCGTGCCCGGCCGGCCGACATGACCGCAGATCAGCGCGAGCGCGATGAGCGCCCGGCAATTGTCGGTGCCGTGCGTGTGCTGCGAGACACCCATGCCCCAGAACACGATCGCCGCCCGGGCTCGGGCGAAAGCGCGGGCGACCTCGCGCAGCGTCTCGGCCGGAACACCGCAGACCGAGGCCATCGCCTCGGGCGGGAACGCGCGAACGTGCGCCGCCAGCTCATCGAAGCCCTGCACCCGGGCGGCGACGTAGTGCCGATCGTAGAGCTCCTCCGTGATCACGACGTTGAGGAGTGCCGTCAACAGCGCGACGTCGCTGCCCGGGGTGAACTGCAGCATCCACGTGGCGTAGCGGCGCAGCGCCTGGTCGCGCGGATCCATCACGACGAGCTTCGCTCCGCGCCTCACCGCCTGCTTGATGTAGGTCGCCGCGACCGGGTGGTTCTCGGTCGGGTTGGCTCCGATCACGACGATCAGATCGGCGTTCAATGCCTCGGTGAAGGGAGCGGTCACCGCCCCCGTCCCGATCCCCTCCATGAGTGCTGCGACCGAAGAGGCGTGGCAGAGCCGGGTGCAGTGGTCGACATTGTTGGTGCCGAAGGCGGTGCGGACGAGCTTCTGGAAGAGATAGGCCTCTTCGTTCGAACCCTTGGCCGAGCCGAAGCCGGCGAGCGCACCGGCTCCCCAGCGCTCCTTGATCCGCCGCAGCCCGCCGGCCGCCAGCTCGAGGGCCTCCTCCCAACTGGCCGCGCGGAAATGTGTCCAGGGATTGGCCGGGTCGATCGGCGGATCGACCGTCTTGGGAGCGTCCTCGCGGCGGATCAGCGGCACGGTGAGGCGCTCGGGGCTGCGCACATAATCGAAGCCGAAGCGACCTTTGACGCAGAGCCGCTTCTCGTTGGCCGGGCCGTTCGCGCCCGTGACCCAAGCGATCCGGTCGTCGCGGACGTGGAAGGTCAGCCGACACCCGACCCCGCAATAGGGGCAGACGCTCTCGACCGAACGATCGGCCTCGTAGGCGCCGCGGCCGGTCGCCGGATCGACGAGTGTCGCCGGCATCAGGGCACCGGTCGGGCAGGCCTGGACGCATTCCCCGCAGGCCACGCAGGTCGATGCCCCCATCGGATCGTCCTGATCGAAGACGATTTTACTGTGCGCGCCGCGATAGGCCATCCCGATCACGTCGTTCCCCTGCACCTCGCGACAGGCGCGCAGGCAGAGATTGCACTGGATGCAGGCATCGAGCTGCACGGTCATCGCCGGGTGCGACCGGTCGGCCGCCGGCTTCGCCGGCCGGGCCGGGAAGCGGCTCTCCGCCATACCGAGCCGCTCGGCCCAAGACCACAAGCGGCTCGTGCGGTCGTGCGCGTCGGCGCGCGGCGGCTGATCGGCCAGCAGGAGTTCCATCACCATCCGGCGCGCGCGCACCGCCCGCTCCGAGGCCGTGCGCACCACCATCCCGGGCGTGGGCTTGCGGATGCAGGAGGCGGCGAGCGTCCGCTCGCCCTCGATCTCGACCATGCACGCTCGGCAATTGCCGTCGGCCCGGTAACCGGGTTCGGGCAGCCAGCACAGATGTGGGATCGCGATTCCGTGCCGCTCGGCCACCTGCCAGATCGTCTCGCCGGGCCGGGCCTGGACCTGCCGGTCGTCGAGGGTGAAGGTGACGGGCTCTCTCACGGCTTCAGGCCTCCTCGGGCCGCGGCAGCTCCTGTGCGGCGAACAGCTCGGGGAAATGGCGGAAGAGGCTGTCGAGCGGGTTGGGTGCGGCCTGGCCCAGGCCGCAGATCGAAGCGTCGCGCATCGCCTGCGAGAGCTCGGCCAGGAGCGCGCCGTCCCAGCGCGGGCGCTCCATGAGCGCGAGCGCCTTCTCGGTCCCGACCCGACAGGGCGTACATTGGCCGCAGGACTCGTCGGCGAAGAAGGCCATCAGGTTGCGGGCCACCGCGCGCAGATCGTCCTTCTGGGAGAGGACCACGACGGCGTGGCTGCCGACGAAGCAGCCGTGACGTTCGAGGGTGCCGAAATCGAGCGGCAGGTCGGCCAGGCGCGCCGGCAAGATGCCGCCCGAGGCTCCGCCCGGCAGATAAGCGGCGAGCTCGTGACCGGAGGCCATGCCGCCGCAGAACTCGTGGACCAGCTCGCGGAGCGTGATCCCGGCCGGAGCGATCTTGACCCCGGGCTCGCGCACCCGGCCCGAGACCGAGAAGGAGCGCAGACCCTTCGCCCCCCGCCGGCCCTGCGACGCGAACCAGTCCGCCCCCTTCTCGAGGATGGTCGGTACCCAGGCGAGAGTCTCGACATTGTTGACGAGCGTCGGCCGGCCGAAAAGGCCGCGTTCGGCCACATAGGGCGGGCGATGGCGCGGCAGACCGCGCTTGCCCTCGAGGCTCTCGATCAGCGCCGATTCTTCGCCGCAGATGTAGGCGCCGGCGCCGCGCCGGAGCACGATCCGGCCGGGCTCGACCAGACCCGCGGCTTCGAGCTCGCCGATCGCCCGTTCGAGCAGGAGCCGAATGTGTGGATATTCGTCCCGCAGATAGATCCACATCCGCTCGGCTTCGACGACCCCACCGGCGATCAGCATGCCCTCGAGGAACCGGTGCGGGTGGCGAGCCAAGTGCCAGCCGTCCTTGAAGGTGCCGGGCTCGCCCTCGTCGGCGTTGACGCAGAGCTCCCGCGGGCCCGGGTAGGAGCGGACGATCCGCCATTTGCGTGCGGTCGGGAAGCCGGCGCCACCAAGACCGCGCAGGCCGGCCCGCTCGAGCTCGGCGAGGATCCGCTCGATCGCCGCCTCGCGGTCGGCGGCGGCCCGTAGCACACGCAGCCGGCCGTAGCCACCCTCGGCCCGATAGGCCTCGAGGTTCTGGGCGGGCGGGACCAGGGGCTCGACCGCCCGCGCGGCGACCGCCGCGCGCGCCGTCTCGAGCGAGACCGGGGCCAAAAGGCGCTGCCCGAGCATCGCCGCCGGGGCGCGGTCGCAGGCCCCCATGCAGGGGGCGCGTACGACGCGCACCGCGGCCGGATCGAGCCCGCGGACGAGCTCCTCGCGGAGCGCCTCGGCACCTTCGAGCATGCAGGAGACGCTATCGCACACCCGAAGGGTCAGCGCGGGCGGAGGTGCTTCGCCTTCCCGCTGGACGTCGAAATGGGCATAGAAGGTCGCGACCTCGAAGACCTCGGCTTGGGCGAGCTTCATCTCCTCGGCGAGAGCCGCCAAATGCGCGCTCGAGAGACGGCCGAAGCGGTCCTGCAGGAGGTGGAGGTGCTCGACGAGGAAGTGGGCGTCGCGCGGCCGCTCGCCCAGGAGCGCGCGTACCTCCCCGAGCGCGTGCGGATCGACGAGGCGGCCTTTGGGGTGCGGTCGGCCGCGACCCCTTCGATCCTTGCCCCCAGGCGGCACGAGCGTCACCGTCGCCATCCCTCCTCCCCCTGGATCGGCCAAAGGAGAA
Source organism: uncultured Alphaproteobacteria bacterium (assembly GCA_937926445.1). Taxonomy (GTDB): domain Bacteria; phylum Pseudomonadota; class Alphaproteobacteria; order Geminicoccales; family Geminicoccaceae; genus JANXAZ01. Next base: position 43,811 of record CALBAK010000098.1, read on the forward strand.
TGGCGGTAGCGCCCCGGGCAGACAAGGCCAGGTGGTGCGGGCCTGCTCCGCGCCGAATTGCTCCCGCACCGGCAGCTGCCTAAGCTCCGGCTCCGATCGCTCGGGGGACACGCTTTGGACCTCTCGCTCGTGCCGGGCGCCTTCGTACGCCACCCGCGCTGCCCGGAATGGGGCGCGGGTCAAGTGCAGTCGGTCGTCGGCACGCGGGTGACGGTCAATTTCGAGCATCGCGGCAAGGTCGTGATCGACACCCGCCACGTCGCGCTCGAGGTCGTGCAGCAGGCGCGCGGGCCGGAGCGTTGAGCCGGGCGATCCCGTTGCTCGCGGCGGCCGGGTTCTTCGCCGCCGGCACCACACGCGTCACCGACGCGCTGCTGCCCGGCATCGCGGCGAGCTTCGCGGTCTCGATCCCGCAGGCCGCCGTGGCGATCACCGCCTTCACCTTCGCCTACGGCCTCTTCCAGCTCCTCTACGGGCCGGTCGGTGCGAGGATCGGCCCGTTCCGCACGGTCGCCCTCATGACCGCGCTCACCGCCTTCACGACCGCCCTCTCGGCCGCCGCACCCAGCCTGCTCTGGCTCGCGATCGCCCGGCTCGTCTCCGGCCTCACCTGTGCCGCGATCATCCCCATGTCGATGGCCTTCATCGGCGATACCGTAGCTTACGAGCGCCGCCAGCCCGTCCTCGCCCGCTTCCTGACCGGCCACATCGGCGGGCTCGTCGCGGGCCAGGCGGCGGCCGGGCTCCTGGCCGAGCTCGTCAGCTGGCGCACGGTCTTCCTGTTCCTGGGCGCCGGCTTCGCCCTGGTCGCCGTCTTCCTCGCGCGCGAGACGCGGCGCCTCGGTGCCACGAGCCGGCCCGCCGAGGCGAGCACGAGCCCGCTCCTGCAATACGTCCGCGTGCTGCGCGTGCCCTGGGCGCGGGTCGTGCTCGTCACGGTGACCCTCGAAGGGCTCTTCTGCTTCGGTGCCGTCGCCTATGTCGGCGCTTTCCTGCGCGAGACCTTCGCGATCTCCTACGCCTGGATCGGTCTCGCCCTCGCGGCCTTCGGCCTGGGCGGGCTCGTCTACGCCCTTTCGGTCCGCCGGCTGCTGGCACGTCTGGGCGAGTTGGGGCTCGCCGCGGCCGGCGGCTCGGTCATGGCGCTCGCCTTCCTCCTGCTCGCCACCGCAACCACACCCTCGCTCGCCGGCCCGGCCACCGCGCTCTGCGGCCTCGGCTACTACATGCTGCACAACACGCTGCAGACCAACGCCACCCAGATGGCCCCCTTCGACCGCAGTGCGGCGATCGCGCTCTTCGCCTTCGGCCTTTTCGTCGGGCAGGCGGCAGGTGCTGCCCTCTTCGGCCTCGCCCTGCCGCAGCTCGGCTATCGCGGCGGTTTTCTCGTCGTGGCGGCGGCCCTCGTCCTGATCGGGCTCGCCTTTGCCCGGGCCAAGCGCGCCACCGCCACCACCGCGGCGGGTTGAGCCGCCTCGCTCAGAGCCGCTTGTACCAGAACTGTAGCCGCTTGGGCGTCTCCTCGGTCTCGCCGATCTCCTTCCAAGCGATCGTGCCGACGGCCCCCTCGAGCATCTCGTAGCCGCGCTTGCGCCAGAACGCATCGAGCGGGACATAGTCGGCGGGTTTCCGCGGATCGTTCGGATCGCGGATCACCCCGCAGAAGCAGGCATACTCGTAGCAGCCGAAGCTGCGGGCATGGTCCTCGCGCTCGGCGAAGAAGCGCACGCCCAGGCCGCGGCCGCGATAGATGCGCAACAGCACCGATTCGCCGAAATAGAAGGTCCGCTCGACCGGCAGGCCGGCCGCGGCGACCGGCTCGGAAAGCTCGGGTGGCTCGGCTGTGAGCGGCAAAGCGGTGGAAGCACCCACGAGTTCGGCACCGTCGAAGGCGCCCACCACGACCGCCCGCGGCTCCTCGACATAGCGCTCGAGATAGCGGTGCTCGTAGGCCTCGTCGCCGTCGTAGAGATAGGGCCATTCGCGGAACACGACGATCCGCAGCCGCGCGATCGCCGGCAGATGCCGGCGGATCGCCTCGCCCACGAGCCGCTCGAAGCGGATCTCCGAAGCCATCGCAGGTCCCCCCTGGTTGGTCGCACCGACGGCCGCGACCTAGCGCAAGCCGTCGAGGGCGGCGAGCACCGCCACACTCGTTGCTCCGAACAGCGCCACGAAGCGGCCGTTGGGCCCGGGCGAGAGGGCGCGCGGGCAGCTCGAAGGCGCTGCGGGCGACGAGCAGACTTGCGGAGGTCGAGCCCAGCATGGTCCCGAGCGTTCAGCCCAGGAGCCCGAGGCCGGCGAGGGCGAGCTGTGTCACTGGCGGTGGGCCCGCGGTCGCGAGCGCCATGGTGATCGCCACCGTCGCGAGCGGATGCAGGCCCACGACAGCGAGGAGCACGATCACCGCCAAGAACCCGCCCAGGAGCAGCCAGGCGGGCAGGAGGCCCGGAGCGAGCAGCGGTCCCGCGAGCGCACCGATCGTCGGGGAACCGGCGAGCACCCGGCCGAGCACGGTGACCACGCCCACCAGCAGCATTTCCTCGCCGAGCCGCCCCGTGAGCTCGATCGTACGGTCGAGCACCGCGCGCGCCGTTCCGCGCGGCCGGCTCGCGAGCCAGAGGGTGGCAGCGGGCGGGGTCACGAGCAGCACGGCCGAGAGGCTCGCGATGCCGCCGAGGCTCGCGATCAGCACGATCGCCGCGGCCGCCCCGGCCACCGGCGGCAACAGGGGGGCCAGAGCCCCGAGCGCCGAGAGAGAGGAGGTAGCGCGCCCCACCGCGTACGTCGGTCGCGAGGGTGAGGAAGAGTGCCAGCGCCGCGAGGGCGAGCCCCAGAAGCGCCACCTGCCAGAGAGGCAGCCCGGGAAGGTGGCGCGTGACGAGCGCCATGCCGACGAAGAAGGGCGACCACAGGACGGCGAGACAGGAGCCACGCAGCGCCATGGCCGCGAGCCGCGCGCGTTCGGCCTCGGAAGCGCGCGGATCGGCGAGCGGGGCCAGGACCGCGAAGCTGCCGGCGGTCAGCACCGCACCGAACAGATGGCCGCCCAGGAAGAAGCCCAGCGCACGGGCCTCGCTCGATAGGTGCCGGGCGCGCTCACGGGCCCGGCCGACCGCCGGATGGACCGCGGCCAGCGCGCGCACGAGCGCGATCGTGCCGAAAAAGGCCGGGTAGACGAGCGCCTGGTCGAGCCCTTCGAGCAAGAGTTCGGGCCGCCCTTCGACCAGCGCCAGCGAGACGGCCGGTGCGGCGAGGGCGAGCGCGAGCCTGCGGCTCGCCGGCGCGACCGAGACGAGGGCGAGGACGCCGTAGGCCAGGAGCAGCGGGCGCGCGATCACGGCCGGTGCGAGCGAGCCCGTGAGCAGGACGAGGAGCTCGCAAGCCCAGAGGGCCCAGAGCAGGCCGCGGCCGAGCCCGCCCACCGCCCACCGCTGCCGCCGCTCGGTGCCGCCCGCCATCCTCGCCGATCCGTGCACGCGCGGTGGAAAGGCTACGTCCAGCCGACGGTCCAGTCTCCCGCCGGCCGCGTCGATCGGCCTCGGCGAGCGCGCGCATGCACCGGTCGCGCCGCTCGTGTACACCTCTCGCCTCGCGGCGCCGCGCGACCGGGATCGCGCCGGGCCGTGTGGCACCTCGGAAGTCCGACCCGCCTGTCGCGACGAACCCCGCTCCTCGTTTTGCTCGTGGGGCTCCTCGCCTTCGCGGGCGGTGCCGCCTGGTGGAGGCTCGGCCGCGAGCCGCCGCTGCCCGAGGGGATCTGGCGGACGCACGGCCGCAGCGAGGCGCGGCGGATCGACATCGCCACTCGCTTCGCCGGCCGGCTCGTCGAGGTCTTGGTGCGCGAGGGCGACCGTGTCGAGGCGGGGCAGGTGATGGCCCGGCTCGACTCGAGCGAGGTCGAGGCGCGGCTGCGGGAGGCGGAGGCGGCCCTCCACCAGGCCGAGCAGGTCCTGACCGAGGCCCGGGCCCTCGAGCGCCGGCGCGAGAGCGAGCTCGCCTTCGCGATCCACGAGCTCGAGCGGGCCCAGAGCCTCGGCGAGCGCGGCTTCACGCCGGGCCAGGTGGTCGATCTGCGGCGGACCCAGAAGGCTACGGCCGAGGCGGCGATCGCCGCTGCCCGGGCCGGAGTGCAGAGGGCCGAGGCGGCGATCGCCGCCGCCCGAGCCACGGTCGAGCGGATCCGAAGCGACCTCGCCGAGTACACCCTGCGCGCGCCCAAGGCCGGCCGGGTGCAATACCGACTCGCCGAGCCCGGCGAAGTGTTGGCCCCCGGAGCGCGCGTCGTCTCGCTGCTCGACCTCGAGGACGTCTACATGGTCGTCTTCGTCCCGACCGCCGTTACCGGCCGGCTGCGCTTCGGAGCGGAGGCGCGGATCGTGTTCGACGCGGCCCCACGTTGGGTGGTCCCGGCGAGCGTGCACTTCGTCGCCGCCGAAGCCCAGTTCACCCCGCGCTACGTCGAGACCGAGGCCGAGCGCGAAAAGCTCATGTTCCGCGTCCAGGTCCGTATCCCGGAAGCGATCCTGCGCGCCTACGCCGACATCGTGAAGACCGGTGTGCCGGGCACCGTCTACCTCGCGATCGACCCGAACGTCGTCTGGCCGGAGCGGCTGGCCGTGCGGCTTGCCGATGTCCCGCCCGGCTGAGGCGGCGGTCCGTTGCACGGGCCTCGCCCACGCCTATGGTCGGCTGCGCGCGCTCGATTCGATCGATCTCGACATCTCTTCGGGGTCCCTCGTGGGCTTCGTGGGCCCGGACGGCGTCGGCAAATCGACGCTCCTCGCCCTGATCGCGGGCGCCCGCCGCCTCCAGAGCGGCCGGCTCGTCGTGCTCGGGCTCGACCCCTCCCGGCGTGCCGACAGGAGCCGGCTCACGAGCCGGATCGCCTACATCCCCCAGGGGCTCGGCCGCAACCTCTACCCGACGCTTTCGGTCGGCCGGAACCTCGCTTTCTTCGCGAGTCTCTACGGCCTTGCGGGCGAGGCGGCGGCGAGCCGGATCGCGACCTTAGCCGAGGCGACCGGTCTCGCCCCGTTTCTCGATCGGCCGGCGGGCAAGCTCTCGGGCGGGATGAAGCAGAAGCTCGCGCTCGCCTGCGCGCTCGTCCACGACCCCGAGCTCTTGATCCTGGACGAGCCCACGACCGGGGTCGATCCGCTCTCCCCCTGCCGCTTCTTCGACCTCCTGGATGCGATCCGCGCCGCCCGGCCGGCCACGACCGTGCTGTTCGCGACCGCTTATATGGCCGAGGCCGAACGCTTCGACCGGGTGGTCGCGATGGAGGCAGGTCGGATCCTGGGCGAGGGCCCGCCGGCCGAGCTCTGCGCGCGGTCCGGTACCAGCCGGCTCGACGAGGCCTTCGTGGCGTTGTTGCCGGCCGAACGGCGACGCGAGCATCGAGCCTCGGTCCTAGGGCCCTTCCGGCCGCGCGACGGCGAGCCTCCGGTCGTCGAGGCGCGCAACCTCACCAAGCGCTTCGACGGCTTCACGGCGGTGGACGGCGTGAGCTTCGCGATCGAACGCGGCGAGATCTTCGGCTTTCTGGGCTCGAACGGCTGCGGCAAGACGACCACGATGAAGATGCTCGTGGGCCTGCTGGAGCCCAGCTCGGGCGAGGCCTTCGTGCTCGGCGAGCCGGCCGGGGCGGACTCGCTCGCCGCACGCCGGCGGATCGGCTACATGTCGCAGTCCTTCTCGCTCTACGAGGAGCTCACGGTCCGCCGGAACCTCGAGCTGCATGCCGCCGTCTACGGTCTCCCCCGCGCCCTGCGGAGCCGCCGCGTGGCCGAGCAGCTCGCCCGCTTCGAGCTCGACCGGGTAGCGGAACGGCGGCCTCTAGCTCTACCCCTGGGCATGCGCCAGCGCCTCCAGCTCGCGGTCGCGACCCTGCACGAGCCCGAGATCTTGATTCTCGACGAGCCCACGAGCGGGGTCGATCCGATCGCCCGGGAATGGTTCTGAGCGTTCCTGATCGATTTCGCCCGACGGCAAGGGGTCACGATCTTCATCTCCACGCACTTCATGAACGAGGCCGAGCGCTGCGATCGGATCTCGCTCATGCACGTCGGCCGGGTGCTGGCGGTGGGCCCGCCAGAAGCGCTCGCCCGCGAACACGGCGCGGGTGATCTCGAGACGGCCTTCGTCGAGCTCCTGGCCACAGCCGAGGGGGCGGCCGGTCGGCCGTGACGACAGGGGCGCCGATCATGCCGCCCGATCCGCCGGCCTCGGCCGCCTCGGGCTCCGGTTTCTCGCTCACCCGCCTCCTGGCCTTCCCCCGGCGCGAGGGGGGCGAGCTCCTGGCCGATCCGATCCGCCTCTCCTTCGCGCTCCTCGGTCCGATCGTGCTGTTGCTCGCGATGGGCTTCGGGATCTCGTTCGACGTCGAGAATCTCCGCTTCGCGCTGTTCGACCAGGACCGGACGGCGGAGAGCCGGGAGCTCGTGCGCGCGCTCGAAGGCTCGCGCTATTTCGAGCCCGCGGGCGAAGTCGAGAGCCCGGCCGAGGCCGATCGCATGCTCGAGACTGCGCGGGCGGCCCTCGTGCTGGCGATCCCACCCGGCTTCGGGCGCGATCCGTTCGCCGGCCGCCAACCCGAGCTCGCGGTCTGGCTCGACGGCGCCAACACCACCCGGGCAGAGACCGCGCGCGGCTATGTTCTGGGCGTGGTCGAACGGGTGCTGCGGGACTTCGCGCCGGCCGAGGCCGGGGCGGCACCGTTCCGGCTCGAGGCCCGCTTCCGCTACAACCAGGAATTCCGCTCGACCGCGGCGATCCCGCCGGGTGTGATGACGATGCAGCTCGTCATGATCCCGGCGATGCTCGGGGCGCTCGCGGTCGTGCGCGAGAAGGAGCTCGGCTCGATCGTCAACCTCTACACCACGCCCGCCACCCGGCTCCAGTTCCTGATCGGCAAGCAGCTTCCCTACGTGGTGACGAGCCTGGCGAGCTTTCTGACCCTTCTTCTTCTCGTCCTGCTGCTGTTCGACAATCGTCCGCGCGGCGATCCGCTGACCTTGGCGCTCGGTGCCGTCTTGTTCGTCACCGCCACGACCGCCTTCGGGCTCGTGGTCTCGGCCTTCGTGCGTTCGCAGATCGCCGCCATCTTCGCGACCGCCATCCTGTGCATGATCCCGACCGTGAATTTCTCGGGCATGCTGTATCCGGTGGCCACGCTCGATGCGGTCTCGCGCGCGATCGGCCAGTCTTTTCCCGTCTTCTACTTTCAGCGGATCGTCACGGTGGTGATCAACAAGGGCCTGGGCTTCGAGATGCTCTGGCTTGATCTCGCGACGCTGGCGGGCTTCGTCCTCCTGTTCTGGACGCTCGCCGCCGCTGTGCTCCCCGAGTGGGAGCGCTGAACCGTGGCGAGCCTTCGGATCACCTTCCGGCTCGGGCTCAAGGAGCTCTGGGCCGTCCTGCGCGATCCGGTGCTCTTGGGCCTCGTCGCCTACTCCTTCACGATCGCGATCGTGACCTTCGCCCGCGGCGTGCGCACCGAGGTCCGCGATGCCGCGATCGCGGTCGTCGACCTCGACCGCCCCCTCTCGGCCCGGCTCGCGGACGCGTTCCTGCCGCCCTGGTTCAAGCCCGCCCGCGCGATCGGCCTCGAAGAGGTCGAACACGTGATGGAGCGCGGCGAGGCGACCTTCGTGCTCCTGATTCCGGCCGGCTTCGAGGCCGATCTCCTGGCCGCGCGAGCCCGAACTCGCCCTTCTCGTGGACGCCACGGCGATGACGCTCGCCGGCAACGGCGCCGCTTATGCGCGCGCCATCCTCGAGCAGGAGATCGCCCGCTTTCTCGGCCGCGAGACGGCGGTGGGCTCCCTGCCGATCCGGCTCGAGGTCCGTGCACGGTTCAACCCCAACTTGGAGGCGGACCGTTTCCTGGCCGTCACCCAGCTCGTCAACAACCTCACCATCCTCGCGATCGTGCTCGCCGGTGCGGCCGTGATCCGTGAGCGCGAGCAGGGCACGCTCGAACATCTCTTGACCCTGCCGCTGCGGCCGGTCGAGGTCGTCGCCGCCAAGCTTTGGGCCAACGGCCTCTTGGTCTTGGTGGCGGCGCTTCTCTCGCTCCTGGTGGTCGTGCGCGGTGTGCTGGCCGCGCCGATCGCGGGCTCGGTCCTCCTCTTCGCCACCGGTGCCGCGATCTACCTTCTGGCCGTCACCGCGCTCGGGGTCGTGCTCGCGACCGTGGCCACCACCATGCCGCGCTTCGGGCTACTCTCCGTCCCCGTCTTCGTGATCTCGAACCTCCTCTCGGGCGGCTTCACCCCGCTCGAGAGCATGCTGCGCTGCCTACAGCTCACGATGCAGCTCTCGCCCACCACCCAGATCGTGGCCTTCGCCCACGGCGTGCTGTTTCGGGGTGCCGGCATCGACGTGCCGTGGCCCCGGCTTCTCGCCATGGCCGCGATCGGTGCCGTCTTCGCGGGCCTGGCGCTGCTCCGCTTCCGCCGCACGATCGCAGCCGTGGTCTGAGCCTCGACAGGCCGTCGTCCCACGGGCACCTTCCGCCCGCCCGAGCCGGATCCGCCGCCATGAGCGATCGCCGCATCCTGATCCCGCATCTCGACGATGTCGGCATGTGCCACGGGGCGAACCGGGCCATGCTCGAGCTCGCCGGAAAAGGTGTTCTCACGTGCGGCTCGGTCATGGTGCCCTGCCCCTGGTTCCCGGAGATCGCGCACGCCTTCCGCACCCGGCGCGACCTCGATCTCGGCGTCCACCTCACGCTCACGAGCGAGTGGCAGGGCTATCGCTGGCGGCCGCTCTCGGGCTCGTCTCGCAGAGGTGGGCTCGTCGACGACGAGGGCTACATGTGGCGCAACTGCGTGCTCCTGCGCCGCCACGTCGATCCGAGGGCCGCCGAAGAGGAGATGCGCGCGCAGATCGAGGCGGCCCTCGCGGCCGGCATCGACGTCACCCATCTCGATACGCACATGGGTGCGGCCGCGGTCCCCGAGCTCGTCGACATCTATCTGGCACTCGGCCGCGCCTATCGCCTGCCGGTGCTCCTGCCGCGATCGATCGCGAGCTATCTCGACGTCTTGAAGCTCGGAGCGGTTCGGCCGGAGGACTATCGCGCGGCGCTCGAATCGCTCGAGGCCGAGGGCGCGCAGTTCGTCGATCGGTTCGCCATGACCCCGGGCGTGCCCTCGGCGGAGGCGGATGCCGGCTATCGCCGGCTCGTGGCCGAGCTGCCCGAGGGTGTGACCTTCCTCTCGCTCCACGCCAACGCCCCGGGCGACATCGAGACGATCGTGCCGGATCGGGCGCATTGGCGCACCGACGAGTACCGGATCCTGGGCGATCCCGACTTCGCGGCCTTCGTCCGCGGGCAAGGGATCGAGCTTTCGGGCATGCGCGCGCTCCGCGCCCGACTGCGCGCCCGCGAGGCCTAGTCCTCGATCTCGGCCTCGAGCCCGAGCAGGAGAAAGCTCCAGCTCTTGCCGTGGCCGTCCAAGTTGAGGCTGGCGTTCACCCCGCCCTCGAGCGCGTTCTCCATGACGAGATTGACCCCGTGCAGATGCGGCAGCTCGAAAAGCCGGATCGGCCCGCGCAGGAGTTTCGGGAATTTCGCCCGCAGTCGCTCCGGGGCCACGGCGCGCAAGAGTGCCGGGTAGTGGCGCGGCTCGTAAACGAAGAGGCACACGTTCGAGGTGTCGCCCTTGTCGCCGGCACGCGCGTGCGCGATCGCGTGCACAGGCACCCGCCGGCTCATGCTTCGAGCACCTCGATACGGGTCGTAACGGCTGCGCGCGGGAGGCTCGCCGATGCGGTCGTCACCTGGGGCGTGATCCGGCCACGATAACCGCCGCCGCCCGCGGGACCGCAGGTGAGAAGGGCCTCGACCTCCCACAAGAGAAGCTCGGCCGGCTCGCGATCGGGGGCGCGCAGCGCCGCCCGCAGGCGCACGTCCTCGCCCTCCGCCGGTTCCGGCAGGGCGGTGGCGTGCAGCGAGCGCAGACCGACGAGGTCGATGCGCAGCGGCCCCCTATAGCCGTGGACGACGCGCATGCGCTCTTCGAGCACGGAGCGGGCGAGCCGCGCCCGAGCGGCGGCATTCGGCCCTGCGTAGGAGACACCCGCTTCGGCGAGGTATCCCCCGTCGAAACCGACCGTTACCTTGAGCGAAGGCGGCCTCGGGGCGCCGCGGGCACCCGAAACGCGCACCCGGTCCGGACCCACCTCCTCGATCGCCACGGCCGAGAAGTCGGCGACCACATCGGGCGTGTGGTAGGCGGTCGGATCGTGGACCTCGTAGAAGAGCTGCTCTTTCACGGTCGTCGCGTGGACCCGCCCGCCCGAGCCCGGGGTCTTGCCGATCACCGCCGCACCCTCGGCCTCGACCTCGGCGAAGGGGAAGCCGCAGCGAGCGAGGTCGGGGACGTCCTTCTTGCCCGGATCGGCGAAATAGCCGCCCGAGACCTGCATGCCGCATTCGAGGAGATGGCCCACCAGCGTCCCGGCCGCGAGCTTCTGCCAATCGTAGAGCGCCCAGCCGAAGCGCTCGATCATGGGCGCGAGGAAGAGCGAAGGGTCGGCGACCCGGCCGGTAAGGATCACCTCGGCGCCGGTCGCGATTGCCGGCAGGAGCTGCTCGCACCCGAGATAGGCGTTGGCGCCGACCGGCACGCCACGTTCGGCGATCGTCCCGCCCTCCCAGAGCGGCGTATCGGGGGCGAGCTTCTCCGTGACTTCGTCGCCGAGCAGCACCGCGATCCGGAGGCCCGAGAGGCCGAGGGCACGGGCGATCCCCACCGTCGCCTCGGCCGCGACCCGCGGGTTGGCCGCGCCCATGTTGGACAAGAGCCGGGTGCCGCGTGCCCGACAGCGCGGCAGGAGCGCCCGCATGCGCCGTTCGAGCAGCGGATCGAAGCCCCGGTTCGGGTCGGCGCGCCGGTCGCGATGGGCGAAGGCCAGGGTCCGTTCGCCGAGGCATTCGAGGACGAGCCAATCGAGCGCCACCCGTTCGACGAGCTCGACCGCGGCATCGAGCCGATCGGAGGCGAATCCGGCCCCACAGCCGATCGCGAACTTGGCACTTCCGTTCCCATCGGTGGGGTGCGACATGGCAGAACCAGCCTGCCGCGCGCACGGCCGCCCCACAAGCGCCGTCCGCGTGGCCCCAGCCGAGAGGAGAGGAACCGCCGTGTCGTTGCCCTTTCGCGTGCGCCCGCTCGCCGGGATGCTCATGGGCCTCGCCATGATGCTCGGCCCGATCGCACCGGCCGGAGCGCTCGACCCGCGCTATCGCGACGCCGACGGCGATCTCGTCGCCGACCCGCCCGCGGATCCCGCCCGCTGGGCCGATCCGCCGAGCCTCGTGTTCAGTTACACTCCGGCCGAGGATCCCTCGCTCTACGCTCGGATCTTCGCCGAGCTCGTCGATCATCTCGCGCGGCGGACCGGTCGCAAGGTGACCTTCCTGCAGGTCCAGTCGAATGCGGCCATGGTCGAGGCGATGCGCGCCGGCCGGCTGCACATCGCGGGCTTCAACCCCGGTACCGTGCCGCTCGCGGTGGCCTGCGCGGGCTTCGTCCCCTTCGCCATGATGACGGCCAAGGACGGCTCCTTCGGCTATCGGATGGAGATCGTCACCCATCCGGAAAGCGGTATCGAGAAGGTCGAGGACCTGCGCGGCAAGAAGCTCGCCTTCACCGCCGAGACCTCGAACTCGGGCTACAAGGCCCCCTCGGCGATCCTGCGCGACCGGTTCGGTCTCGTCGCGGGGCGCGACTTCGAGCCCGTCTTTTCGGGCAAGCACGACAATTCGATCCTGGGGGTGGCGAACCGAGACTATCCGGCGGCCGCCATCGCCGATTCCATCCGCTTCAGGATGATCGCCCGCGGCATGGTGAAGCCCGAGCAGCTCGTCGTGATCTTTCGCTCCGACCCGTTCCCGACGAGCGCCTTCGGCCACGCCCACGATCTGCACCCGGAGCTCGCCCGGAGGATCCGCGAGGCGCTCTTCGACTTCCCCTGGGAGGGCACCGAGTTCGCCAAGGAGTTCGCCAAGCACGAACCGCCGCTCGAGCGGTTCGTCCCGATCCGCTACGCCGAGACCTATGCGATCGTGCGCGCGATCGACCGGGCACTCGGCGTCGAGCCGACCTGCCGCTGAACCGGGGTCCCGACCCGAGCGCATGGCGCTCTCGAGGTTTCGTCATCGATCTGTCATCGATCGCGTTCAGGGAGGGCGCGGAACGAACAAGGGGTGGACCCATGCGGCGACGCGACTGGCTCGGCTTGACAGCGATCGCGACCCTCTTGCTCGCGGTGGCGGCGCCCGCCGCCGCGCTCGACCCGCGCTTCAAGGACGCGGACGGCGATCTCGTCGCCGACCCGCCGACCGATCCCAAGGAGTGGGTCGATCCGCCGGTGTTGATCTTCGCCTACACCCCGGTCGAGGATCCCTCGGTGTACGCGAAGGTCTGGGAAGGATTTCTTAAGCACATGGAGAAGGTGACCGGCAAGCGGGTCCAGTTCTTCCCGGTCCAGTCGAACGCGGCGCAGATCGAGGCGATGCGCGCCGGCCGGCTGCACGTCGCGGGCT
>CALBAK010000099.1 GCA_937926445.1 uncultured Alphaproteobacteria bacterium
GCGAGCGGGCCGCGCTGGAAACCGGCCTGCCGCTCGCGACCTTCCCCGAGACCTGCCCCTTTAGCCTCGAGGAGGCCCTCGATCCGAGCTTCTGGCCGGAGCCAGCGCGCTGACCGCCTCCGCCGCACCCCCGCCTTCCCGTAGGGCCGCGATCAGGAACTCCCGATTGCCGGCGGGCCCGAGGATCGGCGATGGCGTGATCCCGAGCACCCGCCAGCCCGGCCGGGCCGCGAGCCAGGCTTCGATCTCGGCGCAGACCCGCGCGTGCACCGCGGGATCGCGCACGACACCCCCCTTCCCCACCGCCTCCCGCCCGGCCTCGAACTGCGGCTTAATCAGCGCCACGCAGAACGCTCCGGGGGCGGTGAGCACCAAGGCCGGCGGCAGCACGAGCTTCAAGGAGACGAAGCTCGCATCGCAGGTGACGAGCTCGACGGGCTCGGGCACCTGCTCGCGCGTCAGGTAGCGGGCGTTCACACCCTCGAGCACCACGACGCGCGGATCGGTCCGCAGCCGCCACAAGAGCTGGCCGCGGCCGACATCGACCGCGTAGACCCGCTGCGCACCGCGCCGCAAGAGCACGTCGGTGAAGCCACCGCTCGAGGCACCGATGTCGAGCGCCACCCGGCCCCTCGGGTCGATCGCGAAGGCGTCGAGGGCGGCCACGAGTTTGAGCGCCCCGCGCGAGGCCCATTCCGCCTCCGCGCCACCTTCGACCGCGAGCGGCAGATCCTCGGGCACGAGCCGCCCCGGCTTGTCGAACACCGTATCGCCCGAGCGGACGCGGCCCGCCATCACGAGCGCTTGCGCCCTGGCCCGCGTCGGCGCGAGACCGCGGGCGACCATCAGCTGGTCGAGCCGCAGCTTGCGGGAGCCGGCCCCACTCACTCCGCCGCGGGCAGGGGCTCGGCCGCGAGCCGCGTCGCGCGCTCGGGGTCGACGAGGTCGAGCGCCTTGTTGACGATCGCCCGCGCGTCGAGCCCCGCCTCGGCGTATTGGCCGGCGGGCGTGCCGTGGTCGATGAAGCGATCGGGCAGGACCATCGAGCGCAGCTTGAGGCGGCCGCTGTCGAGTACGCCCTCTTCCAGCAGGAGCTGCTGCACCTGGCTACCGAAGCCCCCGATCGAGCCCTCCTCGATCGTGATCAGCGCCGGATGCTCGCGGGCGAGGCGCAAGATCAGCTCGCGGTCGAGCGGCTTGGCGAAGCGGCCATCGGCCACGGTCGGAGCGAAACCGCGCGCGGTGAGCTCGTCCGCGGCCTCGAGGCAGGCGGCGAGCCGTGCCCCCAGACAGAGGATCGCCAGATGCCCGCCTTCGCGCAGGATCCGCCCCTTGCCGATCGGCAAGGGCGTGCCGCGCTCGGGCAGCGGCAGGCCGAGACCCTCGCCGCGCGGGTAGCGGAACGCGATCGGCCCATCCTCGTAGGCCGCGGCGGTCGCCACCATGTGGAGAAGCTCGAGCTCGTCGCCCGCCGCCATGATCACCATGTTCGGTAGGCAGCCCAGATAGGCGAGGTCGAAGGAGCCGGCGTGCGTGGCCCCGTCGGCACCGACGAGCCCGGCCCGGTCGATCGCGAAGCGCACCGGCAGCTTCTGGATCGCGACGTCGTGCACCACCTGGTCGTAGGCGCGCTGTAGGAAGGTCGAGTAGATCGCGCAGAAGGGTTTCATCCCCTCGGCGGCCAGGCCGGCGGCGAAGGTCACGGCGTGTTGCTCGGCGATCCCGACGTCGAAGCAGCGGTCGGGGAACCGCTCGGCGAACTTGTCGAGCCCGGTGCCGGACGGCATCGCCGCGGTGATCGCGACGACCCGATCGTCCCGCTCGGCCTCGGCGATCAGCCCCTTGGCGAAGACCGCCGTGTAGGAGGGCGGCTCCGGTTTGCCCTTGGCCTGGGCGCCGGTCACGGGGTCGAACTTGCCGACCCCGTGATATTTGTCGGCGGCCGATTCGGCGGGCGGGTAACCTTTGCCCTTCTGGGTCACGACGTGGACGATCACGGGCCCGAGCGTCGGATCGTCGCGCACGTTCTCGAGCACCGTGACGAGATGGTCGAGATTGTGCCCGTCGAGCGGGCCCACGTAGTAGAAGCCCAGCTCCTCGAACAGCGTTCCGCCGGTCGCTAGGCCGCGGGCGAACTCCTCCGCCCTGGCCGCGACCTGCGCGAGCGGCCGCGGCAGGGCCTTGGTGATCTGCTTGGCGACGTGGCGCACGCTCCGATAGGCGTGCGAGCTCACCAGGCGCGAGAGATAGTCCGAGACGGCACCCACGGGCGGTGCGATCGACATGTCGTTGTCGTTCAAGACGACGACGATCCGCTCCTTGAGCGCGCCCGCATTGTTGAGCGCTTCGAAGGCCATGCCGGCGCTCATCGCCCCGTCGCCGATCACGCAGATCACCCGCCGCTCGATCCCCTCGAGCCGCGAGGCGACCGCCATGCCGAGGCCGGCGGAGATCGAGGTCGAGCTGTGCGCCGCCCCGAACGGGTCGTAGACGCTCTCGCTGCGCCGGGTGAAGCCCGAGAGGCCGCCCGGCTGGCGCAGCGTGCGGATCCGATCGCGCCGGCCGGTCAGGATCTTGTGCGGGTAGGCCTGATGCCCGACGTCCCAGATCAGCCGGTCGTGCGGAGTGTCGAACACGTAGTGGATCGCCACCGTGAGCTCGACCACACCGAGCCCGGCCCCGAGATGCCCGCCCGTGACCGAGACCGCGTCGATCGTCTCCGCCCTGAGCTCGGCGGCGAGGTCCTTGAGCCGCTCGCGCGGCAATTGCCGCAGATCGCGCGGATCGCGGATTCGGTCGAGGAGAGGTGTCGCGATCATCCGCTCGGACGTCCCGCGTCTAGCTTTGGCCGCGTCTAGCTCTGGCGCTCGACGACGAGGTCGAGCGTAGCCCTCAGGAGGAGCGCCTCGGGGCCGAGCTTGTCAAGCACCCCTGACGCTTCCGCTCGGACGGCTTCGAGCCGCGCCCGCGCGCCCGCCTCGCCGAAGAGGCGCAGGAAAGTCGCCTTGCCGCGCGCCGCATCGGCCCCCGTGGGCTTGCCGAGCAGCGAGGCCGAGCCGGTCGCGTCCAACAGATCGTCCTTGATCTGGAAGGCGAGCCCGAGGCCGCGGCCGAACGCCAGCACGGCCGCGAGCGCTTCGCCCGCGAGCCCCGCGAGACGTGCTCCCGCCTCGCAGGCGAAGGCCAGGAGCGCGCCCGTCTTGAGGGCCTGGAGCCGGCCGATGCCGGCCTCGTCGAGGCCGGCTCCCTCCGCCGCCAGATCGAGCGCCTGCCCCCCGCACATGCCGCGCGCCCCCGCGGCCCGGGCGAGCCCGGCCACGAGCTCGGCCCGCTGCTCCGCATCGGCCGGCCAGTCGGTCCGGGCGAGGGCTTCGAAGGCGAGCGCCTGGAGCGCGTCGCCCGCCAGGATCGCGGTCGCTTCGTCGAACGCCACGTGGCAGGAGGGCCGACCGCGCCGGGTCGGCGAATCGTCCATGGCCGGCAGATCGTCGTGGACCAAAGAATAGGCGTGCACGAGTTCGATCGCGGCACCCACCCGCAGGACGGCGGCGGGTTCGGCCGGCCCCAGAGCGGCCGCCGCCCGCACGAGAAAGGGCCGCAGTCGCTTGCCACCGCCGAGCGTGGCATGGCGCATGGCGGCCACGAGCCGGCGTTCGGCCGCGAGGCTCTGCGGCCCCTCGAGCCAACCCAGCAGTGCTTCGAGCTCGGCTTCGACGAGCCGGCCGTGTTCGGCCAAAAGCCGTGCCGCCTCGGCCGCGTTCACGACCGCTCGGCGAAGGGCTCGAGGGTCGCGGGATTGCCCTCGCGGTCGAGCCCGATCTTCTCGACCCGGAGCTCCGCCTCGGCGAGCTTCCGGGCGCAGTGCCGCCGGAGCGCGGTGCCGCGTTCGTAGGCCGCGATCGAGGCCTCGAGGTCGAGCTGGCCGCGCTCGAGCCGCTGGACGAGCGCCTCGAGCTCGGCCATCGCCTCCTCGAAGCTCAGGCTCTCGATCGGCCGCGCCGCCGCCTCGCCGTCACGCGCCGCATCGTTGCCGGCCGCCATGCCCCCTCCCCTCAAGCCCCCGCGAGCACGCGCACATGAGCGAGCGCGCTCGCCGCGAGAGCCTCGAGATCGTAGCCGCCCTCGAGCACCGAGACGAGCCGGCCACGGGCGTGCCGGCGGGCGACCTCGAGCAACCGCTCGCTGATCCAGGCGAAATCCTCTTCGACGAGTTCGAGGCTCGCGAGCGGATCACGGGCGTGCGCGTCGAAGCCCGCGGAGACAAGCACGAGTTCGGGAGCGAATGCATCCAGTCGCGGCAGGATCTCCGCCTCGACCGCGGCCCGATAGGCCTGCCCGTCGGTGCCGGGCGGCAGGGGGACGTTCAACACGTTGTTCGCGACCCCGGTCTCGCTGCGCCGGCCGGTGCCCGGATAGAGCGGCCATTGATGGGTCGAGACGTAGAGGGTCTCTGGATCGTTCCAGAAGATCGCCTGGGTGCCGTTGCCGTGGTGGACGTCGAAATCGACGATCGCGATCCGCCCGATCCCGTGCACGTGCCGGGCGCGAAGGGCCGCGATCGCGACATTGTCGAACAGGCAGAAGCCCATGGCGCGGGCGGGCTCGGCATGGTGGCCGGGGGGCCTCAGACAACAGAAGGCCGTCCGGTCCTCGCCTGCGAGCACCGCTTCGACCGCTGCCACGGCCCCGCCCGCCGCGGTGAGCGCGGCCGTCCGCGAACCGGGCGAGACCACCGTGTCGGGATCGAGGTGATCGCGCCCGGCGGCCGGGATCCGGGCGAGCGTGCGGCTCGGATAGGGCTCGGGATGCGCCCGGGCGATGTCCTCGAGCCCGGCCTCGGGCGCTTCCCGCCGGGCGACCCCGGGCAGCGCCGCGGCATCCAGCGCGCGCAGGATCGCCCGGATCCGCTCGGCCCGCTCGGGATGGCCGGGGCCCGTATCGTGGTCGAGGCTCGAGGGATGGGTGTAGAGCAGCATGCTCTGCCCTCCTCAGGCGGTGGCGAGCCGGGCGAGCTCGGCTACCAGCCGCTTCGCCTTCTTGAGCCGCTCCTCCGGGCTCTTGGTCTCTTCGGCGAGGACGAGCTTGTGGTCGGGGCGGACCCGGACCCGCCCGCCGCTCCGTCCGATCCAAGCCACCAGGCGCTCCGACTGCGGGAAACGGTTCTCATGGAAGGTCAGCACCATGCCCTTTGGCCCGGCGTCCAGCTTGGCGACGTTGGCCTTGCGGCAGAGCTGCTTGATCGCGACGATCTCGAGCAGGCTCTCGGCCTCGGGCGGCATCGGTCCGAACCGGTCGACGAGCTCGGCCGCGAAAGCGTCGAGCTCGCGCGGCTCGGCGAGGCTCGCGAGCCTGCGGTACATCGAGAGCCTGAGATCGAGATCGCCGATCCAACTCTCGGGCATGAGCGCGGGCGCATCGATCGTGATCTGCGGCGTCCAATCGCCCGCCCCCGCCTCGGCCGGGGCCTCGGCCCGTTGCCGCTCGAGCTCGGCCACCGCCTCCTGCAGCATGGCGTTGTAGAGCTCGAAGCCGACCTCCTTGATGTGGCCGGACTGCTCCTCGCCCAACAGATTGCCGGCACCGCGGATGTCGAGATCGTGGCTCGCGAGCTGGAAGCCCGCGCCGAGCCCCTCGAGCGACTGGATCACGGCGAGCCGCTTCTCGGCCGTCTCGGCGAGCTTTCGGTCGGCCGGCACCGTGAAATAGGCGTAGCCCCGGACCTTCGAGCGGCCGATCCGGCCCCGCAGCTGGTAGAGCTGGGAGAGGCCGAAGAGGTCGGCGCGGTGCACGATCAGCGTGTTGGCCGAGGGGATGTCGAGCCCGCTCTCGATGATGTTGGTGGCGAGCAGCACGTCGAGCCGGCGGTCGTAGAAGGCGCTCATCACCGCCTCGAGCTCGCTCGCCGCCATTCGCCCGTGCGCCACGCCGACCTTGAGCTCGGGGACGAGCTCGTCGAGCGTCTCCTTGAGCTTGGGCTGGTCGGCGATCTTCGGGCAGACGTAGAAGCTCTGCCCGCCCCGGTGCCGCTCGCGCAACAGCGCCTCGCGGATCACCACGGGATCGGCCGGCATGACGAAGGTGCGGACCGCGAGCCGGTCGATCGGCGGCGTGGCGATCACCGAGAGATCCTTCATCCCGCCGAGCGCCATCTGGAGGGTGCGCGGGATCGGTGTCGCCGTCATGGTGAGCACGTGGACCTCCGCCCGCAGCTGCTTGAGCCTCTCCTTGTGCACCACCCCGAAATGCTGCTCCTCGTCGATGACGACGAGGCCTAGATCCGCGAACCTCACGCCCTTGCCGAGGAGCGCGTGGGTCCCGACCACGATGTCGATCGTGCCGTCGGCCAGGCCTTTCTTGACCGCCTCCGCTTCGCGCGCGCTCACCATGCGCGACAGCTGGCCGATGCGGATCGGCAGGCCGCGGAAGCGCTCGCAGAACACCTTGTAGTGCTGGCGGGCCAAGAGCGTGGTGGGTGCCAGCACGGCCACCTGCTTGCCGCTCATGGCGGCGACGAAGGCCGCCCGCAGCGCCACTTCGGTCTTGCCGAAACCGACGTCGCCGCAGATCAACCGGTCCATCGGTCGCCCCGAGGCCATGTCCTCGAGCACCGCCTCGATCGCCTTGAGCTGGTCCTCGGTCTCGTCGTAGGGGAAGCGCGCGACGAACTCGTCGTAGACCCCGGGCGGCAGCTCGAGGGCCGGCGCCTTCCGGGTCGCCCGCTCGGCCGCGATTTTGATGAGCTCGCCCGCGAGCTCGCGGATCCGCTGCTTGACCTTGGCCTTGCGCTGCTGCCAGCCGACCCCGCCCAGCTTGTCGAGCGGTACCGCGTCGTCGGCATGGCCGTAGCGCGAGAGGATCTCGAGGTTCTCGACCGGTACGAAGAGTTTGTCGCCGCCGGCGTAGACGAGCTTCAGGCAGTCGTGCGGCGCCCCCCCGATCTCGAGGGTGACGAGCCCCTCGAAGCGGCCGATCCCGTGCTCGGCATGGACCAGAAGATCGCCCTCGGCGATCGCCGAGAGGTCCTGCAGGAAGCGGTCGGCGCGCCGGCTCTTGCGGGCGCTGCGGGCGAGCCGCTCGCCCAGGAGATCCTGCTCGGTGAGGAGATGGAGCCCCGGGGCCACCACACCGTGCTCGAGCGGCAGGACGGCGAGCCCGACGCCCGCGGGCAGCGCCGCGAGTTCGGCCGCGCTCTCCACCCGCACGAGCCCCTCGAGACCGTGGTCCTCGAGCACCTGACGCAGCCGGTCGAGCGCGCCTTCGCTCGCAGCGACGAGGCAGGGTCGCTCGCCCGCCGCTCGGACCGCCTTCAGATGCGCCACCACGGCGTCGAACAGGTTGGTCTCGCGGCTCGCCCGCTCGGGGGCGAAGTCGCGCGCCGGCCGCCCGCCGAGATCGAGGCAGCGCTCGACACCCGCCGGCGCTACGGGCGGCGGGGCGAAGCGCGAGAACAGGTGGCGCACGCGCGCCGCGGTCAGCCGCTCGAAGCTCTGTTCGTCGAGATAGAGGCGATCGGGCGGCAGCGGTCGGTAGGGCGCGGAGCCGAAGGTCGCGCCGGCTACGGGCGGCGAACGCCGCACCTCGTAATGCTCGCCGATCAGCGCCGCCCGCTCCCGGATCCCCTCCGGTGCCAAATGGTCGAAGGCGATCTCGGCCTCGGTCCCGAGATGGTCGAGCACCGTCACGAGCCGCTCGTGGAAGAGCGGCAGCCAGTGCTCCATCCCGGCGATCCGCCGGCCGGCGGTCACCGCCTCGAGCAGCGGGTCGTCGGTGACCGCACCGAATTCCTGCAGATAGCCCACCCGGAAGCGTTCGATCGCCGCCGGATCGAGCAGCACTTCGCTCGCCGGCACGAGCTCGAACCGCCGCAGCTTGCCGCCCGAACGTTGGGTCAAGGGGTCGAAGTGGCGGATCGATTCGACCGTCGTGCCGAACAGGTCGAGCCGCACCGGCCGCTGCGCGCCGATCGGGAAGAGATCGATCAGACCACCGCGCAGCGCGTATTCGCCGGGCTCGACCACCGTGCCGACCCGCCGATAGCCGTCCCGCTCGAGTCGGGCGGCGAGCGCTTCCCGGTCGAGTCGCCAACCGACCTCGACGACGAAACGGCCGGCGACCACGGTCTCGCGGGTCGGCACCCGCTGCAGCACGGCATTCACGGTCGTGATCACGAGCCGGCCGGCCTCGGCCGGCTCGGCCAGCCGAGCCAGGGTCACGAGCCGCTCGGCCACGAGCTGCGGGTTCGGCGAGATCCGGTCGTAGGGCAGGCAGTCCCAGGCCGGCAGGATCAGCACCTCGAGCCCGGGCGCGAAGAAGCGCACGAGCTCGGCGAGCTGGCGCGCTCGGTCGAGGTCGCGGGCGATGTGCAGGATCTCGCGGGCCCGGCCACGCGCGAGCCGATCGGCCAGATAGCGCGCCTCGAGCCCATCCCGCGCGTTGCCCAAGAGAACACTGCGCGGCCGCGTCGGTGCGGGCGGCGCCTCCAGCACCCGGGCGGGCTCGGCCATCACCGCGCTCACGCTCGAAGGCCGGCTCCGTCCTGCTGCGCGAAGCGCCGCAGGATCGCCATGAGCTCGCCGTCGTGCCGCGCCGGCACGGGTCGCCGGCCGGTGACCCAGTCCCAGATGTCGGTATCGGGCTCGCCCAAAAGCGCCTCGAGCCGCTCGAGCAGCGGCGCCTCGAGCCGGTCGATCCAGGCCTCGGCGAAGCGGCCGAGCAAGAGATCCGCCTCGAGAAAGCCGCGGTACCGACAGCGGTAGCGCAGCCGCCGCCGCCGGATGGCCAGATCCGTGTCGTCCATGCTACGAGCCGCTCCGGGCAAGAGGGCGCCGGCCGGCGCCAGGATGCCGGAGATGTAGCCCAGTTGTCCGTGCCGGCCAAGCGACGCGAGGACGCGCCGGAGATCCCGGCCGATCCGACCGCACCGCTCCTGGCACCGATCACGACCCTACCCGGCGTGGGCCCGGCGACCGCGCGGGCTCTCGCGCGCCTGCTCGGCCGCCAATCGCCGCGCCCGCTCGACCTTTTGCGGCTCCTGCCCCGCGCTCGGCTCGACCCGACACCGGTGCCCGATCCGTTGGTGCTGCCCGAGGGGGCCGAGGCGACGCTCCTTGTGTCCGTGACCGGTGCGCCGCTGCTCGGCCGAGCCGGCAGGCCGACCCGGCTGCCGGTCGAGGCCGGCGGCCGGCCGGGCGAGCTCGTCTGGTTCCATCTTCGCGGCGACTGGCTCGCCCGCCGCTACCCGCCGGGTGCCGTCCGCCTGGTCCACGGCCGGGTCGAGCGACGCGCCGGCCGTTTCCGCATGGCGCATCCCGAGCTCCTGCCGTCCGAGCTCGCCGCCGCACCGCGAGCGCTGCCGATCTACCCGCTGGTGGAGGGGGTGACCCAGGGGCGGCTCAGGGCTTTCGTGCGGGCGGCCTTCGCCCGGCTCGGCCCGCTCCCGGAATGGCTCGGCCCCGCCGCCCGGGGCAGGCCGGGCTTCGTGGAATCGCTCGCCCGGCTGCACGGGCTCGCTCCGGCCGACCCGGCCGCGCTCGAGGCGGCCCGCCGGAGGCTCGCGCTCGACGAGCTCCTGGCCACCCAGCTCGCCCTCGCCCTCGAGCGACGCCGCCGGCTCGCCGCCCCCAAGCGGCCGAGCCGAGGCGACGGCAGGCTGCGGCGGGCGCTGTTGGCCACCCTCCCCTTCGCTCCGACCGCCGACCAGCGCCGCGCCGTGGCCGAGATCGCCGCCGGGCTCGCCGCCCCGCGCACGACCGCCCGGCTCCTCCTGGGCGATGTCGGCACCGGCAAGACCCTGGTCGCCGCTCTGGCGCTCCTCCAGGTGGTCGAGGCCGGCCGCCAGGCGGCGCTCGTGGCGCCGACCGAGATCCTCGCCCGCCAACACGCCGCCACGCTCCGCACCTGGCTGGCGCCGCTCGGCGTCGAGGTCGGGCTCTTGGTGGGCGGCGAGCCGCGCCGGCTGCGCGCCGCCACCCTCGATCGGCTCGCGCGCGGAACCCTGCCCGTCCTGGTCGGCACGCACGCGCTCCTCGAGCCCGAGGTCGCCTTCGCCGACCTCGCCCTCGCCGTGGTCGACGAGCAGCACCGCTTCGGAGTCCGCCAGCGCCTGGCTCTGGTCGACAAGGGCCGCGGCGTCGACCTCCTCTTGCTCTCCGCCACACCGATCCCGCGCACGCTCGTGATGGCGCGCTGGGGCGATCTCGAGGTGAGCGAGCTCCGGACCCGGCCGGCCGGCCGGCCGCCGGTCGACACGAGGGCGATCCCGCTGTGCCGGCTCGCGGAGGTGGTCGAGGCCTGCGGCCGGGCGCTCGCCCGTGGCGAGCGGCTCTACTGGATCTGCCCCGCGATCGAGGGCGAGAGTGCAGCCGAGCGGGCCGCGGCCGAGGCCCGCCATGCCGCGCTCGCCGCCCGCTTCGGTCCGCTCGTCGGCCTCGCGCACGGCCGTCAGAAGCCGGTCGAGCGGCGGGCGGTGATGGAGGCCTTCGCCGCCGGGCGGATTCGCCTCCTGGTCGCCACGACCGTGGTCGAGGTCGGCGTCGACGTGCCCGAGGCCACGGTGATCGTGATCGAGAACGCGGAACGGTTCGGCCTCGCCCAGCTCCATCAGCTGCGCGGCCGGGTCGGCCGCGGCAGCCTCCCCTCGACCTGTCTCCTCCTCTGGGACGAGGCGGGTGGCGAGGCGGCGCGCGCCCGCCTCGCGACGCTGCGGCGGACCCGCGACGGCTTCGCGATCGCCGAGGCCGACCTCGCCCTGCGCGGCCCGGGCGAGGCGCTGGGTGCCCGCCAGTCGGGCCCGCCCGGCTTCCACTTCGCCGATCTCGCCCGCGACGGCGAGCTCCTGGCCGAGGCGCGCGCGATCGCCCGCGCCCTGGTCGAGACCGATCCGGAGCTCCTGGGCCCGCGCGGGCGGGCCTCAAGGTACCTCTTGGAGCTGTTCGACCGGTCGGCGGCGCTCGGGCTGCTCGCCGCCGGCTAAGCCGCGGCCGCTCGCCGGCCGGAGCGGCATGTTGACGATGCCGCCCGAGACCACCATCCGCATGCCTTCTTCGACGGTGAGCGCGAGCGGCACGAGCTCGCGGCGCGAGACGAACATGAGATAGCCCGTGGTCGGGTTCGGCGTGCAGGGGAGGAAGACGTTGACCATGTCGGGCTCGCCGCGACCCGGGATCTCCCATTGCGAGCTGCCGGTCACGAAGGCGATCGACCAAACGCCGCTGCGCGGCCATTCGACGAGCACGACTTCGCGGAAGGACCGCGAAGAGGAGGCGAGCACGGCCTCGAAGATCTGCTTCAAGGTACCGTAGATCGAGCGCACGATCGGGGTCCGGGCGACGAGCTCCTCGCCCGCCCGCATGACCGCGCGGCCGAGGAAGCCCGCCGTGAACCAGCCGATCGCGGTCAACAGGCCGAGGATCACGAGGAGCCCGAGCCCGGGCACGCTGAACGGCAGATAGGTCTCGGGATTGTAGCGGGCCGGCAGAAGAGCCGCCGCCGTCCGGTCCATGTAGTCGACCACCTGCCAGACCAGCCAGAACGTGATGCCGATCGGCGCGGTGACGATGATGCCGGCCAAGAGATAGCCGCGCAGGCCCACGACGCGGTGCGGCCGTGTGCCGACCTGTGGGTGATCGTGGCTCCCCTCGCTCGATCTCAAGCCGAACCTCCGCCGACAGCCGGCAGGACAGGACAGGGCGGATTATGCGGCCGACGGGTCGGTCCGTCCATCGCGGGGATGCGCAGCGCATTTCCCTAAAATTTTGCACGTCTCTCAATAGAATTCGCAACTTTTTCAAGCAAACGCAATTTTATCGAAGTTCCAAGCAAATATCGTTGTAACAGACATATGAAAAAATCGTTGACAGTTCCCCGATCGATCAGCAAGCTCGTTACCAGCGACTCGGCCGTCCGGCGCGGGTTGTCGAGGATGACGGAGGAGGGACGAGCATGGCCGTGATCACCAACACGATGCTCCTCGTCCGACGCTTGAGCGAGCTGCAACGGCGTCGGGACGGGCTGGTCGAGCGCCAGGACCGGCTGCGCCGCAGCCTTCCCGAATGGACCTTCGTGCCCCTCCAGCTCGTCGGCATGTCGGCCGAAGAGATCCGCTCGATGATGAGCGATCTCTCCAAGGCCGAGAAGGAGGCGGGTCTCGACGAGATCGAGCGCGAGATCGAGCAGGTCGACCGACAGATCGAGGAGCTCGAGAACATGCTGCTCACCACGCCATCGCGCAATCTCGAGAGCGTGATGGCGGTGCTCGATCTGGCGGTGAGCCGGTTCCGCGCGACGACCGTGAGCGACCCGGACGACGTCTTCTACGATTACGGCGATGCCCGGGTGCTGCTCTTCCTCGAGCGGGCGGCCGAGGACCTCCGCTCGATGCTGCTCGCGGAGCAGCGCAACGCGAGCTGAGGCCACCAACCCGGGACGCCCGGACCCCGCCGCTCCGCGAGCGGCCGGCCGAGGGCCTCAGCTCGGGAAACCGCGCACCACGCGCCGAGACTGTGCTGCCGGGAGTTCGGGGCTCGACGGGTTCTCGCGTGAGCGGCCGAGGCCCTTGGGCGGTCCTCCCGATGGAATGTCCCACAGCGAACCGATGCCGGCCCCGATCCCTAGCCGGCCCGGCACACCGCTCGCCGAGCCAGCGGGCAGGCCGATCCCCGATCGTCGCCTTTCCTCGGCTGATGCCCGCGCGGTGAGCGGGCTGCGCGACATCGTCGGATCGGGCCGCGCTCACCCGCGCGAACCGCCGACAACGATCCCGTCACGGAAGGGGATCGTCTCGAACCCTCGGCGATCGCTCCGCTCGGCCGCCCAAACCGCCGAGCCGCCCCTCGCGCTCCGCCCGGGGGAGCGGTTCACCGCGACCGAGGATCCGCCACCGGCGTAGACCGCGTCCTTCCCGCCGCGGTCCGGCCGTGCTCGAACGCTGCTCCGTGCGGCTTCCCGAGCCGCGCGCGACGCGCCGAGGCGGGCCACCCCCTCTCGGCGACCAGGGCTCCGTGCGCCGCGCCCGCGAGCGGGCCGACTCCCGCTCGCCACCCACCCGAGCGAACCGCCTCGGCTCGCCCTTCGAAGCGGCAGGCCGATCAGTGCGGCACGCGCGGACCTTGGCCCTCTCGATCCGGCAGACGTCCTTCCTCGACCGCGTGGCAGGCGACTCGCGCCGCACCGACCGGCAGGGGCCGCGGGCGCTCGGCCCGGCAGCGCGCGTTCGCCCAGGGACAACGCGGGTGGAAGGCGCAGCCCGGGGGCGGGTCGATCGGGCTCGGCACCTCGCCCGCAACCGGCGTCCGCTCGCGCCGCCGCATCTCGAGGTCGGGAACCGTGTCGAGCAGGAGCCGGGTGTAGGGATGGCGGGGCCGGGCGAACAGTTCGCCGGCCGGTGCCAGCTCCACGATCCGCCCCAGATACATGACACCCACCTGGTCGGCCATCAGGCTCACGACCGCCAGATTGTGGCTGATCAGGAGATAGGTGAGCCCGAGCCGCTCCTGCAGGTCCTTCACGAGGTTCAGGATCTGCGCCTGGACCGAGACGTCGAGGGCGGAGGTGGGCTCGTCGGCGACCAGGAACTCGGGCCGGCCCGCGAGCGCCCGGGCGATGCTGATCCGCTGCCGCTGGCCCCCCGAGAACTCGTGCGGGTATTTGGCTCCGTCGGTCGGGCTCAGCCCCACCTGACGCAGGAGCTCGGCGACCCGCTCGCGCCGCTCGGCGCGATCGCGAACGAGGCCGAAGGCGTCGAGCGGCTCGGCCACGATGTCGGCTACGCGCCAGCGCGGGTTGAGGCTCGCATAGGGGTCCTGGAAAATCATCTGCAGGCGCCGGCGGACCGGGGCGAACGCCCGCCGGTCGCGCGCGAGGTCGAGCTCGGTGCCGTCGAAGCGGATCCGCCCCGCGCTCGGCGCCAACAAGCCCACGAGCAGCCGCGCCACGGTCGACTTGCCACAGCCCGATTCGCCCACGAGCGCCATGGTCGTGCCGCGCGGGATCACGAAGTCGACCCCGGCCACCGCGTGCAGGAAGCGGCGCGGTTCGCGGAGCAAGAGCCGGGCGAGCCAGGGCCGCGAGACGTCGAACCGGCGAGCGAGGCCTTCGACCTCGACGAGCGGTGGCGTGCTCACGCGTCCGCCTCCTCGAGCCTACGCCAGCAGGCGGCGGTGTGCCCGGGGCCGACGGCCGAGGGCTCGGGCCGCGCGTGCCGGCAGCGCTCGAAGGCCCGCGGGCAGCGCGGGTGGAACGCACAGCCGGGCGGGATCGCGTCGAGCCGCGGCATGGCGCCCTCGATCTGGACGAGCCGACCGCCGCGCACCCCGATCCGCGGGATCGCCCCCATGAGCCCCTGGGTGTAGGGATGCCGCGGTCGCCGGATCACCGCCTCGACCGGACCGAGCTCGACGAGCCTGCCGGCATAGAGCACCGCCACCCGATCGGCGGTCTCGGCGATCACCCCCATGTCGTGGGTGACGAGGAGGACGGCCGTCCGGTGCTCGCGGCAGAGCCGCTTCAGGAGCTGGACGATCTGCGCCTGGATCGACACGTCGAGAGCGGTCGTGGGCTCGTCGGCCACCACGAGCGCCGGCTCGGCCGCGAGCGCGAGCGCGATCACCACCCTCTGGCGCATGCCGCCCGAGAGCTCGTGCGGATAAGCCTCGATCCGCCGCTCCGGTGCCGGGATGCCGACCTCGCGCAACAGCCCGATGGCCCGCTCGCGCGCCGCCCGGGCATCGAGGTCGAGATGGGTGCGGATCGTTTCCTGGAGCTGGCGGCCTATCGTGTAGAGCGGGTTCAAGGAGGTGAGCGGGTCCTGGAAGATCGCACCGATCTTGCGCCCGCGGATCCGCCGCATGGCCTCGGGCGGCAGATCGTCGATGCGCCGGCCCTCGAGCCGCACGCATCCCCGAGCGATCCGACCCGGGGGCTCGAGCAGGCCGATGATCGCCATCCCGGTCAAGGACTTGCCGGCACCCGACTCGCCCACCATGCCGAGCACCTCGCCGGGCTCGATCGTGAAGCTGACGCCGTCGACCGCGACCAGGGGACCACGCCGGGTCGGGAACTCGACGACCAGATCCTCGACCTCGAGCAGCGCCAAGTAGGCCTCAGCGGAGCTTGGGGTTGAAGGCGTCGCGCAGCCAGTCGCCCAGAAGATTGACGGCCAGCACGAGCAGGACGAGCGCCAGCGAGGGGAAGAGCGTGATCCACCACTCGCCGGAGAACAGGAAGTCGTTGCCGATCCGGATCAGTGTGCCGAGCGAAGGGGTTGTGGGCGACACGCCCACACCAAGGAAGGAGAGCGTGGCCTCGGAGATGATGGCGAGCGCGAGGCCGATCGTGCCGATCACCAGGACGGGGCCGATGACGTTGGGCAACAGATGACGGACCATGATCCGGAGTGGATGCAGGCCGATCACCCGGGCCGCCGCGATGTAGTCCTTGCTCTTCTCGACGAGCGTCGTGCCGCGCGCGAGGCGGGCGTATTTCGGCCAATCGGAGATGCCGATCGCGAGCACGAGCACCCAGATCGCCGCTGCCTCCTGGAGCTCGCGCGGAACGAGCGTTCTCGCCACACCGTTGATGGTGAGCGCCACGAGAATACCCGGAATGGTGAGCTGGACGTCCGCCAGCCGCATCACCAGAGCCTCGTAGGCGCCGCCCCGATAGCCCGCCGAAACCCCGAGCGCCACACCGAGCCCGGCCGACAGGAGGACCGCGGCGAACCCCACGAGCAGCGAGATCCGCGAGCCCCAGACGATGGTCGAGAGCACGTCGCGGCCCTGATCGTCGGTGCCGAGCAGGAAACGCGGATCGCCGCGCTCGGTCCAGGCGGGCGGGGTGAACGCGTCCAACAGATCGAGGCTCGCCGGGTCGAAGGGGTCGTGCGGGGCGACCCAGGGGGCGAAGAGGGCCGCCAGGACGAAGAGGAGTGTGACGACCGCGGCCGCAACGGTCAGCGGCGAGCTCTTGAAGCTCCACCACAAATCGTGGTCGAAGAATCGGCGGATCGCAGCCGTCATTCGCTCCGGGCCCCCGCGTCGCTGCCCGTCGATCGATACACGCGGCCCGGTGCCGCGCCAATCGTACGCGCGATGCGGCGGGCGCTCGTTCCCGCCCCGCCGCCGGGCCCGGCGCAGCCGTCGAGCCAGCCGCAGCGACCCGCTGCTCCGCGCGTGCTCTCGGGGCACGAGCGGCCCGGCGCTTTCCCCGCTCCTTCTCGACTGTGACCGGGCCGTCCCGGGCCTCGGCGGGGCGCCCCGGCGCGGGCGGATCGGGCCCGCTGCGAAGTCTTCGGTGACCGGTATCGACCCGGGGCGACGCGGTCGGCACCGCGGGAAGCCCTGCCGGACGGGCGGAGACGGCAACCGCGCGCCGCACCGACCCCACGGTCGGGGCCACGAGAAGACACGCGACGAGAACAGCCAGGAGCATGCTCGACTCCGCATCGCGGCCGGGAGCCTAGCGGGGCCTGGTTAACCGAAGGTGAAGGCACCGGCGCCGCCGCACCTCCCCGATCCCTTGGCCGACCACGGCCGTTTCGCCTGCAGCCGCCGGGCCGCAGCCCCGGCGCTCTGCCGCGACCACGGGCCGGCTCGGACACGGCGACCGGCAGCGATCGCCGGCACCCCGCGCCGGCGACCGGCCTTGCGCGGCCCGTGGCGTCGGGTGCCGCGCCCGGGGCGAGGCGGACGCACGGAGGGGGACGCGCGCCGACCCCACGCCCGCGCCGGTCCGAGGCGGCGGCCGCGGGAACGATCGCTTCGCATGACGAGAACGACGGGACCGGACGAGCCGCTCACCAGGAAATCTGGCGGAGGGGGAGGGATTCGAACCCTCGGTACCCGTCGCCGGGTACAACGGTTTTCGAGACCGCCCCGTTCGACCGCTCCGGCACCCCTCCGCGAACGAGCCGCCTCCAGATAGGGGAGGCCGCGACCGCCCGCAAGCCGCCGGGTCGACCCGGGCCGCCAGCAGCGATAGGCTGCCGCCATCCATCGACGGCCGGTCCCATGCGCGCACAACCGACGGATGCGAGCGATGCCGATCTCGAAGCGGTGCTCGCCGAGCGTCTCGAGGTCGAGGCGGCCCTCCTCGCCGCCTCCTTGCCGGCGGCGCTCGCCTGGGCAGTGGCCGGGCTCGTCGAGCGGACCTCGGGATCGCGCTCGATCGCGGTCCCGCTCGGCCGGCTCGGCCGGCTCGAGGGCGCCCCGATTGCGGCCCTGATCGGGCTCGGCGGCGGCACGCCCTTGCCGGTCGGCACGGTGCGCGACTGTCCCGAGGCGGAGTTCGAGCGGGCGCTCGCCGAGCCGGCCGCGGCGGCGCTGCTCGTGGTCGAGCCCGAGCTGCCGGATGTGCTGGCCCCTGCCCGCTTTTTGTGGCTCTGCCGCCGGGCGGAGGTCCCGGCCGTGATCCTCGACCCAGGTTCCGGCCGCTGGGCCGC
>CALBAK010000100.1 GCA_937926445.1 uncultured Alphaproteobacteria bacterium
CGTTGGACCGGCCGGGCGGAGGCCGCGGCCAGCGGCGAGGAGGCGTGCGGGCCGCTCGAATTCGAGTTGTTCCGCGACGCGCTCTCGATCGGCGGCCGGGCCCGCGAGCCCGAGGCGAAGGGCGAGGGTGTGCTCGCCGCGGCCGGAAGCTGGTGGGTGGAGGGCACTGTCAGCCCCAACGGTACCTTCCTCTTCAGCCTGCGCCGACAGGGCCCTTTCGCGGTCGAGGGACCGCGACCGGCTTCCGTCTGGCGCGGCCGCTTCGGTCCGGGCGAGGTCGTCGCGATCGAGCAGCCGCCCTCCTGCGGACGGCGGGTCCGACTCGTGCGGAAGGCGGCGGGCACGCCCGCCTCCTGAGCCACCGATGGGCATTCGCGCCCGCATCTACGAGCTGATCGAGGACGAGGAGGCGAGCGGGACGGCGGTCCGCGCCGTGCGGGGCGGCCTCGCGGTCGCGATTGTGGTGGCTGTCCTTGTCGTCATCGTCGAATCGGTCGAGCCCTGGGCGGCGCGGCTCGGTCCCTTCTCGACTGTGGCCGAGTTCGCCTTCGCCGCGGTCTTTTCCCTCGAGTACGGCGCGCGGCTGTGGGTGTGCGTCGAGGACCGGGCCGGCCGCTACCCCCATCCGCTCCTCGGCCGGCTGCATTGCGCTGACCCCGGCCGCGCTCGTCGACCTGGTCGCGGTGCTGCCCTTCTGGCTCGAGGCCTTCTTCCCCGCCGACCTCTTCCTCCTTCGGCTCGTGCGGCTGTTGCGGATCCTCAAGATCGTCCGCCTGTCGCCGGCACTCGCCACGTTCCGGGTCGTGCTGCACGCCCAGAGGCGCCAGCTCGGCGCGATGGCCCTCCTGCTCACGATCCCGCTCCTGTTGCTCGCCGGCACGATGCACGCCCTCGAGGGGCGGGTGCAGCCGGAAAACTTCGGCTCCGTTCCGAAGGCGCTCTACTGGGCGGTCGTTACGCTCGCCACGGTCGGCTACGGCGACGTCGTGCCCGTGACCCCACTCGGGCGGCTCGTCGCGGCCGCCGCCGCGCTCCTCAGCCTCGCCACGATCGCCTTCCCGACGGCGATCCTGGGTGCCGGTTTCGTGCGCGAGATGCAGCAGCAGGACTTCCTCGCACGCGCCAAGATGGTCGCGCGCGTGCCGCTCTTTCGCCATCTGCGACCGGCCCAGCTCGCCGAGATCACCGCACTTCTGCGTCAGCGGAACCTGCCGCCGCGCTACACCGTCGTGCGCCGCGGCGAGCATCCGGAGGCGATGTACTTCATCGACCAGGGCGGGGTCGTCATGCGGATCGGCGATCGGCGGGTCGTACTCGGGCCCGGCAGCTTCTTCGGCGAGCTCGCCCTGCTCGAAGGCCGACCGCGCGAGGCCACGGTGATCACACTCACCGCCTGCCGGCTGCTCGAGCTCGACGCCGGCGACGTCCACCGCTTGATCGGCGGCGACCCCGAGTTGCGCGAAACCCTCCTGGGCGAGGCCCGCGAGCGGGCGCGGACGATGGGCCATCCGCTGCCCGAGCAATCGGCGGCCGGGTAGGCACCGCCGGGGACCGCCTCAGCCGGCTAGGAACCGCGCGAGCGCCGTGGCGGTCGCTTCGGGCGCCTCCTCGGGCAGGAAATGTCCGCAAGGAAGCGGACCACCCTCGACCTGGCCCGCCGCCTTTTCGCGCCAGGTGGCGAGCACGTCGAAGCGGCGCTGTATGAGCCCCTTCTCGCCCCAGAGCACGAGCAGCGGACAGGTGACCCGCTGCTCCGCATCGGCCGCGTCGTGTTCGAGATCGATGGTCGCGGCGGCGCGATAGTCCTCGCAGCTCGCATGGATCGTAGCGGGATCGCGGAAGGCGGCCCGATAGGCCTCGAGCGGCGGACCCGCGAAGGGCCCGAGATCGCCCGTGCCGGACCAGCGCGCGAGCAGCGTCTCGAGCCAGAGGTCGGGATCGGCGCCGATCATCCGCTCGGGGAGCGGAGCGGGCTGGGCCAGGAAGAACCAATGGAAATAGCCGAGCGCGATCGTCCGGTCGGTCGCTTCGAAGACCGTACGGGTTGGCACGATGTCGAGCACCGCGAGCCGCTCGACCCGCTCGGGATGGTCGAGCGCCAGCCGATGGCCGACCCGACCGCCGCGATCGTGCCCGACCACCGCGAAGCGCTCGAAGCCGAGGGCGCGGGCGAGCTCGACCAGATCGCGGGCGCTCGCCCGCTTGGCGTAGGTCCGATGGCCGGGATCCCCGGGCGGCTTGGCCGAGGCGCCGTAGCCGCGCAGGTCGGGACAGATCACGGTCCGCCTCGTGGCGAGGATGGGCGCCACCCGGTGCCACATGACGTGGCACTGGGGATAGCCGTGGAGCAGCAGGACCGGCGGCCCGGAGCCGCCGATGCGGACGGCGATCTCACCGACCGCGCAGCGAATCCGTCTCAGGGTGAAGCCTTCGAACATCGGCCCTCTCCTGTGAGCACGGCGAGGTCGACGGGCCGATAGCGACCCGCAGGCCGGCAGCCCGAGCGCAACGTCCGGTAACCGGCGAAAAGCGTGCCCCGGACCTCGGCGAGCCGCAAGGCCTCGAGCTCCACCGCGGCCGTCGCCGCCTCTCGTTCGTAGTGCTTCTCGAGCTTGGCCGCACGGTTCACCGGATCGCCGATCACCGTGGATTCGGGCCGCTCGCGGCTGGAGCCTCGGTCGAGCCATCGGCGCGTCGCCCCGACCCGAGGGGGGCGTGCCCGGCTGCGCGAGGGCGGCACGAGACCGCCCCGCGCCCGCCGGCTCACCATGCCGCGCTTCCCTCTTGCCGCGTCGCCGAAGAGTGGGCGAGCTCGATCCATTCGTCTGGTTTCGACGGTTTTCTAGGAGGTTGAGCTCGAGCGATCGAGCGATGTCGCAGACACAATGCTGCGTTGCAGTAGGACCGGACTGCCGACCGGGCCGGGGTCGACCCATATAGCGTGTCGCGGCGGACACGCACGGTCGGAACCTGCGCTGTTTCCGCAACAGTCGGATCGGACCGAGGAGAAGCAGGATGATCATCACCAGCCTCGCCGGGCGCAGCGCCCTCGCCGCGGGAGCGGGCGGGCGGCCGGGTGGGGTCGCCAGCCTCGTGCGGCGGCTCGTCGCCTGGTGGGAGGAGCGCCGGCGGATCGCGCGGACGATCGCCGAGCTCGAGCAGCTGAGCGACGCCGAGCTCGCTGACATCGGCATCAGCCGGGCCGACATCGTGCGCGTGGCGCGGCGCAGCGTCCGACCCGACCATTGAGACGGGCGGGCGGGGCGGGCCGATCCCGCGAGATCGGCCCGCCCGCGGCCCTCAGATCAGCTCGCCCGTGAGCTCGCTCTTGAGCCGCGTGCGAAAATCGTTGATCGCCCGGAAGGCGTCGCGCAGCGCTTCGCGCTCGCGCTCGGTGAGCGTGCGCGGGTCGAGGAAGTTGCCGACCGGGCGGCCCGCCTCGTAATCGGCGAGCTGTTGGCGCAGCTGCAGGCCGGTCACGAGAGCGAAGGCGGCGCGCAGATGGTCCGCCTCGTGCTCGCTCGTCTTGCCGAGGGCGAGCAGGGCGTCGAGCCGGGCGAGCGTACCGGTGGCGGCCACCCCGTGCCGTAGCGCCAGCAGGCGGACCGCCTCGGCGAGCGGCAGCGTGCCCATGAGCTTCAGATTGATCTGGCCGCGGTGCGCGGGGTCCTGCCGTTCGGTGATGAAGCGGTTGAACAGGCCCACCGCGGCGCGGTGGTCGGCCTGGATGCCGAACATCTCGCGCAGGAACATCGGGTTCTTGGGAGCCGCCTCGGTCACGAAAGCGCGCAGCTCCTCGGCGAGCGCCCGCTCGCCCCAGACCGGCTGGAAATCGAAGAAGATGTCGCAGGCGAGGAGCATCGCCTCGTGCTTCTTGCGCATCCAGCCCGCCACCTGCGCCTTCCACTGCGAAAGCGTCTTGCGCCAGAGCGGGTTGGTGGCCATGACCCCGCCCTTGCAGAGCGGGAAGCCGAGCTCGTCGAGCGCACGGGTCATCCGCTCCGCGCATTCGATGAACCAGGGGTCGATCGAGGCGTGCGCCTCGTCCGGATAGTCGGCCAGCACGAAGCCGTTGTCCTGATCGGGAAAGAGATAGC
This sequence comes from uncultured Alphaproteobacteria bacterium, assembly GCA_937926445.1. Taxonomy (GTDB): domain Bacteria; phylum Pseudomonadota; class Alphaproteobacteria; order Geminicoccales; family Geminicoccaceae; genus JANXAZ01. The sequence continues at coordinate 4,098 of CALBAK010000100.1, forward strand.
TCTCGCGCCGGCCCCCCGAGCCCATCACGATGGCCGCGAACGGCACCGGGGGCGGCCCCCAGCCCTCGGCCTCCATCCCGGCGACCACGAGGCGCAGGACGCGGCGGTAGATGTCGTTGTTGATGTCGGACACCAGCGCCTGGATCTCGGGGGCGGGCACCGCGTCGGCCAAGAGCGCGCGAGCGAGCTGGACCTGGGCCGCCTTGACTTGGGCGAGCCCGGCGAGGCTGTCCTCGTGGGTCAGCCGGTCGATCTGCTCGACCAGGTGACCGGTGGCGACCGCGAGCGCGTCGTGCAGGAAGAGCATGCCGACGAGCCGGCCGGCGTCGTCGACCACCGGCATGTGGCGCAGCCGCTTGCGACGCATGAAGCCGATCGCCTGGTAGAGCTGATCGTCGGCGCGGACGGCGAGCACCGGCCGGGTCATGAGGCCCTCCACCGGCTGCTCGCCGATCCGTCGGCAAGCGATGCGGCGAACCACGTCCTGTTCGGTCAGGATACCGCAGATCGTGCCGTCCGGATCGACGATCACGGCGGCCGAGGCGCGAGTCGTGGCCATCCGGGCGACCGTCTCGGCGGCGGTACTCGCGCGGGCGACGACGACCGGTGCTTCGACCATGTGGTCGCGCACCAGGTGGCGGAAGACGGCCGTCTGGGAATGTGGCATGGACCGGCTCCGCTGGCCAGGGTTTCGCCTCCATCTTGTCGGAGGGTTCGCCACCTCGCCATGCCGGCCTGAGGTCGCACCGGCGGGCGGGCGAACTGCCGAGGCGTACCGCCGGACGCCGGGATCTTGGCGCGGCGCGACGTTCGGATGTATGAGGATCGCGAAGGCTCGACCGCCGATCCTTCGTGAATTCGGCACGCGCCCATCCGGAACGGCAGCACGTTTGAGCGAGCCCGGCCCCATCAGCCTCTGCATCGTGAACTACAACGGCGTGCGCCATTTGGAGCGCACGTTGCCGGCGGTCGTGGCGCTCGCCGACGAGTTCGCCGAGATCGTGCTGGTCGACAACGCCTCGACCGACGGCAGCGTCGCGTTCGTGGAGGCCGGCTTCCCGACCGTGCGGGTCGTCCGGCTCGACCGCAACGACGGTCCCGGTGCGGCGCGCAATGCCGGGCTCGCGGCGGCCCGCACCGAGCTCGTTTTGTTCGTCGACAACGACGTCGTGCCGGAGCCGGGCTGTGCCCGCAAGCTCGCCGAAGCGCTCGCCGGCAACCCGCGCGCCGCGGTCGCGGCACCACGCATCCTCTACGCCCACAAGCCCGACATCGTGCAGTACGACGGGGCGGACAATCACTATCTCGGCCTGATGATCCTGCACCATCAGGACATGCCGCGCCACGAGGCAGATAGCCAGGTGCGGGCGGTCGACGGGGTGGTCAGCGCGGCCTTCATGGTCGTCCGTTCGCGGCTGCACGGCGAGGGCTTCGACCCGCGTTTCTTCATCTATGTCGAAGACCACGATTTCGGCCTCCGCTTGCGTCTCTTGGGGGCGGAGATCCTCTCGGTGCCCGGCGCGCTCTGCCTGCACGGCGACGGTAGCGACGGACTTTCGGTTCGGGCCGTCGGCAGCTATACTCGACGGCGTGCCTATCTCTTGATCCGCAACCGTTGGTTGCTCCTGCTCAAGAACTACACGGCGCGCTCGCTGTTCGTGCTGGCCCCCGCCCTTCTTGCCTTCGAGCTCGCCCAACTCACGATCGCCGCCAAGAAGGGCTGGCTTTCCGAGTGGTGGTCGGCGTTGCGATGGATCCTCCACCATCGCGGCGAAATTCTCGACGAGCGCCGACGGATCCAGGCCAAGCGGCGCCTCCCGGACCGTGCGCTCCTGCGCGGCGGCGCCGTTCCCTTCCGCGCCGAACTCACCACGAGCGCCGGCGAGCGGATCGCCCGCCGGCTCTTCGACGGTTTCGCCATCGCCTATTGGCGCGTGGCGGCCGGTCTGCTCTGAGCGGTCGTCGTGACGGTCGCCGAACCGGTCGCGACCGGGCAGCTCGTCGGCGCCCGGACCGCGTCGGCGCGCCGGCTGCGGATCTGCTACCTCGTGCCGGGGCACGGGCTGCTCTCGACCGTCGGCCCCTCGCGCAACGTCCTCTCGCTCGCGCGCGCTCTCTCCGCGTACGCCGACGTCACCCTCGCCTTCCGCTACCGGCTCGAAGACCCGACCCCGGAGGGCCTGCCCCTGATCGAAATCGAGCCGGAGCGGCGACCCGCGCTGGCGGTCGACGATTCGGCCATGCGCGGGATGGGTGTTCCGGAGTTCCTCCGCTACATGGCGCGGCTGCGCCGCTTCGTGCGGGAGGCCGACGGCCGCTTCGACGTGATCCTCGAGAAGAGCTGGCTGCTTTCCGGCCATCTCTCGGCCTACGGCCTCTCCCGGGGTGTTCCGGGTGTGCCGGTCGAGAACGTGGTGCCGAGCGCCGCCCGCCACGTCGATGCCGGGCTCCTCAAGCGGTTGCGGGTCGAGGTCGGCCGTCGGCTGGCCGGGCCGGCACTGCGTCGCGCACCGGTGGTGCTCGCCGAGACCGAGCAGCTCAAGGCCCAGATCGTGGCCGTCTGGGGCGTCGCCCCCGAGCGGGTCGCGGTCGTGCCGCTCGGGGTCGATCGCGAGCTCTTCCGACCGCGCGATCAGAGCGAAGCGCGACGCACGCTCGGGCTCGTCCTCGACCGCACGATCCTGCTCTATGTCGGCGTGCTCGACGAGACCCACACGCTCGACGGGATCATCCAGGCCGTACTCACCGTGCGCCGGCCCGGCCTCGAGCTGCACGTGGTGGGCGACGGACCGCGCCGGGCGGCCTATGCGGAAAGGGCCTCGACCTCGGGCGGCACCGTGATATTGCACGGCCGCGTCCCGCATACGATCGTTCCGACCTGGATCGCTGCCGCCGATCTCTGTCTCGCACCCTACGAGCCGCGCGCGTTCGCCACCGGAGCCTTGGGCTATGCCACGATGAAGGTGCCGGAATATCTCTCGGTTGGCCGCCCGGTGGCGGGCAGCCCGAGCCCGCGCATGCGAGAGCTCCTGCGCGGCGGCGAGCTCGGCTTCGAGGTTCCCGCCGACGCCGCCTCCTGGTGCGCCTTCCTCGCGGAGCTGCCGGACCGCGAACGGCTCGCGGCGATCGGCCGCGCTGCCCTGCGCCACCCACAGCCCTCCTGGGACGACACCGCGCGCGGCTATCTCGCGGCGTGCGAGCGGGCTCTGGCGAGCCTCGGGAGGTAGGCGTGGACCTCTATCGGCTCGCGGCCTTCGCCCATCTCGTGCTCGCCGTGCTGGTGACCGGCTACGCGCTATTCTGGGCGATCATGGCCCTCGCCCTGCGCCGGGTCTGCACCCCGGCCGAGGTCGAGAGGCACCTCGCCACGGTCGCCGCCGCCCGCTGGCCGCACGTCGCCGTGCCGCAGCGTTTGCGCCTGCCTCTGCCCCTGGTGGGCTGGATCCTCCTCGCCGCAGCGATCGCGAGCGGGGTCCTGCTCGGCGCACTCGGTGGCCCGCACGGGCCGGCCCTTGCCTTCTGGCTCAAGCTCGCGGCCCTGCTCGCGCTCCTGGCACTGCATCGCTCGCTCGCCCGACGACCCCGTCCCGGTCCGGCCTGGCTCGGGCTGCCCCTCGTGCTGTTCGTGCTCGTCCTCTCTGTCCCGCTGGTCCGCTGAGGTGGCCCCGTGACCCTGCACCGGATCGTCGTGGCGGTTCATCTCGTGGCGATGGCGCTCTGGATCGGCCACATGCTGGTCTGGTCGATCGTCGCGGGACCCGCCCTCAAAAAGGTCGAGCCCGAAGCCACCGCGGCCTTCCTGCGCGAGCGAATGGTCTATCTGGGCGGGCTCGGCTGGCCGGCGCTCGCGATCCTCGTGCCGACCGGGCTCTACCTTCTCTGGCTGCGCGGCATCGGCCCGGTCGATCTCGTGACCTTGGGCTTTCTCGATCGGCCGGACGGCGGTCCCCTCGCGCTCAAGCTCGCGCTCGTGCTCTGGATGATCGTCTACCAGTCGGTGTGGGGGCACCGGCCGGCGCCGATCGCCAACTGGTTCAACATCGCGGCCGCACTTTCGATTCTCGCCTGCTCGGTCGTGATCGTGCGGGGTTGGTCGTGAGCCGGCGGGTCCTGGTCCTCGCCCTCGAGCTCGGCGACGGCGCCTTTCTGCGTCGCTTCGCCGCCGAGGGCGTGATGCCGACGGTCGCGGGGCTCTTGGCCCGCGGTCGTGCGGGCGCGCTCGAGACCCCGGCGGAGCTCCTGCACGTGGCCGCCCTGCCCTCGCTCTACACGGGCGTGGGACCGGCCCGGCACGGCGTGTGGTTCACCTTCCAGCCGGCCCCGGGGGTGCAGGGCTGGCGCCGCTTCGCCCCTGGCCTCTACGGTGCGCCGACCTTCTGGTCTCTGGCGGCCGCGGCCGGCCGGCGCTGTGTCGTGTTCGACACACCCTACGCCCATCCCGAGCCGGGCTTTGCGGGCGAGCTGATCCTCGAATGGGGTACCTGGGCGCAATATCTCGAGCCGGTCTCGCAGCCGGAAGCGCTCCTGGGCGAGCTCGTTGCCGCCGTGGGCCGACACCCGCTCGGCCTCGAGGCGCATAGGCTGGGTTTCGCCCCGCTCGATCCGGCCGACACGGCGCGCCGCCTCGAAACGGCGCTCGACGCCCGCGCCCGCGCCACCGCCTGGCTCCTGCGGCGGCGGCCCTGGGACCTGTTCGTCACCTGCCTCGACGAGACGCACCCGGCGGCCCATTACTGTTGGCTGCCCCCGGCCGACGGCACGCTCGAGCCCCCGGCGGAGCAGCCGCATCTGCGTGCCGTCTATCGGGCCCTCGACCGCTGCATAGCGACGATCCTCGAGGGGGCGGGTCCGGGGACGACGGTCCTGCTCGTCTCGGGCGACGCGATCGGACCCAACCGGGCCGGCTGGCACCTCCTGCCGCGCGTTCTGGCCCGGCTCGGCCATCTCGTCTCGGCCGACCTCCGCGAAGGGTCGCCGGAGGCGTCGGCGGAGCCCGCCCGCGGCTTCGACCCGGTCAAGGCGGTCCGCGACCTGCTGCCCACGGATTTCCGCAAGCGGCTCGCCGATCTCTTGCCGCGCGGTCTGCGCGACAAGCTGGCCCGAAGGGTCGATACCGCGGCCATCGACTGGTCACGGACGCGGGCCTATTGCCTCATCACCGATCTCGAGGGCTGCATCCGGGTCAATCTGCGCGGCCGCGAGCCCCTGGGGATCGTCGCCGTGGAGGACTACCCCGCCCTTCTCGACCGGCTCGAGGCCGAGCTTTCGGCGCTCGTCGAGCCGGTGAGCGGCCGACCGGCGGTCGCCCGTATCCTCCGCGCCGACCGCGAGCTCGCGGGCCCGCGCAGCGCCTGGCTTCCCGACCTCGTCGTCCACTGGTCGCGCGAGCGACCGATCCGGAGCCTCGAGAGCCCCGCGATCGGGCGGGTCGAAGGCGTGTCGCCCGACCCACGGCCCGGCACCCACGCCGGTCCCGGCTTCGCCCTGCTCGCCGGACCCGACATCGACCGCGGTGGTCTGCCGACCGATGCGCGGCTGGTCGACGTCGCCCCGACCGTACTCGCCGCCCTCGGCCTCGAGCCGCCTTGCGGGCTCGAAGGCCGGCCCTGGCCGCTGTCGCCGTCCGAGCGAGGAGAGCCTTCGTGACTGTCCGCGTCCTGCAGATCGGTTCCGGCATCCGTGGCCGGCACTGGCTCGAATACGTGAAGGCCTTCGCCGGCACCGAGTGCGTGGCCCTGGTCGAGCCCGACCCGGCGAACCAGGAGAAGGCGCGTGCCCTGCTCGCGCCCTCCTGCCGGATCTTCGGCGAGCTCGGCGCAGCCCTCGCCGCGGTCGAGGCCGATGCGGCGCTGATCGCGAGCCCGGACCGGCTGCACGCCGAGCAGGCGCTCGCCTGCCTCGACAGGGGCCTCACGGTCCTGATCGAGAAGCCTTTCGCGCCGACCGTGGCCGAGGCCGCGCGCGTGCTCGCCCGGGCCGCCGAGGTCGGCCGTCAGGTGATCGTGGCCGAGCAGTATCGCTTCTGGGCTGCCGAACGGACGGTGAAGAAGCTGATCGAGGAGGGCCGCATCGGTCGGATCGACCACTGTGTCTTCGTCGATCATCGGGCGATGCGCGCCGCGAGCGAGGGCCCCTGGCTCGCCGAGGTCGATTATCCGCAGCTGCAGGCGGTGGCGGTCCACCATTTCGATTCGCTGCGGATGTGGTTCGGCCGGCCACATGCGCTTGCGGTCGAAGCGTGGCGCGCGCCCTGGTCGGACTACAAGGGCTTCGAGTGCAGCCAGGCGCTCGTGGACATGGGCTCGGTGAAGGTCTCGTATCTCGGTACGATGAGCGCGCCACGCTACGGCTGCTCGATCCGGATCGACGGCGAGCGGGGTGCCATCTGGACCAACCGCCGTTGGGTCTTCCTGCGCCGAGAGGGAAGCCGTTTCTTCGTGCCGGTACGCAACGTCGCGGTGCCGCCGGGTGACGAGAAGTCCTACCCCCAGGGCGGCACGACGGCGCTCCTCATGGCGCTCGTCGCGGCCGTGGAGCGGGGCGAGCCCGCCGAGACGCGCGGCGAGGACAATATCTGGTCGATCGCCATGCTCGAGGCCGCCAAACGGTCGGCCGCCGAGGGCCGCAGGGTGACCGTCGGCGAGGTCGGCGACGGCCGGTTCGTTCCACGGTCCTGAAGGAGCTCGAGGTGCCCACCGCCGACCGCCGTGTGCTGCTGATCGGGCTCGACAGCGCCGATGCCGACCTGATCGAGCGCTGGACCGCCGCCGGTCATCTGCCGACCCTGGCCCGGCTGATGGCCGAAGGCTCCTGGTCGCGCCTGCGGACCACCGCCGAGGTCCTGCACGTCTCCGCTTGGCCCACGATCTACACGGGTGCCACGCCGGGTCGGCACGGGCTCTACCACGCCTACCAGGTGCGCGCCGGCGACCAGCGGATCCACCGGACGGATCCGCGCTGGATGGCCCTTCCGCCCTTCTGGCGCCGGCTCGACGAGGCGGGGCGACGCTGCATCGTCTTCGACGCCTTCATGGACTGCCGCCTGCCCGGGTTCGAAGGCGTGCAGATCGGCGAGTGGGGCACCTGGACCTGGTTCGGCGAGCCCTTTTCGAGCCCCGCCGGCCTGCGTGACGCCCTGATCCGCGAGGTCGGCCCCTACCCGGCGCCCGAACACAGCGCACAGGTCACCGTCCCCGACCAGGTCTGGTTCCGCGACCGCCTCGTCGAAGCCGCCGCCGCCAAGGGCCGTGCAACCGACTGGCTGTTGCGCAACCACCCGTGGGACATGGCCTTCGTCACCTTCGGCGAGCCGCACGGCGGCGGTCACTATCTCTGGCACACGGGCGATCCCGACTACCCCACCCATCGGCCGATCGCCGAGCTGCCGCATCCGCTGCTCGACGTCTATGCCGCGGTCGACCGCGCCATCGGCGATCTGCTCGCGCGTCATCTCGACGACCGCACGACCGTTTTGGTGGTCTCGGGAGACGGGATGGGCCCGAACTATTCGGGCGCGCATCTGATGCCCGAGCTCCTCCATCGGCTCGATCTCTACCACGCACCGGGCGTCGGCGACGGAGCGGCCGAGAAGGTGCAGGCGGCACCCAAGCGGAGCGTCGCGGTGCGACTGCGGGAGCTGATCCCGCTGCCGGTTCGCCAGTCGATCAGCCGCTGCCTGCCGCGCAGCGTCAAATATCGGCTCTCGCTCAAATGGATGAACGCCGATATCGACTGGAGCCGGACCAAGGCGTTCCCGATCCACAACAACAACGAGGGCTTCGTGCGCCTCAACCTCGTGGGCCGCGAGCCGCGGGGGATCGTCGAGCCGGGGACGGCACAGGAGGAGCTCCTGGCCATGTTGGCCGAGGAGCTCGCCGGCCTCACCAACCCGAGCAACGGCCGGCTCGCCGGCCGGGTGAGCCTGATCGACGCGCTCTTCCCCGGCAGCGAACGGCCGCACCTTCCCGACATCGTGATCAGCTGGGACGAGACGGCGCGGGTGCTGGACCGCGTTCAGGGCAGACGGGCCGGGCTCGTCTGCGGCAAGTGCGGCCACGAGACCCCCGCCTACTACACCGGCAACCATCGCCCGGTGGCCTTCCTGCTCGCGGCCGGCGCTGGCGTGAGTGCCGGCGCCCGCATCACCAACGGGCACATCTTGGATGTGCCGGCGACCGTGCTGGCGTTGCTCGGTGTCGACCCGCCGGCGCATTTCGAGGGACGCGAACGGACGGGCAGCCTCGTCAAGCGATCGTTAACCGAGGCCGTGTAGCCTCCGCGACCGCTGCCGCAGGAGACGAGCGATGTGCGGATTGGCCGGCGTGCTGTGCCGCGGCCCCGATATGGCGGGCGCGCAGTACGCGCCGGTCGTGGCGCGGATGTGCCGAGCGATCGCCCATCGCGGGCCCGATGACGAGGGGATCTGGAGCGACGGTCCGGTCTGCCTCGGCTCGCGCCGGCTCGCCATCCAGGACCTGTCGCCGGCCGGCCACATGCCGATGCTGGATCCGACCGGTCGCTATGCTCTCGCCTACAACGGCGAGCTCTACAACGCCGCCGAACTGCGCGAAGAGCTGCGGGCTCGCGGGATCCGCTTCCGCTCGACCGGCGACACCGAGGTCGTCCTGCAGAGTCTGATCGTCTGGGGTCGGGAAGTACTGACCCGCTTCGCCGGGATCCTGGCCTTCGCTTTCTGGGACCGCGAGCGGCGCGAGCTCTGGCTCGCGCGCGATCACCTCGGTGTCAAGCCGCTCTATTATCTCGAGAGAGGCGACCTCCTGCTCTTCGCCTCCGAGATCAAGGCATTGTTGCCGGAGCATCCCGACCCGGAGATCGACGATGCGGGCCTGATCGAATGGTCGCTCTACCGCAACCTCGACTTCCCGACGCGGGCCACGCTCGTGCGCGGGATCGAGGCCGTCCGGCCGGGCGAACTCGTGATCGTTCGGAACGGCCGACGCCACCACGCTTCCTACTTCGAGCCCAAGGACGCGGTCGATCCGAGGGAGTACGGACGCAGCCGCGGCTTGTCGCCCGAAGCCGTGGTCGAGGAGACCAAGGAGTGCCTCGAGCGGATCGTGCGCCAACAACTCGTTTCGGACGTGCCGGTCGGAACTCTCCTTTCGGGCGGGCTCGACTCCTCCGTGCTCACGGCGATGGCCGCCGAGGTCCGGAGCGACCTCACTGCTTTCCACGTCTCGATCGCGGGCTTCCCCGATCACGACGAGCGTCCCTTCGCCGAGGCTCTCTGCCGCGACAAAGGGCTCGCCTTCGTGCCGATGACGCTCGACGGCCCCGGGTTCCGTCGCGCCCTCGCTCGGACCGTGTGGCTGTCCGATCTGCCGCTCACCCATCCGAACTCGGTGGCCTATCATCTCGTCAGCCGGGTGGTCCGCGAGCACGGCGTGATCGTGGCGCTCGCCGGTGAGGGCGCGGACGAGCTGTTCGGCGGCTATTCCTGGGCCTATCGGCGCCGACGCCGCCTGCAGCGCCTGCGACCCTGGTTGCAACGGGTCCCGGCCGTCGTCCGCGAAACGCTCGCGCTCCTGCTCTACGCCGAGGCGGATCTGCCGGTGACTTCGATCCGCTTCCGCGACCTGTTGCCACCGAGTGTGGCGCTGGTCGATCGCTTCCAGCGTGAGGAGTGGCTCGCGACCTGTATCGAGGCCTACCGATTCGTGCCCGAGCCGGACGATCGCGAGATCCTGGGCGCGATGCTCGCCGATTTGTCGGATTTCCTGAGCCCGCTCTTGCGCCGGCTCGACCGCACGAGCATGGGGGCCTCGGTCGAGTGCCGGGTGCCGTTCCTGGACCCGCGGCTGGTCCGCCGAGCCGTCAACCTTCCGCTCGACTACAAACTCGGCCGCCACGCCGACAAATGGGTGTTGAAGCGGGTGGCCACGCGCTACATGCGCAAAGAGCTCGTGTTTCGGCGCAAGATGGGGTTCCCTCTGCCCCTCGCCGACTGGGCGCGGCCGTTCGCGCGGCCCGACTTTTTCGAGGAGGGTTTCTTGCGCACCCGGCTCGGTTTCGGCCGGCACGGTGTGGCTCGCCTGGTCGACCGGGCCCAGCGATGGATCCACGCCTTCTTCGGCCTCGTGACCCTCGAGATCTGGGGGCGAATGAACCTCATGGGTCAGAGCCTCGGCGAGGTCGAGACCTGGCTCGCCGGCTTCGAGCCGCGACCGCGGACCGGGCGATCCTGATGGCGCCAATCGCCGGCCCCGGATGGCTCGGGCCGTTCCTGGTGGCGGCCGGCCAGTTCGCCCTCGCCGCCGCGGGCTTCCTCGCCGCTCTTCTGCTCGCGCGGGAACTCGGCCCGGCGACCTACGGGGTGTGGGGGATCGTCTACGCGATCCTCGCCGGGGTCGAACAGATCGGGAGGCTCGGCATTCCGCAGGCCACGAGCCGCCTCGTCGCCGAGGCGGACGGCCGCGACCCGATCCTGGAGCGCCGGGCGACCACGCTCGTGGCGATCCTGTACCTTGCGCTCGGGGTGGCCATGTGGCTGGCGGCTCCCTGGCTCGCCGAATTGTTCGCCATCCCCGACGGGACCCGCCTCCTGCGGATCGCTTCTCTCGACCTCGTACCCTTCGGCCTGTTCGCGGTGACGATCGCGATCCTCAACGGCCGACGCGACTTCGCCGTCGAGGGCCTCGGCAACCTGGTCTACGCCGGAACCCGCATCGCGGGTCTGTTGGTAGTCGCTCCCTTCGGGCTCACCATCGAGGCGGCCCTCGTGGTGACCATTCTCTCCTCGCTCGCCGCCTGCATCGCCACGCTGCTGCGGCTGGGCCCGGGCGTGTTGCGGCCGCGGTTCGACGGTTTCCGGCCGATCCTCGCGGTCTCGGCGCCGGTGGCGGTCGCCTGGACCGTGTCGAGTATGTTGAGCAATCTCGATCTCTGGGCCCTCAACGCCTTCGGCGGCGCGGTCGCTCCCGAAGTCAAGGGCTGGTACACGGCTGCCCTCAATCTCGCCCGTCTGCCCAATCTTTTGGCTTTCGTCGGCACCTCGATCCTGGTCCCGACGATCGCCCGGGCGCTCGGTCTCGGTGATCGCACGGGTGCGCTCATCGCCTTGCGCCACGGCGCGACCCTGTTGTTGGCGCTACTCGTCCCGACGGTTGCGATCGGCGCGATCGAAGCGCGCGCTCTCCTCGAGTTCCTGTTCACGAGCCTCTATGGTGACGGTGCGCCTCTGCTCGCCGTTCTCCTCGCGGCCCACGGTGCCTTCTACACGATCTTCGTGACGCTCGGATCGATTCTGCTCGCGGCCCGCCGGGAACGGGTCTCGGCGTTGCTCGCGGTCGTAGCGGCCACTCTCGCCCTTCTCTTCTTGCCTGTCGGGACCGTGCTCGGCGGGGCGCTCGGAACCGCGCTCGGTGCCCTCGGTGCGGGCATCGCGAGCTGCGCGCTCTCCGCCTGGAGCGTTCACCGTAAGATCGGGCCGCTGATCGACCCGGGAGCGGCCGCGCGCATCCTGCTCGCCACCGGGGTCGCAGCCGCCTTCGCCTCGGCCGTTCCGGGAAAGGACGCCTGGCTCCTCGCGGAGCTCGCGGGTGCCGGCATTCTCTATCTCGGAGTGCTGTTCGCAACCGGTGTGCTCGGACCCGTGCTCGGCGGCTCGGTCGCCGCAGGCCTGGCCGGAACGCGGCATCGGGAACCGCCTGCGCCGATGGACGGGCGCAGCCCGAGCGTGTAGGAAACGGGGCGCGGGCGGTACGCCCGGCCGAGCCGCGGTGGCTCGCGTTGGGCGAGTCGCCGCGGGCGTCGCGCCGGCGGATCCGGGTCGACCGTCGGCACCGCCCATGGCCCGGTCGCGGTTGGGCGAGCGATGCGGCGCGGCAAGCTGATCGGTCTCGGTGTCGGCCCGGGCGATCCCGAGCTGTTGACGGTGCGGGCGGTCCGCCTTCTCGAGGCGGCCCAGGTGGTGGCCTTCGTGGCCGCGGCCGGTCGCGCGAGCCGGGCCCGCGAGACGGCGGGAGCTCATCTCCGCCCGGGCACCCGAGAGCTCGTCGCGGTTCTTCCGATCGGGGCCGACTCGGCCGCGACCTCGCGGGCCTATGGTCAGCTCGCCACCGGCATCGTGGGCGAGCTCGGGCAGGGTCACGACGTGGTTTTCCTGTGCGAGGGCGATCCCCTGCTCCACGGTGCCTTCGCCCACCTCGTCGAACGGCTCGGCACCCGGTTCGAATGTACGGCGGTGCCCGGTATCACCGGTTTCGCGGCCGCCGCCGCGGCCACCCTGTGGCCGCTCGCACTTCGCGAGCAGGCCCTCGCCATCCTGCCGGCGAGCCTGCCGCCGCGCCGCCTCGAGGCGATCTTGAAGGACGTCGATCGGGCCGTGCTGGTGCGCATCGGTCGCAATCTGGGCAAGGTGCGCCAGGCCCTGCTCGCTTCGCGCATGGCCAGAGGTGCCGTACTCGTCGACGGAACGGGTGCGAGCGGCACCCGCGGCCGGCCGCTCGAGGAGGCCGGGGACGGCCCCGTCCCGGCGACCGCGGTGGTGCTGGCGGCGCGCGAGCCGCCTTCGGGGCCGGAGCGCGGCTGATCCGGAAAGCCCGCCGAACGGCCGCGATCGGAGAGTGAAGAACGACGCGAAACCGTCTAAGTTCCCGCATCGCTCGTGACCAGGAGATCCTGCCGACCCGTGAGCGCGCCCGCGATCCTGATCGCCGCACCGATGACCGGGTCGGGGAAGACCATCCTGTGCCTCGGCCTGTTGCGGGCACTCGCCGACCGGGGTCACGCAGTGGGGTCGTTCAAGGTCGGACCGGATTTTCTCGACCCGGCGTTCCACGCCCGGGCGAGCGGCCGACCCGGCCCGAGCCTCGATGCCTGGGCGATGCGGCTCGCGACCCTCGTCGAGCTGCTCGACGATGCCGCCACAGGCTGCGACCTCCTGATCGGCGAGGGGATGATGGGGCTCGCCGACGGCGCCCCGGACGGCAGCGGCTCGACCGGCGATCTCGCCGCCCTTCTGGGCCTTCCGGTGATCCTCGTGGTCGACTGCGCGCGGCTCGGCGGCTCGGTGGCACCGCTCGTCGACGGCTTCCTGCGCTGGCGCGACGAGGTCGAGATCGTGGGCCTCGTCTTCAACCGCGTCGCCGGCCCCGACCATGCCGAACTCCTCCGCGAGGCCTGCGAAGCGGCCTTCTCCAACCGGATCCTTGGCTGGCTGCCCGAAGATCCCGCCCTCGTACTGCCGAGCCGCCATCTAGGGCTCGTCCACCCCGACGAGCTCCCGCAGCTCGACAGGGTGCTGGACCAGGCGGGCCGGCTCTTGGCCGAGCATCTCGAGCTCGACCGGATCGTCCGGCTCGCACGGCCGCCGAGCCTCGCCTGCCTCGGCCCCAAGCCGAGACCCTTGCCGCCGCTCGGCCAGCGCATCGCGGTGGCGCGCGATGCCGCCTTCACCTTCGCCTATCCCGCCGTCCTCGAAGGCTGGCGAGCGGCCGGCGCCGAGCTCGTGCCGTTCTCGCCGCTGGCCGACGAACCACCCGACCCGCGAGCGGACGCCGTCTTCCTGCCGGGCGGCTATCCGGAGCTCCATGCCGGCCGGCTCGCGGCGGCCGAGCGGTGGCGTGCCGGGATCGCCGCCGCTGCGGCCCGCGGCGCTTTCGTCTATGGCGAGTGCGGCGGCTACATGGCGCTCGGTCGGACCCTCGTCGACGCCGCGGGTGAGGCCCACGCGATGGCCGGCCTGTTGCCTCTCGCCACGAGCCTCGCCGAGCCGGCGCCGAAAATCGGCTGGCGCCGCGTGGCGCTGGTCGGTGCGAGTCCGCTCGGTAGCGAGGGCGCGCGCTACCGGGGCCACGAGTTCCACATGGCCCGCGCACTCGCCGAGCCGGGCCCGCCCTTCGTTCGGCTCGCGGACGCCAGCGGGCGCGATCTCGGGGCCGCGGGCTGCCGGATCGGCACGGTGGCCGGCTCCTTCGTCCATCTGGTCGACCGCGAGGCGGACTAGCCCGGACCCGCGCGCTGTTCAGCGGGCCGAGATCGGTTTAGCAGCGGGAGCGGGTTCGCTTGAAGGAGGGTTGCGCGATGCTGCGACGGGGACTTCTCGCTTCGGCCGGTGCCGCCGCCGCGACCGGTCTCGCCGCACCGGCCATCGCCCAGGGCCGGTTGCGTTGGACCATGGCGATGCCCTGGCCCAAGGGAACGCCGGGCGTGGCCGTCAATGCCGAGCGCTTCGCCAAGCGTGTCGAAGCGATGTCGGGTGGGCGCATCGAGATCAAGCTCTTCGGCGCCGGCGAGCTCGTCCCGCCCTTTCAAGTCTTCGATGCGGTCCACGCGGGCACGGCCCAGCTCGCCCACGGCACGCCCTACTATTGGGCGTCGAAATCGCCCGCACTCCACTGGTTCACGGGCGTGCCCTTCGGCCTGACTGCGATGGAGCTACCCGCTTGGCTCTATTGGGGCGACGGCGGCAAGCTCTGGAAGGAGGCTTACGACCCCTTCAACGTGGTCGCCTTCTATGCCGGCTCCTCGGGCGTCCAGGCCGGTGGCTGGTTCCGCAAGGAGCTCAACTCCCTGGCCGACCTCCAGGGTCTCAAGATCCGCATCGCCGGGCTCGGAGCCGACGTGATGCGACGGCTCGGGGCCACGACGGTGACGACACCGCCCGGCGAGATCCTGCCCGGCCTCATGAGCGGTGCGATCGACGCCGCCGAATGGATCGGTCCCTGGAACGACCGCGCCTTCGGCCTCCACAAAGTCGCCAAGTACTATTACGTTCCCGCCTTCCACGAGCCCGGCCCGGGCCTCGAGATCATGGTGAACCGCCAGGAGTGGGAGAAGCTGCCCCCCGACCTCCAGGCCATCATCGAGGTCGCGGCCTCGGCCACCGCCAACGAGACCTTGGCCGACTTCGTCTACCACAATATCGAGAGCTTCGTACCGCTGCTGGGTGAAGGGGTGGAACTGCGTACCTTCCCCGAAGATATCGTGAGAGCAATGGGTCGAGAAGCCTTCGCGGTCTTCGAGGAGATCGCATCCAAGGATCCGCTCGCCCGCAAGGTGCACGACAGCTTCCTCGCCTTTCTCAAAAAGGCGGTCGTCTACGGCGATCGGTTCGACGCTCGCCTCCTCGCCATGCGCCGGCTGGTCGTGCCGCTCTGATCCGAGCCGCGGCCCGATCGGCTCCCGGGTCGATCGGGCCCCCTCGCGTCCGCCCACGCCCCCGCTTCGAGACCGCCTTGCCGCTCCACGACCTCGAGGTCGCACTCGCGATCCTCACCCGGCTGCCGTCGCGCCTGCGGGCCGCGCCGGGCCCGCGGGAGATCGAGGCGGCGGTCCACTGGTTCCCGCTCGCTGGCGCCCTCGTGGGCGCGCTCGCCGGTATGGCCTACTTCCTGGCCGGCCTGATCGGGCTGCCCGGGCTCTCGGCCCTCCTCCTCGCCCTTGCCGTGCAGGTGCTTTCGACCGGCGCGCTCCACGAGATCGGCACCGGGCGGACGGTCGAGGCGCTCACGGCGGCCGCGGGCCGAGCCGGCGAGGCCGCAGCGAGCGGCCCGCACGCAGCGACCCTCGCTCTCTGCCTCCTTCTCCTCGCCCGGATCGCCGCCCTGACGAGCTTCTGGAGCCCTTGGAGCTTCGTTGCGGCTCTGGTGGCGGCGGGCGCGGTCTCGCACGCGGCCATGGCCGCAGTCCTACTCGGCCGAGCGGCTTCGGGTAGATTCCGGCCCGAACCGACCCGCGTCGGCCTCGGGCTCGCCCTCGCCGGCGCGCTCGCGCTTTCGCTCCTGCCGCCGCTTCTGGCGCTCCAGGCCTCGCTCTGGGCCGCGCTCGCCGCCGCCGCGGTCGCGCTCTGGCTGGTCCGCAAACTCGGCGGCTGCGACGGGAACGGCCTCGGCTCGGTCCAGCAGGCGGCCGAGCTCGCCTTCCTACTGGCGCTCGCCGCCGAGGGCTGGCCGCGCGAGGGCTGAGCCGTGCCCATCCGCCGGGCGATTGCAGCCGGCGAGCCTCGGTCGTGGAGCCGCCACGAGCGACGCGGTATGACCGATCCCCGAATCCAACCTCCGCGTCGTAGAAAGAGGTTCGGAGATGACGATGGCTTCGACCCGCGCGACCTTCGACGAGCTCGAGACGCTGCTCGCCGACCCGGACGTCCCCGATTCGGCGATCCGTCCCTATCTGACCGGCGCGCCCCAGGTCTCGCTGCCGTTCGCGCCGGTGGTCGTGCCCGACGCGACGCGCGTCGCCATGCGGCCCCTCGACGAGACGCGGGTCCTTGGCCCGGTTTTTCTCGACTGGGCCAACCGCTGGTCGCGCTGGCGGCGGCAGAAGCGGTTCGAGCGTCGCCTGGCGGCGGGCGACCCGGCGCCGGTCCTGGTCTCGGAGGGCGACAGCTGGTTCCAGTTCCCCCTCTTGCTCGACGACGTGATCGACCAGCTGGAGCCACGCTATCTCATTCTCAGTCTCGATGCGGCCGGCGACACGCTCGCCGCGATGACGGGTCCCGGTCGCGAATACGTGGCGCCGCTGGTGGATGCCAAACTCGGTCCGCGTGTGCGCGGCTTCCTCTTCTCGGCGGGCGGCAACGACATCATCGGCGAGGAGCGCGGCCCGGACGGGCGCATGCGCTCGGTTCTCGAAACGCTCGTGCACGAGCGCCGGCCGGGCCTACCCGCTGCGGCGCAGATCGACGAGGCCGCCCTCGAGGAGCGACTGGCGCGGATCGAGGCCGGGTATCGCAAGGTCCTCGAGACGGTGGCGACGCTGCGGCCCGGCGTCTTCGTCGTCGGCCACGCCTACGCCCATGCGATCCCGGCGCACCCGGCAGACCCCCGCGATCCCCGCTGGACGCGGCACGGCGGCTGGCTACGCGATCCCTTGCGACGGCGCGGCTTCAAGGAGCCGGAGGAGCAGCGCGCCATCGTCGCGGCCCTGATCGACCGTTTCCATGCCCGCCTCGAGAGGCTCATGGGCGGTAACTGTCCGGGCGGAGCCTATCCACAAGGCTGGCTGGTCGACTGCCGCAACCTGCTCGACCGGACCGAGGAATGGGCCGACGAGATCCACCCGACCGACGCGCCGGGACGTGGCTTCGCTCGGGTCGCGGAGCGGTTCGACGCGGTGATCCGATCGGCACTGGCCTCTTCGACCGGCTGAGCCGGGCCTCGGCCCCCTTTTCCCGATCGGGCTCAGAAAGCGAACTCGGTGAAGAGCGGATCGACCGAGCGGCCCCATTCCTGCTCGAACCGGCGCAGCTTCACCTCGGCGGGGGTGAGGCCGGTGGCGACCGTCTCCTCGAGCGGCGCGAGATAGCGCGTCTCGTCCTGGCCGTCCCAGTTGAGCCGCGCGCGGCGGGCGAGCCCCGCCCGGGCGAGACCCACCACGTGGCGTGCGACCTCGAGCAGGGTGCCGCCTCGGAAGGGCGTCGCGAGGCCGAGCCGCGGCACCTGTTCGCGCAACCGCTGCCGCTCCTCGGCCGACCAGTCGGCGACGAGCTCCTGCGCTCGGGCGAGCGACTCCTCGTCGTAGAGGAGCCCGACCCAGAGGGCCGGCAGGGCGCAGATCGTCCGGAAGCGGCCGCCATCGGCCCCCCGCATCTCGAGGTAACGTTTGAGGCGAACCTCGGGAAAGGCGGTGGTCACGTGATCGGCCCAATCGGCGATCGTCGGACGCTCGTCCGGCAGGGCCGGTAGCCTGCCGGCCAGGAAGTCGCGGAAGGACTGGCCCGCCGCATCGATGTAGCGGCCGTCGCGGTAGACGAAGTACATGGGCACGTCGAGCAGGTAGTCGACGTAGCGCTCGAAGCCGAAGCCCGGCTCGAACACGAAGGGCAGCATGCCCGAGCGGTCGGGATCCGTGTCGAGCCAAACCTGCGAGCGCAGGGAGAGGTAGCCCGACGGTCGGCCCTCGAGGAAGGGCGAGTTGGCGAAGAGTGCGGTGGCGACCGGCTGCAGTGCCAGGCTCACCCGCATCTTGCGGACCATGTCCGCCTCGGATCCGAAGTCGAGATTGACCTGCACGGTGCAGGTCCTGAGCATCATGTCGAGGCCGAGCGTGCCGCGCTTCGGCATGTAGGCGCGCATGATCCGGTAGCGCCCCTTGGGCATCCAGGGGATGTCCTCCCGCCGCCATTTGGGATTGAAGCCGAGCCCGAGCATTCCGATGCCGAGCGGCTCGGCGACCTTCTTCACTTCGTCGAGGTGAGTGTGCACCTCGCAGCAGGTCTGGTGCAGCGTCTCGAGGGGGGCACCGCTCAGCTCCAGCTGGCCGCCCGGCTCGAGCGTCACGGAACAGCCGTCCTTGACGAGCGCAATCGGCCGACCCTCCTCGAGCACGCGCTGCCAGCCGAAGCGCTCGGCGAGGCCGTCGAGCAGGGCTCGAATGCCGGCCCGGCCCTCGTAGGGCAAGGGCCGGAGATCGGCCGTGGTGAACGCGAACTTCTCGTGCTCGGTGCCGATGCGGAACGCGGCCTTGGGCTTGCATCCCCGCTCGAACCATTCGACGAGCTGGCGGCGATCGGTGATCGGCTCGCCCTTTCCGATCGGCGGCGCGGACATGCGTCTCTCCCACTGCGGCCGCAGCCTCATAGCCGCCGGCCCCGGGCGCGGCAATCCGGGCCACCGTCGCCGCGCGTCAGAGCAAGGGCGAGAGCTCCTCGAGGAGGGCGCGGACCTCGCCCGCCGCCGCCCCTTTGGGCTCGGCTTCGACCACGCCCAGGCCGCGGGCGAAGCTCGCCACGTAGACCTGCCGGTTGCCGAGCTCGGCCACCGCCGTGGGCCAGCCCTCGCGGCCGACCGCGGCGCGCGCCTCCTCCACCACCCGGCCGCGCGCCGGCATCCGCGTCCAGACGAGCCGCGCCGGTCTGCGCTCTTTGGCAGCGAGCTCGAAAGTGGCGCGGCTCGCCCAGATGTCGGCAGGGCTCGGCTGACAGGGCACGAGCACGAGATCGGCACGTCGGATGGCACCCTTGGCCTCGCTCTCGGCGTGCGGCGGGGTGTCGATCAGAACGAGATCGACCTCGGGTGCGAGGCGATCGAGCTCGACCCCGAGCCGCCAGCCACCCACCATGGCGAAGCGCAGAGCGGGAACCGTGCGGGCCTCGTGCGTGCGGATCCGCATCCAGCCCGTGAGGCTCGCCTGCGGGTCGATGTCGACGACCGCGACGCGCCGGCCGGTGCTCGCCGCGGCGGTAGCGAGCTGCACGAGGAGCGTCGTCTTGCCTGCACCACCCTTCTGCTGCGCGACCGTGACGATGCGAGCACGCATGGGCGTGCGCGCCTCAATAGCCGCGCTGTCGATCGACGCGGTGCAGGAGCGGCGCCCCGGCCCGCAGGCGGCGGATGTTCTCGGCAATGATCTCGGCCCCGCTCTCCGGGAGGCTGTAGGAAGCGGTGTGCGGGGTCACCGTGATCCGCGGATGCCGCCAGAACGGGTGGTCGGACGGCAAAGGCTCACGCGTGAACACGTCGAGCGTGGCATGGGCGAGCCGGCCGCTGCCGAGCGCTTCGAGGAGGTCCTGCTCGACGAGGTGAGCACCCCGGGCGAGGTTGACGAGCCGCGCGCCCCGCGGCAGCCGGGCGAAGAGTTCGGCGTTCAAGATGCCGCGGGTCGCCGGGGTCGAGGGCAGGAGGCAGACGAGCACCCCGACCTCGGCGAGGAACGGGTGGAGCTCCTCGGGTCCGGCGAAGCAGCGCACCCCTTCGATCGTCTTGCGCGTCCGGCTCCAGCCGCGGACCGTGAAGCCGTGGCGGACCAGGAGCCGCGCACTCGCGCCGCCGAGCTCGCCGAGCCCCAAGAGTCCCACCACGGTCGCCGAGGCCGGCCGCGGCATCACGAGGCGCCACTCGGCCCGCCGCTGCTGCTGCTCGTAGACGTCGAGATCGCGGTGGTAGCGGAGCGCGTGGAGGAGCACGAACTCCGCCATGCTCGCGGTGAGCGAAGGGTCGACCATCCGGCAGATCGGCACGTCCGCCGGGAGTGTGGGGTCCTCGAGCAGCCGGTCGACACCGGCCCCGAGCGAGAAGATCGCGCGAAGTCGCGGCAGGCTCGCGAGGAGCCCGGGTGGCGGCAGCCAGACCAGCGCCGCTTCGATCTCCGCCGGATCGCCGATCTCGGGGAAGACACGGACCTCGAGGTCCGGGATACGCCGTTGCAGCGCCTCGCGCCAGGCGATCGGATCGTCGTCGGGACTCGCGAAGAGAAGCGCCACGGGGACCGCCTCGAGAGGCCGGGACCGCCCGCTTGTGGCCGTCCCGTGACCGAGTGGCAAGCCCGGGCTTGTCGGGACGCCCAAGAGATGCAGATGAGGCCCTGCAACCCCGCGGAGCCTTCCGTTGCGAGCCTTCTGGATCGCGTTTCTGTTTCTGCTGCTCGGACCGGTCGGCTGCTCGCTGATCGCCCAGCGCGCGGGCGGGCAGACTCATTGGAGACAGGCGCGCTGGGCGTCCGCGGGTCTCGCCCCCGACCCGAGCGTTCATCCCGAGGCGATCGTTCAGGTCTACGCGGCCCGGACCTGGGGCTGGAAATCCGCCTTCGCGGTCCATTCCTGGATCGTGGTCAAGGAGGAGGGGGCGGCCGAGTACGAGCGCTTCGAGGTCGTGGGCTGGGGTGTCGGCCGCGGCCTGCCGGCGGTCCGCCGCAACCTGCGACCCGCGGACGGTTTCTGGGCCGGCAACCCGCCCGAGATCGTGGGCGAGAAGCGGGGTCCCGAGGCCGCGGCACTGATCCCGAGGATCAAGGCCACCATCGCCGCCTATCCGTGGCCCGACAGTTACCTCACCTGGCCCGGTCCCAACTCCAACACTTTCGTGGCGCATGTCCTGCGCGCCGTGCCCGAACTCGGCGTCGAGCTGCCGCCGACCGCGATCGGCAAGGACTATCTGGGCGCGAACCTGCTCGCACCCATGCCGAGCGGCACCGGCTGGCAGCTCTCGTTCCTGGGCCTCTTGGGCATCGGCGTCGCCCGCGAGGAGGGCCTCGAGGTCAACCTCCTGGGGCTCGTGGTAGGGCTCGATCCGGCGGATCTGGCGATCAAGCTACCGGGCCTCGGCCGGCTCGCGATTCCGCTCGCGAACGGCGGGTGCGGGGGCGAGACCGTCGGCAGCTAGGCTCCACCCGGCAGATCGGAACGGGACCGCGCCGGGTGCGCTCGACAGGCCGGCATCTGCTCCCTAGCCTCCGCCGCAGGTTGCGAAGGGGAAGTTACCGTGGGCCGGAAGAAGGCGGTGGTGGTGGGGGGCGTCGGCGTGATCGGCCGCAACCTCCTCCTTTGGCTCGAGCGCAACACCGACTGGGAGCTCGTGGGCCTCTCCCGGCGGGCCCCGGACTTTCCGACCCGTGCCCGGTTCGTCTCGGTCGATCTCCTCTACCGCGCCGATGCCGAGGCGAAGCTCTCGAGCCTCGACGACGTCACCCACGTTTTCTACGCCGCCTTCCAGCAGGCGCCGACCTGGGCGGGCCACGACGCCCCCAACCTCGCCCTCTTGCGCAACAGCGTCGAGCCGATCGCCGCCGCCTCGAAGGTTCTCGAGCACGTCCACCTGGTCGAGGGGACCAAGATTTACGGGTCCCATCTCGGGCCGTTCAAGACGCCGGCCAAGGAGAGCGACCCGCCGCACATGCCACCGAACTTCTACAACACCCAGGAGACCTGGCTGCGCCGGTTCCGCGAGGGCAAGGCTTGGAGCTATTCGGTGCTGCGGCCGCAGACGGTCTGCGGCTTCGCGGTCGGCAATCCCATGAACCTCGCCGTGGGGCTCGCCGTCTACGCCGCGATCTCGAAGGAGCTCGGCCTGCCGCTGCGTTATCCCGGGACCGAGAAGGCCTTCCGATCGCTCTACCAGGTGACCGACAGCGAACTCCTCGCGGCCTGCATGCACTGGTGTGCGACGAGCCCGGCGGCGCGCGACGAGGTCTTCAACATCACGAACACCGACTATTTCCGCTGGGAACATCTGTGGCCCGGCTTCGCCAAGAGCTTCGGTATGGAGCCGGGTGGTGTCCAGACCATCAAGCTCGCCGAGTTCATGGCTGACAAGGGACCTTTGTGGGCCGCGATGCAGAAGAAATACGACCTTCTGGCCATTCCCTACGAGCAGCTGGTGGCCTGGCCGTTCGTCGACTATTGCCTCACCCGCGACTACGACGTGATGACGGACACGATCAAGATCCGCAAGGCGGGCTTCCATCTCTGCGTCGACAGCGAGGAGATGTTCGCCCGCCTGTTCGCCGAGTTTCGCCGGATGCGCGTGATCCCTTGAGGGATCAGCCCGTGAGCTTGCCGGCGACCGCGTCGATCCCGGCCTCGTAGACGCCGCGGATCAGGCCGACCATGGCCTCCCGGTCGGCGGGTGCCACCTCGAAGCGCGACCACCATTCGACGAAAGCGCGGTCGCCGATCGTGACCGGCGTAACACGGAGCGTGGCGATGTATTCCGAGATCGGCAGGGGCGAGCTCAGGATCGTGTAGACGCAGGTCCGCTCGAACTCCGAGAACCCGATCAGCCGCTCGCGGATCTCGCCACCGTCCCGAAGGCCGAGGAGCCGTTCCGCACCCACCAGGTTGGCGGGCACCCCGTTGGTGATCACGCTCGACGTGAAGGCCGGGTGCCAGCCCGCGAGCCCGTCGAAGGGCGCCACGATCGACCACACGCGGCTCGCGGGCGCCGCCACGACCCCGCTCACATAGACCTGTGGCATGTCGGATCCTCCCTGCTCCGGTTCGTGCCGGCGTCCGCCGACGTCCGCTCATTGCACGACCATGCTGCCCTCGACCAGCGGGATCGTACCGGTACGGAAGCCCACCCCGTCGGGGGTCGGGAACAGGATGAAGTCTGCGATCTCCTGGGGGCTGTCGGTCCGGCCGACGGGCCGGCGCGCCGCCAGCATCCGCCGCATGCGCTCGCCGTCCGGTCTGCCGGCCACGACCCGGTCGTCCCCGGTCGTCACTGTCGGCTGCCACCGCGACGGGTGCCGGCGGGACCACCCGGCCCCCACTCGAGGGATCGACCGCCGTCCCGCGGGTCGGGGTCGCTACAGCACCTCCGGACGCGACCCAAGCGGCTCGTCGGACATGCCAACGAAGGAGACGCTGGAAGCGACATCGACGATGGTGCCGCCCCCTCGCTGGCGCATCATCGGCACCACCGCCTTCGAGCAGAGGAGAAAGCCTTCGACGTCGGTCTGCGGGAGCCGTCGCTGCGCTGCGCCGGCCCGGCCTCACCGTCCGGCTCGGCCGGATCGCGGCCCGGCCCTCCTCCGCCCGGACCGCCCGCCGGTCGGGCCGAGCGGGAGGCCCTTCCTCCGGCTGCGTCGCGGCGCGAGCGCGAGTGGGACCCTTCCGGTCGAGCGCCTTCGGCCCTAGCGTGCGGCCGCCCTCTCGGCCGTCCAGCGCGGAGGATCCTCCATGCCCGTCGATCCGATCACCGTTTCGGTCGTCCAGCACCGGCTGCACGGGATCGTCGAGGAGATGGGAGAGGCGATGCTCAGGACCTCCTATTCCCAGATCCTCAACTCCTCGCGCGACTTCTCGACCGCGCTCGCCGACCCGAGGGGCCGGCTCGTCGCCCAGGCCGAGCACGTACCGATCCACGTGGGTGCGCTGCCCTTCGCGGTGCGCGCCGTGCAGGCCGCCTTCGAGGGTGCGATCCGTCCGGGCGACGTGTTCCTCCTCAACGACCCCTACAGGGGCGGCAACCATCTGCCCGATCTGACCGCCTTTGTCCCGGTCTTCGGCGGAGGACGGCACCTCTTCTGGGCGATCAATCGGGCGCACCAGTCGGACATCGGCGGTGCCACCCACGGCGCTTACAACCCGGCCGCCACCGAGATCTGGCAGGAGGGGATCCGAATTCCGCCGCTTCGGCTCTACGACGGCGGGATCCTGCGCGCGGACGTGCTCGAGCTCCTCGCCCTCAACGTCCGCCATCCGCGCGACTTCAAGGGCGATCTCGCGGCCATGATCGGCTCGGCCCGGCTCGGCGCCCGCCGCCTCGAGACGCTGCTCGCCGAGCTCGGCACCGAACTCGCCCTCGAGGCCGTGGAAGCGGTCCTGGACGGTGCCGAGCGACGGGTTCGCGCGATCCTCTCGAGCTGGCCGGACGGGGTCTATCGAGGCGAGGCGGTGCTCGACGACGACGGCCACGGCCGGAGCGATGTCACGATCCGGGCGACCGTCACCAAGCGTGGCAGCGATCTCGAGGTCGACCTTTCGGAAAGCGACCCCGAGTGCGAAGGCTTCGTCAACTCTTCCTACCCCAACAGCTACTCGGCCTGCGTGGTGGCCCTCGCCTACCTGATCGACGCCGACATCCCCAAGAACGACGGCGCTTTCCGTCCGCTCACGATGAAGGTCCGCGAGGGCACGGTGGTGTGCCCGCACGAAGGCCGGCCCGTGACTCTGTGCACCAACCATTGCGGCCAGGAGATCATCGAAGCGATCGTGAAGGCGCTCGCCCCGGCTTGCCCGGAGCGAGCGATGGCCGGTTGGGGCCGGCGCTTCCGGGTCGCCCTCAAGGGCATCGACCCGCGCAACGGCCGCCCCTTCCTCTGGCATTTGTTCCAGGCCCGTCCGGGCGGTGGCGCTTCGATCGCAGGCGACGGCTGGCCGGCCGCGGGCGAGTGGCAGGCGGCGGGCGGCATCAAGTTCGGCTCGCTCGAGGTCCACGAGGTGCGCTTCCCGCTCTTCTTCCGCCGGCACGAGCTCCGGCCCGGCAGCGGCGGCGACGGCGAGTATCGCGGCGGACCGGGTGCGGTTCTGGAGATGGCGATCGAGGTGGCGGAGCCGGCGGTGGCGAACACCGCGGGCGACGGCGTGCGGTACGGGGCGTGCGGGATCCTGGGCGGGAAGGACGGCGCACCGCACGACTACCGTTTGCGCTCCGCCGACGGCAGCGAACGTGTCCTGCGCACCAAGGAAGTCGGGATCACCGTGCGGCCCGGCGATGTGCTCGTGGCGCTTTCGGGCGGCGGTGGCGGCTGGGGCGATCCGGCGCGGCGCGACCCGCGCGCCCGCGCGCGCGATCGGGACGAGGGTTACGTCGAGGAGGCGGCAGCGGAGGCCGGGCGGTGATCCGGATCGGTATCGACGTGGGCGGCACCTTCACCGACCTCGTGGCGGTCGACGGTGCCGGACGGCTGCACCACGCCAAGGCCCCTTCTACACCGCGAGACCAGTCCCTGGGCGTCCTCGAGGGTCTCTCCCGGCTCGCCGAGGCGATAGGGCTCGACCGGCCGACGCTCTTGGCCCGGACCGAGCGCATCGTGCACGGCACGACGGTCGCCACCAACGCGCTCCTCGAGCGCAAGGGCGCCAAGGTGGGTCTACTCACGACCGAGGGGCATCGCGACGTTCTCGAGATGCGCGAGGGGCTCAAGGACGATCGCTACGACCTCCGCCAGCCGCCGCCCGAGCCGCTCGTACCGCGGCGGCTGCGCCTGCCGGTGCGCGAACGGATCCGGGCCGACGGGCGGGTCGAGATCCCGCTCGATCCGGCCTCCCTCGAGGCGGCGATTGCGCGGCTACGCGCGGAGCGTGTGGAATCGGTCGCCGTCTGCTACCTGCACGCCTGGCGCGACCCGGTCCACGAGCGGGCGACCCGGGCGGCGGTCGAGCGGCTGTTGCCGGGCGTGCCAGTCTCGCTCTCGAGCGAGGTCCTGCCGCAGATCAAGGAATTCGAGCGGCTTTCCACCACGGTCGTCAACGCCTACGTCCAGCCCGCGCTCGCGCGTTATTTGCGCAATCTCGAGATGCGGCTGCGCGAGGCCGGCTATGCCGGGCCGATCCTCGTGATGATGAGCCACGGCGGTGTGGCGACGATCGAGGAGATCGTCCGCCTCGCGGCCGGCGCCGTGCTCTCCGGACCCGCCGGTGGCATCGCCGCCGCCCGGTGGGTCGCGCAGGTGATGCGGGCACCCGATCTCGTGCCTTTCGACATGGGCGGCACTTCGACCGACATCGCCCTGATCCGCGGCGGGCGCGCCGGCATCGCCGCCGACCGCCGGCTCGGCGGTCAGCGAATCGCTCTCTCGAGTCTCGACATCGTCAGCATCGGGGCGGGCGGCGGCTCGATCGCCCGGGTCGACGCGGGCGGCATCCTCCGGGTCGGGCCCGAGAGCGCCGGGGCCGATCCCGGCCCCGCCTGCTACGGTCGGGGCGGCACGCTCGCCACCGTGACCGACGCCGACCTCGTGCTCGGCTATCTCGACGTCGAGCGGTTCGCGGCCGGCCGGATGCGGCTCGACCGGGCGGCCGCCGAGCGGGCCGTCGCGGAGATCGCCCGCGCTCTGGGTTGCGAGCTCGCGGCGGCCGCCCTCGGCATCCAGCGGGTGATCGACACGAAGATGGCCGAAGGCGTGCGGCTCGTCTCGGTCCGCCGCGGGATCGATCCCCGCGGCTTCGCGCTGCTCGCTTTCGGCGGTGCCGCTGGGCTGCACGTGAGCGCGGTCGCCCGCCAGCTCGGCCTCGCCCGCGTGATCGTACCGCGCCTCGCCTCGGTGCTCTCGGCCTACGGCATGCTCGCTTCGGATCTGCGCGTGGAGGTGTCGCGCTCGCACGTGGCCGAGGCGCACGCGCTCGCACCCGAGGAACTTCGGGCCCTGTTCGCCGAGCTCGAAGCCGAGGGCCGCGCCCGGCTCGCGGCCGCCGGTTTCGAGGGGCCGATCCGCGTCCACCGGACGGCCGACATGCGCTATGGCGAGCAGATCTTCGAGGTCGCGGTCGACCTCGACCCGATCCCCCGAGAGGCACCCGATCTCCTCGAGCAAATCGCCACCGCGTTCCACCGCCGGCACGAGGAGCTCTACACCTATTGCCTGCCCGACCGGGCACCGGTCCTGGTCAATGTCCGGGTGGCCGTGGTCGGCGAGCTCGCTGCACCCCCCGACGAGCCTCCGCGGGAAGCCGCTCCGTCGGCACCGCCTGTCGGCCGGCGTTCGATCTTTCTGGACGGATGGGTCGAAGCACCGCTGTTCGCCCTCGACACGCTGGCACCCGGCCAGACGATCGACGGGCCCGCGCTCGTGGAATCGGCGACCACGACGGTCCTCTTGCGGCCCGGCGATCGGGCGACGGTGACGCCGCAAGGCTGGCTGGACCTGGCCCTGCCGATGGCGTGAGCGCGGGTCACCGGCCTCCGCGCCGGCGTCCGCTTCAGGGAACCAGCGGGACGACCCGCAGCGCTCGCAGTCGTTCCGGGACGTCCTTCGGACGCTTCGGCGGCTTCGGCGTCTCGGGCAGGTCTAGCTTCACTTCCTCGTATGGGATGAGGCTCAGGAAGTGACGGATCAGGGCGAGACGCCCATGCCGCTGATCGTCGAAATCGACCAGATACCAGGGCGCGAAATCGGTATCCGTCGCATCCAACATCTGCTGGTACGCCTGCGTGTACTCCCAGTAGCGCTTGACCGATTCGACGTCCATGGGGCCGAGCTTCCAGTGCTTCTTCGGATCGGTGAGGCGCGAGCGAAAGCGCTCCAGCTGGACGTCTTGACTGACCTCGAGAAAATACTTGATCAAGACAATGCCGGATTCGACGATTTGGCGCTCGAAGAAAGGTGTGACCTGGAGAAACCGTTTGGTGTCCTTGGGGCTGCAGAACCCCATCACCGGCTCGACCCCCGCCCGGTTGTACCAGGATCGGTCGAACAACACGATTTCACCGGCCGCCGGGAAATGAGCGATGTAGCGTTGCATGTAGAGCTGGGTCCGCTCGCGATCCGACGGTTTCGGCAGGGCCACGTGCTTGAACACGCGCGGGCTCGTGCGCTGCAGGATCCGCGCGATCACCCCACCCTTGCCGGCCGTGTCGCGGCCCTCGAAGACGACCACGATCCGCGCCCCGGTGGCGACCGTCCATTCCTGTAGCCGCACCAGCTCGACCTGGAGCTTCTCGAGCTCCTTCTCGAACGCCTTGCGCTTAATTTTCGGCAACCCGCTGCCGACGGGTGCCATCGGCATCGGTTCGACAGTTTGCTCTAGCGAAACATCGTCGCTTTTGTCTTTGTTTTTCTTGTTTTTCGCCATGGATGGCTCCAGATCAGCGCATGCTCTCATGCTATCGTCACGGAACGATCAGGGCAACGCCGCCCGTTCCGACTCGATCAGGCGAAAAGTGACGGGTACGCTCACCCGACCCTCGACGGCTTCCCGACCCCGCCGAGCAGGTCGGAACCGCCAGCGCCGCACCGCCTCGACCGCGGCTTCGTCGAGCAGTCCCGAGCCGCTCGAGCGGAGGATCTCGACCCGGTCCGGCAGCCCCGCCGGACTCACCAGCACCTCGAGCATCACCGTGCCCTCGATGCCGCGGCGGCGGGCGGCCGGCGGATAGCGCGGCAAGGGATTGTCCGCCGAACCCGGGGCGAAGCCCGGCGGCTCGCTCTGCGCTGCCGACCCGGCCGAGCCTTCGCCGCCCGAGCGCCCCGCGCCGAGGCCGACCGGCGTGCCCGGCGGCCCCTCGCTCCCGTCCACGGTCGGCGCCGGCTCGCGCGGTGCGTTCGTCGTGCCGGCGGGCAGCGCTGCAACCCGTTTCGGCTGGCGCGTCGGAGCTACGGCCGTGGCCGGCCGCGAGCGGGCCGCTCGCACGGGCTCGGCGACCGGGCGCTCGGGGGCCGGTTCGGGCGCGAGGGCAGGCGAGGGCTCCGGCTCCTGCTCGACCGCGCCGGCTGCGCCCGCTGCCGCCTCGCTCGTAGACGCGCCCGCCTCCTTTCCCGGATGCCCGGACGATTCCGCCCCGCGCTCGTCCACCGCGCCGCTCGGCTCGGCGACGAGCTCGACAAGCACCGCCGGCGGTGGCTCGGGCGGGCTCGCCGCTGGCGCCAGCAGCACGGCTGCGAGCACCGCCCCGTGCACCGCGAGCGAGGCCGCGAGCGCGAGGAGCGCCCGAGCGGCCGGCGGGCGCTGCGGCTCCGGTCGCGCCCGCCCCCTGCGCACCGGCTAGAGCCCGAAGCGGCTCTTGAGGCCCACGAACACACCGAGGCCCTGGCCGCGATAGCCGAAGGCCTCCTCGTAGGTCTCGTCGAGGAGATTCTCGACCCGACCGAAGAGAGTCACCCCCGGCACGATCTCGTAGGCGGCGCTCGCCTGGACCAGCCAGAAATCGTCGAGCGTC
>CALBAK010000101.1 GCA_937926445.1 uncultured Alphaproteobacteria bacterium
GCCATGATCTCCTTGAGGCTCTCCCAGGTTCGCCGCAGAGTCTTGGGATCGTTGGCGAGATACTTCCAGAAATTGTTGACGTCGGGGACGTTGCGGGTGGCCTTGATGTCGTCGAACACGGCGCGAACCTCGGGCGGGGCGTCGGCGTATTCGATCGGTCGGGGCATCGGCGTCTCCCTTCAGGGGCTGAGTAGGACGAGGAGGAGCGAGAGCGTGAGGATCGAGCCCGCGTGGGTGACGAGGACCACGGTCGGGCTCGCCGGGAAGCGGTCGGCCCGCTGCGCCACGACGAACACGGTGGCGCGGGTGGGCAGTGCCGCGGTCACCCGAGCCGCGTGCGGGACCTCGCCCGGCACCGGGTCGACGAAGGTCGCCGCGACCCAGACCAGGGCCGGATGGCCGACCAGGCGCACGAGCGTGAGGAGCAGCACCTCGTCGACCGCACCGCGCGCGGGAACCGCGGCGAGCGCGGTGCCGAAGGCGAAGAGGGCGCAAGGGCTCGCCGCCGCCGCGAGCATCCCGGTGAAGCCGGCGAGGGGACCGGGCAGCCGCCAGCCCGTGACTGCGAGGACCGCGCCCGCCCCGACGGCGAGGACGAGCGGGTTGCCGAAGACGCCGCGCAGGGTCCAGCCGAGCGTGGCGAGCAAGCCGCCCCTGCCGTCACCGGCCTCGACCATCGCCACCGTCATCGGGATCGTGACGAACTGGTCGAGGAGGAGGGCCAGGATCGAGGCGATCGCCGCCTCGGGACCGAAGGCCGTGATCAGGTGCGGTATCCCCATGTAGCCGGAGTTCGGAAAGGTGGCGCCGAGCGCGCGGAGCGCCGCGGCCGGCGTGTCCTCGCGGCGGATCAGCCGGCCATAGTCGAGGACAAGAAAGTAGATGACCATGGCCGGACCGAAATAGACGATCAGGAACCCCGGGTCGAGCAGCCGCTCGATCGGCGCCGAGCCCACCTTGCCGACCAGGAGAGAGGGAAGAGCGAACCAGTAGACGAAGGCATCGGGACCCTTGACCGTGGTGGCATCGACCGCACCCGCCCGGTACGCGGCCCAGCCGCAGAAAATGACGGCGAAGAAGGGGACGACGACGTCCGGGATCACACGCACGCCGAGCGGGCTCCCCACCGGCCGATCGGTGCGGTCGGGGCCGCGCCGCGCGCCTAGGTGGGTCCGCCTCGCTGTCAACGCGGCCCGCTCGGCCCCGCCGGGCGCGTCCGCCCTTGCCCGCGGGGCGGAGACGGTCTTTCTGCGTCCCTCGATCCCATGACCTGATCCGGCCGCGGGAGATCGCCCTTGGTTCGCCCGTTCGCCGCGCTCGCAGGACTGCCGCTCGCCACCCTGCTCGCCGCGGCCGAGCCGGCCGGCATGCTACCCTCGGGCGATCCGGCCTTCGTCCTTCCCGGGGCCCGGGTCGAGCGCGTCGTCGACGGTACTGCGCACGATCTCGTCTTCACCGAAGGGCCGGCCGTGGCCTGTGACGGCAGCGTCTTCTTCTCGGACATCACCTGGAGCCACGGGCCTCGCGGCCCCTCGGGCGGCTTCCGGGCCGGCAACATCCTCCGCTTCGACCCGACGAGCGGTGCCGTCTCGGTCTTTCGCTCGCCCTCGGGCATGGCCAACGGGCTCGAGATCGACGCCCGCTGCGGGCTGCTGGCGGCCGAGGGGGCGGATCGTGGCGGCCGGCGGATCACCCGTACCGACCTCGCGACCGGCCGCGCCGAGATCCTCGCCGACTCCTTCGGCGGTCGGCCGTTGAACAGCCCGAACGACCTCGCGGTCGATCGGCTGGGGCGGATCTGGTTCACCGACCCGCGCTACGTCGGCCGCGAGCCGGTCGAGCAGGACGCCCCCGCGGTCTACCGTCTCGACCCCGACGGCCGCCTCGCGCGGGTGCTCGTGCCCGAGGGCCGGCCGAACGGGATCGCCGT
Source organism: uncultured Alphaproteobacteria bacterium (assembly GCA_937926445.1). Classification (GTDB taxonomy): domain Bacteria; phylum Pseudomonadota; class Alphaproteobacteria; order Geminicoccales; family Geminicoccaceae; genus JANXAZ01. The sequence continues at coordinate 1,931 of CALBAK010000101.1, forward strand.
GTCGCCGGATGCCACGCTGCTCCATCTCGCCATCCAAGAGCCCGGGCAGCGCCGTCTGTTCGGCCGCTCGGTGCCGCGTCGGACGGTGATCGAGCGCTGGTCGGTCGACCGTCGCGGCGAGCTCGGCAACGGCCGGGTGCTCGTCGACTTCGGCCACGCGGACGGCGCCGACGGCCTCGCCACCGACCGCGAGGGCAACCTGTGGGCAGCCGTGCAGCACCGCGATCGGCCGGGGATCTACGCCTTCGACGCGGAGGGGCGCGAGCGAGCCTATCTGCCGGTCCCGGCTCCCACGAACCTCGTTTTCGGTCGCCCACCCGAGGACGACGTGTTGTGGATCACCGCCGATCGAGGACTGTGGCGGGTTCGGGTGGGCAAGCGCGGCTGGCATCCCTGACCCGCTGTCGCCGCGCGGCGGATGCTCGAGGGCAGCCGGGGCCGAACGCGCAGACCGATCGAAGCGCGAACGAGGCTGGATCGCGCTTTTCGTCGTCGTGATCGGCCAACGGTCATGGTAACGTTTGCACACCCGGCACGCAGACCGGGGAGGGAGGAAAACGATGCGTCCGATCGGCCGGCCCGCCATCGCGGGCCTTTCGGCCGTGCCGTTCTGTGCGATCGGTACGGCCTGGGCCGCCGATCCGAGCGGCGACCCGGCCTTCGTCCTGCCCGGGGCGAAGCTCCAGAAGATCGTCGACGGCGACGTGCACGATCTGATCTTCGCCGAAGGCCCGGTCGTCACCTGCGACGGCCGGGTGCTGTGGTCCGACATCACGTTCACCCACCAGAAAAAGGGGCCGCACGGCGGGCCTCGGGCCGGCAACATCATGCAATTCGATCCGAAGACGGGAACCGTCTCGGTGTTCCGCTCGCGATCGGGCATGTCGAACGGGCTCCGGATCGATCCGAACTGCAACCTGTTGGCAGCCGAGGGCGCCGATCACGGCGGTCGGCGGATCACCCGGACGGATCTCGAGACCGGCCGGGCGGAGATCGTCGCCGGGCTCTATTAGGGCCGGCCGTTCAACGCGCCCAACGACATCACGATCGACAG
>CALBAK010000102.1 GCA_937926445.1 uncultured Alphaproteobacteria bacterium
GCCCGCTCGGACTCCGCGAGGCTCTCGCGCAGGAGCCGCCAGGCGGCGGCCTCGCGGGCGAGCGCCCGCTCCTGCAGGGAGAGAGCCTCGAGCTCGCGCTCGAGTTCGTCGAGCCGGCTGTCGCAGGCCTCGATGCCGAGACCGCGCACCTCGCCCTCCAGCCGGTCGACCTCCTGCCGGCAGCGGGCGATCTCCGCCTCGAGGGCGGCGATCTCGCGCTCGGCCTGGGCCTCGCGCGCCCGCACGCCCTCCGCATCGCGACGGGCGAGCTCGGCCTCGATCGCGGCGAGGTTCGCCCGCGCCGCGGCGAGCGCCTCGGCCGAGCCGGCACGTCCCGCCTCGAGTTCGCCCTCGGGGCAGCGCGCTTCGGCGGCGAGAAGGGCCGCACGGATCGCCCCGACCGCACGCAAAAGTTCGCGCCGCCGGCCTTCGAGCCCGGCCGCCTGTTCGCGCAAACGGGCGAGCGCCTTGCCGGCCGCCGCGGCCTCGGCGCGGCGCGCTTCGAGCGCGCGCTCGGCCTCCTCGACCTCTCGCGCCGCGGCCTCGAGCGTGGCAGCCAGCCGCTCCGGCTCCGCACCCTCGCCGAGGCTCTGCCGCCCGGTCTCGAGGCGACGGAGCTCGACCTGCAGGCGGGCCCGGAGTGCGTCGAGATCGACGACACCGGTGCCGCGCAAGAGACCGTCGAGGGCCCGCCGTTCCTCGGCAAGCCTCTGGGCGAGGGCGCGCCGACGGGCGAGCGCCTCCTCGGCGGCGGCCGGGTCGTCGACGCCGAGCTCCGCGAGGGTCGCTCGCAATCGGGCCTCGGTCTCGGCCAGCGCCGCGCGACGCGGGGCGAGTTCGCCACCGGGCGAGACCCGGATGCGGCCGAAACCGTCGAGACGGAGCTCGCTCGGCCCCGTGAGATCGAGCGGCCTGGTGGGATCGATCGGCGTGCCGTCCTGGAGGCGGGCGAGGCGGCCGGGTTCCGGAAAGAGCTCGATCCGCGTCGCCTGGGCGAGCAGCCCGGCCTCCCGCCGGTCGCGCTCGGCGACGAGCTCGCGCAGCCGGCGCAGCCCGCCCTCGTCGATCCGCAGCATTTCGAGCTCGGCCGCCTCGCGCGCGATCGCCGCGGCGCGCTCCTCCGCTTCGCTCAGGACCGCACGCAGCCGCTCGGCTTCGGCTTGCCGAGCGACCAGCTCGCGCGCCGCCTGGGCGAGTGCGAGGCGCCTGCGGGCCGCGACGGCCGCCTCGGTGGCCGAGGCCTGGCTCTTCTCGAGCTCCAAGAGCCGCGCCTCCGCCTCGCCGATCCAGCTGGCGAGCCGGCTCCGCTCCTCGTCGAGCGTGCGCAGCTGTGCCTCGTCGCGGGCGAGGTTCGCGCGCTGCTCGGCGCGGCCGCGAAGATCCTCCTCGATGCGCCCGAGCTCGGCGCTCGCCGCCTCGACCGCCTTGCCGGCGACTGCCCGGTCCCGCTCGAGCCGATCGATCAGGATCCGCTCCTCGACCGCTCGGGTGCGCCGCTCGCGGGCCCGCTCGAGCCGCTCGGGAGCCTCTGCCCGGGCCCGCTCGGCCCGCGCGCGTTCGAGCCGGTCGACGGTCTCGTCGTAGCGCCGGCGGGCTTCCAGCAGCCTCCGGCGCTCCTCTTCGAGGCGGGCGATCTCGCTTTGGACGGTCGCGAGCTCGCCGGACTTCTTGGGCTGGCCCCGCTCGGTCCAGAAGCGGGCATACTGGCTCTCGATTCGGGCTCTGAGCGGCGCGAGTCGCGGTCCGCCCGCGACCATGCCGATCTCGTGCCGCAGCAAGGCCCGCAAGCGGTCCCGCTGGGCCTCGATCGCGGCCGAGGTCGTCTCTTCGCGAAAGCTCGTGCCCTGGTCGACCCAGAAGAGGGCGAGGAGACCCTGATGCTCGGGCCGCCGCTCGGCGCGGCCCTGGCGGCGGGCGAAGCGGAGGAGCTCGACGAGCCGATCCTCCGCCCGATCGCCCTGAAGGCGCCCCTCGGGGCCCGTGAGCGTACAGCTGCGACCGAACTCCTTCTCGAGCCGGTAGCGGGCGCCGGCGAGCTCGAGCTCGACCGCGACCCGGGGGATCCCACCCCCGTAGGCGGTCATCGCTTCGCGGACCCGACCACCGACCGCGTGATGTTCGAGGAGGGCCGCCTTGAGGGCCAGAAGAACGGTGGACTTGCCCTCCTCGTTGTCGCCGCCGATCACGGTGAGGCCCGGGTCGAGCGGCCCGATCCGCCACTCGCCCGCGAGCTTGCGGAAGTCGCGGATCTCGATGCCGTGGAGCCTCATGCTCGCCCCTCCGGGCCTTCGGCGAACCGCCTCTCCTCTTGCCAGAGCAGTCGCAGCGCGAGCCGGGCCACTGCCCGGTCCTCCTCGCTTGTGCCCGAGCACGCCCGTTCGGCGAGGGCCCGTGCGCAGGCGCCGATCGGCCCGCCGTCGTCGAGTCTCGCGAGCTCGGCCGTGCTCGGCTGGAGGAGGAGGCTGTCCTCGAGATCGAGATGACGAACCGCCGCCGCGAGACGGGCGAGCGCCGCATCGACTGCGGTCCGACCGGCGAGATCGACCGAGCCCGAAAGCACCACACGCAACACACAGCGATCCGGCTCCGCCGGCAGCCCGCCGCGCAGACCGTCGATCCGCCTCTCGAGCTCGGCGGGCTCGAGCGGGGCGAGCTCGAGCGCGCGCTCGAGCCAGTGGAAGCGGCCGGTCGCGACCGGCACTACCCGCAGCGGCGCGCCCGGCCCGTCGAGCTCGACCAGGAGCACGTTGCCGGCTTCGCGGTAGCGGAAACCGTCCGGCTCGGGGGTGCCGGCGTACCAGGTACGAGGAGCGGCCTCGAGCGTGCTGTGACGGTCGCCGAGCGCCAAATAGTCGAGCCGGGCCAGTTCGGCGCGGTCGCGGGCGATCGGGTTCGGCGCTTCCTCCGCCTCGGGCCTGAGCCCCTCGAGGATGCCGTGGGCGAGGCCGATCCGGATCGTACCTTCGGGCGTCGCCGCCCCGTCCATCCAGAGCGTGAGGTCCTCGGGTGTGCGGCGGGCGCGCAAAGGGGCCGGGAGTACGAAGGCCCGACCACCGGCGATCGCGATCGGCTCGCACCGATCGGCCAAGACCACCCCCGCGCCGGGGCCGAGCCGGGAAAGGCGCGACCACACACTCTCGGCGAGGGCCGCGTCGTGATTGCCGGGCAGGAGAATCCAGGGACCCCGGAAGCCCGCGAGGGCCGCGAGCATGCGGCGCAGGAGGGCATCGTCCACGTGCTGGTGATCGAGCACGTCGCCTGCCACGAGTACGGCATCCACCCGTCGCGCCGCGGCCAGGGCCGCGATCTCGCGCACCACCTCGAGCCGGCGCTCGCGCAGGGTCGCACCGGCGTCGCCCGGGATCCGGTGGAAGGGGCAACCGAGATGCCAGTCGGCGGTATGGAGGAGCCGGACGGTCACCGCCGCTCGCCGAGCCCTGCGTCCCGCTCAACCTTCGCGCGAGAGACCGCGGGCGGCGAGCGCCTCGAGATAGGCTTGCCAGATCCGCTCGCGATCGCGCCCCAGCCGGTAGAGATAGGGCCAGGAGTAGATGCCGGTATCGTGGCCGTCGTCGAAGACGATCCGCACGGCGTAATTGCCGACCGGCTCGAGGTCGCGAATCGCCACGTTGCGCTTACCAGCCACGACGACCTTCTGCGAGGGGGTGTGGCCCTGGACCTCGGCCGAGGGGCTCTCGACCCGCAACAGCTCGGCCGGCAGGGTGAAGGTCCGGCCATCGTCGAAGTCGATCTCGAGGCAGCGCTCGGCCCGCTTGACGCGGATCTCGACCGGCCAGGGCTCGGCGATGGCCGAGGTCATCGGCGCAGCTCTTCGGGCACCGCCTCGGCCTCGCCGAGGGGACGCGCCTCCTCGACCAGCATGATCGGAATGCCGTCGCGGATCGGGTAGGCGAGCCCGGCCCGCTCGGAGACGAGCTCGTTGCGCGCTCTATCGTAACGCAGCGGCCCTTTGGTGAGCGGGCAGACCAGCAGGTCCAACAGACGGGGATCGACCCCGACCTCGCCTTCGCGCTCGGCCATCGGCTCTCCCTCAGTGCCGGACGGGCGGCGCACCCGCCTGCGCCGCCCGCGCGTCCATCTCCAAGAGCGTGATCAAGAGCTCGCCCTGGCTCGCGAGATCGGCCGCCTCGAGCAGCGCCTGCTTCTCGGTCGGCGCGAACGGGCAGAGCATGGCGAGCGAGGTGACGAGGGCCGCGAGCGGCGCAGCCCGCACCGCGGCCCAATCGGTCTCGATCCCGCGCCGGCGGAAATAGGCCTCGGTGGCGGCCAGAAGGCGCGGCCGGGCGTCGTCGGGCGGATCGGGCGGGGCGAGGTCGCCGTGCCAGCGGGCGAAATCGGCGACCACCTGGCGGTACGGGGTCGCCACGGTGAGCTCGTCGACCACATCGAAGCGGCAGAGCCCGGTGAGCGTGATCAGATAGCGGCCGTCCTCGGTCTCGGAGAAGCTCGTGATGCCGCCGAGGCACCCGACCCGGTAGATCCCCCGCCGCTGGCCCGGCCGCTCGGGCTCGGTCGGCTGGATCATGCCGATCACCCGATGAGTTCGCATCGCGTCCTGCACCATCGCCAGATAGCGCGGCTCGAAGATGTTGAGCGGCAGGTTGCCGCCCGGCAGCAGGAGTGCACCCTCGAGGGGGAAGATCGGGAACCGGGTCGGGACGCTCTGGGCGGCGGCGCGCATCGAGTGGACGTCAGGAGAAGAGCACGCTCGACAGCATCCGGCGGCCCTTGAGGGTGGCGGGGTGCTTGGGTCCGAGCGCGTCGAAGAAGCGGAGGAGCTGCTTCCTGGCCGCATCGTCTTTCCAGCCGCGGTCCTTCTTCACGATCCGGCAGAGATGCTCCATAGCGGGCTCGAGCCGGCCGCGCAGGAATAGGGCCGTAGCCAGGCGATAGCGTGTCTCGTGATCCTCCGGATCGGCCGAAAGGCGCGCCTCGAGGGTCGCCGGATCGCCGGTCTCGCCGGCCTCCTCGGCGAGCTGGATGGCGGCCCGGGCACCGGAGATCGCGGGGTGGTTCGCCACCGCCTTGGGTGCCTTGTCGAGCAGCCGCTTGGCATCCTCCCGCTGGCCGGAGGCCAACAGGCAGCGGGCGAGCCCGCCGATCGCATCCGGGTTCTCGGGCTCGGCGCGCAGCACCGCGTTGTAGATCGCCGCCGCCGCCTTGACCTCGCCACGGTCGAGGGCGGCGCGCGCCGCCTCGAGGTCGGCCGTGAGGTCGGCGCCCACGGGCGCGCCCACGAGCTTCTCGACGAGCGCCTTGATCTGGCTCTCCGGCTGCGCGCCCACGAAGCCGGTGACCGGCTGGCCGCCCAGAAAGGCGTAAACCGTCGGCACCGACTGGATGCGGAGCTGCTGGGCGAGCTCCGGGTTCTCGTCGATGTTGATCTTGACGAGTTTGACCTTGCCGGCCGCCGCCTTGACCACCTTCTCGAGGACCGGCCCGAGTTGCTTGCAGGGGCCGCACCAGGGGGCCCAGAAATCGACCAGCACCGGCGTGCTCATCGACGCCTGGATGACGTCCTGGGCGAAGGTCTCGAGCGAGCCGTCCTTGATGAGTGCGCCGTCGCCCGTGGCGGCTTTCGCTTTGGCGGACGCGCCGCTGAAAAGCTGCATTCCTCATGATCCCCGACGCTGGGCGGCCGCACCGATCGCCGTCCGCGCGGCGGCCTACGAGCCGGCCGTAATGTGAGGCCCGGGGACGGTCGATACAAGCCCGGCCGGTGCAGTTCGTCTTGGGCGGCGCTCGCGGCTTGCGCCCGGGCCCGCTGCGGTCCATGGGGAGGGTCGGGAGGTCGCCGGTCGCGATGCGCCGTCTCCTCGTCGTGTTCGTCGGATTGGCCGCGCTCGTGCTGTTGCCCTTCCTGCTCTGGGGCGAGAGGCTCGAGGCGGCGCTCGATCCGGCGCTGCTCGCCGCCCGAATGCAGGCCCAAGGGCCGCTCGCCACCCTCGTGGCCCTGGGGCTGCTCTGGTTCGATCTCGTGCTGCCGATCCCGGCGACCGCGGTGATGAGCGCGCTCGGCTTCGTCCACGGTGCGCTCCTGGGCGGTCTTTACGGAGCCGCGGGCTCGATGGCCGCCGGCCTCACGGGCTATGCGATCTGTCGAGCGCTCGGACCGCACGGGGCCCGCGCGATCCTCGGCGCCGAGGGTCTCGCGGAGGGCGAGCGCCTGTTCGCCCGGGTCGGCGCCTGGCTCGTCCTGCTCTCTCGCTGGCTGCCCGTCTTTCCGGAGGTCGTGGCCTGCATGGCAGGGCTCGCCCGCATGCACCTGCCGACCTTCCTGGTGGCGCTCGCCGCGGGCTCCTGGCCGATGGCCACGGCCTTCGCCGCAGTCGGTGCCTTCGGCCTCGAGCGGCCCGGTCTCGCGCTCGCGGCGAGCGCGCTCGTCCCACCCGTGATCTGGCTCCTCGTACGGCCCCTGGCCCTGAGGGCCGCCCGTAGCGAGCCGGCGGCCGGCGACGGCCCGCCGCCACCCGACCTCCGCTCCGGCTGAAGGAGCCTCGCGCATGAGCAAGCGGCCCACACCGGAGCCGGTCGATCCGGCGCAGCTTCCCCAACTCGCCCGGGCGGTGATCGCCGCCGACCGCTTCCCGCGGCTCGCCACCCTGGACGGCGATCAGCCGCGGGTGCGACCGGTGAGCCCGGTACGCACCGACGGCTTCACCGTCTACGTCGCCAACCTGCGGCGCTACCACAAGACCCGGGAGCTCGCCGCCAACCCGCGCTGCGAGCTCTGCTATCTCTCGCCCGACCACGACCAGGTGCGGATCACGGGGGTGGTGGAGGTGGTCGAGGATAGAGCATTGCTCGACGACATCTGGCGCACCAACCCGCTCCTGCGGGCCTATCTCGGCACACCCGACAATCCCGAGCTCGTGGTCTACCGGATCCGGCCGACCCGGGTGCGGTTCATGCGCGAGTGGGCGCTCGACTATCACGAGGTGCCCCTCGCGGGCACGGCCGCGCCCACTGCGGTGCCGGACTCGGCTCAGCCCGGGTAGCGCCAGACCATCGTCAACGGCGTGCAGCAGCCGGGTAGGACGATCCGCAGCCGCAGCTCGTCGCCCGGCTTCCCGCTCTTCGGCGCGCGCAGGAGGAAGGCGCCCACCGTCTCGAGCCGGACCTCGCCGTCGCGCGTGCCGATCCAGAGTTCGGTCGGGCCGCGGCGGCGATCGCCGACGAGCTCGAGCCCTTCGACCTCGAGCCGCAATGGTAGAGCGACGGGCAAGGGCGGCCCGGCCTCACTCGCGCAACGGCCAACGAGTTCGACAGTGACCTCGCGACCGGGCGGAATCGGATCGTCGAGCCCGCGCACCGTCCAACTGCAGACGAAACTCGCGATGCGTCGGTCGCGATCGAGCCAGAGGTCGAACAGCACGAAGCCGTCGGGGGTGCGGCCGATGCTGATCTGCTGGCTCGGGCCGGACGGTGGCTCGATCCGCAAATTGCGGACCTCGTGCAGCACCTCGACCCGTTCGAAGGCGCGCCGGACGGGTGCGGCGACGGGGGTGGCGGCCGGCACGGGCGTCGCCTGCGGCGGGGGTGCTGGTGCCGGCACCCGGGTCCGGGCGAGTTCGGCCTCGATCCGAGCCTGCCGCTCCGCGAGCCGGCGCTGCTCCGCCTCGACCCGCTGGCGCTCGGCCTCGAGCCGGGCCCGCTCGGCCTCCACGCGCTGCCGCTCGGCCTCGATTCGCGCCCGCTCTTCGGACGCCTTCCGGGCCTGCTCGGCGGCGATCCGCGCCTCTTCGGCGCGCCGCTGGATCTCGCGCTCGAGCCAGGCGATCCGCTCGAGCGTGTCGCTCCGGGCTCGATCCAGGGCACCGATCTGCGGCACGAGTTCGCGGTCGACCAGCGCCCGGGTCTCCGCGGCGAGGGCCGCCACGAGCGCCTCCGGCGTCGTGCCGGGTGGCAGCGCCGGCCGCGCCAGCTGTCGCACCGAGGCGGGCAGCGCCGCGGCGGTCGCCGCTTCCTCGGCGAGGCGGGCGCGCGATACCGGATGCAGGAGGCCGACCCGATCGTCGCGGAGTAGGAGATCCCCGCGCGAAGCGGCGGCGAGCAGCTCCCGCAGCTGACCGACGGCGCGCTCGAGGGCAGCGAGCTCGAGCCGCCGCTGGGCGATCTCGTCTTCGGGCGTACCCTGGGCTGCGACCAACCGGGGCGCGAGGTTCGCGAGCAGCAGGAGAACGAGCAGGAGCCGTCCGAGCCGAGAGGGGAGCATCGAAGCCTCCGCGCGTAGCGGGCCCGCGCCGCGGGCTCGGGCCCGCTCGAAGGATTAACCGAGTGACATGCCGGTCTCCTAGCGAGCGATGAGCGAAGTTGCCCCGGGCCGAGCTCCAACCCACGGTCGAACGGGGTGTCCTTTCCTTTGCCGGTCAGCGGCTTGTCGGTGGGTGGTCCGAACAACCGGCGGCCCGGCCATGCGCGCGCTCGTGCACCCGGCTATGCGCCACCGTGCGGCGAAGGGGCCGTGGCCCTGCGCGCCAGGCTCGTCACCACGACCGGAAGACCGAGGGCGAGGCCGAGGAGCGAGGCGGACGGGCTCGGCGCGATCATCGAGAGGGCGGCGAGCGCCGCCACCAGGCGAGCGAGCGGGCCCAGCGGCGCGAACAGATAGCCCGTGAGCGCGACGCCCAGGAGCAGGATGCCGGCCACGCAGGTGGCCAGAGTGAGGACGAGCTCGGTCCAAGAGAAGCCGGGGAGCACGAGCAGCATCGAAGGCGCGTAGACGAACACGAAGGGCACGAGCGCCTTGGCATTGCCGAGCCGGAAGGCGGTGAGCCCGGTTCGGAAGGCGTCGGCGCCGGCGATCCCGGCGGCGGCGTAAGCCGCGACGCAGACGGGCGGGGTGAGGTCGGCGAGGACGCCGTAATAGAGGACGAACAAATGGGCGGCGAGCGGCGGGATGCCGAGCAGCACGAGGGCCGGTGCGGCGACCGCGGCGAGCACGATGTAGAGGGCGGTGGTCGGGATCCCGCAGCCCATGATTACGCAGGCGACTGCGATGAAGAGGAGGGTGAGGAAGCGGGTGAGATCGGCCGCCAGGATCGTGCCGAAGGAGAGGGCCGCCACGATCGGCTCGAGGTCTTCGGCGAGCTGGGCGGCCTGCTGGGTGACCGCGAAGGAGACCTTGAAGCCCACGCCCGAGAGCGTGATCACGCCCACGAACATCCCGACCGCGGCGGCCGCCGCACCGATCGCGATGGCGTAGCGGGCACCGAGCGCGAAGATCTCGACGATCATCGGCAGCGAGAGGCGCTTTCGGGGGTTGAGGAGACCCACGACGAGCGCGCTCGTGATGCCCCAGAAGGCCGCTTTGGTCGGGGTGTAGCCCTGCACCAGAACGCCCACGAGGACGCCGAGCGGCAGGAGCGTCGGCCAGCCCTCGGCCAGCACCCGACGCACGCTCGGGATCTCGGCCGGGGGCAGGCCCCGCAGTCCGGTCCGCTTCGCTTCCAGGTGGACCATGACGAAAATCGCGAGGAAATGAAGTGCGGCCGGGATCGCCGCGGCGATGCAGATCTGGAGATAGGGTATTCCCAGGAACTCGGCCATGACGAAGGCCGCAGCGCCCATGATCGGCGGCATGATCTGGCCGCCGGTGGAGGCGGCGGCTTCGACCGCACCGGCGAATTCCGGCCGGTAGCCGATCCGCTTCATGGCCGGGATGGTCAAAGAGCCGGTGGTCACCGTGTTGGCGACCGAACTGCCCGAGATCGAGCCGAACATCGCCGAGGACAGGACCGAGACCTTGGCCGGCCCACCGGCGTACCGGCCGGCCACGGCGGCGGCGAGGTCGAGAAAGAGCTGGCCGAGCCCCATCCGGGTCGCGACCACGCCGAACAGGACGAAGTGGAAGACGATCGTCGACATCACGACGATCGGCAATCCGAACAGGCCCTCCTGGGTGAGGTAGAGATGGCTCACGAGCGCCGGCCAGCTCGAACCGGCGTGGGCGAAGAGGCCGGAGAGCCGATGGCCCTGGAGCGCGTAGAGGAGGGCGGCAGCGACGATCAGCGCGAGGGGCCAACCCATCGCCCGCCGGGTGAGGTCGAGCACGAGGCCGATCATGGCCGTGCCCATCACGAGGTCGAGCGTCGTCGGGTTGCCTATCCGGAAGGCGAGATCGGCGAAGGTCAGAGGATAGTAGGCGGCTGCCGCCGCGCCGAGCGCCGCGAGCCCCCAATCGTAGAGCGGCACCCCGCCGGGTCGCCAGGGTGACACGATCGGCACGGCGGCACGCGTCCGCCTCGAGGCGCCATGGACCAGGAAGCCGATCGCCAGCACGAAGGCTAGATGCGTGGCCGACATCACCTGGGTCGCCGGCTGGCCGAATCCGGCGGTCCACCAGTGGAACAGGCCCATCGCGAGAAGGAGGAGGAAGACCAGGGGCTTGGCCGGCCGGGCGAGAGGCCGGAAATGCATCTCGGGATCGTATTCCTCCTCGAGCCGGCGGGCCCGCTCGAGATCGAGAGCGGCCGTTCCCGGGCCGGTCCGACCGCGCCCGTTTCCGCTCCCGATTCCGCCCTCGACCGTCCGCTCTCCCGCGTACAGACGGTTGCGCGCGGTCCCGGCCGCCCCGGTCGCGGGCTCGGAACTCACCGTCGCAGGTTCCGGGTCCGCGGCCGGAACAGCCGCCATCCGGCCGTTCGCGGGGTTCGGCGCGGCGCCCGGCTCACTTGAGGAGGCCGGCCTCGCGGTAGAAGCGCTCGGCACCCGGATGCAGCGGCAGGCTCACCCCGGCGAGGGCGGTCGCCTTCTGGATCGCCTTGCCCTTGGCGTGGCCGGCATCGAGCAGCGCCCGGGTATTGTCGTTCCAGAGCGCTTTGGTGACCTCGTAGATCAGCTTCTCGCTCTGGTCGGCGGAGGTGAGGAGCTGGGCGCCCACCGCCACGGTCGGCACGTCTCGGTCCTGACCCTTGTAGGTGCCGGCCGGGATCGTGGCCTTGGCCCAGAACGGCACTTTCTCGACGATCTTGTCCTGCATCGCCGGCTCGACCGGCAGGATCCGCGCGCCGGCGGTGGCGGCGAGTTCGGTGATGGCCGCGGCCGGGTATCCTACGATGATGAAGGCGGCGTCGAGCTGGCCGTCGCGCACCCGGTCGGCAGCCGGGCCGGGCTGCAGGAACTCGGGGGTGAGGTCGACGTTCTCCTTGAGCCCGTAGGCTTCGAAGAAGAGCCGGGCGCCGATCAGCGTGCCCGAGGCGGGCGGACCGAAATTGACCCGCTTGCCCTTGAGATCCTCGATCCGCCCGATCTTCGAATCGGCGCGGGTGTAGACATGGATGTGCTCGGGGAACAGGTTGGCGATGACGCGGAGCTTCTCGAGCCTGGGCTTGCCTTCGAAGAGGCCCGTTCCGGTATAGGCCCAGTGCGCGACGTCGGACTGGGCGATCCCCGCCTCGAGCTGGCCCGAGACGATGCCGTTGACGTTGGCGACCGAGCCGTCGGAGGAGACCGCGGTGGCGATCAGGCCGGGCACACCGCAGGATCCGCCTTTCTCGCAGGGCCGCGAGCCCGGCGGGTTGGAGATCGCGGTCGCGATGATCCCGCCCACGGGATAGTAGGTGCCACCGGCTCCACCGGTCCCGATCCGGAAGAAACTCGGCTGCTGCGCCGCGGCCGTGCCCCAGGCGAGAACGGCGGCGATCGCCGCGAGGGCGGCGATCGAGGTGCGACGGTCCATCCCTTCCTCCCTCCTTCCTCGTTCGGTGGCGCCGGGCTCGACGAGGGTCGGCGATGCGCGAGCCGGCATTGCCCGGCACCCTCCGCGCCTGCATAGACGGCCGAAGGTCGACCGACAACGAAGGGGAGGCGGCCTTGAGCGGTCCAACGCGGATCGAGCGCGTCGAACTGCACCTGTTCCGCTTCGAGGTCGAGGACCTCGCGCTGCCCGAGCACGGTGCCGCGGGCGTGGGCAATGTCGAGTACCGCAAGGGCGGCCGGCTGCCGATGACGCGTTTCGCGGTGACCATCGACACCGCAGACGGGGCCCGCGGCGAATACGTCACGCACTGGGTCGGCACGGCCTCGACCTTCGGCCAGGCGCTGATGCTCGCGCCACACCTGATCGGCCGCGAACCGGATGCGCGGGAGGCGATCTTCGACGATCTCAAGCGCGAGGTCCGGGCCTACGACCACATGGGTCACGGGCCACTCGACATCGCCCTCTGGGACCTCGCAGGCAAGCGGCTCGGTTGCTCGATCGCCCGTCTTCTGGGCGCGTTCCGCACGAAGCTGCCGACCTACGCCTCGACCTATCACGGCCAGGAGTCCGGTGGCGGGCTCGACAGCCCGGAAGCCTTCGCCGACTACGCTTTCGCCTGCAAGGAGCGCGGCTTCAAGGGCTTCAAGATCCACGGCTGGCACGATGGCGACGTGGCGCGCGAGATCCGGACCCTCGAGGCGGTCCGCCGGGCGGTGGGCGACGGCTACCGGATCATGATCGACCCCGCTTGCGAGATCCGCACCTGGATGGAGGCGCTCGAGCTCGGCCGCGCCTGCGACGCAGTGGGCTGCTTCTGGTACGAGGATCCGATGCGCGATTGCGCCACATCGATCGAGGCGCATCGCCGGCTGCGCGAGCGGCTTGCGACCCCGCTCCTGGTCTCCGAGCACGTCCGCGGGATCGAGGCCAAGGCCGCGTTTCTCCTGGGCGGCGGCTGCGACATGATCCACGCCGACCCGGAGTACGACATGGGGATCACCGGGGCGATGCGGCTCGCCCATCTCTGCGAGGCCTTCGGGCTCGACATCCAGTACCACGCCTGCGGCCCGGCCCACCGCCACGTCATGGCCGCGACCCGCAACACCCATCTCTACGAGATGGCACTGATCGGCCCCGGTATGCGCAACGCGGTGCCGCCGGTCTACGCTTGCGGCTACAGCGATCAGGCCGAGGACCTGCCGGCCGATGGCTGCGTGCCGGTGCCGGACGGTCCGGGCCTCGGCGTGACCTACGACTGGGACTTCATCCTTCGCAACCGGATCCAGCACCACGTTTTTGCTCGAACCTAGGGCCGCCGCCGGCTGGCCCGCTGCGACCGGTGGCGCTAGCATCCGGCGGTCGGAGGGCAACCATGCCTCGCACGGCCGAGCGCGCACCGATCCTTCGCGATGTCGACGACTTCCTCGCTTGCGCCGAGTCGCGGCCGGAGCGCTGGCAGTTCGTCGAGGGTCGGCTCGTGATGATGGCCTGTGCCTCCGATCCGCACGACTTCCTGACCGTCAACACGATCCTCCCTTCGGGCGAACGACTCGAGGGCGAGCCCTGTCTCCCGCAGGGCCCCGACCGCGCTGTGCGGATCGGTCGGCGGAACTTCTACCTGCCCGATGCGAGCGTGAGTTGCCGGCACGTCGACGGCACCTTCCCGAGCGAGCCCGTGCTCGTGATCGAGGTCCTTTCGGCCACGACCGAGCGCGACGATCGCGGGGTCAAGTGGCACCACTGTCAGACGCTGCCGAGCCTGCGGCACTATCTCCTTCTGAACCAGGACGAGCCTTTGGCCGAACTGTTCACCCGCGGTGCAGAGGGGTGGATCTATACCCGCCACGAGGGCCTCGAGGGCTCGGTGCCGCTTTCGGCCCTCGGGATCGAGCTGCCGGTCGCCGAGCTCTACGCCGACACCGTCTTCCCGCCGCGGGACGAGGCCGCGGACGCGGCGGTGGAAGCACCGCCGGCGGCGGCGATCTGAGGCGCCGTGCTCGTCTACGTCCTGCAACGGCTCGGCCAGGCGATCGCCGTGATGTTGGTGGTGGCGCTGGTGAGCTTCCTTTTGTTCAACTTCGTGGGCGATCCGGTCAACAACATGGTCGGCCAGGAGGCAAGCCAGGCCGACCGCCAGGCGCTGCGCGAGCGGCTCGGCCTCGACGATCCGTTGCTCGTCCAGTTCGCCCGCTTCGTTGGCAACGCAGTGCGCGGCGAGTTCGGCATCTCGTACCGGCTGCAGCGGCCGGTGGCGCAGCTTCTGGCCGAGCGGCTGCCCGCCACCCTGGAGCTCGTCCTGGTCTCGGCACTCCTCGCCCTCGCGCTCGGCATTCCGCTCGGGGTCTATACCGGCATCCACCGCGACGGCTGGCTCGCCCGGCTGTTCATGGCGGTCTCCCTCCTGGGGGTGTCCCTGCCGACCTTCGTGATCGGCATCGGGCTCATCTACCTGTTCGCCGTCACGCTCGGGTGGCTGCCCTCCTTCGGCCGCGGCGAGGTGGTCCGCATCGGCTGCTGGAGCACGGGCCTCCTCACGGTGTCGGGGTGGAAAGCGATCATCCTGCCGTCGGTGACCCTCGCGCTCTACCAGCTCACCCTCGTCATGCGTCTCGTGCGCGCCGAGATGCTCGAGGTGCTGCGGACCGACTACATCAAGTTCGCCCGGGCCCGCGGGCTCAGCGATCGCGCGATCTACTTCGGCCACGCGCTCAAGAACACGCTGGTGCCGGTGATCACCATCACCGGACTGCAGATCGGCTCGCTGATCGCCTTCTCGATCGTCACCGAGACGGTGTTCCAGTGGCCGGGCATGGGCAGCCTGTTCATCCAGGCCGTGCAGTTCGCCGACATTCCGATCATGGCGGCCTACCTCGTGCTCGTGGCCTTCTTCTTCGTGACCATCAACCTCGTGGTCGATCTCCTCTACTTCGCCGTCGACCCCCGCCTGCAGGTCCGGGCGGCCGAGGCCGCCCGTTGACCGTGCGATCACCATGCGGCGCAGGCCGGAGGCGTCCCTCGCCGATACCGGATCGAGCCCACTTCGTGCACGGGCGGTCGAGCGCTGGAGAGGGAACCGGAAGAGGATAGCGGGAGATGCGGTGTCGAATCGCGGCGACGATCGCACTCGTGATGCTGGGCGGCTGCGGCTCGCCGGCGAACGAGCCTTGGAACATCGAAAAAGAGCTCTTCGCCAAGGTCTTCGACATCCAGGTCCTGGCCGCTCCGGCCGACGGGTCCCTCTACGCCGCCGGGACGCTGTCGGGTCTACCATTGACGATCGACCGCACCGTTTGTCGCTCCGACGACGGCGGCGCGACTTGGACCCGGACGATCCTGCTCGAAGAAAAGAGAGAAATCTTCGAGCGGTTCACGATCCTCGCTGCCGAGCCGAGCGGAGCCACCGTCTATCTGGCGGGCCTCGTACAGCGACCGAGCTTCGGCCCGGAGCCCGAGGGGGTGCTCTATCGGTCGGACGACCGCGGGCGTCGGTGGGTGCGAATCGTCGGGCCCCGAGGCAACCTTCGCCTTTCCTCGATCGCGGTCGGACCTCGGGGCCGCGTTTACGTGTATTCTTGTCAGGGCATCCACCGCTCCGACGATCGCGGCGTCACCTGGACTCACACCGGGCTCTATCGCCACGTGACCTCGCGTCGTTATCCACATTGGTGTCATGTCTTCGCTTTAGGCAGGATGGTCGTGGACGCGGAGGGCAACCTCTACGCGCCGGCCACGGGTCCGGCCGGCGAAGGGATTTACCGATCGGTCGACGGCGAGCACTGGTCCCGGCTGCGTCTACCCCCGTTGCATCACCCCTATTTTCTGGCAGCGAACCGGACGAACGGGGTGGCCGCGCTCGGCTGGACGGAAAACGGGCCGCGGCTGTTTTTCTCCGCCGATGCAGGAAACGCGTGGGACGAAGTGGAGCTCCCGGAGGCGGCCGCGCGGCTCGGCGTGTCGCAGCTGGCCCTCGGACCGGAAAGCGAGCTCTACGTCGAGGCGCGGCACGGCTTTTTCGAAGAGGGCGGCCTCTTCCGATCGCGAGACCTCGGTGCCAGTTGGCAAAGGCTATCGAAGCTGCCGACACCGTTCTGGCCGGCGACGAAGACACCCCTCGTGGTCGACCGCGACGGCATCTTGTACGTCGGTGTCGGAATCGAGCAGGGTAAATCGTCCTTGGGAATGGCGCGAGGCTCGATTCTCGTCTCGCGGGACCAGGGCGAAACGTGGGAGACACTTCGCGTGCTGGAGCGGCTGCGGGAAGCGGGTTGACGGAGCCGGGGGCGGGGACGTCCGGATGCGTTCGGTCGATCGGCGGCGAAGGAAGGCGCCGAGGCCGGATCGCTCGGGCGGGCGGAGTTGCGCACGAGCGGGCGCGGGCCGGGCACCCGGTCGGTTCGGTCGGTCGACGGCAGAAAAGGGCGATCGAACCCCTAATAGGGAACGAACGAGCGTTGACGGCGGCGGCTCCCGACCGGCAGCATGCGGCGACAAAGGGAGAAGGCGGCATGCCGAGGGCTCTGCTCGTATCGCTGGCGATCGTTGGTCTTTCGGTCTCGGCGGGTTTCGCCGACGACATCACGGAGCAGATCGACACCGCCAAGAAGCTCTACCAGGAGGGCGATCTGGCCGGTGCGGTGAGCGAACTCGAGTTCGCCATCCAAGGGCTCAAGGCCAAGTTCGGCGAGGCGTTCCTGGCCACCTTCCCCCAGCCGCCCGAGGGCTGGACGGTCGGGGCGGACGGCGCCAAGGCCGGCGCGATCCCGTTTCTGGGCGGCACGAACGTCGCCCGGACCTATCGGCAGGTGAACGGCCCGGGGAAGATCGAGGCGCAGCTGTCGACCGGCGGCGGAATGCTCCAGGGTCTCGCCCAGATGTTCGCCAACCCGCAGATGCTGGCGATGCAGCCCAACGCCAAGCGGGTGCGCATCCAGCGCGAGACGGCTACCACCACCTACGATCCGAAAACCCGAGAAGGGCAGCTCGTGCTCGATCTCGGCGGCAAGGCCACGATCATGCTGCAGGGTTCGGGTCTATCGGGGCCCGAGCCGCTCGTCGAGCTGGCCCAGCGCTGGGACCTGAAGCAGACGCGAGCGCTCGCCGGTCTCTGAGCTTGCCCGCGCGAGCCATGCGCTCGCGCCGAGGCTCGGTTGCGCCGGTCACGGGTGTGTCTTAAAGCCTCGAGGAACGCCGGCAGGAGGCGCTCGCGTCGAACGGGGCGGCTGCGAGAAGCTGGCACGAGTTTTGCTTGCGTGGGGTCGATGGCCTACTTCATCCAGCAGCTGATCAACGGCGTCGCCCTCGGCATGGTCTACGGGCTGATCGCGATCGGCTACTCGATGGTCTACGGGATCATCGGGATGATCAACTTCGCTCACGGCGAGATCTACATGATCGGGGCGTTCGTCTCGATCATCACCTTCACGCTGCTCGGCATGCTCGGCCTCTCTTGGGCGCCGCTCGCACTCCTGCTCGTCCTGATCGTGGCGATCGGGGTCACTTCGCTCTACGGCTGGACGGTCGAGCGGATCGCCTACCGGCCGCTGCGCGGCTCGTTCCGCCTGGCGCCGCTCATTTCCGCCATCGGCATGTCGATCTTCCTGCAGACTTATGTCCAGGTCGCTCAGGGTGCCAAGATCAAGCCCCTGCAGCCGGTCGTCACCGGCGGCTTCACCTTCGCCGACGCCTCGGGCTTCACCGTCACGATCTCGTGGATCCAGATCCTCATCGTCGTGCTGACGCTCTTGCTGATGGTCGGCTTCACCTGGGTGATCGCGCGAACGCCGCTCGGTCGGGCGCAGCGGGCCTGCGAGCAGGATCTCAAGATGGCGGCACTCTGCGGGGTCGACGTCGACCGGACGATCTCTTTGACCTTCGTGATCGGCGCCGCGCTCGCGGCGGTGGCCGGGCTCATGGCCACCCTCTATTACGGCGTGATCGACTTCTTCATCGGCTTCCTCGCCGGGGTGAAGGCTTTCACCGCCGCCGTGCTCGGCGGCATCGGCTCGATCCCCGGGGCGATGCTGGGCGGTCTCGTGCTCGGCCTCGCCGAGGCCTTCTGGTCCGGCTATTTCTCGATCGAGTACAAGGACGTGGCCGCCTTCACCATTCTCGTGTTGGTACTGATCTTCCTGCCGACCGGGATCCTCGGGCGGCCCGAGGTCGAGAAGGTCTGAGCCCCGTGGCGGCCGCGACCGGCGTGCTCGTCCCCCGACTCAAGGACGCGGGCCTGGCCGCGCTCGTGGCGGCCGTCCTCTTTCTGCCCATCCTCGGCATGGAGACCGTGCCCGGGGCGGACGGCCGCCTCACCCTCGACTTCCACTTCCATATCGTGGTGATCGGTGCGGCCGTCGTCTTCGCCGGCCGGCTCGCCATGCTCTATCTGTCGCGCGGCCGAGCGCTGCGGCCGAGCGGTCGCAGCGGCGTCGTCGCCGAGTTCGTGAGCCGGCACGGCACCTGGTTCGGCCTCGCCGGCCTCGCCTTCGCGATCGCGCTGCCCTTTCTGCCTTTTGCCAGCCGCTACACGATCGACGTGGCGACCACGATCGTGATCTATGTGATGCTGGGCTGGGGCCTCAACATCGTGGTCGGGCTCGCGGGCCTGTTGGACCTGGGATACGTTGCCTTCTACGCTGTCGGTGCTTATTCCTATGCGCTGCTCGCCCACTGGTTCGGTCTCGGCTTCTGGTCCTGCCTGCCGATCGCGGGGCTGCTGGCGGCGACCGCGGGCGTGCTCCTGGGCTTTCCAGTCCTACGGCTGCGGGGCGATTATCTCGCGATCGTGACGCTCGGGTTCGGCGAGATCATCCGCCTCGTGCTCATCAACTGGCACGAGGTGACGGGTGGGCCGAACGGTATCGCCGACATCCCGCGCCCCACCTTTTTCGGCTTTCCCTTCACGAGGAGCCCCGCCGAGGGCGAAACTCCCTTCCACGAGCTGTTCGGCCTCGAGTTCTCGACGCTGCACCGGGTCGTCTTCCTCTACTATCTCGCCCTCGCCCTCGCCATGGTGACCAATCTCTTCGTGCTGCGGATCCGCAAACTGCCGATCGGCCGCGCGTGGGAGGCGCTGCGGGAAGACGAGATCGCCTGCAAGGCGCTCGGCATCAACCCGACCAACACCAAGCTCACCGCCTTCGCGTTGGGGGCGATGTTCGGCGGCTTCGCGGGCTCTTTCTTCGCCACCCGGCAGGGCTTCATCAGCCCCGAGAGCTTCACCTTCATCGAGAGTGCCATCATCCTGGCGATCGTCGTTCTGGGCGGCATGGGCAGCCAGATCGGGGTGGTGTTGGCCGCGGCCGTCATCGTGCTCCTGCCGGAGGTCGGCCGCGAGTTCGAAACCTATCGGATGCTGCTCTTCGGGGCCGCCATGGTGCTCATCATGATCTGGCGGCCGCGCGGGCTACTCGCCCATCGCGAGCCCACCCTCACGCTCGCCGGTGCACGCGGGGGCGGTCCGTGAGCCGGCCGATCCTCGAAGTGCTGCACCTCACGATGCGGTTCGGCGGCCTCGTCGCCGTCGACGACCTCACCTTCACCGCATACGCCGACGACGTCACCGCGATCATCGGGCCCAACGGTGCCGGCAAGACCACCGTCTTCAACTGCCTCACCGGCTTCTACCGGCCGACCGCCGGCCAGCTCACCTTCCACGGCCACGAGGGCCCGGTGCTGCTCGAGCGGCTCGAGGGGTTTCGCGTGCCGCGCCACGGCCTCGCCCGGACCTTCCAGAACATCCGCCTGTTCGGCGGCATGAGCGTGCTCGAGAACCTCGTGGTGGCGCAGCACAACCGTCTCATGCGGGCTTCGGGCTACACGCTCCTCGGGCTTTTCGGTGCCGCCTCCTACCGCCGCGCCGAAGCCGAGGCGGTCGAGCGGGCGCACTTCTGGCTCGAGCGGACGGGGCTCCTCGAGCGGGCCGACCGGCCCGCCGCCTCGCTACCCTACGGCGAGCAACGCAAGCTCGAGATCGCCCGCGCGCTCTGCGCCGGCCCCAAGCTCCTCTGCCTCGACGAGCCGGCGGCGGGGCTCAATCCGCGCGAGACGGCCGAACTCGGCGAACTCCTGCTCGAGCTGCGCGACCGGCACGGGATCGCGGTGCTCCTGATCGAACACGACATGAGCCTCGTGATGCGCATCGCCGACCACATCGTCGTGCTCGACTACGGCCGCAAGATCGCCGACGGCCCGCCGGCCGAGATCAAGCGCGATCCGGCCGTGATCAAGGCCTATCTCGGCGAGACCGAGGAGGAGGAGCTGCCGCCCGAGGTCGCAGCCGATCTCGCCGGCTCGGGAGGCGGCGGCTGATGCTCGAGATCGAGGGGGTCGTCGCCCGCTACGGCGCCATCGAGGCCCTGAAAGGCGTCTCGATTCGGGTCGGGGCGGGCGAGATCGTCACGATCATCGGCGCCAACGGGGCCGGCAAGTCGACGCTCCTCATGACGATCTGCGGCGATCCGCGTGCGGCCGCCGGCAGGATCCGTTTCGACGGCCGCGACATCACCGACATGGCGACCTACGACATCGTCCGCCTCGGCATCGCTCAGGCCCCCGAGGGACGCAGGATCTTCCCGCGCATGACCGTGCTCGAGAACCTGATGATGGGCGCGGTGCCGAGCGGCGGGGTCCATTTCGAGGCGGACCTCGAGAAGGTCTTCACCCTCTTCCCGCGCCTCAAGGAGCGTCGGAACCAGCGCGGCGGTACGCTCTCGGGTGGCGAGCAGCAGATGCTCTGCATCGCTCGGGCGCTGATGGCCCGTCCCCGCCTGTTGCTCATGGACGAGCCGTCGCTCGGCATCGCGCCGATCCTCGTCCGACAGATCTTCGAGGCGATCGTGGCGCTCAACCGCGAGCTCGGCCTGCCGATCCTCCTGGTCGAGCAGAACGCCTACCAGGCGCTCAAGATCGCCCATCGCGGCTACGTGCTGGCGAGCGGCCGCGTGGTCATGCAGGGCACGGGGCGCGAGCTTCTGGCCGATCCCGAGATCCGCGCCGCCTATCTCGAAGGTGGTCACTGAGAGGAGCCATGGATCTCGAGAGCCTGCTCGGCGGTCCCCCCGGCGTCTTCCTCGGCCTGACCGTGGTTCTGGTCGGCTCGGCCGCCTGGCTCACCGGCCGGGCGATCGCCGAGACCTGGCGGCCGGTGCGCCAACTGCTGTTCGCCTGTCTCGGTCTGGCGATCGCCGCCCGGTTTCTTACCTTCGCCCTCTTCCACGGACCGCTTCTCTCGCTCTCGGGCTTCCTGATCACCTACCTCGTGCTCGCCGGCATAGGCCTTCTCGCCTGGCGGGTGACGCTCGTGGGCCGGATGGTCCGCCAGTACCCTTGGCGCTATCGGAGGGTGTCGCCTTTCGCCTACGAGGAGATGCGCGAACCGTGAGGGAAAGCGCCGGCCGCTCTTGCAAAGGCCCCGGCGGGCACTAGGCTTTCGCGCAACCCTGCCGTGCGTCGGCGGGCTCGCGAAGGGGTTGCACACAATCAACGGGAGAGCTTCATGACCCGTCTGTCTTCGCTCCTCCTCGGCACCGTCGCGCTCGTGGCCCTCGGCGGTACGGCCCGGGCCGACATCCTGGTCGCTACCGCCGGGCCGATGACCGGCCAGTACGCCAGCTTCGGCGAGCAGATGAAGCGCGGCGCCGAGATGGCGATCGCCGACATCAACGCCAAAGGCGGCGTGCTCGGCCAGAAGCTCGTGCTCGAGATCGGCGACGACGCCTGCGACCCCAAGCAGGCGGTCGCGGTCGCCAACCAGATGGTCAACAAGAAGATCAAGTTCATGGCCGGGCATTTCTGCTCCGGCAGCTCGATCCCGGCCTCGAAGATCTACAACGAGGAGGGGATCCTGCAGATTACCCCCGCCTCGACCAATCCCAAGCTCACCGAGCAGGGGTACAAGAACGTCTTCCGCACCTGCGGTCGCGACGACGTCCAAGGCATCTACGCCGCCAACTACGTCGTCGACAAGAAGATCGGGTCCAAGATCGCCATCCTCCACGACAAGTCGGCCTACGGCAAGGGCCTCGCCGACGAGTTCCAGAAGCAGCTCAACAAGCGCGGCGTCAAGGAGGTGATGTACGAGGCCTACAATCAGGGCGACAAGGACTTCTCCGCCCTGATCACCAAGATGAAGGGTGCCGGTGTCGACCTCGTCTATATCGGCGGCTACCACACTGAGGCTGGGCTGATCACGCGGCAGTCGCGCGAGCAGGGCTTCGGCGCCCAGATCATGTCGGGTGACGCGCTCGTCGACCAGCAGTACTGGCAGATCACCGGGCCTACGGGCGAGGGCACGCTCATGACCTTCGCTCCCGACCCGCGTGCCAACCCGGCGGCCAAGGATGTGGTCGCCAAGTTCAAGGCGCAGGGCTTCGACCCCGAGGGGTACACGCTCTACACCTACGCAGCGTTCCAGATCTTCGCCGAAGCGGCCAACCAGGCCAAGTCGACGGACCTGAACAAGCTGATCGAGACCCTGCGTGCCAACACCTACAACACGGTGATCGGACCGATCGCTTTCGACGAGAAGGGCGATATCAAGAACCCCGAATATGTCATGTACAAGTGGAGCAACGGTCAGTACGCCGAGATCAAGGGCTGAGCCGGCCGCTCTCTACTTCGAGCAAGGGGGCCGGGCCCTGTCGGACCCGGCTCTCGCCCTTTCCCGGACCCGGGTCCGCGGGGTAGGCCAGCTCCGTCGGGCCTGTACGGAGCGCCCGATTTCGGCCAGAGGATCGCGCGCGCTCGGCCGTCGGACCGCCGGGCCGGCAGGATGCCAGCGAGGGGACGCCGCCTTGCCCATCGTCAATCGGATCGCCGAATTCCACGCCGACATGACGGCCTGGCGCCGGCACCTGCACCAGTATCCCGAACTCGCCTACGAAGAGGTCGAGACCGCTCGCTTCGTGGCGCAGAAGCTCCGCGAGTTCGGCGTCGACGAGGTGCACGAGGGGATCGCCCGGACCGGTGTCGTGGGGGTGATCCGGGGCCAACGGCCGGGCCCCTCGATCGGCCTTCGCGCCGACATGGACGCGCTGCCCATCCAGGAGCGGACCGGCAAGCCCTGGGCCTCCAAGGTCCCGGGCAAGATGCACGCCTGCGGCCACGACGGGCACACGGCCATGCTGCTCGGCGCGGCCCGCCACCTGGCCGAAACTCGGGCCTTCGCGGGCACCGTTCACGTGGTCTTCCAACCCGCCGAGGAGGGCTTCGCGGGCGCCCGCACCATGATCGAGGAGGGCCTGCTCGAGCGCTTCCCGATGGAGCGGATCTTCGGCCTGCACAATTGGCCCGACCTGCCGCCCGGCCGCTTCGCGATGCGCACCGGGCCGGCCATGGCCGCCGCCGATCGCTTCACGATCACCCTCGAGGGCGCCGGCTGCCACGGCGCCATGCCGCATCAGGGCAGAGATCCGGTGGTCGCCGCCGCCGCCTGCGTGCAGGCGCTGCAGACCCTGGTGGCCCGGGAGGTGGACCCGCTCGACCAGGCGGTCGTCTCCGTCACTCGGATCGCCGCTGGCGACGCCTACAACGTGATTCCCGATCGGGCCGAGCTCTGGGGGACGGTGCGGACCTACCGTCGCGAGACTCGACGAGCGATCGAGCGGCGGATGGGGGAGATCGTTCGGGGGATCGCCGCCGCCTATCGGATGACCGGAACGCTCGCTTACGAGCACGGCTATCCAGCCACCGTCAACAGCCCCGAGGAGACGAGCATCGCGGCCGCCGTCGCCGGCTCGCTCGTCGGCACCCACAATGTCGACGCCGACCATCCGCCCTGCATGGGGGCCGAGGACTTCGCCTTCATGCTCGAGAAGCTGCCCGGCTCCTATGTCTGGATGGGGCAAGGGGGCGGCGAGGAGGGGCGCGTCTGCCACAGCCCGACCTACGACTTCAACGACGAGGTGCTGCCTCTGGGGGCGAGCTATTGGGTTCGGCTCGTCGAGCACCTCTTGCCGCGCCGTTGAGGGAGGCCGGGGCGCAGCCTCAATGGCTTGCCGAGCAAGCATTATCCCTTGCACCCCGGGGGATGCACGGGGCCGTCGCGGAACCGTTGCCGGGGCGTAACGATTCTTTAAGATCGGCTGACGACGCGACGAGGCGCCGAGGTCAGCCGATGCAGCGTGAACGCTATCCGGGCGAAGCCGCCGGCCTCCGCAACTTTGTCGCGGGCCTCTTGCCCGTCGTCCAGCGCGAGCTCGGTTCCGACAGCCTGCTTCTGCACGCTTGTCGGCGGGCGCTGCGCAGCGGCTCGCTCGCCGACCTCAGGCGCGCTCGGCAGATGTTCAACCTCCTCCCGCGAGAGCGCAAACGGGCGCTCTCGAGCGGGCTCGTGCGGGCGGGACGGGAGGCCCGCGGCGGCGACCCCGCCGCCGACCGAGGTCCCTGGATCAGTTTCGAGGGTGGTGTCCGCAGTGGTCCAGGCAGCACGCCCAGGGTCGGGCTCGGCGAACCGGGGCCCGGAGCCGGCGAGGGGCTGCGCGTGTTGATCCGACCCGGAACCCTACCCAGCGTGGCGGCCGGCACGCTCCGGCGGATCGCCCATTTGATCGAGGGCGACCGGCGGCTTCTCTCCGAGCGGTTCTGGTTCGGCCGCAGCCGCGACGCGGGCGGCGAAGGCTCCAGCTGAGCCGCCCGCCGCCCCGGATCATTCCGCGAGCTCGCCCAGCTCCTCGAGGGGCACCTTGCGCGGCGCAGGCGGCATGCCCTGCTCGGCGCGCGCCCGGGCCACCGCCTCGTCGAGCTCGCTCTGGCTGCACAGGCCCAACAGGACCGGATCGCGCGGCCGGATGTCCTGGCTCTTCCAGTGCGTGCGATCACGAACCGCCTGCACGGTCGCCTTGGTGGTGCCCAACAGCTTGCAGATCTGGGCGTCACCGAGCTCGGGATGGTGGCGCAGCAACCAGGCGATCGCGTCCGGCCGGTCCTGGCGCTTAGAGAGCGGCGTGTAGCGGGCGGTCTTGCGCTTGGCCGGCTTGATCGTGGCCGCCACCGATTGGGCCATTCTGAGCCGCGCCTTGGGATCCCTCTCGCAGCGCGCGATCTCCTCGCGCGTCAGCATCCCGCTGACCGTCGGATCGAGCCCGCGCACGCCCACGAGCACCTCGCCGTCGGCGATACCCTTGACCTCGAGCGGATGCAGGCCCGTGAACTCGGCGATCTGGTCGAAGGTCAAGGCGGTGTTCTCGACCAGCCAGACCGCGGTGGCCTTGGGCATCAAAGGACGTTCCATCGCATACTCCTCCAAACGACGACGGCCGGCCGCCGCACCGCCGCGGCCGGCGAGCAGAGCCGCGGATGCGGGCCTCAGTCGGGCACCGGTACGGTGTAGTTGAGCGGTAACCGACCGCCGTCGATGTAGACGATCTGGCCTGTGATATAGCTCGCCTCCTCGCTCGCGAGGAAGAGGGCGAGGCGTGCCACCTCGGCCGGCTCGCCGAGCCGCCCCATGGGCGTGCGCGAAAGGATCCGCCGCCGGGCGGCCTCGTCGGCCATCACTTGGCGCAACAGATCGGTGGCGATCGAACCCGGGCCGATCGCGTTGACCCGCACGCCCTTGTCGGCGAGGGCCAGCGCCATGGCGCGCGTGAGCTGGTGCAGCCCGCCCTTGCTAACGACGTAGGCGAGCTGGTTGGGGATCGCGAGCAGGCCGTTGACGCTGCCCATGTTGACGATGGCGCCGCCGCCTCGGCCGACCATCGCCCGCGCCGCCGCCTGGCCCACGAGGAAGGCGCCCTTGAGGTTGACGGCGAGGACCGCGTCCAGATCCTCCTCGGCGAGCTCGAGGATGTCGCCCGCTTTGAGGATGCCGGCATTGTTAACGAGAACATCGAGGCGGCCGGTCCAGTCCAGCGCTGCCTGGACGAGGGCGCGAGCGTCTGCCGCTTTCGACACGTCGGCGGTCACGGAGCGGACTGTGCGACCTTCCGCCCCGAGCCGCACCGCCGCCGCTTCACCCGCCGCTCGGTCGACGTCGGCCAGCACGACGGAAGCGCCCTCGGCGGCGAACGCCTCGACGCAGGCAAGGCCGATCCCGCGGGCCCCGCCGGTCACGATCACCGTTTTTCCGGAAAAGCGCATGGTCGTTCGTTCCCCATGAGCAACGGGCCCGCTCCGAGCTGCGGCCGCTCGCCGGCCCGGCTGCACCGTCCTGCGATCCACCCCTGCTGCTCTTAAGAGCGGCGGGCCGCCTTGGCGAGGTGGTCCCTCGCGAAGTCTCGGCGGTTTCACCGACGGACGGCACGAACGAGTGCGCCGCCGCTCCCGCTGGTCTCGTCTGGGTTCTGCTGGCGCGACCGCGACGATCGACGGCCCGTGACCGGGCTCCGGGAGCGACGGCGATCCTCGGTGGCTTCGACCCGCTTTTCTTCGAGCAGCTTCGCGCTTCGACGCCCGTGCCGGACGGGCTTACCCTCTCGCGCACGGCACACAGCCGACCCGACCGAGCCTGCCGCTCTCGGCGGTCCGGAGGCTTTCGGCCTGCCGCGCGACTGCTGCTCTCGGCTCTATCGCGAAAGGGCGCACACGGAGCTCGCGCGGTCGAGCCGGACCTCACGCGGTCCGGATCCCGTTCTTTCGGGGCCGCGAGCCGGGTGGCCGGCACCCCCGCGGGCGCACGGCCAGCCGCCCTCGGACGGCCCGCTCGCGCCTCAGCTCTTGGCCGTCGGACAGGTCGAGAAGCCGAAGAGCGAGTAGGCCGGGCAGTAACCCAGGATCGCGGTCAGAAGCGGGATCACCCCGATCCATCCCCAGGCGGTCTGCGGCCCCACGAACACCATGGCGATCAGGAACAGGCCGACGAGGCCACGGATCACTCGATCGACGGTCCCGACATTGGCGGTCATCGTCCTTCCCTCCGGTTATCGGGCTCGCCTCGAGCCCCACCCTTCATCTAGGCTTTCTCGGAGCCTCCGTCAGTGACCTCGTCGCCGAAACCCGCGACATCGCGTCCCGCGAGCCGGGCGAGGGTGGTACTGGCACCCGGAGCGAGCTCGATCGTGCCGCGGCCGAGCCGCAGGAGCCCCCGACGCTCGAGCTCTTTGAGAAGGCGGCTCACCACCTCGCGGCTGGTACCGAGCTCTCTGGCGTTCGCCTCGTGGGTCGCCTCGAGGCGGGGCCCGCGGGCCCGTGCCCGCTCCCAGAGCCAACCAGCGAGCCGAGCGTCGGTGCGCCGGAACGCCACCTCGCTCACGAGCGCCAAGAGATCGGCCAGTCGGTCGCCGATCTGGGCGAGTGCGAAGCGGCGGAAGGCGGGCGAGCCCTCGATCAGTGCCTCGACCAGGGGCGTGAGCAAAAGGAGGCCCCGCAGAGCCGTCTCCACCACCCCTTCGGCCGGGTAGGCCCGACCACCCAGGAGGCAGGTGGTGGTGAGCACGCAGCTCTCGCCCGGCCCCACCCGGTAGAGCAGGATGGCGTGCCCGCTCGCATCCTGGAGCGAGACCCGCAGACTGCCCTCGAGCACGAGAAGATAGCCCTCGCAGCGATCGCCCGCCCGGAACAGGACCTTGCCCGGAGCGAAGGCGACCGGGAGGGCGGCCGCGAGAAGCCGAGCCAGGGTCGGGCCGTCGAGCTCGGCGAGGCCGGGATAGGCGCGGACCAGCCTGTCGCGCTCGCTCGCTCGCGGGATCAGCGTAGGTCCCCGCCGGAGTGCCGAGCATGGAGCGCGGCGAGCGGCGCGTCGCGGCGCTGGACGATGTAGAATTGCCAGGTCGGCGAGAAGTCGGTGACCACGACCTTCACGGCGAAGGTTTCTCCGGGCAGGATCGTTGCACCGCTGAAGATCACCGCATCGAGCGGCTCGTCGATCTGCCGCATTTCGGGGAAGCGGTCGGAGCCGAACACTCGGACCGCGCCCATCGCCTGGCCGAAGGAGAGGCCGTCCTCGAAGCTCGAGGGTCGGCCGCGGAGCTCGCGGACCTCCATCTCGAAACTGTGCCAGGGCCGGGCCGTCCGATTGCGGACGATCTTGACGAGCACGAAGCCGACGCCGTGGCCGGGCGCCGCACGATTGCCGAACGAGGCCCGCATACCCCGCACCGTGATCACCGCCGGTCCGTCGTCGGTTATGTCCTCGACGAGCACGATCGGGTCTTCGGGCGTGCCGGCACCGCGAGCATCGTGCAGTACCACCCCGCCTTCCTCGTCGCTGAAGGCGAGACCCGCAGTCTCGAGCGGCGCCGCGCAGACCGGGATCACGGCGAGCGCGAGCGTGGCGAACGTCGCGAGCGGGCCGCGCACCCTGGACCTCTCTCGGCCGACCCTCCAGTCGGCGAAGGCTATCAGAGAGCGGCCGGTCGCCGCCAGGGGCACGTCGCCGGGACGGCGCGCGGCCTGCCGCCGATCGCCCTAATCCGCCCGATCGAGCCGCGCGCGGCACCGCCGCCCTCGCCCGAAACCTCGTCGACGCGGGCGGGCAGCCGGCGCGTCGCCCGCTTCTCTCACCGAGGCCTCGGCGAGCCCCGGGGGCTCGTAGTCGGTCGCGTCTGGAGCACCGGCTGCCGACGCCGCCCAGGCGAAGGCGCGCTCCTGGCAAGCGCGCAGATGCGCCTGGGCCGAAGGGCCCTCGGGCGGGCCGGCGTACGTTCCTTCCGCCCGCTCGCTCGCGAACCAACCGACACCGGGCAGGCCGTCGGCCACCCGGACCACGAGACAGGTGAGATCGGGCGCGCCGCGTGCGGAAAAGCGCGCCTGCACCCGACCCAGATCGCGGCAGAGCGCCGCCACGGTCCGCGGTCCCGGGCGGAAGCCGAGCGCCCGCAAGAGCGCGCCGTAGGCGACCGGCCGCCGCTCGCGGGCGGCGGCGATCAGGATCCGCTCGAGCCGGTCCAGGTCGACCAGGGATGGCCCCCTTCGATCGGGTAATGCTGCGCCCAGATCCGCTCGACCGCCGGCCGCCTGCGGACCAGTCGCATGAGTCGACCGAGCCGCGGGTTCCGCTCGAAGGTGGCCTTCCGGCCCGGATGCCAGAGGGCGAGCATGAAGAGGTAATAGTCGACCGCGCTGAACCGGTCGCCGAGGAGCCAGGGCCCCGGATCGAGCGCTTGGTCGAGGATCGCGAGATCGCGGTCGAACTCGGCGAGCGCCGCCTGTCGCACCGGCGCCACCCCGGCCGGGTCCTCGGTGTACCGACCGGCGTACCAGTAGCGCAGGGCGGCCGGGTAGATCTGGGTGGCACCGAACAGGAGCCAGCGCAGCGCTACCGCGCGCGCGGGCGTGCCCGGCTCGGGCAGGAGCCCGGCATGCGGGAAACAATCGGCCAGATGCAGCACCATGGCCGCGCTCTCGGTGATCACCGTGCCGTCCGGCAGGCCCAAGGCCGGCACCTGGCCGAGCGGGTTGAGCGCCCGATAGCCGGGCGTGTGCTGGGCGCCGGCGCGGGTGTCGACCTCGACCCGCTCGTAGGCGACGCCGGCTTCTTCGAGACAGAGCTGCGGAGCCCAGGCTCCGGTCCCTTTCGACCACCAGATGGTCCAGCCCAAAACCGTCCTCCGTCCGCCATGCGCCTTTCGCTCGCGCCCCGAGGGCGCGGTCGTGGTCCCGAGGGGCACGGAGCTTGCCGGCACCCGCCTCGGTCGGCATGCTGCGCTTTGCCATGCCGACCCGCAACCCTCCCGCGTGACCGCGTCCCTCGCCTGCGCCGCGCGTCGGCGGGTGGCGCCGCTCCTCGTGGCCCTCGGGCTCCTGACGGCGGCCGGCGATAGCCCGGCAAGGGCCGCGCCCGAGCCGCTCGAGCCCGTCTTCGTCTGGAACGCGATCGGCCGGGTCAACGTCCCGCACGGCTTCTGCACCGGCACGCTCGTCGGTCCCTCGGAGGTGCTGACCGCCGCGCATTGCCTGCGAGATCCACGCCGCGGCCGCATCTACGCCCCGGACGAGGTCCACTTCGTGGCCGGGTGGCGACGCGGCAGCTGGGTGGCACACGCCCGGGCGGCTTCCTTCCGAACGGCCCCCGAGCTCGCGTTCGACGCGCGCGGCGTGCCGACGCGGCTCGAGACCGACTGGGCGGTCTTGCGCCTCGAGCGGGCCCTGCTCGACCCCGACCTGCTCCAGCCCCTGCCCGTCGGCTGGCCGGGCGGTCGGGTCGGCGGTCCGGGTACGGCACAGCTCCTGGGGTATGCCCAGGATCGACCGCATTTGCCGGTGCGCCTGCATCCCTGCCCGATCGAACCCGGCCCGGGACCGGCCGGGCTCGTGCTGCACGGCTGCGTCGCGAGCCAGGGCCTCTCGGGCGCACCGCTCCTGGTGCCCGACGGCCAGGTCTGGACCGTGGTCGGTGTCCATCTCGGCAGCATCCTGCACGATGGGCGAAGGGTCGGTGTGGCCGTCCCGGTCCGACGCTCGCTGCCCGACACGTTGTTCCGTTGAAGGGATCGACTTCGGGTCTCGCGCCTGCCCATCTGACGGGCAGCTCGGACGATCCGTGGGCAAGCCGGGGCTCGGTCTGCCCGGCCCCGCCCGTCCGTTCGGCTCCGGCGCGGCGCTTGCAAGGCGCCGGCGAGCCGCGTGAAGAAGGCGCTGCTGCCGCTGTCGCGGTCGTTCGGAGGTTTCGCCCCGTGTCACGCTCCATGCTCTCGTTCGGCGCCGCCCTGCTTCTGCTCTCCGCTTCGGCCGATCCGGCCCCCGCCCACACCTTCGGCGCCGCCGGAGCCGGCCTGGTTGAAGGCGCCCTGCACCCGCTCGGCGGCTGGGATCACCTTTTGGCCATGCTCGCGGTCGGCGTCTGGGCCGCCCAGCTCGGCGGCCGCGCCGTCTGGACCGCTCCTTCGGCCTTCGTCGGCGGCCTCCTGCTCGGTGCCATCATCGGGATGTCCGGCATCGAGCTCGTCGCGGTCGAGACCGGGATCCTGGCCTCGCTCGTCGTCGTCGGGCTCCTGATCGCCCTTGCGATCCGGCTGCCCCTCGCGGGCGGCCTCGCGCTCGTAGCGCTCTTCGGGCTCGTGCACGGCCACGCCCACGGCACCGAGCTGCCCGAGACTGCCGCGCCGCTCCTCTACGCCGCCGGCTTCGTGACCGCCTCGATCCTCTTGCATCTGACCGGCGTGGCGCTCGGCACGGCGGCGCGGCACTACGCGCTGCCGCTCCTGCCGCGGCTGGGCGGTGGGGCGGTGGCGGCCGCCGGCGTGCTCGGGCTCGTGCTCGGCTGAGCCCTGGCCCGGCGGCCCGTCCGCCGGCATTGCTCAGAGCACCAGACGACCTCGTCCCACACGTTCGCCCAGCGCTTGCGCCAGGAGAAGGGACGACCGCAGGCCGGACAGGTCTTGCTCGGCAGATGCAGCTTCCGGTGCATCAGCCCTCGCCGAGTTCGAGCCGCAGCTGGGTCGATGGCCGGGTTCGTGGCGGCTGCCGGCGGTCGGGCCGCGGCACGCCCGCCTTGCGCGAGCCGTGCTTCTCCTGGATCGCATCGGCGAGCTCGGCGAAGCCCGGCCGCCGGCGGACTTCCCACAACCTCGCCTTGGCCTCGGCCGTGGCGCGAGTGGCGTCGACCCTGGGTAGCGGATAATCGACGCCGAGGCGGATGCCCGCATCGGCCAGGGCGAGCGGCGCCGCACGCCAGGGCGCCATCCGGTGCGGCATGGGCAGCCGTGCGAGCTCGGGTACCCAGCGGGCGACGAAGCCACCGTCCGGGTCGTGGTCGAGGCCCTGCTTGGTCGGATCGTAGATCCGAAGCGTGTTGATGCCGGTCGTACCCGATTGCATCTGGACCTGCGGCCAGTGGATCCCCGGCTCGTAATCGGTGAACAGCCGCCCCAGGTGTAACCCCGGCTTTCGCCAGTCCTGCCAGAGCTGGTAGGACGAGACGGCCATCAGCATCGAGCGGGCACGAAAGTTGAGCCAGCCGGTCGCAGCGAGCGAGCGCATGCAGGCATCCACATAGGGCCAGCCGGTGCGGCCCTCGACCCACGCCCGGTAGCGCTCCGGGTCGTAGCCGCGCAGGCCTGCGAAGAAAGGATGGAAGGGCCGCCGCTCGATCTCGGGCTCGTCCTCGAGCTTCTGGACGAAATGGCAGCGCCAATGGAGGCGGCCGATGAAGGACCGCAGCGCCCCCGCCTTCTTCGACGCCTCGGCCTCGCGCGAACCGGCGCAGGCGCGAAGCGCCGCCTCGGCCCTTTGCAGGACCTCGCGCAGCGAGAGCGTGCCGAAGGCGAGGTGCGGCGAAAGACGCGAGCAGTGGACGGCGCCGGCCTCGGGAGCCGACATCGCGCGTTGGTACGGTAGGCAGCGCTCGGCGAGGAAGCTTTCGAGCGAATCGAGCCCTTGCTGTCGGCCGCCGCGCTGGCGGTGGGGGCAGGGATCGGCCGGAAGCCCGGGCGGGCTTTCGGGGATCGGCCCCGGGTCGACGCCCGGGACGGGCTCGAGGTCTCGCGGTGTCGGCACGGTCGGCCGTCTCATGAAGGCGTCCCACTTCCGGCTCCAACCCGTGCGGTCGCGCAGGCCGCGGATCACCCCGCTCTGGCGGAACTCGAAAAAGGGGATCGCGTGGACGCGGGCCCAGGCGCGGACCCGGCGGTCGCGGGCGAAGGTCCAGAGATTGCCGGTCTCCTCGTGCGCCCACAAGCCACCGATCGTCAGCCGGGAGTGGAGATCCTCCAGGACTTCGACCGCCTCGCCCGTGCGGACCACGAGCGGTGCGCCGAGGAGAGCGAGGGCCGTGCGCAGTTCGACGAGCGATTCACGCAGGAAGGCCCACTGCCGGCCCGAGGCATCGGGCTCCCGCCATAAGCCGGGCTCGACGACGTACAGCGGGAGCACGGGACCGAGCCGCGACGCCTCGGCGAGCGGGGCGTGGTCGACGACCCGAAGGTCGCGCTTGAACCAAACGAGCTGGACGGGACGGCGCACGTCGCGGTTACGCGCGGGAGTGGCGGGCGGACGAGGACGAGACCGCTGAGGGGGCCCTTCCGGCCGGGACCGCCTCAGCGGGCGCCGAGGTCCACGGCGTAGGTCGCGAGCGGCGGCGGCGAGCCGATCAGGCCGCGCTCGTGCAGGAACGCCGCGAAACGGGTGTAGCGGGCGGCATCGAGAGCGGCAGGGGCGTGGGCGAAGCGGGGCAGGGTGGCGGCCCAGGCCCGGCGGTTGAGCTCGTCCTGCAACTCCCTGGCGGTCCCGGAAAAGACCGTCCAGGCCTCCTCCGGCCGATTCAAGATCCAGAAGGTCGCGCGCTCGACCGCCGCCAGGAAGCGGGAGAGCTCGGGCCGCCCGAGCCGGTCGCGGTGGGCGAGGTAGATCAGCTCGTCGTAGGGCGGAACACCCTCCTCTTCGGGGAAGAAGGCCCGGCCCGGCCTGCCTTCGAGGGCGAGCTGGTTGAGCTCGAAATTGCGAAAGGCACCGATCACGGCGTCGACCTGGCCCGAGAGCAGGGCGGCCGAGAGCGCGAAATTGACGTTGACGAGCCGAACGTCGGCGAGCTTCAGGCCCGCCCGCTCGAGCATGGCGCCCAGGAGCGCTTCTTCGAACCCGCCCACGGAGAAGCCGACCCGCTTGCCGGCGAGGTCGCGAATCGAGCGGATCGGCCCGCCGTCGAGGAAGACCAGGCTGTTGAGCGGGGTGGCGACGAGCGTGCCGAAGCGGACGAGCGGCAGGCCCTCGTGGACCTGGAGGTGGAGCTGCGGCTGGTAGCCGATGGCGATGTCGGCTCTGCCGGCGGCGACGAGCTTGGGCGGATCGTTGGGATCGGCCGGTGCCACGAGCTCGACCTCGAGTCCTTGTTCGCGGAAGAAGCCCTTCTCGCGGGCGACCACGAGCGGCCCGTGGTCGGGGTTGACGAACCAGTCGAGCAGTACGGTGAGCCGCTCGGCCGCCGCGGCCGGGGTGGCGGCGAACAGGAGGGCGAGCAGGAGCGCGACGCGTGCCATCATGCGCGGTGTCCGACTTCAGGCGGGATGGAGGGGCTCGCTCGGCCAGACGACCAGGCATCGAAGGAGCCGGTCGACGGCCTGCCAGAGGAGCAGAGCCATCAGACAAAGGACCAGAAGGCTCGCGAAGAGCAGGTCGGTCTGCATCCGGGCATTGGCGTGCAGCATGAGGTAGCCGAGGCCCGCGGAGCTGCCGACCCACTCGCCGACCACGGCTCCGATCGGTGCCACCGCGGCCGCCACCCTGAGGCCCGAGCCGAAGGCCGGCAGCGCCGCCGGCACCCGAACCCGCCAGAGGATGGCGGCCGGGCGGGCACCCATCACGCGCGCGAGCTCGAGCCAACCCTGGGGCGTGCGGCGCAGGCCGTCGTGGAAGGCCGCCGTGACCGGGAAGTAGATGATGAGCACCGCCATCGCGACCTTCGACGGCAGCCCGTAGCCGAGCCAGAGGACGAGGAGCGGGGCGAGCGCGAAGACCGGCAGGGCCTGGCTCACCACGAGCACCGGCAGGACCCATATCCTCGCTCGCCGCGAGGCCGCGAGCAGAAGGGCACTCGCCGCACCGAGCAGCGTGCCGAGCAAGAGGCCCAACAGGATCTCGAGCGCGGTCGTGGCCGCGTGGGCGAGGACGAGGTCGAGCCGGGTCCAGAGCGTGCGCGCCACCCGCCACGGATCGGGCAGAATGTAGGGCGGTACGGCGGTGGCGAGGCAGATGGCCTGCCAGAGCGCCAGCAAGCCCGTGGCGACGAGCAGGGGGCGCAGCCGGATCATGCCGCGACACCGAGCGGTTCACGGCCGGCGCCCGCGAGCTCTTCGAGCAGCCGGGCCTCGAGGGCGAGGAGTGCGGGATCGGCGCTCCGCGGTGGGTTGCCGGCGGGCCGAAGCGGCGGCCCGAGCCGGGCCGGCAGACCTTCGAGGGTCCGGACCTCGTGGCCGAGCCGCAGCGCCTCGAGCGGGCTGTGGGTGACGAGCAGCACCGTGCGGCCGCGTAACAGCTCGGCCGCGAGCTCCTGCAGCCGATGGCGGGTGATCGCGTCGAGCGCCGAGAATGGCTCGTCCATGAGCACGATCGGCCGATCCTCGACGAGGGTGCGGGCGAGGGCCGCACGCTGGCGCATGCCGCCCGAGAGCTCGTGCGGGAGAGCCCGGGCGCGCTCGGCGAGGCCCACCCGCTCGAGCAGCACCCGCGCCCGCTCGCGCGCAGCGCGCAGGACCTCCCGGTCGGCCCCGCGCAGCCGAAAACCCAAGATCAGATTGTCCTCGACCGTGAGCCAGGGGAGGAGGAGGTCGGACTGCGCCATCCAGGCGATCCGGCCGGAAAGCGGCTCGCCGTCCGAGGCGGTCCGCACCGCCCCGGGCAGAAGGCCGGCGGCGAGGCGCAGGAGGGTGCTCTTGCCCACGCCCGAGGGACCCAACAGGCAGGTCATCCGCCCGGCCGGTAGCTCGAGAGCGAGCCCCTCGAACAGGAGCCTGCCCTCGAAAGCGAAGCGCTCGACCGCGAGCGCGAGACCCGGGGCGGGCTCAACGGGCTGCATCGAGCCCCATCTGCCAGAAACCGACTTCGAGGGCGGTCGCACGAGCGAAGGTCGTGACTAGCGCCGGCCAACGTGGGCTCGCTTCGTTCGCCCCGCCGATCCGCTGGACGGCCACCCGCTCGAGCTGGTCCGCAGCGGCCCTAGCGACCGCGGCATAGGCCGCGCCGGCGTAGGTCTCGATCCAGGCCCGGTAGGGATTGCCGTCGAGCCGCGTGGCGGGATCCGCGAAGAGGCGGGCGCCGATCTCGCCGTAACCCACCACACAGGGGGCGAGGGCCACGAGCAGATCGAGGAGGTCGCCCGCGAGGCCGCGCTCGAGGACGAAGCTCGTGTAGGCGATGGTGGCCGGATGCTCCGGGGCCGTGAGGAGCGCCGCCTCGTCGATCCCGAAGCCGGCGCAGTAGCCGATGTGCAGCTTCAGTTCCTCGTCGATCAAGGCGTGGACGGTGGCGGCGCAGGCGCGGATCTCGGCCGGATCCTCGGCCTTGACGGCGGCCAGCGCCCAGGCACGCGCGAAATGGATCAAGAACCGATAGTCCTGAACGAGGTAGTGGCGGAAGGCGGCTTCGGGCAGGCTGCCGCTCCCTAGTCCGGCCACGAAGGGGTGCTCGGTATAGGCGCGCCAACCCGAGGGGTCGGCGGCGATAAGCCGGCCCACGAGCGAGCCCGGCTCGACGAGATGGTGCAGGACCACGGCTCGCTCCTCAGCCGACCCGGCCGCGCGCGCCGAGATAGGCGCCGGCTGCGACCTGCGACCAGCGGGCGAGCCGGCGCCGGGCGGCTTCGTACGACTCGACGATCCGCCGCTCGAGGGCGCCAGCCGCGGCGATCTCGCCGTAGAGCGCGCCGGCCGCCTCGCGGGCGGCTTCGACGATGTCGGCCGGCCAGGCGTGCAGCCGGGTGCCGTGCTGTTGCACCAGCAACGCCAGGGCCTCGGCGTTGCGGTTCTCGTAATCGGCGAGCGTGCTCTGTGTCTCCGCCGCGCAGGCTTCCTCGAGCACCGCTCGCAGATCGGCCGGCAGGGATTCGAAGGTCCGCCGGGCGATCAGACATTCGGCGGTGCCGTTCGGCTTGGTGAAACCGGGATAATAATAGTGTTGGGCGATTTGTGGCAGACCCTGCGCGCGGTCGGAGGCCGGGCCGAGCGCCTCGACCGCGTCGATCGCGCCGCTCTGCAGAGCGGGGAACACCTCGCCGAGCGGCAGGGCGACCGGAGTCGCACCGAGCCTTCGGAAGATGTCGCCGGAGAGGCCCACCGCACGGATCTTGAGGCCCTGCAAATCGCCCCGGCCGGTCAGCTCGCGCCGGAACCAACCGCCCATGTTGAAGCCGGAATTGCCGGCCATGAAGGCCTTGAGGCCGAACGGTTCGTAGAGCTCGTCCCAGAGCGCTTGTCCACCGCCCTGCTCGATCCACACGACCTGTTCGGAGGGGGTGAGACCGAAAGGAACGGTGGTGAAGAAGGCCGCCGCCTTGGCCTTGCCGACCCAGTAGAGGGCGGCGCTGTGCCCCAGTTCGGCGATGCCGCGCGCGACCGCGTCGAACACTTCGAGGGCCGGCACGAGCTCGCCCGCGGCGAACAGCTGGACCCGGATCCGACCACCCGACAGCCGCTCGATCCGCTCGGCGAGGCGTTGCGCGTTCGTCCCCGGCCCCGGAAGGCCGCGCGGCCAGGAGGTTACCATGCGCCAGCGCAAAGGCGTTTGCGCGCGCAGTACGGCAGGGGCCGCGAGCGGGGCTGCGGCGGCGCAGGCGAGGAAGGTTCGCCGACGGGTCACGATGCGGTCTCCCGGTGGCTGGAGGCGGCCTCGAGCGTCGGCCAGAGCTGCCAGAAATGGTGGACGGGGCCGATACCGTGGCCGACGCCGAGCCGGTCGGCGGCGCGGAGCGCACCCTCGAGCCAGCGCTTGGCATCGTGGCAGGCGGCCGGAAGGGGCCGGCCGCGGGCGCAGAGCGCGGCGACCGCGGAAGCGAGCGTGCAGCCGGTCCCGTGGGTGTGGCGGGTGGCGACCCGCCGGCCCTCGAGCCAGATCAGCTCGCCACCGTGCAGGAGGAGATCGGGGCAATCGGGGCCCGGCAGATGGCCGCCCTTCAAGAGCACGTTCGGCACACCCAGACCCTGCAGACGGGCCGCCACCGCCGGCATCGCCGGGCGCTCGCTGGCCGGGGGCTCGCCGAGCAGGGCCGCCGCTTCGGGCAGGTTCGGAGTGATCACGGTAGCGAGCGGCAGGAGCCGCTCGCGCAGGGCTCGGACGGCGTTCTCCTCGAGCAGCCGGTCGCCACCCTTGGCGACCATCACGGGGTCGAGCACCACGAGCCGCGGCCGCCAGTGGCGCAGCGCGTCGGCGACCGCATCGATGATCGGCGCGGTGCCGAGCATGCCGATCTTGACGGCATCGACCCGCAGATCCTCGAAGACCGAATCGATCTGGCGGCGGACGAAGGCCGGCTCGACCGGGAAGACGCCCTGCAC
>CALBAK010000103.1 GCA_937926445.1 uncultured Alphaproteobacteria bacterium
CATCCGAACGGGAGCCGGCTGCGAGGGGATCGGCTGGGTGGAAACCGACCGGGATCCGGCGGGTTGCGAGACGGCTGGCGGCGCAGAGCCGGGCTGCGGGCGGGTGGTCGACGCCTCCTCTGCGGCCTCGAGCGGGCTCACCAGCACTTCCTCCGCAGCCGCTGAAGCGCCCGGCAGCGAGGGGGGCGGCTGTTGCGGCTGCGGCTGACGCGCCGCGATCACCGGCCGCGGCGGCGGTGTGCTGCCGGGCATCGGCGCCGTCGCCTCGCTGCGGGCGGCTGCTTCGGCGGAGCCCGTCGGGGGCGTGCCCGCGGGTGTCGGACGAGTGGCCGTGGCCGCGGGCGAAGCCGGCGAAGGTCGTTCGGCGGCCGGGCGTTCGCTCGTGCCGGTCGACGCGAGGTTGGAGCGGACCGGCAGTTCGCGCGCTCCGGCCGGGCTTCCGGTGGTTGCCGTCGCCAGCCGCTCGAGCTGCTTGCCCTGGCAGTCCTCGCCTTCGTGCAGGCGGAAGACCCATACCGTGACGCGCGGCTCCTTGACCAGGAACTGCCAGTCCCAGACCGAAGCGATAGCGCTCGCCTGCAGGCCCCGCTCGACCATCGCCTGCTGGATCCGGTCGGCCCGCGCCCGGGCCAGGCGGTGGGCGCTCAGCGTGTCGCTGGCCTTCGCCGCCTCGGTTTCGACGTGCCCGATCGCCTGGGCGGTGAGGAAGCAGTCGGTGGCGAGGGTCTCGACGAGCCCGGCGAGTTCGGCCCTGACCTCGGGGTCGAGATCGTTGGCGCCGGGCCGGAAGGGCACCGCATAGATCGCCACGTGCGCGATCCGCCCGTCCTTCAGCACGAGCGGGGTCGCCTCGCGCACGAGCTCGCGAAGCTGGCCGGCTGGAACCGGCTTCGTGGCCACGAGGAGTGCTGCCGCAAGGAGCGCGCCCGCGAGCGCCGGGGCCGCCCGCTCGGCCGGCCACCGGCGTGCCGGGATACCGAGGCTGCCTCGTGGGTCCCTCACGCGCTGCCCTCCTCGCCGCAGGGCCCGGTGGTCGCGGACGGGCCCGGCGTTCCACTACCTTTACGCGAGTATGGTAGCGCGAACTCGATTTATCCGACAATAGCCCGACCGGAAAAGGGGAGCGGCCCGCGTCGCCGCGGGCCGCTCGCCCGAGCTCGCCGCCGCTTCCGGCGCCGGCTCACTTGATCTTGGCTTCCTTGAACTCGACGTGCTTCCTGACCTTGGGATCGTACTTTCGCAAGGTCAGCTTCTCGGTGCTCGACCGGGTGTTCTTCTTGGTGGTGTAGAAATATCCGGTGCCGGCCGAGCTCACGAGCTTGATCAGGGTTGTGGCGGCCTTGGCCATGGGTTGCAATCCTCCGCAGCGCTGCGGCGGGGCAACATACGGGGGGAAGGCAACCTGTCAAGACGAGCCGCTACTCGAAGGAGCGCGATCCCCAGCGCCGAGGCGGCGCAGGCGAGCGGCCAGCCGAAGGTCGCGGGGCCGATCGCCTCCATCGTGGCACCCACCACCGTCGGACCGAACAGGAGGCCGAGCTGGAAGCTCGCCACCAAGGCGGCATTGGCGCGGACCAGCTCGGCCGGCCGGAAACGCTCGCCCACGAGCACGAGGCTCAAGGTGTAGAAGGCCCCCATCGTCCCGCCGCCAAGGAGGAGGAGCGGCCAGGCGGGCCAGCCGGCGCGCACCGCCGGGTCGAGGAGCAAGAGGGCGAGCGTCGAGAGCCCGGCGCAAAGCTCGAGCGTGCGGAGCGCTCCGATCCGGTCGGCGAGCCTGCCGATCGGCAGCTGGAGGAGGATGTTGCCCGCGATCCAGACGCTCAGGAGGAGTGCCGCCACCGCTTCGGGTCGGCCGAGTGCCAATACGTAGACCGGCAGGAGCGAGAAGAAGCTCGTCTCGAGGAGACCATAGACGAGGACGCCCAGAAGCGGCAGCCCGGCCCTGCGGACAAGGACGGCCACGGGCAGGTCCAGCTCGCCCCGGCCGGCCAGCAGCCCGTCGACCCCCTCGACCAGGCGCAGCGGCAGGGCCGCGGCGACGAGGAACCCGGCGGCGACCAGGAAGGGCAGGAAGCCCTCACTACCGGTCAATGCCAAAAGGAGCGGCCCGGCGGCGAAGCCGAGGCTGAAGGCGGTGGCATAGAGTGCGAGAATCCGGGCCCGTTGGTCGGCCGGAGCGAGCGCGTTGATCGCCGCTTCGCTCACGATGAAGAGGACGGCGCCGGCGGCACCAAAGAGCATCCGCCAGAGTGACCACAAGAAGAGGTCGATCGCGAGGGGAAAGAGGAGGAGCGTGACGGCCGCGACGGCCAAGGCCGCCCGCATCGTCCGGACCGCGCCCAGCCGATGGGCGATCCGTTCGGCGAAGGGCACCGCCAGCAGGCTGCCGAACCCACCGAGTGCGGTGTTCAGCCCGATCGCAGCGGGCTCGACTCCGTGCCGGTCGAGGACGATCGACAACAGCGGAACGCCGAGCGAGAGGGTGACACTCGCGAGCGCGCCCGTCGTGACGACGAGCGAGAGCTCTCGGCCGATCCGGCCGTCCGGTAGGAGCCCGCCCATCACGGGCGCGCTCGGCGCGCGCGGGCGATCGGACGGACGGCGCGGGCCCGCCCGAGCGGCGCCAGGAGCGGGGCTCCCGGTGCGCGTTCGTGCTCCTCAAGGCGGAAAAGGAGCGCGCCGGTCACGGGATCGGCCTCCACGAGCTCGACCACCACCCGATCGCCGAGGCCGAAGCTCTCGCCGCTGCGCTCGCCGATCAGCCGATGGTGCCGCTCGTCGTGCCGGAAATACTCCTCGCCCAGGCCCGCCACCGGCACGAGCCCGTCGGCGCCGGTCTCGTCGAGGGTGACGAAGAGACCGAAGCGTTGCACGCCCGTGACCCGCCCGGCGAAGCGGGCGCCCACCCGGGCCGAGAGATGCAGCGCGATCATCCGCTCGAGAGCCCCCCGCTCGCACTCCATCGCCCGCCGCTCGCAGAGCGAGAGGTGCCGGCCGAGCTCCTCGAGATCCTCGAGGCTCGTGTCGCGGAGACCGCCTGCTCCGAGCCCGAGGACGCGAATCAGCGCGCGATGGACGACGAGATCGGCGTAGCGCCGGATCGGCGAGGTGAAGTGGGCGTAGCGGCGCAGATGGAGCCCAAAATGGCCAATGTTGCGCGGGCTGTAAACCGCCTGCGCCTGAGCCCTGAGGACGAGCTGGGCGACCGATTCGCGCAGCGCCTGATCGGCGAGGTGGGCCAACAGTCGGTCGAAATCGGCGGGCGACTTCGGTCCCCGGCTCCAGGGCACGCCGATCCGCTCGAGATAGTCCGCGAGCGTCTCGAGCTTGAGCGGGTCGGGCCGGTCGTGGACGCGGTAGAGGCAGGGCTGGACGGCCTCCTCGAGGACCGTGGCGGCGGCGACATTGACGAGGATCATGAACTCTTCGATCAGCCGGTGGGCGGCGAGCCGTTCGTGCCGCTCGACGCCCGCGACCCGGCCCTGGGCGTCGAAGACGATTTTGCGTTCGGGCAGGTCGAGGTCGATCGTGCCGCGCAGCCGGCGGGCCTCGGCCAGCACGGCATAGGCCGCGAA
The DNA here is from genome assembly GCA_937926445.1 of uncultured Alphaproteobacteria bacterium. Lineage (GTDB taxonomy): Bacteria > Pseudomonadota > Alphaproteobacteria > Geminicoccales > Geminicoccaceae > JANXAZ01. Next base: position 3,576 of record CALBAK010000103.1, read on the forward strand.
CAGCGGCCGTAGCACGGGCTCGAGGAGCGATTCCGTGGTCGGATCGGGCGCGCCGTCGACGGCCGCCTGCACCTGCCGGTAGGTGAGCCGCGCCCGCGAGCGCATCAGGCCGCGCTCGAAACGCCAGGCGATCAGCCGTCCCCGTGCGTCGATCCGCAGATGCGCGGCGAGGCAGGCGCGGTCCTCGCCCGGGCGCAGCGAGCAGAGATCGTTCGAGAGTGCTTCCGGCAGCATGGGAATCGCTCGGTCCGGGAAATAGACCGAATTGCCGCGCTCGCGCGCCACCCGGTCGAGCGGATCGCCCGGCCGTACGTAGAAGGCGACGTCGGCGATCGCGACGGTGATGCGGTGGCCGCCCGGGTTGCCGGGATCCTCGTCGGGAGCGGCGAAGACCGCGTCGTCGAAGTCCCGCGCGTCCTCCCCGTCGATCGTGACGAGCGGCACGTCTCGCAGATCGACCCGGCCGCGGCGGGTCGGAGGCTTGGCCGCGGCCGCCTTGGCGAGCGCGGCTTCGGGAAAGGTCGTGGGAAGCCCGGCCTGGACCGCGAGTGCGGTCGAGATCGCGGCCGGGTCCTCGAGCGGCCCGATACGCTCGACGACCCGAGCCCGCGGTCGGGCGAGCGGCCGATCGGCGGCGAGCGTCGCCCGCACGAGCTCGCCCGGGCGCGCCGAACCGGCCGCTTCCGGCTCGAGCGGATACTCGGCGCCGCGCGAGGCGCGGTCGATCGAGCGCAGCCGAAGCTCCGGCCCCTCGCCCTCGAGCACGCCCACGACCGAGAACGGGATCCGCGGCAGGAGCCGGATCGCCTCGGCCCACCAGCGACCATGCCCGGCGGGCTGTACGCGTGCGAGGAGCCGATCGCCCACACCCGGTGCGGGCCTGCCGGCGCGCTCGGCCGGCATCCGGATCGAGACGTCGGGAAAGGCGTCCGCCTCGCAGCGAAGATCGCCCTCGCGATCGATAGCGACGACCCGGATCACGGCCACCGCGGGCGGCCGGCTCCGCTCGCGCCGTGGCCGGCGCGCCGGCAAGGCACCCTCGGCCTCGAGCTCGCGCAGGAGTGCTCGCAGCGCCCGACGCGCCTCGCCACCGAGGCCGAAAGCGCGAGCCACCTCGGCCGCACGCGGTGGTCGCCCGCTCGCGGCGATCCAGCGGACGAGCTCGGCCCGGCTCGGCAGGGCACCCTTGGTGACGGAGCGGGGCAAGGCGTCAGCCGCGCCCGCCGCGCCGCGCTCGCCCGGTGAGACCGGCCGGCGCGCCGCTCTCGCGGCCGCTCCCGACCTCGGATGCCACCACGCTCTCCCGACTCTCGGCCTTCCGGCCCGAGGCGCCGGTCGTACCGGTGGTGCGGGCCGTGCGCACCTGCCCGCGGGCGGCCTTCGCCCCCTCCCCCGGCTCGCTGCGCTCCTCCGTGCCGGAGGCCGCGGCTGTCCCGCGCGCGCCGCCGCGACTACCCCGGCGGCCGCTCTTCTCGGTATCGCTCGCCTCGGCGACCTTGGCCGCCTTGGCGGCGAGGAGGGCGACGGCCTCTTCGAGCGTCAGATCCTCGACCGAGCGGCCTTTGGGGAGGGTGGCATTGAGCTTGCCGTGCTTGACGTAGGCCCCGAAGCGGCCGGCGTGCAGCGTCACGGGCTCGCCGTCCTCGGGATGGGGCCCGAGCTCGCGCAAGGGCCTGGCCGCCCCGCCGCCCTTCGCCTCGCTGCCGGCCAACAGGTCGATGGCCCGGTTAATACCGATCTCGAGGACGTCCTCGTCGGGCGGCAGGTTGAGGAAGCGGCGCCCGCGCTGGATGTAGGGGCCGTAGCGGCCGATGCCGGCGAGGATCGGCTCGCCCGTGTTCGGATCGCGACCGAGCTCCCGCGGCAGGGCGAGCAACCGGAGCGCACGGTCGAGATCGACCTCCGCGATCGTCCAGCCCGGCGGCAGCGAGCAGCGCTTCGCCCCGCCGCCCGAACCGCGCTCGACATAGGGTCCGAAGCGGCCGGCACGGACCCGGACCTCTTCGCCGTTCGCGGGATCGACGCCCAGCACCCGCTCGGACGGGGCGTCACCGCCCCCCTTATCGTCGCCGAGCTTTCGGGTGAAGCGGCACTCGGGATAGTTCGAGCAGCCGACGAAGGCCCCGAACCGGCCGAGCTTCAAGGACAGCCGCCCGGTGCCGCAGAGGGGGCAGGCACGCGGGTCGGAGCCGTCGGCGCGCGGCGGGAAGAGCTTGGGAGCGAGGGCCTGGTTCAGGGCCTCGATCACCTCGGCGACGCGGCGCTGCTTGACTTCGTCGACCGAGCTCGAGAAGGGCTCCCAAAAGGCCCGCAACACCGAGCGCCAGTCGATCTCACCGGCCGCGATCTCGTCGAGCTTGGCCTCGAGCTCGGCGGTGAAGCCCGGTTGCACCCAGCGATCGAAGAAGCTCACGAGGAAACCGTTGACGAGCCGGCCGCGATCGGTCGGCACGAAGCGCTTCTGCTCGAGCTTCACGTATTCGCGGTCCTTCAGAACCGAGAGGATGCTCGCATAGGTGCTGGGCCGGCCGATCCCGAGCTCCTCCAGCTTCTTGACGAGCGAGGCTTCGGTGTAGCGCGGCGGCGGCTCGGTGAAGTGCTGTGCCGGGGTGACCTTTTCTTGTTCGAGTCGCTCGCCGACCGAGAGCGGCGGCAGAATGCGGCCCTCCTCGTCCTCCTCCTCGGCGGGGCGGTCGTCGCGGCCCTCCTGATAGACCTTGAGGAAGCCGTCGAATGCTACGGTCTGACCACTCGCCTTGAGGCCGACCGCGCGGTCCGGGCTTTCGATATCGACCACCACTCGGTCGAGAAGCGCGGCAGCCATCTGGCTCGCGATCGTCCGCCGCCAGATCAATTCGTAGAGCCGCCGCTGATCCGCGTCGAGGTAGCGGGCGACGGACTCGGGGGTGCGGAACGGGTCGGTCGGTCGGATCGCCTCGTGCGCCTCCTGCGCGTTCTTGGCGCGGGTCTTGTACTGGCGCGGGGCGGGCGGCAGGTAGCGCTCGCCGAAGCGGCTGCCCACGACCCGGCGGGTGGCGGCCAAGGCCTCGGCCGAGAGCGAGACGCTGTCGGTGCGCATGTATGTGATGAGGCCGACCGTCTCCCCGTCGAGGTCGACGCCCTCGAACAGCCGTTGCGCCACCTTCATGGTCCGGTCGGCCGAGAAGCCGAGCTTGCGGGCCGCCTCCTGCTGCAGGGTCGAGGTCGAGAAGGGCGGTGCCGGGTTGCGGCTCACCTGCTTCTTCTCGACCGCAGCGACGGCGAGGGGGCGGGCCCGGATCGCTGCGACCGCGGCCTCGGCCGCGCGCCGATCGGGCAGGTCGAACTTGCCGAGCCGCTTGCCCTCGAGGCTCGCGAGACGGGCGGTCAAGGTCTCGCCGCGCAGGGTACGCAACAGCGCCTCGACCGTCCAGTACTCGCGCGGGACGAAGGCCTCGATCTCGGCCTCGCGCTCGCAGATCAGGCGCAGCGCCACCGACTGGACCCGGCCGGCCGAGCGGGCGCCCTGCAGCTTGCGCCAGAGGACAGGCGAGAGCGTGAAGCCCACGAGATAGTCGAGGGCCCGGCGCGCCTGGTAGGCGTCGATCAGATGGGGGTCGAGGTCGCGCGGATGGCGCATCGCCTCGAGTACCGCGGGCTTGGTGATCTCGTGGAAGGCCACCCGCTTGACGTCGACCCCCTTGGTGGCCCCGCGCTCGTCGAGCAGGCTCTTGAGATGCCAGGAGATCGCCTCGCCTTCGCGGTCGGGATCGGTGGCGAGCCAGACGCGCTTGGCGCCTTTGACCGCCCGGACGATCTCGTCCACCCGCTTCTTCTTCTCCGCGAGCGGCTCGTAGAGCATCTTGAAGTCGTCTTCCGGCAGCACGGAGCCGTCCCGTTCCGGCAAGTCGCGGACGTGACCGTAAGAAGGAAGGACCGTGTAGCCCTCACCAAGATACTTCGCGATCGACTTGGCTTTGGTCGGCGATTCGACGACGACGACGTCCATGGAGACCCGAAGCTCTGGCTCGCTCTAGCACCGTGCCGGGTCGTCAGCGGGCCCGGCGCGCCACGCGATTGCCCGGGTGACGCTCCACCCGGCCCGCGAGCTCGAGCTCGAGGAGGGCGTCCTGGATCACGGCCGGGCTGATCTGGCATTGGCGCGCCAGATCGTCAATCGCCACGGGCTCGACGCCGAGCCCCTCGAGAACGAGACGGGCGGTGGCCGAAGTGTCCTCCTCGGCCGGCGGCGGGCGAAGCGACGGTCGCCCGGCAGCGACCGCCTTCGCCGGCGCCGGGCCGGCCGGTGCGGCTCCGGACATTCGGCGGTTCGGCCGCTGGGCGGGCGCTGCGACAACGGCCGGTCGCGCCGCGCCCCCCAGCACCTCGAGCACGTCGGCCGCCGTCTCGATCAGATGCGCCCCCTCCCGCAGGAGCCGGTTGGTGCCTCGATGCCGCGGGTCGAGCGGGCTTCCCGGGACCGCCATGACCTCGCGGCCCGCCTCGAGCGCGAGCCGGGCGGTGATCAGCGAGCCCGAGGCAGGAGCGGCTTCGACCACGAGCACACCGAGCGCCAGGCCCGCGATGATCCGGTTTCGGCGGGGAAAGTGGCGGGCCTGGGGCTCCGCGCCGAGCGGCCGTTCGCTCACGACGCAGCCTTCGCCGGCGATGCGCTCGAGGAGCTCGGCGTTCTCTTCGGGATAGGGCTGGTCGACCCCGCTCGCCAGGACCGCGACGGTCGAACCCCGCCCCTCGAGGGCGCCGCCGTGGGCGGCGGTGTCGATCCCACGGGCGAGCCCGGAGACGACGACGAGACCGGCCTCCGACAGCTCGCGGGCCAGTCGTTCCGCGAGTAGGCGACCATGGGCGCTGGCGTTGCGCGCCCCGACCACCGCGACCGAGGGCAGCCCCAGAAGCTCCACCGCGCCGTGCGCCAGGAGCACCGGCGGGGCGTCGGCGAGCGCGCGTAGCCGCTCGGGATAGTCCGGCTCGTCCACGAACAGGAGACGTGCGCCCAGGGCCCCGATCGCCTCGAGCTCGGCCTCGACCCGATCGGGCGCGGCGAGCTCGACCCCGGGCCAGCGGCCGGTCGCGAGCAGCCTCGGCAGGGCCTCAATCGCCGCGCGGGCACTTCCGAACCGCTCGATCAGCCGGCGATGGCTCTTGGGTCCGATGCCCGGCGAGCGGGCGAGGCGGAGCCGGGCGAACCGTTCGGCCGGCTCGAGGCAGGCCTCGGGCGAACGATCGATTGTTCTCATAAACCTAAGGTTGTATCAAGCTGGAGCGCCCGACAAGCGCCGGCTCGGTCCCACGCCACCTGGCCGCCACCCGAGGCCGACCCTAGGATAGCGCGGCGGAGCGACGAACCGGAGCAAGAGGCGGGGCCGGGGCAGGTGCGGCGGGACCTTGGCGCTCGCTCGGCCGCCGGGTGTGGCCCGCGCGGGCTCCGCCTCGCGCACGACACCGTCGGAGCCGGCGCACCGTGAGGAGCGCTTCGAAGTTCGCGGCCTACGACCGGATAGCCGGCAGCGGACCGCCGCGCACGACCGTGCTCCTGGCGCTCGAGCGGTTCGCCGCCGAGGGGCGCCCGCCGGGGCTCGCCGTCGATCTCGGCTGCGGCATCGGCCGCGACACGATCCCGCTCCTCGAGCGCGGCTGGCGCGTCGTCGCGCTCGACCGGCGTCCCGAAGCTCTCGCCGCGCTCGCCGCGCATGTGCCGGTTACGGCCGCCGAACGTCTGCTCCTCTGGGCACAGCGGATCGAGGATGCCGTTCCACCGCCGGCCGATCTCCTGGTCTCGAGCTTCGCTCTGTTCCTCGTGGCCCCCGAGCTCTTCCCGTTGGTATGGGCGCGACTGCGGGCGGCGCTGCGGCCGGGTGGGCGCATCGCCTGCCAGCTCCTCGGCCCCCACGACGAATGGGCCGGCCGCCCGGGTGTGACCGTCCATCGGGCAGCCGAGCTCGACGCGCTTTTCGAGGGCCTCTGCGTCGAGTGGCGCCAGGAGGAGGAGGCGCACGCCGTCACGCCCAAGGGCGTCGGCAAGCGCTGGCACCTCTGGCACCTCGTTGTGCGGGCGCCGGACGGTTCAGCCGGGCCTTCTCCGTAGCGAGGTCCGCGGCTCGCGTCCTTCGATCAGACGGACGATGTTGGCGCGGTGCTGAAGGATCACGAGCGCCGCCAACAGAACGTAAAGCTCGGCCGCTTGGACGTGGCCGAGCAGCCAGGCGGCGAGGGGTGCCGCGAGTGCCGCCAGGATCGAGCCCAAGGAGACCCAGCCCGAAAGCGCGAAGGCCAGGGCGAAGACCGCGAGCGCCGGTAAAACCACGAGCGGTGTCAGAGCGAGGATCACCCCACCCGCGGTGGCGACACCCTTGCCGCCCTTGAAGCGGAGCCAGACGGGAAAGCAGTGGCCGATCACGGCACCGGCCCCGGCCGCGATCGAGGTGTCTGGCCCGGTCCAGCTCCAGGCAGCCCAGACCGGCAGGAAGCCTTTGAGCAGGTCGAGGGCGAGGGTGGCGGCGGCGAGCCCCCGCCGGCCGGTCCGCAACACGTTGGTGGCACCGATGTTGCCCGAGCCGATGGTCCGCACGTCGCCTGCACCGACAAGCCGGGTGAGCAGGACGCCCCAGGGGATCGAGCCCGCCAGATAGCCCACGAGGAAAGCCGCGAGCAGCGGCAGCCAATAGAGCCAGCCGCCCAGGGGATCGACCATCGGACGCCCTCCCCCTCCCCTCGACGCGAGCCTAGCAGGTCAAGCGCCGGCCCGCAGCTCGTCCGCTTCCCCCTCCGGCTGGTCGAGCCAGTCCAGCAGCAGGCGATGCGCCACGGCGATCACGACCGCACCGAAGAAGAGCCCGATCGGTCCGAAGGCGAGGAGCCCGCCGACCACGCCCAGGATGATGAGGAGCACGGGCAAGGGCGTGCCCTGGCTGATCAGATAGGGCCGCATGACGTTGTCGATCAGGCTCACCGCGACCACCCAGACAGCGAGCACGACCGCCGTGGGCGACGGCCCCTCTTGATAGAACAGCCAGAGTGGGGCCGGCAGGGTCGCGATCAGGACCGGCAGCTGCACCACGCTGAAGGCGAAGACCAGGAGTGCGAGGAGCCCGGCCGCCGGGATGTCGGCTACCAGATAGCCCACGAGGGCGAGCAGCGCCTGGACGATCGCGGTGCCGACCACGCCGAGCGCCACCGCTCGCACTGTGCCGCCGGCCACGTCCACGAGATGGATCGCCCGTGCACCCGCGACACGGGCGACGAAGCGGCGGACATAGTCGGCGCACAGCTCGCCGTGGGCGAGGAGGAGCCCGGTGAGCAGGATGGACAGGAGGAGCTCGAGGGCGAAGATACCGAGGCCCGCCCCGAGCCGCAGGATCCAGCCGCCCGCCTCGCGCAGATAAGGCAGCACGAGTGCGAGCGCCGCCTCCCGGTCGGTCTGCAGCGTCGACCAGAAGGAACCGAGGCGGGGTCCGACGACCGGCAGCCCGAGGAGCCAGTCCGGCGGCTCTCCCGTCGAGACCTGGACGAGCTCGCGTCCGAGCCGGCCGAGCTCGTCCGCCTGCTCGCCGAGATTGAGGGCGAGCCGGACGATCGGCAGTACCATGGTCGCGAGGAGGCCGAGGGTGAGGACCAGGGCGGCGAGCCCGCTGCGGCCGCCCGTGGCGAGCCGCAACCGCTCGAACACGGGCCAAAGCGCCACGGCGAGGGTGATCGCCCAGATCAAGGGTCCGGCGAAGGGACGGACGATCAACAGGACGAGCCAGACCAGGAGCGCGAGGAGTGCGAGGCCGATCGTCCGCTCGACCAGGCTGCGCGACACGGTCGGCTCCGCCGAGCGCCCGGTCCCGCTCAGGGCTCGGCCTCGAACACGCAGCGCCCGTCGACCCAGGTGCGCAGCACCCGGCCCCGAAAGGTGCGGCCTTCGAAGGCGGTGTTCTTGGCGAGCGAGAGCAGGCCCTTCTCGGTCACCGTCCAGGCGGCGTCGGGATCGAACAGGACGAGGTCGGCCGGGACCCCGCGTTGGAGTCGCCCGGCCTCGAGGCCGAGGATCGCGGCCGGAGCCGCCGTGAGCTTGCGCAGGAGCTCGAGCAGACCCATCCGGCCGGTGTGGACGAGCTCCAGCGACGCGGCCAACAGGGTCTGCAGGCCGACCACCCCGAACGCCGCTTGGCCGAAGGGCAGTCGCTTGCTGTCCTGGTCCTGCGGCCGGTGGTCGGAGGCGATCGCATCGATCGTGCCGTCGACCAGGCCCTCGATCAGGGCGAGCCGATCGGCCTCGCCACGCAGCGGGGGCGAGACCTTGGCGAAGGTGCGGTAACCCTCCACCTCGGCTTCGGTCAGGAGCAGGTGATGCGGCGTGGTGTCGCACGTCACGGCGAGGCCGCGGGCCTTGGCGGCGCGGATCGCGGCGACCGCCGCCGCCGTCGTCAAATGCGCCACGTGCAAACGACCGCCGGCCAGTTCCAATAGGCGCAGGTCGCGCTCGACCATCACGACTTCGGCCGCCGCCGGGATCCCGGGCAGGCCCAGGCGGGTGGCGACCGGCCCCTCGTTCATGGCGCCGCCGGCGGCGAGTGTCGGCTCCTCGGGATGCTGGACGAGGAGCCCGTCGATCATGCTCGCATAGGCGAGCGCGCGGCGCATGAGGCGGGCATCCGCCACCGCGGCGAAGCCGTCGGTGAAGGCGACCGCCCCCGCGGCCTTGAGAAGCCCGAGCTCGGCCAGCTCGCGGCCGGCGAGCCCGCGGGTCACCGCCGCCATCGGGTAGACTTTGGCGAGTTTCACCTGGCGGGCCCGCCGGGCGACGAACTCGACCATCGCCGGATCGTCGATCGGTGGGTCGGTGTCGGGCAGGAGCGCGAGCGAGGTGATCCCGCCCGCGACCGCGGCCCGACCGCCGCTCTCGAAGCGCTCCTTGTGCTCCGCCCCGGGCTCGCCGAACCCCACCCGGAGATCGACCAGGCCCGGTGCGAGACAGGCACCCCGGGCGTCGACCACCTGCGTGCCGGATGGAGCGAGAGCACCCGTCACCTGCGGGCCGAACTCGGCGATCCGGCCGCCGATCGCGAGCAGCCCCCCGCGACGATCCAATCCACTCGCGGGGTCGAGGAGGCGCGCGTCGAGAACGAGGAGGGGGCGGCTCATGGACGAAGCCTATGCGCGTATCCCGCCGCCCCGGCAAGCGCCGGCGGGCGTCGCCGCCCGCCGGGCCGAGATCAGGCGGCGCGCCGTTCGCGGGCGCGGGTCTCGGCAGGCTCGGCGGGCGCGGCCGCGGCCGCCGCCGTCCGGGTCTCCACGCGCAGCGCCTCGAGGCCGGCGGCCATCTCCGCCGAGAGCTGCTCGAGGGCCCGGCGATAATCCTCGACCGCCCGGCGCAGCCACTCGCCCTGGGCCGCCCCGAGCGCCGCCAGATCGCGGCACTCGGCGAGCCGCTTGCCGTGTTCGAGATCGGCCTCGAGCCGCTCGCCCACGAAGGCGATCATGCGGGCGCCGCAGCGTCCGGTGGCCTCCATCCAGGCACGGCTCGCCCGCATCCAGGCATCGAACAGTGGCCCGGCGGCGGGCCCCCAGCCGGCGCTCTCGCCGGAGCGTGACGAATCGGTCATCTCGTCCTCCCTCCTGTCGGGAGAATCCCTGTGATCCCCCGATCCTCTCTAGTCCGGGAGGGGCGCCAACGCAACCGACAATAATTCCTTTTGCGAATGCAAACGCGCTACAGTAGCGTGGCAGTCGGACCTCAGCGGTTCGCGCGCAGGCGGCGGGTGAGCGCATCCAGGACCGCCATCCGGACCGCGACGCCCATCTCGACCTGGTCGAGGATGGCACTCCGGTTGATGTCGTCGGCGACCGGGCCGTCGATCTCGACCCCGCGGTTCATCGGCCCCGGATGCATGATCATCGCATCCGGCCGGGCGGCCCGGAGCTTGTCGTGGGTCAACCCGAAGAAGTGGAAATACTCACGCACCGAGGGGACGAGGCTGCCCTGCATCCGCTCGCTCTGCAGCCGCAGCATCATGACGATGTCGGCGTCCTCGAGCCCCCGCCGCATGTCGGTCACGGCTTCCACGCCCAGGCTCTCGACCGCGGCCGGCAGCAGGGTCGGCGGGGCCACGACCCGGACGCGGGCCCCCATCGTCCGCAACAGGAGAATGTTCGAGCGCGCCACGCGGGAGTGCAGGATGTCGCCGCAGATCGCCACGGTGAGCCCGGCGATACGGCCCTTGCGGCGGCGAATCGTGAGCGCGTCGAGTAGAGCTTGGGTGGGGTGCTCGTGAGCGCCGTCGCCGGCATTGACGACCGCGCAGCGCACGTGGCGGGCGAGCAAGGCCACCGCCCCGCTCTCGTGGTGGCGCACCACGAGGAGGTCGGGGTGCATGGCGTTCAAGGTCATCGCCGTGTCGATGAGGGTCTCGCCCTTGACCACCGAGGAGCGGGCGACCGCCATGTTGACGACGTCCGCTCCGAGGCGCTTGCCGGCGAGCTCGAAGCTCGTCTGGGTACGTGTCGAGGGCTCGAAGAAAAGGTTGACGAGCGTGCGACCCCGCAAAAGCTGGAGTTTCTTCTCGCTCTGGCGGTTGAGCTCGACGAAGCCGTCGGCGAGGTCGAGCAGATACTCGATCTCGCGGGCCTCGAGGCCCTCGATGCCGAGCAGGTGTTGGCGCTCGAACCGCAGCTCGCCGGTCGCCATGGCCGGCCTCATCGCACCGCGCGAGGCGCCCGGCAAGCGGGCGCGCCCGGCGCGCAGCAACCCTCGGATCGCATCGGGGTCGCGCCCTGGGGCGCCTCGCTGGCGTACGCAGCCGCAAGCATCGACAATACCGTCCCCACCTCGGCGCTCCAGTGTCCCTATCCCATCGCCACACGGTCTCCTCCACCGCGCTCGGGCCGTTCGCGACCAGCGGCGCCGGGCGCCGCCCGTTCCGCCCGCCCCGAGCTCGAGCGGAAGATGCTCCTGTGCGGGATCCGGGAGCGGAGGGGTGCCCCGTCCGTTCGAACGACGAGCGCGACGATCCGCCCGGCGAGCGATCGGAATCAGGGTGTGGACGAGAAGTGCATCGCTCGCCGATAGAATCCGACCGCGAGGGGTCGCGGTCCGAAGGTCGGCCGGCCGGTCCAGAGGACGGAACGCCCTCAACGGGTCGGAATCGGCGTCTCGCCGCGATAGTCGTAGAAGCCGCGCTTGACCTTGCGGCCGAGCCAGCCCGCTTCGACGTACTTCACGAGGAGCGGACAGGGCCGGTACTTGGTGTCGGCGAGCCCGTCGTGCAGGACCTGCATGATGGCAAGGCAGGTGTCGAGGCCGATGAAGTCGGCGAGCTCGAGCGGCCCCATCGGGTGGTTGGCGCCGAGCTTCATCGCCGTGTCGATGCTCTCGACCGTGCCGACGCCCTCGTAGAGCGTGTAGCAGGCCTCGTTGATCATCGGCAGAAGGATGCGGTTGACGATGAAGGCCGGGAAATCCTCGGCCGTGACCGAGGTCTTGCCGAGCCGTTCGACGAACTTCTTGGCCGCCTGGTAAGTATCCTCCTCGGTGGCGATCCCGCGGATGAGCTCGACGAGCTTCATCACCGGCACGGGGTTCATGAAATGCATGCCGATGAAGCGCTCGGGTCGGTCGGTGACGGCGGCGAGGCGGGTGATCGAGATCGAGGAGGTGTTGGTGGCGATCAGCGCCGCGGGGGCCAGATGCGGGACGAGCTCTTTGAAGATCTTGCGCTTGATCTCCTCGTTCTCGGTCGCCGCCTCGATGACGAGCTCGCAATCCGCGAATTCGGCGTAGCCGGTGGCCGGGTGGATGCGGGCCAGCGCCTCGGCCTTGCGAGCTTCGCTCAGGGCACCCTTGGCGACCTGGCGGGAAAGGCGCGCCTCGATCGCCGCACACGCCTGCTGCACGGCCCCGGGATCGATGTCGAGCAGCCGGACGTCGAGGCCGGCCACCGCCGCGACCTGGACAATGCCGCCGCCCATCTGGCCGGCGCCGATCACGCCCACCCGGCGGATCTCGGGGATCGGCGGGTAGCCCTTCGGCTGGTAGGGGGCCGACGCCATGCTCGCTCTCCGCGTCGCTCAGCCGCGCGCCCGGCGCAGCTCGGCGGTCAGCTCGGGGACGATCTTGAAGAGATCGCCCACGATTCCGTAGTCGGCGATCTGGAAGATCGGTGCTTCCTCGTCCTTGTTGATGGCGACGATAACCTTGCTGTCCTTCATGCCCGCCAGGTGCTGGATCGCCCCCGAGATGCCGACCGCCACGTAGAGCTCGGGGGCGACGATCTTGCCGGTCTGACCCACCTGGTAGTCGTTCGGCACGAAGCCCGCGTCGACCGCCGCACGTGAGGCGCCGACCGCCGCACCGAGCACGTCCGCGAGCTCCTCGAGCAGCTTGAAGTTCTCGCCCGAGCCGAGGCCGCGGCCACCCGAGACGACGATCCGGGCCGAGGTGAGCTCGGGCCGCTCGCGCTTGGCGACCTCGCGGCCGAGGAAGGTCGAAAGCCCGGTCGGCTCGACCGCCGCCACGGTTGCGATCTCCGCCCGGCCGGCACCGCTTCCGGCCGGCGGGAAGGCGGTCGTGCGCACCGTCAGCACCCGCCGGGCGTCGCGGCTGCGCACCGTGGCGAGCGCGTTGCCGGCGTAGATGTAGCGCTTGAAGGTGTCCGGCCCGAGGATCTCGACCACGTCGCTCACCTGGGCGACGTCGAGGAGTGCCGCCACCCGCGGCATCACGTTCTTGCCGAAGGTAGTCGCGGGCGCGAGCAGATGGTCGTAGTCGGCCGCCATGGACACGAGCAGAGCGGCCAGATCCTCGGCGAGCGGGTCGGCGTAGGCCGGATGCTCGACCCGCAGCACCTCGGCCACCCCTTCGAGGGCGGCGGCCGCTTCCGCGACCGCACCACAGTCGTGGCCCGCGACCAGGACGTGGATCGGCCCTGGCAGCCGGGCTGCGGCCGCCACGGTGTGGAGGGTCGCTTTGTCTAGGGTCCGGTTGTCGTGCTGGGCGAGGACGAGCACGCTCATCTCAAATGACCCCCGCCTCGCTCTTGAGCTTGGCCACAAGCTCCTGGACCGAGCCCACCTTGACACCCGCCTTGCGCTTGGGCGGCTCCTCGACCCGCAGATATTCGAGGCGCGGGGCCGGATCGACGCCAAGGGTTTCGGGCGTCAGCACGTCCAGGGGCTTCTTCTTGGCCTTCATGATGTTCGGCAAGGAGGCGTAGCGCGGCTCGTTGAGCCTCAGATCGACGCTCACCACCGCCGGCAGACGCACGCGGATCGTCTCGATTCCCTCGTCGACCTCGCGGGCGACCGTGGCGGCGCCGTCGGCGATCTCGATCCTCGAGGCGAAGGTCGCCTGCGGCCAGCCGAGCAGGCCCGCGAGCATTTGCGCGGTCTGGTTGCTGTCGTCGTCGATCGCCTGCTTGCCCATGAGGACGAGGCCGGGCTGCTCGCGCGCGACAATGGCCTTCAAGAGCTTCGCCACCGCGAGCGGCTGGAGTTCGGCCGAGGTCTCGACCAAAATCGCCCGATCGGCCCCCATGGCGAGTGCCGTCCGCAGCGTCTCCTGGCACTTGGCCTCGCCCATCGAGACCGCGACGATCTCGCTCGCGACGCCGCGCTCCTTGAGGCGGATCGCCTCTTCGGTGGCGATCTCGTCGAACGGGTTCATCGACATCTTCGCGCCCGTGATGTCGACCCCGCTCTGATCGGCCTTGACCCGGATCTTGACGTTGTAGTCGACGACCCGCTTGACGGGCACGAGCACCCGCATCGCCGCATCCTCTCGATCGCTCGCCCGCCCGGGCGTGCGCTTTGGCCCGCCACACTTTGTTGCAGCGCACAAGGGAGGCTAGGGCGCCCCCCGGACCTTGTCAACGATCGCCAACACTTCCCGTTCTGGCCTGCGGCGAGCCGCCTCGCCCCGCCTCGATCCCCGGCAGGCCGCGACGGATCCGGTCCGAGAAGTCGGGCGCGTCGAGGGCCTCGAGTGCCGCCTCGTTGATGCGGCTCCTGGCTCGCAGCTCGGCCATCGGCAGGTCGGCGGCGAGGCCGCCGCGCTCCTGCACGTAGTCGGGAAAGTAGCCGGAGAGCAGGACCTTCCAGGTGAGCGGCAGGCCCTCGCCATAGGCGCGCGCGTGGGTCAGGACGGCGGTCGTGCAGTTGGTCGTCGCGGTATTGTACCAGCGCGGGCGCTCGTGCAGGTCGTTGATCGCCACCGCATAGTCGAGGAAGAGACGGCGCATCCGCTCGGGCGAGGTGCGCACCCGATAGAGATAGATCTCCTCGACCGGATCCCGACGGAGGGCCCGTCCGCCCAACAGATCGCGCTCGTC
>CALBAK010000104.1 GCA_937926445.1 uncultured Alphaproteobacteria bacterium
GACGAGATCCGCCCGCGCTTCGGCGTCATGCGGGGTCGCGAGTTCCTGATGAAGGACGCCTACAGCTTCGATCTCGACACGGCCGGAGCGCGACGATCCTATCGGACGATGTTCGTGGCCTATCTGCGCGCCTTCCGCCGGATGGGCCTCACCGCCATTCCGATGCAGGCCGAGTCGGGCCCGATCGGCGGCAACATGTCCCACGAGTTCCAGATCCTGGCGCAGACCGGCGAGAGCCGAGTGTTCTACGACCGGGCCTTCGAAGAGATCGACTTCACCGCCCCCGATCTCGACATCGAGCGGCTCGAGGCGCTTTACGCCGCCACCGACGACAAGCACGACCCGAAGAGCTGCCCGTTGCCGGAGGAGCGTCTGCGGTCCGGCCGCGGCATCGAGGTCGGCCACATCTTCTATTTCGGCACCAAATATTCGAAGCCGATGGGAGCGACCGTGACGGGTCCCGACGGTCGAGAGATCGAGGTCGAGATGGGCTCTTATGGGATCGGCGTCTCGCGGCTCGTGGGAGCCATCATCGAGGCCTATCACGACGAGCAGGGGATCACCTGGCCCGAACCGGTGGCCCCGTTCCGGATCGGGCTCGTGAGCCTGCGACCCGACGATGCCGCCTGTGCCGCCATGGCCGATTCGCTCTACGAACGGTTCCTGGCCGCCGGCGTCGAGGTGCTCTACGACGACCGGGACGAGCGGGCCGGGGTCAAATTCGCCACGATGGATCTGATCGGCCTGCCCTTCCAGGTCACCGTCGGGCCGCGCGGGGTCAAGGAGGGCAGGGTCGAGCTCAAAGAGCGGCGGTCGGGAAGGCGCGAGGAGCTCGCCCCCGAGGCCCTCCTCGCGCGCCTTTCGGGCTGAATGCTCAACCCGGCCGAGCGGCTGGTCGCGTTCCGCTATTTGCGGCCGCGGAAGGGCGAAGGCTTCGTCTCGCTGGTGGCGGGCTTCGCGCTCGTCGGCATCGCTCTCGGGGTCGGCACGCTCATCGTCGTGCTCGCCGTCATGAACGGGTTTCGCCACGAGCTCCTGGGCCGCGTCCTGGGCTTCAACGGCCACGCCTCGGTGGTGGCCGGGCCGGAGGGCCTCGCGGGCTTCGACGCGCTCGTCGCTCGGCTGCGTTCGGTGCCCGGTGTGGTCGAGGCGGTCGCCTACGCGGAGGGCCAGGCCATGGCCACCGCCAACGGTGTCTCGGCGGGCGTCGTGCTGCGCGGCATGCGGCCGGCCGAGCTCGCCGCCCGCCCCATCTTCGCGACCGCGGTCCGCGAGGGCTCGCTCGCCGCCCTCGATGCGGGTGGCAGGATCGCCGTCGGCTCGCGGCTCGCCCAGCGCATGGGCCTGGGCCTCGGCTCCCGACTCGCGCTGATCTCGCCCAAAGGTACCGCCACACCGTTCGGCACGGTGCCGCGGATCCGTAGCTTCGAGGTCGCCGCGATCTTCGAGGTCGGGATGTTCGAGTACGACTCGAGCTTCGTCTTCCTCGCGCTCTCGGACGCCCAGGCCTATCTCGACCTCGCCGATCGGGCGAGCGCGATCGAGGTCATGGTCGAAGATCCGGAGCGCATCCGCGAGCTCCGACCGGCGCTCGCGGCAGCCGTCGGCGGTGCCGGGCGGCTGATCGACTGGCAGCAGCTCAACCGTCACTTCTTCGCCGCGCTCGAGACCGAGCGCAACGTGATGTTCCTGATCCTCACGCTCATCGTGCTCGTGGCGGCCTTCAACATCGTGACCGGGCTCACCATGCTGGTCCGCTCGAAGGGCCGCGACATCGCGATCCTCCGCACCGTCGGTGCCACCCGATCCTCGATCCTGCGGATTTTCGTGCTGGCGGGCTCCACGCTCGGGGTCGTTGGCACGCTCGCGGGGCTGGTCCTGGGCCTGGCCTTCGCCCTCAACATCGACACGATCCGCGGCTGGCTCGAGGGGCTCACCGGCGCCGAGCTCTGGGCCGCCGAGATCCGCTTCCTCTCGCAGCTGCCGGCCCGGGTCGAGTTCGGTGCCACCGCGCGTGTCGTGGCGATGGGTCTCGTGCTCTCCTTCCTCGCCACGATCTACCCGGCTCTGCGGGCCGCACGGCTCGATCCGGTCGAGGCACTGCGCTACGAATGAGCGAGTCGCGGCCGCCCGTCCTGCGGCTCGCCGGGATCCGGCGCAGCTTCCTCCAGGGCCACGTCACCCTCGAGATCCTCAAAGGGGTCGATCTCGAGCTCGCCGCCGGCACGCTCGCCGCCCTCGTGGGTCCCTCGGGCTCGGGCAAGTCCACGCTCCTCCACATCGCGGGCCTGCTCGAGCGGCCGAACGCGGGCGAAGTGGTGATCGAGGGCCGGGCCGCGGCCGGCCTCTCCGATGCCGAGCGGACCCGGCTGCGGCGCCGGCGGATCGGCTTCGTCTACCAGATGCACCATCTTCTCGCCGACTTCACCGCCCTCGAGAACGTCGTGCTGCCGCAGCTCTTGGCCGGTGCCGGACGCCGTGCGGCCGAGACCCGGGCGCGCGAGCTGCTGATCCGCCTCGGCCTCGCCGAGCGGCTCGACCACCGCCCGGCGCGGCTCTCGGGCGGCGAGCAGCAGCGGGTGGCGATCGCCCGCGCCCTCGCCAATCGGCCGGCGCTCCTTTTGGCCGACGAGCCCACGGGCAATCTCGATCCCGTGACCGCGGGCGAGGTCTTCGCGCTTCTCCTCGAAATCGTCCGCGAGGCCGGCACGGCGGCGCTCGTCGCGACCCACGACCCCGACCTCGCCCGTCGGATGGACGCGATCTGGCGCCTCGCCGACGGCCGGCTCACCCGGGCTTCGCCGTGATCCCGCCCGGCTGGCTCTGGATCCCGGTCACACTCGCCGCCGCGGCCGCGCAGACCGCCCGCAACGCTCTCCAACTTGGCCTCGTGAGCGAGCTCGGCGGGGTCGGGGCCACCCTCGTCCGCTTCCTCTACGGCCTGCCCGCGAGCTTCTGCCTGCTGGTGGTCGCTAAGGTGCTGGCGCCCGGTCCCGTCGACCCCTTCGCACCCACGCTCCTCCGCTGGCTGCCGGTCGGCGCGCTGGCTCAGATCCTCGCCACCTTCCTCCTCCTCGACCTCATGGAACGGCGCAATTTCGCGGTCGGTGTCGCCTGGTCGAAGACCGAGATCCTGCTGATCGCGATCGCCGGCTGGCTCCTTCTCGGCGATGCGCTCGGGCCGCTCGGGTGGATCGCCGTCCTGGCCGCGAGCCTGGGCGTCGTGCTCCTGTCGGCGAGGGGGCTCGCGCCGGCCGACCTGCTTTGCGGCGAGGCTAGGCGCGTCGCTTGGCGGGGCCTCGCCACCGGCGCGGGCTTCGCCATCGCCGCGGTGGCCTACCGCGCCTCGATCCTGGCGGTCGGCGGCCCGGGCTCGCTCCTCGCCGCCGCCTGGGCGCTCCTGCTCGCTCAGACCCTCCAGAGCCTCGTCCTCCTCGTCTGGCTCGTTCTGCGCGAGCGGTCGGTGGTGACAGCGGTCCTCCGCGCATGGCGGACCTCGCTCTGGGCCGGGACCACGGGCGCGCTCGCCTCGGCCGGCTGGTTCACCGCCTTCTCGCTCGCCCCGGCCGCCTCGGTGCGCACGCTCGGCCTCGTCGAGATGCTCGTGGCGCTCGTCGTCTCGCGCCGGCTGTTCCACGAGCGGCCGAGCTTGCAGGAACTCGCGGGCCAGGCCCTCGTGGCCCTCGCCGTCCTTTTGATCCTGCGCGCAGGCGCTGGCTGATCCGTTCCGCGCGCGGGTGTGGCCCCCGCCCGTTCAGTCGACAGGGTCGATCGCGGATTTCGGCAGCTTCTCGGCGATGCCGAGCCGGGCGCGACGGCGTTCGAGCTCTTCGCCCACTTCCTGCCAACCGACCCCGAGCGCCTCGAGCAGGACCACGAGATGGTAGAGGAGGTCGGCGGTCTCGCTGATCACCGCCCGCCGCTCGCCCGCGACCGCGTCGAGCGCGAGCTCGACCGCCTCTTCGCCCACCTTCTTGGCCATCTTGGCGACTCCCTCCTCGAGCAGGCGGGCGGTCCGCGGCGCTCTTCGGGGATCCGCCCGCACGAGGGCGAGGTCCCGCTCGAGGCGATCGATCGCGCGGGCGAGCGCGTCGCGGCCGTCGGCCGCAGCCGGAGCCGTGTCGGGCGGGGTGGATCGCATCGAGCCTCGACCTCCGAAGCGGATACGCGACCGCGTACTCGCGTATCACGTTAATGATGGCAATTTTTCGAACTTGCTACGAGGATCCGCGAGGATAGGCCTCGCGCGGGCGCAGGGGAACCCGTCCGCGTGCGGCGCGGACCATATGCTCGCCCGCGGACAGACGACGGGGGAGAAGACGGTGTACCGTCCGCGCCGAGCGACCCCGTCCCTCCCGACCTCGCCCGGATCCGGGCGACCGCGACACGGCTCGCCGGCCGGATCGCGCGCACACCGATCCTCGAATGGACGACTCCCGAGATCACCGCGCGCCTGCCGCGCGGCAGGCGGGTCGTCCTCGAGCTCTTCCGGCACGGCGGCTCGTTCGAGCTACGGGACGCGCTCGCGAGCGTGCTCGAGGCTCCGGGCGACGCGCCGGCCCGCGGGGTGACTGCGGTCTC
This sequence comes from uncultured Alphaproteobacteria bacterium, assembly GCA_937926445.1. GTDB lineage: Bacteria > Pseudomonadota > Alphaproteobacteria > Geminicoccales > Geminicoccaceae > JANXAZ01. Next base: position 4,582 of record CALBAK010000104.1, read on the forward strand.
CGCCGGCAACCACGCCGTCGCCACCGCCCGGGCGGCGCGCCAGGTCGGCAGCTCGGCCGAGGTCGTGACCCTCGCGAGCGGCTGGCCGATGCCCGGGTGGGCCTGCTCGTGTGCGGCTCGAACATCGACCCCGAGGGCTTCGCTCGGCTCTCGGCCGGAGGCGGGTGACGCGACGGCCGCTCGCGGCTACGATCGAAGCGCGATGAGGCGCGCGCTCGCGGTACTCTTCCTGCTCCTCACGGTCCTCGCGGCCGGATCCGTGCCGCGGACCGCCGCGGCCGTACCGTGCCCGCACGAACATGCCTCGACACCCGCGCGCGAGGCCGCAGCGCCACCCTCGGGCCCGGTCGAGGCCGTTGATCCGGCCTCGGCGGTCGAAGGGCCGCCCGTCGGCATCGCGGCCGACTGCGCCGCCGGCTGCTGTGTGGTCCACTGCCCGATGCTGCTCCCGGCCGCGGTCGACAGCGGGGCGCCCTCGCCCCGCGCGCTCCGGCTGCGACCCCCGCGCGGCGACGTCCCGGCAACGGCGGCGCGTGACGGACCCTGGCGGCCGCCCCCTCGATCCCTCGCCCGCCGAGCCCGGCGCCGGTCGTCCGGCCGCCCGCCGGCAAAACGTGTCGACCAACCTTCGCGAGCGAGGACGCATCCATGCGCAGGACGACGAGTATCGCGGCCCTGGCCGCTCTGTCGGTGTTCGCCCTCACGAACGACGCCCCGGCCCAAGGCGGCGGTCACGGTGCCGGCCACGGGGTGCCACCGTCGGCGCAAGGCCAGCCCGCGCCGATGCCCATGATGCAGCACGGTCCGATGATGCAGGGGCAAATGCCGACGATGCAGGGCCAGATGCCGATGATGCAGCACGGCCCGACGATGCAGGGCCAGCAGGGGCGTGCCGCAGCCGCCGACACGCCGGCGACCGCGGCTTATCGGGCGGCCAACGAGCGCATGCATCGCGAAATGGAGATCGACTTCACGGGTGATGCGGACGTCGACTTCGTGAAGGGTATGATCCCGCACCACCAGGGGGCGATCGACATGGCCCGCGTGGTGCTCGCTTTCGGCAAGGATCCGGAAGTTCGGAAGCTCGCCGAGGAGATCGTTCGAGCCCAGGAGGCCGAGATCGCCCAGATGCGGGCGATCCTCGAGCGGCTCGGCGAGAAGTAGCGGGGGAGGCGGGGACGACGCCGCCGTCCCCGCCCGACCGGGCGCGCCACCACGTGAAACCGGTGGCGCCGCCCGGCCGCAGGCTCGAGCGCTTGACCGCGCTCGCCGTGCAACCCACAAAACGAGCGATGGCCGATCTTCCCGACAAGGCGCCGCCCGCGCCTGCCGAAGCCGCGCCCAAGGGCACGGAGTTGATCCGACGGGAGCTCGCCACGCTGCCGAACGAGCCCGGCGTCTATCGGATGCTCGACGAGCGGGGCCAGTTGCTCTACGTCGGCAAGGCCGCCTCGCTCAAGAAACGCGTCGCGGCCTACGCCCATCCGCAGAAGCTCTCGGCCCGGCTGCAGCGCATGGTGGCGCTCACCCGCGCCCTCGAGGTAGTCACCACGGGCAGCGAGGTCGAAGCGCTCCTGCTCGAGGCCAACCTAATCAAGCGCTGGCGTCCGGCCTTCAACATCGTCCTGCGCGACGACAAGAGCTTTCCCTATATCGCGCTCCGCCGCGACCACGCTTTTCCCCGACTTCACAAGCATCGCGGCGCGCGTCGCCCGGACAGCGAATATTTCGGTCCGTTCGCCTCTGCGGGTGCGGTGAACGAGACTTTGAACGCGCTGTTGCGCGCCTTCCCGCTCCGCTCCTGCAAGGATACCGTCTTCGAGAGCCGCTCGCGTCCCTGCCTTCTCTACCAGATCAAGCGCTGCACGGCACCCTGCGTGGGCCGGATCGCGCCCGAGGAATATCGAAAGCTCGTGGAGGAGGTGCGCGAGTTCCTGACCGGTCGGTCGCGCGAGATCCGGGAACGGCTCAAGGCCGAGATGGAGGCGGCGGCCGAGCGGCTCGACTTCGAGCGTGCCGCCGTCTACCGCGACCGGCTCAAGGCGCTGGCCCACATCCAGAGCCGGCAGGGCATCAACACCGACGCGGTGGCCGATGCCGACGTGATCGCGCTCGCGCTCCAGGGAGCCCAGGCCTGCATCCAGGTCTTTTTCTACCGCGACGGCCGAAATTACGGGAACCGCGCCTATTTTCCGGGTCATGTGCGGGACAGCGAGCCGGGCGAGATCCTCCAGGCCTTCATCGCCCAGTTCTATGCCGAGCGCTCGCCGCCCGCCCTTGTCCTCCTGGCCGAGCCCGTGCCCGAGCAGGAGCTCCTCGCCGAGGCGCTGTCCCTCCGGGCGGGTCGCAAGGTGACGATTCGGGTGCCGCAGCGCGGCGACAAGCGGCGCCTCGTCGAGCTCGCGCTCAAGAACGCCCAGGAAGCGCTCGGCCGCCGGGTGGCCGAGCTCGGGACCCACGCCGGGCTGCTCGAAGACCTCGCCGAACGGCTCGGGCTCGAGACGGTGCCGCGGCGGATCGAGGTCTACGACAACAGCCACGTGCAGGGTGCGCTCGCGGTGGGTGCCATGGTGGTGGCCGGGCCCGAGGGCTTCGACAAGCGGGCCTATCGGACCTTCCACATCAAACAGGCGCCGACCCCGGGCGACGATTACGCGATGATGCGCGAAGTGCTGCAGCGGCGCTTCGCCCGGCTGGTCAAGGAGGATCCGGAGCGGGCCGGGCCCGGCTGGCCCGCCCTCGTGCTGATCGACGGCGGGGCGGGCCAGCTCGCCGCGGCGCGCGAGGTGCTCGAGGGGCTCGGGCTCGGCGATCTCGTGGTCGTGGCGATCGCCAAGGGCCCGGAACGGGATGCCGGCCGCGAGCGTTTTTTCATGGCCGGACGGCAACCCTTCGTGCTGGACCCGAAGGACCCCGTCCTGTACTTCTTGCAACGCTTGCGCGACGAGGCGCACCGATTCGCGGTCTCGAGCCACCGCGGGCGGCGGGCCCGAGAAGTCGGCCGCTCCGTGCTGGACGCGGTGCCGGGGGTGGGGGCCCGACGCAAGCGGGCGCTGCTGCAGCATTTCGGCTCGGCGCGCGCCGTCGCCCAGGCCGGGCTCCTCGACCTCGAGCAGGTGCCCGGCATCAACAAAGCCGTCGCGAAAGCGATCTACGATCACTTTCACGACAGCGGCTGAGCGAAGCGATCGTGGCATGCTGACGAGCCCGCCCAACCTGTTGACGCTCGTGCGGATCGGGCTGATCCCGGTGCTCGTCGTCCTGCTGCACCTCGAGGGAGCCTGGGCGCGCTGGCTCGCCTGTGCGGTCTACACGATCGCGGCCTCGACCGATTATCTGGACGGCTGGCTCGCTCGCAACTTCGACCAGCACTCGCGCCTCGGCCGCTGGCTCGACCCGGTGGCCGACAAGCTCCTCGTAGCCGCCACCGTGCTCGTGCTCGTGGCCTTCGACCGGGCGCCGCTTCTTCCCTCGCTCGTCATCCTGATGCGCGAGATCACGATCTCGGGGCTGCGGGAATATCTCGCCGAGGCCCGCCTCGTCCTGCCGGTGAGCCGGCTCGCGAAGTGGAAGACCGCGGTGCAGATGATCGCCCTCGGCTTCCTCATCGTCGGTGATGCCGGGCCGTGGTGGCTGTTCGTGCCGGAGGTCGGCTTCTGGGGCCTGTGGCTCGCGGCTCTCTTGACGATGGTCACAGGTTGGGATTATGTTCAAAGAAGCGTCGGGCACATGCTGGCCGAACGGGCAGAGGGTCGGCTGCGGCCGGCCGGTGGTGCGACCCCGACGCGCTGAGCGGAACGGTGAACGGAACGGTCGAAGACATGCGGGTGCGATACTTCGCCTGGCTCAGACAGCGGGTGGGGCTGGCCGAGGAGGAGCTCGAGCCGCCGACCGAGGTCCGCACCGTGGGCGCGCTCAAGGCCTGGCTCGGCGAACGGCATCCGCGCTTCGCCGAGGCCTGCGCCGCGCCCGGGGTGGTCCGCGCCGCGGTCGACCAGGAGTTCGCCGAGGACGATCGGCCGCTCGCGGGGGTGCGCGAGGTGGCCTTCTTCCCACCGGTCACCGGCGGATGACGGTCCGGATCGTCGAAGGCCCCTTCGATCCGGCGGCGGAGCTCGCCGGTTTCGCCCGCGGTCGCGAGGACGTGGGTGGCATCGCGAGTTTCACCGGAATCGTGCGCGGCGAGCACGGCGGCGAGTCCATCCTCGCCATGACGCTCGAGCACTATCCGGGCATGACCGAGCGCCAGCTCGCGCGGATCGAGGCCGAGGCCCGCGCCCGCTGGCCGCTTCTCGACGTGCTCGTGATCCACCGGGTGGGACGGATGCTGCCGGGCGAACCGATCGTGCTCGTCGCGACGGCGAGCGCGCACCGCGCAGCCGCCCTCGAGGCCTGCTCCTTTCTGATCGACTGGCTGAAGACCAGGGCCCCTTTCTGGAAGCTCGAGGAAACTCCTTCGGGCGCGCGCTGGGTCGAGGCGCGGGCCAGCGACGACGCCGCGGCCGCGCGTTGGGAACGCTGAGGGAGCCCAGGGCGCTCAGCCCCCGAGCGCTCGGAGCTTCTCTCGCACCGCGGCGCGCTCGGGGTGCGATTCGGGAAGGAGCGACAGCACCCGGCGCCAATGCCGACGGGCCTCCTCGGGCCGGCCGGACTGGAGCGCCGCGATACCGAGATACCACCAGGGCTCGGGGTCGTCGGGTGCCAACAGCGCGAGCTTCTCGAAAGCCGCGCGTGCCTCCGCCCCGACTTTCGGCAGGCCGCTCTCGCCGTCGGCCGGACCGAGCAGCGTGCCGGCGTAGTCGGAGAGGATCGCGGGATCGTCGGGCCTCAGCGCCAGCGCCTTCTCGAAGGCCGCGCGCGCCTTCTCGGGCTCGCCGAGCACGCGCCGCGCCCGAGCGAGGCGAAGCCATCCCTCGACGTCGCCGCCCTCTGCCGAGAGCCGCGCCTCGAGACCCTCCACCATCGAGCGGATCGCCGCCTGCCGCTCCTCGGGCGGCAGGGACGCGATCGCCCGAGCCCGCTCGCGCGCCTCGGGCGCCGGTTCGGCACGGGCCGCGGGCGGCCGCCCGGTCGTCTCGGCGAGCATCGGCTCTACCGCGAGGCCGAGTCCGGCCGCGGCCTCGCGGATCGCCGCCACAACGGCCTCGCGCCAGGGCGCATCAGCCGGGGCCTCGGCCAGGAGCCGCCGCCAGGTCGTGAGCGCCGCCACCTGCTCGCCCGCTTGGGCCGCGGCGAGCCCCAAAAAGAAGGCGGCGCGTGGATCCTGGGGTCGCTCGGCGACCACCTTCTCGAGGAGCTCGCGGGCCTCGGGCGGCACGGTCCCACCACCCGCCTGAATCAACAGTTCGGCGAGCGTGGCGCGGGCGAGCGGCGATTGCGGGGCGAGCGCGAGGGCCCGGCGGGCGGCCACGACCCCGCCCAGAGGATCGCCCAGGGCACCCTTGGAGCGGGCGAGCAGGAGCCAGCCCTCCAGCTCGTTCGGGTTCGAGGCGAGGCGCTGCTCGAGCCGCGCCACGAGCTCGCGCACGTCCGGGCTCTCCGCCGGCGGCAGGCTGCGGGCGGCGAGCGGCTGGTCCGGCATGCCGGGCGAGCCGAGCCGGAGATAGGTCGCGATCGCGAGTGCCGGCACGAGCAGGATCGCGAGGGCGACCACGGCGCGACCGGCCCGCGTCGACCGCAGCTCGGGATCCGCCGCACGGGCGGCGCGAACGAGCCGGCGCTCGATCTCGCGGCGGGCCGCGGCCGCCTCCTCCGCCCCGATCAAGCCGCGCGCGAGGTCGCGCTCGAGTTCGGCGAGCTGGTCACGGAAGACCGCGAGCTCGGGCCGCTCGGCGCCGGTGCCGCCGCGGCGCAGGAGCGGCAGGGCGAGGGCCACCACCGCGACCAGGGTGGACAGCGCGAAGGCGAGGAGTTGAACCGTCATGCCGGTCGGTTGCGCCGTTCCTCGGCGAGAAGCGCTTCGAGCACCTTCTTCTCCGTCGGATCGAGCTCGGCGGGCTCGACCGCTGCCGCCGGCCGGCGGCGGAGGAAGGCGAAGACGAGGCCGGCGCCCGCCAGCAGGACGAGGAACGGCCCCACCCAGAGGAGCCAGGTGGCGGGCTTCACGGGCGGCCGCAGGAGCACGAAATCGCCGTAGCGCTCGACCAGGTAGCGCTCGATCGCGGCGTCACTGTCGCCGGCCAGGAGCCGCTCGCGCACGATCCGCCGCAGGTCCCGGGCGAGTGCTGCGTCGGAATCGTCGATCGACTGGTTCTGGCAAACGAGGCAGCGGAGCTCCTTGCCGAGTGCTCGAGCACGCGCCTCGAGGGCCGGATCGGCGAGCATTTCTTCGGGCGAGGTGGCGGCCCGCGTGGCTCCGCTCGCGAGCGCGAGCGCGAGCAGCACGGCCGGGAGGCGCCCGCGGCTCACCGGGCGATCTCGGCCAGGAGCGGGCGGATCGTCCGCTCGAGGTCGCGCGGTTGCAGGGGGCCGACATGGCGGTAGCGGATGCGACCGCGGGCGTCGATCACGAAGGTCTCCGGTACTCCGTACACACCCCAGTCGATCGTGGTCCGCCCCTCGCGGTCGGCGCCCACCCGTTCGAACGGGTCGCCGAGGGTACGCAGGAAGGCGAGCGCGTCCTCGGGAGCGTCCTTGTAGTTGATCGCGTGGATCGGCACGCCCTCGCGGGCGAGCTGCTCGAGCATCGGATGCTCGATCCGACAGGGCACGCACCAAGAGGCGAAGACGTTGACGAGCATCGGCCGGCCGCCGAGATCGGCGCTCGAGAAACCGCGCTCGTCGCGACCCGGCAACGGCGGCAGGGCGAAGCTCGGTGCCGGCTTGTCGATCAGGACCGACGGCAGGGTCTGTGGGTCGCGCCCGAGGCCCAGAGCCAGAAACACCCCGATCCCGGCGAACAGCAGAACCGGGAGGAGGTAGAGCCAGCCGCGCCGGGGGCCGCGCGCCGTATCCGTGGGGGCGATGCGGGTGCTCATTCGGCCGGGACCGCCGCGATCGTCCGCGCCGGGCGCGGGGCGCCGACCCGGAAACGCCGGTCGGAGAGCGAGAGCAGGCCACCGAACGCCATGAGCACGGCCCCGCCCCAGATCCAGACGACGAGTGGGTTGTGGTAGAGCCGGACGGTCCAGGCACCGTCGCCGGACGGATCGCCGAGCACGAAATAGAGGTCGCGCGCGAGCGTCGTGTGGATGCCGGCTTCGGTCGTGGGTCGCCGCTCGACGAGGAAGAAGCGCTTGTCGGAATGGAGCTCGGTCACCGGGGCGCCGTCATGGCTGACCGTGAAGGTGCCGCGCTGGGCGATCCAGTTGGGCCCGCGGACCTCGCGGACGCCCTCGAAGCGGACCGCATAGCCGGCGATCTCGGTGCTCTCGCCGGGCTTCATCGTGAGGATCCGCTCGCTCTGGCCGGTCGATGTGGCGGTCACACCGATCACGAGAACGCCGAGCCCGAGATGGGCCACGACCATGGCCCAGCTCGCCCGCGGCAGCCCCGCAAGGCGGCGCCAGAACCGGCCGAACCCGCCGCCCGGAAGCGCCGCTCGGGTCAGGGGATCGGCGAGCGAACCCAGGATCAGCCAGAAGCCGAGCCCGTAGCCCAGAAGTGCGAGCCCACCGCGCAGATCGCTCGCGATCGCAGCGAGGAGGACGAGGGCGAGGCTCGCCGCCGCCGCGGGCCAGAGCCGCAGGAGGGCGGGGCCGAGCTCGGCCCGCTTCCAGGCGAGCATCGCCCCGATCGGAAGCACCAGGAAGAGGGGAAGCATCAGCGGCACGAAAGTGGCGTTGAAATAGGGCGGGCCGACCGAGATCTTGGGCCCCCCGACGACGTCGAGGGCGAGCGGGTAGAGCGTGCCGAGCAGCACGGTCGCGGTGGCCGAGGCCAGAAGCAGATTGTTGAGGAGAAGCGCGCCTTCACGAGACAGCGGGGCGAAGCTGCCACCCCCCTGCAGCGTGGGTGCTCGCCAGGCATAGAGGGCGAGTGCCCCGCCGATCGCCACGACCAGGAGGGCCAGGATGAAGACGCCGCGCGCTGGATCGGAGGCGAAGGCGTGGACCGAGGTGAGCACACCCGAGCGGACCAGGAAGGTGCCGAGGAGCGAGAGCGCGAAAGTCAGGATGGCGAGCAGGATCGTCCAGCTCTTCAAGGTGTCGCGCTTCTCGACGACGATCGCCGAATGGAGGAGCGCCGTTCCGGCGAGCCAGGGCATGAAGGAGGCGTTCTCGACCGGGTCCCAGAACCAGAACCCGCCCCAACCGAGCTCGTAATAGGCCCACCAGGAGCCGAGTGCGATGCCGAGGGTGAGGGCGGTCCAGGCCGCGAGCGTCCAGGGCCGGAGCCAGCGCGCCCATGACGGGTCGATGCGGCCCTCGAGCAGCCCGGCGATCGCGAAGGAGAAGGTCGTCGAGAAGCCGACATAGCCGAGATAGAGCATCGGCGGGTGCATCGCGAGCCCCGGATCCTGAAGGATCGGGTTGAGCCCACGGCCTTCGAAGGGCGCTGGATCCAGCCGCTCGAACGGGTTGGAGGTGAACAGCATGAAAGCGAGGAAGCCCACCCCGATCAGTGCCTGCACGCCCAGCACCCGGGCCTTGAAGAGCACGGGCAGGTTCTTGCCGAAGGCGGCGACCGCAGCGCCGAAGAGTGCGAGGATCCAGACCCAGAGGAGGAGCGAGCCCTCGTGATTCCCCCACACGCCGCTGATCCGGTAGACGAGGGGCTTCGACTGATGCGAATTGGCGGCGACGTTGGCGACGGAGAAGTCGGAAACCACGTAGAGGTGAACGAGCGCGCCAAAGGCGAGCGAGACCATGAGGAACTGGGCGAGCGCGGCCGGGCCGGCCACCGCGACGAGCGTCGCGTCCCGGCGGGCGGCTCCCCAGAGCGGCAGCACCGCCTGGGCGAGGGCGAGCGCCATTGCGAGGACCAGGGCGTAGTGGCCGAGTTCGGCGATCATCGCGCCGCCTCCGCCGCGCCGTCCTTCCAGCGGCCGGAGCGCTTGAGGGCCTCGGCCACCTCCTTGGGCATATAGGTCTCGTCGTGCTTGGCGAGCACCTCGCTCGCGCGGAACAGCCCGCCCGGCTCCATTTCGCCCTGGGTGACGATGCCCTGACCCTCGCGGAACAGGTCGGGGAGAACGCCGCGATAGACGACCGGTACGCTGTGGGCGCCGTCGGTGACGGCGAAGCGGACCGCGCCGTCGGCCAGCCGCTCGACGCTGCCGGGCTCGACGAGGCCACCCAGGCGGAAGCGCTTGCCGGCCTCGAAGGGGCGGGCCACGAGGTCGCTCGGTGCCACGAAGAGGGAGACCTTCTCGCCGAGCGCGGCGAGGACGAGGGCGGCCGAGCCGGCGCCCAGGAGCAGCACGAGCGCCACGAGCACGAGCCGCTGGCGTTTGCGCAGACGCATTGCGCGACCTCCCGGGGCTCAGCCCTCGCTCGGCGGCGCGGCCGGCCGCCGTTCGGCGACGATCGGTCGAGCCGGACGCCGCGTCGCGGCGCGCCGTTCGGCCTTGAGCCGCTCGGCCTCGGCGGTGCGCTTGCGCGCCCGGTACCAGCTCTGCCAGAAGAGCCCGGCGAGGACGGCGAGCGTGACACCGTAAGCGGTCCACACGAACGCCCCGTAGCCGCCCATGGCGAGGAACTCGCGCACCGACCCCGTTCCGACCCGAGCCTCGAACCCTTGCTCCAGCAGAGGATAGCAGCCGAGGTGCTGCAAACAAGGACGCGCCGGGTGCGACCGGCTGGCGCGAGCGGGCGGCCGCCCGGCCGCGGCGAGCGCTGACCGTGGCGACCGTACTCGCACCGCTGCCGGCGATCCGTCCGCCGCTCCCGGCGCCGCTCGCCGCCGAAGCCCGCACCCTCGAAGAGCTCGACCGGGCGCTCGCCGCCCGGCTGGCCGAGGGGCGGGCGGCGATCCGCGCCTTCTTCGAGGCGGGCGGGGCACCCGAGCAGGTCCATCGCGAGCTCGCCGAGCTGGTCGACGAGCTCGTCCGCGCCGCTCTCGACTGGGCCGACCGACGGCTGTTCGGCAGCGCCAACCGGACCACCGGCGAGCGGCTCGCGGTGATCGCCGTTGGTGGTTACGGCCGCGCCGAGCTCGCCCCCTTCTCCGACGTCGATCTCTTGTTCCTGCACCCCTACAAGCCGGCGCCCTATGTCGAGCAGATGACCGAGTTCCTCATGCACCGGCTGTGGGACCTCGGCTTCAAGGTCGGCAACGCGCTGCGCACGGCGGCCGAATCGATCAAGCTCGCGAAGGAGGACCTCTCGGTCCGGACGTCACTCCTCGAGGCCCGTCTCCTCTGGGGCGATCCCGCCCTCTTCGACGAGCTCGTCCGCCGCTACGACCGCGAGGTGCGTCTCGGGCACGAGGCCGAGTTCATCGAGGCCAAGCTCGCCGAACGCGACGCTCGTCACCGTCGTACCGGCGACAGCCGCTATCTGCTCGAGCCGAACGTGAAGGAGGGCAAAGGTGGCCTGCGCGACCTCCAGACCCTGGTTTGGATCGGCCGCTTCCTCTACGGGGTGCGCGATGCGGCCGAGCTCGTCCAGGTGGGCGTGCTGAAGCCGCATGCGCTTTCCACCTTCCGCCGCTCGCGCCGCTTCCTCTGGGCGGTGCGCTGCCATCTCCACTGGATCACCGGGCGGGCCGAGGAGCGGCTCACCTTCGAGCTTCAGCCCGAGGTCGCCCGACGCATGGGCTTCAGAGACCGTGGCCGGATGCGCGCGGTCGAGCGCTTCATGAAGCGCTACTATCTCGTCGCTAAGGAGGTCGGCGCGCTGACCCGCATCGTCTGCGCCGCGCTCGAGGAGCGGCACCAGCGCCGAGCCCGCTTCCGCCTGCCGCGCTTCGGTTTCGGCGGCCGACGGATCGGCGGCTTCGTGATCCACGGTACGCGGGTCGATCTGGCCGAGCCCGATCTGTTCGAGCGGCGACCTGTGGCCATGCTCGAGCTCTTCCACCTCGCCCAGGAGCGGGGGCTCGACGTGCACCCGCAGGCACTCGCCGCGATCGGCCAGAATCTCGGCCGGATCGACGCCCGGCTGCGGGCCGATCCCGAGGCCAACCGTCTGTTCCTCGAAATGTTGCTTTCCCGCAAGGACGCGGCCCTCACCCTCGGTCGGCTCAACGAGGCGGGCGTGCTCGGCCGCTTCGTTCCCGAGTTCGGGCGAATCGTCGCGCAGATGCAGCGCAACCTCTACCACGTCTACACGGTCGACGAGCACACGATCCGGGCGATCGACGTGCTGGGCCAGATCGAGCGTGGCGAGCTCGGGGAGGAGCTGCCGATCGCCACCGAGATCATGCCCAAGCTGCTCTCGCGCACCGAGCTCTACCTCGCGACCTTCTGTCACGATCTGGGCAAGGGCAGGGGAGGCGACCACAGCGTGATCGGCGCCGAGATCGCGCAGCGGCTCTGCCGCCGCTTCGGCCTCTCCGACGCCACCACGGAGACGGTGTCCTGGCTCGTTCTGCACCATCTCCTCATGAGCGACACCGCCTTCAAGCGCGACATCGACGATCCGAAGACGGTCCAGGACTTCGTCCTCAAGGTGCAGTCGCCGGAGCGGCTCAAGCTCCTGCTCGTGCTGACCGCGGCCGACATTCGCGCGGTCGGGCCCGGGGTGTGGAACGGCTGGAAGGGGCAGCTCTTGCGCGATCTCTACCACGGGGCCTCGGCCGCCATGCAGACCGGCGACTTCGCCGGCCGGCAGGCGGCGCGCGCCGAGGCGGCCAAGAAGCGGCTCTCCGAGGCACTCGCGGGGGAGGCGGAGGGAGCCTGGTCCACGGCCGAGATCGAGGCCTATCTCGATCGGCACGTGCCGCGCTACTGGGTCGGCCTGCCCTTCGAGGAGCATCTCCGGCACGCCCGTCTCATCCGCGCGGCCGATGCCGCCGGTGCCAAGCTCACGATCGACTTCCGCGTCGACCGGTTCCGCTCGCGCAGCGAGGTGCTGATCTACACCCCCGACCATCCGGGGCTGTTCCTCGAGATCGCGGGTGCCCTCGCCGTGAGCCGGGCGAGCATCGTCGATGCCCACATCTTCACGACGAGCGACGGCATGGCGCTCGACGTGCTGGGCTTCCAGGACGCCGAGAGCGCGCAGGCGATCGACGATCCGCCGCGGCTCGAGCGGATCCGCCGCAACATCGAACGCGCGCTCGCCGATCCGCTGTGGCTCGATCGGGAGCTCGCCCGGCGCGGGCCACCGACCCGCACGCGCATGTTCGAGGTCGAACCGCGGGTGCTGGTCGACAACACGGCGAGCCGGACCTTCTCGGTCATCGAGGTCAACGGTCGCGACCGGCCCGGGCTGCTCTACGATCTCGCCAAGGCGCTCAAAGATCTGGGTGTCGTGATCCAGAGTGCGCACATCGCGACGTACGGCGAGCGGGTGGTCGACGTCTTCTACGTAAAGGACGTGTTCGGCATGAAGCTGGTCGCCAAGAGCAAGCTCGCCCGGGTCGAGAAGCGGCTGCTCGAGGTGTTGGCCGGGCCGGCACCGGCCGCTTGAACCGGCAGCGTCGGTGCCCGGCTCGTTCCCGCCGGTGCGCGTATCTTCCCCTCCCCCGGAACACGCGCTCCGCACTCGGCGTGTCGGTCGGGGCCGTGGCCACTCGGGGACGATGCGATGAACCTCGTGCGGGCGGCGTTCACGGTCGGCTCCTTGACCCTCGTCTCGCGCCTCTTGGGCTTCCTGCGCGACCTCCTGATCGCCGCCGTGCTGGGGGCGGGGGCCGCGGCCGACGCCTTCTTCGTCGCCTTCAAACTCGCCAACATGCTCAGGCGGCTGTTCGCCGAGGGCGCCTTCAACGCCGGCTTCGTGCCGCTCTTCGCCCGCACCCTCGAGCAGGAGGGACCGCGGGCGGCGCGCGCCTTCGCCTGCCATGCCCTGGCCGCGATGACGCTCGTTCTGGCGCTCGTGGTGCTTCTGGCCGAGCTCTTCATGCCCGGCCTCGTCCGTCTGCTCGCCACCGGCTTCGAGCCGGGCTCCGAGCGCTTCGGCCTCGCGGTCGAGCTGTCGCGCCTGACCTTCCCCTACCTCGTGCTGATCTCGCTCGCCGCCCTGGTCTCGGGCGTACTCAACGGCATCGGCCGCTTCGCCGCCCCCGCCGCCGCCCCGATCCTCCTGAACATCGTTCTCGTGACGGCAATCGGGCTCGCCGTGGCGACCGGGTCGAGTGCTGCCCACGCCCTCGCCACGGGCGTGCTGGCGGCCGGCTTCCTCCAGCTCGGCACGCTGCTCTGGGTCGCGGCGCGCGCCGACTTCGCGCTTCGACCGGCTTGGCCCGAGCGGGCCGACCGAGTCCGGCTCGCCCGGCTCTGGCGGCTCGTCCTGCCGGGGGCGCTCGGGGCCGGGGTCTACCAGCTCAACCTCGTGATCGACACCTGGTTCGCTTCGCACCTGCCGACGGGCGCCGTCTCCTATCTCTTCTACGCCGATCGCCTCGTGCAGCTGCCGCTCGGGCTCATCGGCGTCGCGCTCGGTACCGCCCTGCTGCCGCTGCTCGCCCGCCAGCTGCGCGGCGGCCGCGAGGACGCGGCCCGACACAATTTCGACCGCGCGCTCGAGCTCGCCCTGCTCCTGAGCCTGCCGGCCGCGGTCGGGCTCGCGACCCTCGCCCAGCCCATCGTCACCGTCCTGTTCGAGCGCGGCGCGTTCGACGTCGCGGCGGGCCGGGCCACCGCCGGGGCGCTCGCCGCCTTCGCCCTCGGCCTGCCGGCCTATGTGCTGATCAAGGTGCTGGTCACGGGCTTCTTCGCCCGCGAGGACACCCGCACACCGGTCGCGGTGGCGGCCCTCTGCCTCCTGGTCAACGTCCTCGTCATTCTCGCTACGATCGACCGTTTCGGCCATGTCGGGATCGCCCTCGCGACCTCGGCCGCGAACTGGCTGAATGCCGGCGTTCTCGCCTTCCTGCTCGTCCGGCGCGGCGCCCTCGACCCGGGAGCGCGGCTGCGCGCGCGCGCTCCGCGGCTGCTGCTCGTCAACCTCGCGCTCGCGTTCCTCTTGGCCCTCGGCGCCGCCCGGCTACCGTTCCTCGCGACCGTCTGGGGACTGGCGCTCGCGATGCTCGCCGCAGCCGGGCTCTATCTGGCGGCCGTACAGCTCCTGCGGGCGGCGGATCTCGGCGAGCTGCGCGCCGCGCTCGCCCGCCGCCCAGCCGAGCCCGGCAGTCCCGGTCGGGCGGAGCCGGCAGGGACCCCGCCGGCTTGACAGGCGGGGGGCCGCGTGATGGTCAGGGGGCCCGCCCGGGGTGTGGCCGCGTACCCGCCCCGACCCCCAGCGCTCGGATCTCTCGCACCATGCGTGGTCTCGTCTTCTCCGGCATCCAGCCCACGAGTGGCATCCATCTCGGCAACTATCTGGGCGCCATCCGGCACTGGGTGCGGCTGCAGGACCGATTCGACTGCATCTACTGCATCGTCGACCAGCACGCGCTCACCACCGTGCACGACCCGCGGGCGATGCGCGCCAACACCCGCGAGGTGGCAGCCGCCCTCCTCGCCTGCGGCATCGACCCCGAGCGCTCGATCCTGTTCGTCCAGAGCCACGTTCCGGCGCACGCCCAGCTCGCCTGGGTGCTCAACTGCGTGAC
>CALBAK010000105.1 GCA_937926445.1 uncultured Alphaproteobacteria bacterium
GCCCACCGGAGGTCGACGGCCTCCGCCTCGCGGGCGAGGAGCTGGTCGACGAGCGCGAGGCTCCGGTTCCAGCCGCCGCGATCGATCTCGTGCACGAGCCAACCGAACCGCCGCCCGGCCGCCAATGCCACCCAACCCGGCGCCGCGAGCGCAGGGCGGCGGAAACTCGGCGCCGGCTTCGCCGACCCCTCGAGGCCGGCCAGGCGCTCGGCGACGCCCGGATGGGTCTCGAGGAAGGTCCGGCTCTGCGCCGGCCGATGCTCGCCCGCCGCCTCCTCGCGGGCGAGCCGGGCCCACAAACGCGCCGCAGCGCCCGGTTCGTAGCCCGCGCGCGCGAGCAACCTGGCCGCTTCGCGTTCGGCTTCCTGCTCGGCTGCGGGCGGATGGGGCAGCTGTTCGAGCTCGAGATCGACATCGAACAGCACCGGCCACGCTTTGGTCGCCTCCTCGGCCACAAGAAAGGGCACGAACGGCACCCCGATGATCGCCGGCGTCATCGACAAATAGGCGATACCGCCGATCACATCCCAATATCCGGCTACGTAGGCGCGGCCGTAGCTGGGCAGGGCGAAGGGCGAGCGGGCGACGAGCGGGGTAGGCGGCGCGACCGAGGCGCTCGCCGTCGTGAGCGGCCAGAGCGCCCGCTGCGCCGCCGCGAACGCCTCGGCCCGGTGGCCGAGGCGAGCATGGGCGAACTCGTGCGCGAGGAGAGCCGCGAGTTCGCCTTCGTCGGCGATGCGCAGCACCATGCCGGTCGAGACCTCGAGGGAGCCGTCGGGCCAGGCATGGAGGCTCGGCGAGGGCGCCTCGATCAGCTGGACGCGCAAGCCGGCGCAGCGGCTGGTATCGAGCCGGCATGCCACGGCCCGGATCGCCGTCTCGAGCGGCGGGTCCTCGAGCCGGGCGTGACGGCGCCGGGCCAGGAGCCGCTCGCCCACGAGCGCGAGGTCGGGATCGGCCAGTGCCAGGATCTCCTGGCCGGGCCGTTCGACGGCGGGTCGCTCGCCGACGGTGCGCAGCTCCGCCCGCTCGCCGCAGGCGGCGAGCAGGCTCGCGAGCAGAACCAGGCGGGCCGAACGAAGCAGGATCGACATCGAGACTCAGACCCCTCGGTCGCCGAGGAGGACACCCAAGGCCGCCTCGGCGCCGCCCGGATCGAGCAGGCTCGGACCCGGCTCGGCGGCGACGAAGCCCTTGCCCGCCACGATGCGGCCGGTCGCGAGCTCGACCAACACCGCATAGCCGCTCGTGGCGCCGAAGAAGACCTGGGTGTTCAAGCCCGCCGCCGCGCCGATCGAGAGACGCCAGTTGTTGGTCTTCCGGAGGGTCTCGGTCCCGCGACTTTCGCGGACGAACAGGACGAGGGCGAACTCGGCGCCGGTCGCAGAAGCGAGCGGCCGGCTCGCTTCCCGCAAGGACGGGAGGGCCCGCGGCGGCTCGGCGTAGGTGCTCGCGGTCGAGACGAACGAGCCTCGAAGCGGCCCCCGGCTCGCGACGAGGACGGCCTCGCGCAGCCCGGCGGCGGCGCGCTCCAGCGCGCCGTCCCCGGACGGGCGGAGGAGGACGGCTCGGTGCTCGCGGGCGCGTGTGTCCAGTGCCGCCTCGACCCGCTCCCGGGCCACGGCGGTCCAAGGCGCCCGCGGTGCCGGCAGAAGGGCCGCCCCGAGTTCGAAGACCTCGACGTCGACCAGCGCCACGACCGGTCGATCGGCGACGAGGGGGAGGAGCGGCCCTGTCGTCGCCTGCGCGCCTCCGAGCCGGAGCTCGGCGGGCACGGAACCGAGGCCGCAGGCGGCGAGAAGGAAGGGGAGCAGCAGGGGAAGAACGCGGTGCGCGCGCGCGATCATCGAAGGGCGTGCCTGCGGTGGCCAACGATCGAATGTCCGTAGCCTGACGGTGCCCCGAGGCATTGATCTGGATCAAACCGCGGCTTCGCTCGGCCGGGATCCCCACGCGCCCGAGCGTGCTGCCGCTCGGCCCCGACCTCGGCCGTACGACTTGGCCGGCAGCCAAAGGACGATCTGCGGCCAAGTGAAGACGATCGCGACCGCTACGAGCTGGAGGATCACGAACGGCACGGTGCCCTGGTAGATGTCGACCGTCGTGATCGAGCGCGGTGCCACGCCGCGCAGATAGAACAGCGAGAGGCCGACCGGCGGGGTCAGGAACGAAGTCTGCAGGCAGAGGGCGAACAGCACGACGAACCAGGACGGATCGAAGCCCATATCTTTCACGACCGGCGCCACCAGCGGTAGGACGATCAGCGTGATCTCGAGCCAGTCCAAGAAGAAGCCGGCCACGAAGACGATGAAAAGGATGAACAGCACGATCCCGTTCGTATCGAACGGCAATCCCTTCAAGGTCTCGGCGACGAGCTCGTCGCCACCGAGGGAGCGCATCACCAGCGCGAAGGCGGTGGCACCCAGGAAGATGCCGAAGATGAAGGCGGTGGTGAGTGCCGTCTCTCGGCTCACTTCGCGCAGGGTCGGCCAGTTCAGCTTGCGGTTGGCGGCGGCGAGGAGGGTGGCGCCGAAAGCTCCGAGGCCGGAGGCTTCGGTGGGTGTCGCGATACCCGCGAAGATCTAGCCCAACACGGCGAGGATGAGGAAGAGCGGAGCGAGCACGGAGAGCAGGGTGTCGCGCACGAGCCGCCAGCTCACGGGCTCGAGGTTCGGCGGATGGGGTGCCACTATCGGGAAGAAGAGGCCGACCAGGATCACGTAGAGTAGGTAGAGCCCGCCCAAGAGAAGTCCCGGGAAGACCGCCCCCATGAAGAGATCGCCCACCGAGAGGCCGAGCTGATCGGCCATGATCACGAGCATGATCGAGGGCGGAATGAGAATTCCCAGGGTGCCGGAAGCGGCCACCACACCGCTCGCGAGCTTCTTCGAATAACCCTGATCGAGCATGACGGGCAGGGACAAAACGGCCAAGAGCACCACCGAGGCGCCCACGATCCCGGTCGAAGCCGCCAAGAGGATTCCGATGAGGATGACGGTGAGGGCAAGTCCACCTTTGAAGCGGCCGAACAGGCCCGCGAAGTCGCGCATCATGCTCTCGGCCACACCGGAGCGGTCGAGCATGAGCCCCATGAAGACGAAGTTGGGGAGCGAGACCAGGATTCAGTTCTCCATCTGGTTCCAGATGCGATCGACGAGGATCGCGAAACGGGACCAGTCGGAGAGCATGACGGTGTCGACGTCGAAGACGTGGTAGAGCGTGATGCCGACCCAGGCGAAGAGCAGGCTCAGGCCGCCCAAGAGCCAGGCGATCGGAAAGCCCGTGAAGAGCGACAGAACGAACGAGACGAGAAAGACGACCACGACGATCTCGTAGGCCGGCAACGCCTGTCTCCCCCTCGCTCGGGTCGACTCAGGATGCGGGCCGCGGTGCGGGGCGGCCGAACAGGAGGGCGGTCACCCGGAAGAGACGCGCGATCGCGGCCAAGAGCAGCAGAGAAAAACCCCGGATGATTAACGACTTCGGGATCCAGCGATGCGGCAGGCCGTCGGGTGCCGCCGAGACCTCGTTGAGCTGCCAGGAGCGCAGCACGAAGGGATCGCCTCGAGGATCACCGCCACACAAAAGGGTATCAAGAAGACGACGAGCCCGACGAGCTCGATCCAGGCCCGACCTCTGAGGGGCAGGCGCTCGGCGAGCACGTCGATCCGGACGTGGCGGTCGGCCACGAGCGCGTAGGAGGGGGCCAGGACGAAGCCCACGCCATAGATGTGCCACTGGATCTCCTCGAGCATGATCGAGCCCAGCCCGAACACGCAGCGCAGCGTCACCACGAAGACGATGACGAGGACCAACAGCACCCAGAGAAAGGCCGCGACATAATTGACGTTGAGGACGATCGCCTCAAGGAGATCGGGGGCGCAGTGCGCGGCAAGCAAAAATGTTGGTTTTCCTCGATCTCGTGAAAGACTTTTTCGGCGACTTCGCCGGCCGTCTCTTCTGTCGCCGACCCGGGCGTCGCGCTCATCGTGATGGCTCCTCGTCCGCCTGCACACGGAAAGGGCCGCCTCGAGGGGCGGCCCGGTCTCCGGTCCTGCGGCCGGCTCAGCCCCGCGGCAAAAAGCCGTAGCGTCGCCAGGGCGCGTGCGCGGCCTGGAAAGCGAGCTGCGACTCGTAGACTTTCTTGAAGAGGGCGTCCTTGACGGCCTCCTCGGCCATCACCTCCTCGGTCGCCTTCTTGAAGGCGACCAGCAACTCCTCGCTCCAGCGGACGAGCTTTACCCCTCCTTTTCGAACTTGGTGAGCATCGGGCCCTGGAGCGCTTCGGCCTTTGCGATCGCCATGTGCAGGTCGTCTCGATCAGTGCCTGGGTCTCCTTGTTGATGGAGTCCAAGGCCTTCTTGTTGAGGTAGAGATAACGGCTCGTCGAGGGCTGATGCCAGCATGGCAGATAATAAAACTTGGCGACCTTGTAGAAGCCGAGCTGCTCGTCGACCGTGTGAAGCTAGAACTCGTTAGCGTCGAGCACGCCTTTCTCAAGGGCCTGGAAGAGTTAGCCACCGGGCGGGAGCGTCACCGAGGCACCGAGCTTCTGCCAGATCTTGCCACCGAGACCGGCAGCACGAAACTTCTGGCCCTCGACCTGGTCGAGCGAAGTGATCTCGAAGCGAAACCAACCGGCGGCCTCGGGGCTGATCGTGCCGCAGAAGATCGGATGGACATTGTGCGGCTTGTAGACCTCTTCGAGGAGCTGCTTGCCGCCGCCGAAATAGAACCACGCGGCATACTCCCAGGGCTCCATTCCGTAGGGCACGACACCGAACAGCGCCGAGGCCGGGACCTTGCCGATCTCGTAGCCCATCCAGGTGTAGCCGGCCTCGACCTTGCCCTCGCTCACCGCGTCGAAGACGCCGAGGGCCGGGATCATCTTGCCCGGCTCGAAGACGCGCAAATCGACCTTGCCGCCGCTCTGCGCCTTGAGTTGCTCGGCGGCCCAGGGCATGGCGCCGCCGAGTGCCGTCAGGTTCGAGGCGAAGGCCATCGGCACGGGCCAACGGACCCGGTCGAAATCGGCGGCGGCCGGGCCGGCGGCGAGCACGGTCGCCGCGAGCAGGACGCCCGCCACGAGGCCGCGCTGGATACGATCGACGATCGAGCCGGGCATCGGCGCCCCCTGTTTTACTGGCATTTCTCCGCCCATACGCGGCGTGCCCCGGAGGGACGAGGCGCGCGCTCGAACCGCTTCCCTCGAGCGATCGCGGAAGCGGTGCTCAGCCCTGGGGGCTGACCAGGATCTCGACCCGCCGGTTGAGCTGGCGGCCGGCCTCGGTCGTGTTGTCGGCCCTGGGCTCGCGCTCGCCGCGGCCCGCAGCAGACAGCCGTCCGGCCGGCACGCCGCGGGCGACGAGCGCATCGACCACGGCCTCGGCGCGGCGCTCGGAGAGCGCCTGGTTGTACGCTTCCGAGCCGATCGAATCGGTGTGGCCGATGACGGTCGCGAAAGAGCGATCGTACTTGACGAGCACGGCCGCGAGCTTGTCGAGCGTCGGCGCGAAGCCCGGCTTGATCTCGGCTTTGTCGAAGTCGAACAGCACCTCGTTCTGCAACGTGATCTTGAGCAGGTCGCCGCGCACGCGCTCGACCTCGGCCCGGCCGGCCTCCCGCTCGCGGGCGACCGCGGCCCGCATTTCCTGCTCCTGGCGATCGAACAGATAGCCGATGCCGCCGCCGATCGCGGCCCCGGCCGCGGCGCCGATCGGTACGCCGCGCTTGTCCTTCTTGTCGAGCACCGCCCCCGCCACGCCGCCGATCACCGCACCGGTGGCGGCGCCGATCACGGTCTTGTCGTATTCCCCCACGCTCTGCTCGCTGCCGGCGCAGCCGGCGAGCGCGAGCAGCGCGGCGAATGCCGGGGAGAGGCGAAACGAGGCGGTCATCGCAGGCGAATTCCCGAACACGATCGCGGGCTCGATATGGGCTCGGCGACGGGCGCTGTCACGGCGCGAAGCGATCGAGTGCGGCGAGCGGCGTGCGGTGCGCCCCGCTCGCCCCGTCCGACGCTCGGGGTCGAGGGTCGATTCGCGCTCGCCTTCGCGCACCGCACGAGCGCCGCGCCCGAGGTTCGCGCTTGCGCCCGCTTCATGCATGGCTGATAAACGAAAATTGCATAATTCGCGGAGGCGACCGTGACCGATCCGACGAACGCTACAACGTTGCACCTTTCCCGCCGGCAGGCCCTCCAGGCCGCGGGCTTCGCCACCGTGGCGCTCGCCGCGCCTCGCCTCGCCGGCGCCCAGGGCGGATCGGGCCCGGTCTTCGCGCTGCGCGGCGACGGCAAGGTCGTGGTGATCGAACCCGCGAGCGACACGATCCTCCGCACCCTCGAGACCGGTGGCAAGGGCGGCACGCTCGGCTCGCTCTCCAAGGACGGCCGCCTCCTCTTCGTCGCCAACAACGCCGCGGGCCAGCGGACCGTGACGGTCATCGATGCCGAAAAGCTCGACGTCGCGGCCCAGCTCGAGACCGGCAACCGGCCCAAGCACCCGGTCCTCTCGCCCGACGGCCGGCTCCTGGCGCTCAACCATTCCGGGCTCGACGACGGCAGGCTCCGGATCGCCTTCCTCGACGCCGCGGCCGGCAAGCCCGTCCGCACGGTCGAGCTCCCGGTCGAGAACACGGCCGGCCTGGGCGATGCCAGCATGCACGGCAGCTGGTCGCCGGACGGCGAGCTGTTCGCGATCGGCTCCTATTTCGACAACGCGATCTTCCTCCTCCGCCGCGACGGCTCCTTCACCAAGCTCGCGGCGACCGGCAATCCACACTACTTCGACTGGTACGGCCGCGAGCTGTGGGCCGTGGTCGAGGCGCCCGAGCCCAAGGCCGAGGGGGCCGCGACCCAGATCCAGGTCTGGAACCTGGCCGACCCCGCCGCGGCCAGGCTCGAGGCGACGCTCGTCATGGGCCGGACGGCCAAGGAGAGCGAGCTCCTCGACCGGATCGAGGGCCATCACGGCGTCTTCACCCAGGACGGGCGGCACTACGTCGTCTGCAACCGCGGCAGCGGCAAGGCGCTCGAGGGCACCTCGGTCGAGATCTGGGAGCGGGCTTCGCGCACGCGTCTGGCGGCGCTCGATTGCGGTGCGGCCGGTGTGGGCCACGCCTATCTGACCCCCGACGGCCGCTTCGCCGTGTTGACCCAGTACAACGACACCAAACTGCCGGTCCTCGACCTCGCCGCGATGAAGGTGGTGGCGACGATCGACGCCGGGCAGGGCGGGCATCTGGGGCACGCCGCCTTCGCCGCCGGCAAGATGTACGTCAGCAACCGCAAGGCCGACGAGGTCCTGGTGATCGACCCGACGAGCTGGACGATCGCCAAGCGGATCGCGACCGCGGCCGGCGGCCAGGCGCAGGCGATGGTGCTCGCCGCACCCTACGGCGTCTTCGAGCGGGTGGTGAACCCGTATCTGGCGTGAGCGGCTCGGGCGGGGTGGCCGCCGTCCCGGACGCGCTCCTGCTCACCGGTCCCCTGGGTGCCGGCAAGACGACGCTCCTCGAGCGCTCGATCCTGCCGGCGCTCGCCGGCCGGCGGGTGGTGGTGCTCGTCAACGACGCGGGTGCCGTTCCGCTGGACGCGCTCCTCCTCGGTGAAACGCGCGTGCCGACCCTCGGGGTGGCGGGCGGCTGCTTCTGCTGCCACGCCGGCGGGCGCCTCCTGGACGCGCTCGCCGAGATCCGCGACCGGCTCGCCCCCGACTTTCTCGTGGTCGAGGGCTCGGGCTTGAGCCCGCCGGGCCCGATCGCCGCCGGCCTCGAAGGCGAAGGCTACCGGTTCCTGGGGGCGATCGGGGTGGTCGCGGCCGCCCAGCTCGACCGGCTCGCGCGCGATCCGCTTCTGCGCACCCAGCTCGCCGCGGCCGGGATGGTCGTCGTGACCGGAGCCGACCGGCTGGACCGGGCCGGTTTCGACGCGGCGCGGCGGGCGCTCGCGGGGCTCGCCGGCGGGCCGATCCTGCCGGCCTTCGAGGGGCGGGTGCGCGGTCCCCTCGCCGCTCTCCTGAGCCCCGGTCTCGGCGCGCCGCCCAGCGGCGACGGCCGGCTGCACGCGGCGGTGCGCGCGCTCCGGCTGGTACCGCGCGGCCTGCCGCGACGCGCCGAGCTGCTGGCCTGGCTCGCCGCCGCCCCGCCCGGCGTGCTCCGCGTCAAGGGCCTGGTCCAGTGCGCCGAGCACCTCGCGGTCGCGGCGGTGAACCATGCGCTGGGCGAGAGCGATCTGCGCCCGTTGAGCGGCGCCGCGGAGCCGGCGGGCCTCTGGATCGTCCACGAGGGCGAGGCGCCGCGGACCTGGCTGGAGGCGGTCCCGGGCAGGCTCCAGCCGACCGACTGGGACGCCCTCGATGCGACGCTCGCCCCACTCGGCGAGGCCGATGCCCGCGACGGTGCCGCCTTCCTCGACGGCCGCCGGGCGACGGCCCTCGACGCCGCCGAGGCCTTCCTCGACCGGCTCTCCGCCGCCGAGCGGCCGCTCCTCGTGATGACGCCGCGCACGGAGCCGACGATCTCGGCGCGCTGGTCGCCCGCGGTGGCGAACACGCTGGTACTCGCGGAGGCGCGCGCGGAGGCGATCGACGCCGCGGCCGCCCGCCTCGACGGCGATCTTTTGCTGCTCGCGGGCCTGCCCGATGCGGTCGCCGAGCGCATCGCCCGGCTCCGCCCCGACTTGCCCGCGCTCCATCTCGCCCGGCGCTTCGCGCTTCCTTCGGCTTCGGTGTCGCTGCGGATCGAGGGCGCGCTCGAAGAGCGGCTCGCCGAGGCGGCGGCCGCCGAGCGCCCCGGCCG
>CALBAK010000106.1 GCA_937926445.1 uncultured Alphaproteobacteria bacterium
GTCAGATCGACGCTCGAGGCGATGCAGTCGCCACCCGCCCACACCCGGTCGAGGGTCGTGCGCCGCTCCGCATCGACGACGATCTTGCCGTTCTCGACCTCGAGGAGCTCGGCCCCGCCGTTGAAGGCGCCCGGCACGAGCTTCTGGCCGATCGCCTTGAAGAGCTGGTCGGCCACGAGCTCGAAGCGCTCGCCCGTGCCCTCCAGGCGGCCCGCGCCGTCGAGCCGGGTCCGTTCGAAGCCGACGGCGCGGACGTGCCCGTCCACGCCCTCGATCGCCACCGGCCGGGCCCAGTGGCGGATCGAGACACCGTTCGATTTGGCCCATTCCTGCTCGTGCGGGGTCGCCGACATCGATTCCGGTCCACGGCGGTAGACGATCGTCACGGTCTCGGCGCCGAGCCGTTTGGTCTGGCAGGCGATGTCGATCGCGGTGTTGCCGCCACCGATCACGACCACGTTGCGACCCACAGGGAGGGTCGAGAGATCCCTGCTCTGCCGCAGCCGCTCGATATACGCGACCGCATCGTGCACGCCCTCGAGCCGCTCGCCCTCGAGACCGAGCGCGTGCAAGCCCTGCAGCCCGAGCCCCAGGAAGACGGCAGCGAAATCGCGGCGGAGTTCGGAAAGCGTGACGTCGCGCCCGAGCTCTATGCCGGTCCTGAGCTCGATCCCGCCGATCGCGAGGATGAAATCGACCTCGCGCCGGGCGAAGTCGTGCGCCATCTTGTAGGCGGCGATGCCGTACTCGTTGAGGCCGCCGGCCTTGGCGCGCTTTTCGAAGACGACGACCTCGTGGCCGCGCCGAGCGAGCGCGTGCGCGCAGGCGAGGCCGGCCGGTCCGGCGCCGACGACCGCGATCCGCTCCCCGGTCGAGCCGGCGCGCGCGAAGGGTTGGATGGCGCGATCGAAAAGCCAGTCCACCGCGTAGCGCTGGAGGGCGCCGATCTCGACCGGCTTGTTCCCCTCGGCCAGACGGACGCAAGCGCCCTCGCAGAGCACGTCGGTCGGGCAGACCCGGGCACAGGTCCCGCCCATGATGTTGGCCTCGAGGATGGTCTCCGCCGCCCCCTTTAGATTGCCGCTCTGGATGCCGCGGATGAAGCGGGGGACGTCGATGCCGGTCGGGCACGCCTCGATACAGGGCGCATCGTAGCAGAACAGGCAGCGGGCCGCCTCGACCATCGCCTGTTGGGGCGACAGCGGCGGACGGGCGTCGCCGAAGTTGCGCTCGTATTCGGCCGGGGAAAGCCTGCCCGCCCGCACGTCCGGCGCCTCTGCCATTCTCTCGACCTCCCGATCCTTCGGCCGGGCCCGCTCGCTCCGATCCGAGACCGGACGCTAGAAGCCCCTGGGAAGCTCGGTCAAGCACCGCTCAGCGGCCCAACAGCCGAGGCACCCCGAGGGTAAGCAAAGGAAATGCCAGAAGCAGAACGATCCGGATCAGTTCGCTCGAGAGGAACGGCAGCACGCCCCGCACGGTCTCGCGCATCGGTACGTTGGGCACGAGCGAGCCGATGATGAAGAGGTTGAGTCCGACGGGCGGCGTGACGAGGCCGAGTTCGACCACGACGAGGGCCAGGATGCCGAACCAGATCTTGAGCTCGTCCGTGCCGAGCCCGTAGGCAGCGGCCGCCGCCGAAACCTCTTCGCCGCCGTTGAGCCCCACGAGCACCGGCCAAAAGAAGGGCAACACGACGACGATCATCGAGAGGGATTCGAAAAAGCAGCCGAGCACGATCAGGAGCAGGAGCATGGCCGCGAGGACGAGCCAGGGATCGAGCCCGGAGGCCGCCGCCCAACCGGCCAGCGCCGAGGGCAGGCCGGTGCGGGCGAAGAAGCCCTTCAAGACCTCGGCTGCGAACAGAATGAAGTAGATCATCGAGGAAGTGACGGCCGTATCGAGGACCGCCCGACCGATCTCGAGCCGACCGATCCCGCCTTTTCCCAGCGCGCGCAACAAGAGCCCGTACAGTAGGATCAGGCAGACGCCCACGCCCGCAGCGGGCGTGGGGGTGAAGAGGCCGATGCCGAGGCCGAGGATGATGGCGGCGAACAGCGAGAGAACCGGAAGCAAGCGCAAGAGTGCCACCCGCCGTTCGTCGGCCGGCATGGCAGTGGCGACAGGAGCGAGATCGGGGTGGCGGCGGACCCGGATCGCGATCACGGCCAGGAAGAGAGCGACCGCGAGCAGACCCGGCAGAATGGCCGCTCGGAACATCTCCAGGATCGAGGCCTCGACGACGACCGCGTAGATGACGAGCGGCACCGAGGGCGGGATCAAGATGCCGAGCGTGCCGCCCGCGGCGAGCGTGCCGGTGGCGAGCCTCGGATGGTAGCCGAGCCGCTCGAGCTCGGGCAGCGCCACCCGGCCCATGGTCGAGGCGGTCGCGAGCGAAGAGCCGCAGACCGCACCGAACCCGGCACAGGCCCCGATCGCCGCCATCGCCACCCCGCCGCGGCGCTTGCCGACCAACGCCTGGATGCCGGTGAAGAGGTCGCGGGCGAGCCCGCCGTGGCTGGCGAGATAGCCCATCAGCACGAAGAGCGGGACGACCGAGAGGTCGTACGAAGCGACCGTGCTCCAGAACAGCGTCTTGAACTGGCGGAGATAGGGCTCGAAGCGCAGGAAGGGGGCGACGAGCGAGAGCACCCAGCTGCCGGCGATGCCGGTCACGAGCATCGCCACCGCCACCGGCAGACGCAGGAGCAGGAGGAGGACGAGCCCGGCGAGCGCGCCGAGGCCGACGAGCTCGCGATCGCTCAAGCGGATCGCTCCGGCACGAGGCGGCCGAGGGCGATCGCCGCCCAGAGGAGGAGAGCGGCGAGTCCAGGCACGTAGAACGGCCATTCGGGCCAGCCGAGCACACCCGCGACGAGCCCGTCGGCTCGCGTCTCCGCGAGGCCCTGGGCCATCCAGAAGGCGAGGAAGAGGGCGATCGCGGCGCTGAGCGCGACTCCCACGGTCTCGAGCGCCCGCTGCGCGCCCGAAGGCAGCCGCTCGACCAGGAGGTCGACCGCGACGTGCCCCCGGCGCAGCTCGCACCAGGGGAAGAGCAGCGGCACCGCGGCCCCGACCCCGAGCCGGACCACGTCCTCGTAGCCTCTGACGATCCCGAGCCGACCCGGGGCCACGAGGTCGGCCAGGTAGAGCAGCACATTGATCCCGGTCACGGCGGCGATCGCGAGCAGGATCGTCCCGCCCGCGATCGCGAAGGCCGCGGCGAGGCGCTCGAGCATCGGCTGAACGGCTCGGCGGGCTCAGCGGCTGTGGCGGGCGATCGCCTCGCGCGCGGCGGCGACGAGCGCCGCGCCGTCGACCCCCTTGCCGCGCACTTCCGCGATCCAGCGCTGGACCACCGCCTCGGCCTTCTCGTCGAAGGCCTTCTGGGACGAGGCGTCGAGCGTGATCATCTGCCCGCCGGCCCTGGCGAGCGCCTCCATCCCGGGCTTCTCGACATCGTCCCAGACCCGGCCGATGTCGGCCGCGATCGCCTTGCCGGAATGAGCATCCAACACCGCCTTGAGGTCGGCCGGCAGCTTCTCGTAGCGTTGCTTGTTCATGGTGAAGACGAACACGGCCGTGCCGAACCGCTTGCCCTCCGCGCCTACGGTCGCGAACTTGACGAGCTCCGGTACCTTCAGGGGTGTCGCCACCTCGAACGGAATGAGCGTCGCATCGAGGGCGCCCTTGGATAGCGCCTGCGGCAGCTCGGGCACCGGCATCGAGACGGGCTGGGCACCCCAGGCCTCGATGAGCATTGCACCGGTGCGCGACGGAACCCGGATCTTGAGCCCAGAAAGATCGGCGAGGCCGCGGACCGGCTTGCTCACCGAGAAGATCACCTGGCCGGCATGGGCGTGGATCAGGAGCGGGTGGGTGTCGGCGAAATCGGCGCCGATCAGGTCCATGACGTCCTGAATGGCGAGCGTGGTCGCCTTTGCACTGCCGCGGTGCACGCCCGGCAGCTCGAAGACTTCCGAGCGCGGGAAGGCGCCAGGCGTGTAGCCTCCCACCGTCCAGACGATGTCGGCCACCCCGTCACGCGCCTGGGCGTAGAGTTCGGGCGGTTTGCCGCCCAAGGACATGGAGGGGAAGATCTCGATCTTGATGCGGCCCTTGGACGCGGTCTCGACTTTCTTGGCCCAGGGCTCGAAGAAGGAAACCTGGGCAGGTGCCTTGGGCCCGAGAAAATGGTGCAACGTCAAGGTCACCTCGGCGGCCTGCACCGCACCGGCCAGACCAGCCGCGACCGCGACACCGGCGAGACTGCGCCGCAACACCCCGCATCGAGCCATGCCCCTACCTCCCGTACTCGACCTCGCGCGCGCAATGTGGCAGATCGCCCGCGGGATCGCCAAGACGCACGAGAAGACGGCGAGCGGAGGACGAGCATGGCGAAGCGGCTCGAGACCCGGGTCGCGATCGTCGGGGCCGGACCGGCCGGCCTCCTCCTCGGCCAGCTCCTCTACCGGGCCGGCATCGACAACCTCGTCCTCGAGCGGCGGCCGATGGCCCGCGTGCTGGCGCGAATCCGCGCGGGCGTGCTCGAGGAGGGCACCGTACGACTGCTCGAAGAGGCCGGAGTCGCCGATCGGCTGCACCGGGAGGGTCTGGTCCACCGCGGCATCGAGATCGCGTTCGAAGGGGAACGGCACCGGGTCGATTTCGAAGCCCTCACAGGCCGCCGGGTCGTGGTCTACGGCCAGACCGAGGTGACCAAGGATCTGTTCGCCGCCCGCCAGGCCGCCGGCCTGCCGATCCTCGACGAGGCGGCCGACGTCCTGCCGGTCGACCTCGAGAGCGAGCGGCCGAAGGTGCTCTTTCGCCGCGAGGGCGAGAGCTGCGAGCTCGCCTGCGAGGTCGTCGCCGGCTGCGACGGCTTCCACGGGGTGTGCCGCAGTCGCATCCCGGCCGAGCGCCTCCGCACTTTCGAGCGCATCTATCCCTTCGGCTGGCTCGGCATCCTCGCCCGGGCCCGGCCGGTTTCGGAGGAGCTCATCTACGCCTTCTCCGAGCGAGGCTTCGCCCTCTTCTCGATGCGCTCGCCCACCGTCTCGCGGCTCTACGTCCAGTGCGATCCGAACGATCCGGTCGAGGCCTGGCCGGACGAGCGGGTCTACGACGAGCTCGCGGCACGGATCGGACCCGAGGTGGCGGCCCGGCTCGAGCGCGCCCCGTCGATCGAGAAGAGCGTCACCCAGATGCGCAGTTTCGTAGCCGAGCCCATGCGCTGGGGCCGGCTCGTGCTGGCCGGCGACGCCGCCCACATCGTGCCGCCCACCGGCGCCAAGGGCCTCAACCTCGCCGCCGCCGATGTCGGCCTGCTCGCCCCTGCCCTCGTGGCGTTGTTGAAAGAGAACGACCCGCGCCCGCTCGAGCGCTACTCCGAGACCGCCCTCGCCCGGGTCTGGAAGGCCGAGCGCTTCTCCTGGTGGATGACCTCGCTCCTCCACAAGTTCCCGGAGGGCGACCCGTTCCGCGACCGGCTACAACGCGCCGAGCTCGACCATCTCTTCGGCTCGACGGCGCAGCAGACCGCGCTCGCCGAGCAGTATGTGGGTCTACCGCTCGCCCGCGCCTGAGCGACCCGAAGCCCCGGCGAGCGAGCCCTCGATGCGCCGTTTCCCACCCGAGCGGATCGTCTGTTTGACCGAGGAGACAGTCGAGACCCTCTATCTGTTGGGCGAGGACGCCCGGATCGTGGGTGTCTCGGGCTATGCCGTCAGGCCGCCCCGCGTGCGCCGCGAGAAGCCTCGCGTTGCCGCCTTCACGAGCGCCGATCTCGACAAGATCCTCGGCCTCGAGCCGGACCTCGTGCTGACCTTCTCCGATCTCCAGGCGGAGATCGTGCGCGATCTCGTGAAGGCGGGTGTCGCCGTCCACGCCTTCAACCAGCGCGACCTCGCGGGCATCCTCGCCATGATCCGCACGCTCGGCGCGCTCGTCGCAGCATCCGAGAAAGCCGAGGCGCTCGTCCGCTCGCTCGAGGAGCGCCTCGTGCGGATCCGCGCCGCCACCGCCGGCGAGCCGCCGCTTCGGGTCTGGTTCGAGGAGTGGGACGAGCCCCTCATCTCGGGCATCGGCTGGGTCTCGGAGCTGATCGCGGTCGCGGGCGGCCGCGACGTCTTTCCCGACCTCGCGCGAGCGAAATCCGCCAAAGACCGGATCGTCGATCCCGCCCGGGTGATCGAGGCCGCCCCCGAAGCGATCCTCGCCTCCTGGTGCGGCAAGAAGGTCCGGCCCGAAAAGATCGCGGCACGGCCCGGCTGGAATGCGATCCCGGCCGTACGCGACGGCCGCATCCACGTGATCCCCTCGCCCCTGATCCTCCAGCCAGGCCCGGCTGCGCTGACCGACGGGCTCGAGGCGATCCTCGTGGCCCTGTGGGGCGAAGCCGAGGGTCGCCGCCTCGCTGCGCTCTGAGCCCGCCTCGGGGCCGCTCGCCGGCCGAGCGCCGGTAGGGAAGGTCTGCGGCGCCGGTACTGGACGCCTCTCGGACGAACGTTACTCTATAACAAGACTGGTTCGTCGGGAGGTCGCCGTGTCCGCTCGTCACTGGCTCGTCGCCGCGTTCGCCCTCGGGATCGCCGGCCCCGTCGCCGCAGCCGAGCTCACCATCGTCTCCTGGGGCGGGGCCACGCAGGAAGCCCATCGCAAGGCCTATTTCGAACCCTTCGCCGAGCGCACCGGCACCAGGGTCGTCGAGGACAGCTGGAGCAGCGAACTCGCCCGGCTCGAGGTGGCGGCGCGCAGCCGGCCGCCGCGCTGGGACGTCGTCCAAGTCAATGCCGCGACCGTCCGTTCGGCCTGCGAGAGCGGCTTGCTCGAGCCGATCGGCGATCGGTTCGCCGATCTCGAGGCTCACTTGGTCCCCGGGGCCCTGCAGCCTTGCGGTGTCGGCTCCTCGGTGGGTGCCACGGTGCTCACCTTCCGCGCCGACCGTTTCACCGGCGAGCAGCCGACGAAGCTCGCGGACTTCTGGGACGTCCGACGCTTCCCCGGTCCGCGGGGCTTGCGCAAATCGCCGCGCGTGACCCTCGAGTGGGCCCTGCTCGCCGACGGCGTGCCGCGGGAGCAGCTCTACGCCGTGCTGTCGAGCGAGGACGGTCTCGCGCGCGCCTTCCGCAAGCTCGACGAGATCCGCCCGCACGTCGCCGTCTGGTGGTTCCCCTTCGCTCAGTCCATCGACATCCTGTTGTCGGGCGACGTCGTCATGACACCCGCTCCGAACGGACGGGTCGTCAACGCCGTCCAGACGAAGAACGCCCCGCTCGCGATCGTATGGGACCACCAGGCCCAGAACATGGATTATTGGGCAATAATGAAGGGCTCGCCGAATCTGCAGACGAGCTTGTCTTTCGTGCGCTTCGCGAGCGAGCCGCAGGCGATGCGCCGGTTCGTCGAGATGATCTTCTTCGGACCCACCTTGCGCGTCGTCGCCGAGAGCCTGGAGCCCGAAGTCCGCCGCTGGCTGCCGACCGCACCCGGCAACGATGCGACCGCGTTCTTCGTCGACCCGGAGTTCTGGGGAACGCACGGCAGCCGCCTCGAGGAGCGCTTCGCCGCCTGGCTCGGCAGCTGATCCGTCCGCGGCGTGCGGGCAGCCAGGGCGGCGGTCCTGGTCGGGGCCGGCTTGCCGGCCGCAGCGCTGCTCGCCGCCACCCTCCTCCTCCTCGTCGCCCTCGCGGCCGACGCGTTCGACAATCGCTCGCTAGTTGACGACCTGCCGATCACCGGCGCGGCCTGGCAGGACGGTGCGGTCGGCGAGCGGCTGGTCGCGATTTTCGGCCAAGAATTCGCGGCGATCGCCGATCCGCATCGGCGCTCGCGGATCGCCCGGCGCCTCGCCCGCGAACTCGCCGCCACGGGCGAGCTTTCGCCGGGGTTTGAGGAATGCCGGCGCCAGGCCCGTTGCGCGGGGCTCACGGCGGCCGAGCGCGCACGGCTCGCCTTCGCTCTCGACCAGGCGCTGGCCCGGCTCACGCTCCGCCATCTCGCCCGCCTCCTCGACCGAGCGCCCTCGCCGAGCGGCTACCTGCCGGTCGCCGAGAACCAGCGGGTGTTCGTTCCGGCCCTGCAGCGCACGCTCCTCTACGCCGCGGTCGTGGCGATCGCCTGCGCCGCCGCGGGCACCGTCCTGGGCACAGCGCTCGCCCGCAGCCGCGCCCGGCCCCTCCTCGCGGGCGCGCTCTTTCTGGCCCTGGCGACGCCGCACCTGGTCGCCACCGTGGCCTGGTCGGACCTCGCCCGTGCCACGGCCGAGCTCGGGCGCTGGGTCGCCGGTCGCCCCTGGGTGATCGAACCGCGCCTGCTCGTGGTCGCCGCGTCCGTGGCGATGCTCGTACCGTTGGTCGCCCTGCCGGTCGCCGGCTTCGCTTCGACCGTGCCGAGAGGCCTGCACGAGTTGGCGATGATCGACGGGGCGGGCCGCTTCGCCCGCTTCCGCCACGTCGACTGGCCCTTTCTCGGGGGTGCGGTGGGCGCGGGCGCGCTGCTCGTCTTCGCGACCACCCTCGGCTTCTTCCTGGTACCCGAGCTCTTGGGGCGACCGGGCGATCGGCCCCTGGCGGCCTTCCTCGCCTTTTACGCCGTCGAGGTCCCCGAACCCGGCATGGTGGGCGGGATCGGGCTCGCGACCGCCGCGAGCGTCGTCCCGCTCGCCCTCTCGGCCCGCTCCCGCCTGCCCCGAACCACGAGCGAAGAGCTGGTGGCGGAGCCGGCCGGCGGCGATCGTGCGCTTCCTCCGGGCTGGACGGCCGCGGCCGTGCTGCTCGCGCTCGTGCTCGTCCTGCCACTCTCGATCATGCTCGGGCGGACGGTGGCGAGCGAAGCCGGCCGCGGCGCGCTCGCCGCGCTCTTCGCCGACCCCGCCGCCGCCGCAGCCTTGTCCAACACGCTGCTCCTCGCGCTCGCGGTGGCGATGCTGGTCGCAGCCGCCGGCCTCGGCATCGCGCTCGCGGCGTTCCTCCGCCCCGGGCTCTTGGCCCCGACCCTCCTCGCAGCCGGCATCTACGTGGCACTCCCCGACCTCGTCGTGGCGGTCGGCTGGCTTCGGCTCGGAGCGGCGAGCGGGCTTCCCGACGCGGCCGTCCTGGTCGGCGCTTTCCTGCTGCACGCGCTGCCTTTGGGACTGGCCGTCCTGCTCGGCCGTCTCGCCCTCCTCGACCGCGGGATCGTCGATGCGGCGCGGGTCGACGGCGCCGATGCGCTCGCCATGCTGCGCTTCGTCTTGGCCCCGCTGTTGCGCCCGGCGCTGCTGCTCGCGGCCGGAGCCGCGGCGATCGGCGTGTTCACCACGAGCGTGCTGCCGATCTTCCTCGCCGGCCCGCGACTGCCGCTCACCGGCTGGTATCTGTGGACCCGGCTGCGCGACGATTTCGACACCGCCCGGGCCGCGGCCGTCCTCCTGGCGCTCGTGGCACCGCTCGCGGGCGTGCTCGGCGCCGAACTGCTGCACCGGGCCGATCCCTTCGGCCGGTTCCGCCCGCTCTCTCGCGGATCGCCCGGTGTCGCCCGGGTTCAGGCCGGCAGCGCGATCCGCGCCTCGACCCCGAAGGCCGCACCGGGCAGCGGCGAGACGAACTCGAGCCGGGCGCCGCTGCGCGCCGCGGCGGTGCGGGCGATCAAAAGGCCGAGGCCGGCCCCGCCGCGGGCCGAAGGCTCGACCGGGCTCGACGCGTCGGCGAGCAGCGCCGCCGGCAGGGGCGGCCCCTGATTGCGGACCGCGAGCCGCCCCGGCGGCTCGATCGCGAGCTCGACGGGTGCCCTCGGGTCGCCGTGGCGCAGCGCGTTCTCGAGCAGGTTGCGCAGGATCAAGGCGAAAGCGTCCGGGTCGATCCGCCCGGCGAGCGCCCCGGGGTCGCCCGCGATCGCGACCCGGCCGACCGGAAGACCGGCGCGGGCCAGGTCGTCGAGCACCAGCTGGAGCACGGGGCCGAGCCGGGCCGCCGAGCTCGGCCGGCTCGCCTGCCGCTCGGCGCGGGTGAGATCGAGGACCTGCTCGACCAGCCGCCGCAGCCGCAAGAGCGCCGCCTCGATCCGCAGCACCCGATCGCGCACCGGCCCGGGCCCGAGCTCGGCGGCGAGCCGCTGGGTCTGGGCGAGCGCCCCGGCGAGCGGGGTCCTGAGCTCGTGGGCGCCGGCCCGGGCGAAGGCCCGCTCGCTCGCGAGCGCGCTGCCGAGTCGGGCCAAGAGCCGGTCGACCGAGGCGGCGATCGGCGCGAGCTCCTGCGGCAAATCGGGCCACCCGAGCGGCTCGAGCCGATGCTCGTCGCGGACGGCGATCTCGGCCGCGAGTGCCTCGACCGGTCGGAGCGTCCAGCGGACGACCCGCCGGGCGAGCAGGATCAGGGCCGGCAGAAGGGCCAGAAGCGGGGCGAGAAGGAGGAAGCTCGCCCAGAGCGCTGCGTCGCGGCGGTGGCCCAGCGGCTCGGCGACCTGCAGGAACAGGGTCTCGGAGATCGCCGGCTCGGTGTAGAGCCGCAGTCCCCCGGCCTCGGCGAAGCCGCGCGCGAGCGGGGCCGAAAAGGGCGCTTCGGGCGCCTCGTGCGAGCGCAACAGCAGGCGGCCTTCGGCATCGCGCAGCTGGTAGACCACCCGCTCGGCGTGTTCGGCCACCCGGGCGGCGCGGCGGACCCGCTGGCCGCGACCTTCCTCATCCGCGCCGGCATCGGCCTCGAGCGTGATCAGGGTGTCGAGGGCGAGCGGCAACAGCCGCTGGGCGGTCTCCTGGAGCGCGCCGTCGAGCGCTTCGCCGAGCTCGCGCCGGATCACCCAGGCACCGGCGGCGGCCGCCGCGAGCCAGGCGAGCGCCACGGCGGCCACGAGGCCGAGCGCGAGCCGGCGGGCGAGGCTCGGCCGCGTGCTCACCCGCCGCGCAGCCGGTAGCCGAGGCCGCGGACGGTCTCGATCGTATCGGCCCCCAGCTTCTTGCGCAGCCGGCTCACCGCGACCTCGACCGCGTTGCTCTCGACCTCCTCGCCCATCGGGTAGAGGAGATCCTCGAGCCGCTCCTTGGCGACGATCGCCCCGGGCCGGAGCGCCAGCGCCTCGAGCAGCGCCCATTCGCGCGCCGAGAGCGGCACCGGTGCGCCGTCGCGCGTGACGATCCGCCGGGCCCGGTCGATCAGGAGCGGCCCGATCTCGAGCAACGGGTTGGGGTCGCCGGCGTAGCGCCGGGCGACGGCGGCGATCCGCGCGGCGAGCTCGCCGAGATCGAAGGGCTTGACGAGATAGTCGTCGGCGCCGGCCTCGAGCCCGGCGATCCGCTCGCCCACCCGGTCGCGGGC
>CALBAK010000107.1 GCA_937926445.1 uncultured Alphaproteobacteria bacterium
CGGGCCCGAGGTCTACAGTCTCGAGGTGCCCTCCTGGCGGCAGGACGTCACGACCGAGGCCTGCATCGTCGAGGAGCTGGCGCGGCTGCACGGGTTCGAGCGGATCCCGCCCGTGCCGGTCCAGAGGCTCGAGGCCGTGGCGGCGCCGGTTCTGGGCCCCGAGCAGCGACGGCGGACGGCGGTCCGCCGGGCGGTCGCGGCACAGGGCCTCGCCGAGGCGGTCACCTGGTCCTTCGTCCCGCCCGAGCACGCCGAGCTGTTCGGCGGTGCGCCGGCGCGGATGGAGAACCCGCTGAGCTCGGAGCTCTCCGCGCTGCGGCCCTCGCTCCTACCGGGCCTCTTGGCGGCGACCGCCCGCAACCTCGCCCGCAAGCAGGAGGAGGGGGCGATCTTCGAGCTCGGCCCGCGCTATACCGGGGGGCGGCCGGGCGAGCAGGTCTGGACCGTGGCGGGTGTGCGCTGGGGCCGGGCGGCACCGCGCCATTGGGCGAGTCCGGAGCGGCCGGTCGACGCGCTCGATGCCAAGGGCGACGCGCTCGCGGCCCTCTCCGCGGCCGGGATCCGGGTGGAGGCGGTGAGCACGGCCGGCGAGCCGCCCGCCTGGTACCATCCCGGCCGGGCCGGTCGGCTCGTGCTCGGGCCCACCACCCTCGCCTGCTTCGGCGAGCTCCATCCGAAGGTGCTCGCGGCCTTCGACATCGCTGCACCCGTGGTGGCCTTCGAGCTCGACCTCGACAGCCTGCCGAAACCCAAGCCCAGGACCGGAAAGGGCCGCCCGCCGCTCGAGGCTCTGCCCTACCCGCCCGTGGATCGCGACTTCGCCTTCCTGGTCGACGCGGAGCTGCCGGCGCAGCGCCTGCTAGAGGCGGTACAGGGCGCGGAGAAGCGGCTCGTGCGCGAGGTCCGGCTGTTCGACGTCTACACCGGCAAGGGCCTGCCCGAAGGGAAGAAGTCGCTTGCCGTGGCGGTCCGCCTGCAGGCAGCCGACCACACCCTCACCGAGGCCGAGATCGAGGGCGCGGCGCGTCGCATCGTGGTCGCGGTCGAGAAGACCTGCGGCGCGCAGCTGCGCCGCTGAGCCGCCTCGCACGCTCGGCCACCGCCGGTCGACGGGGTCGACCGCCACGGCTGCGCGAAGTCACCGACGTGGCGCCCGCTCTCGGGGCCACGGACCGGCGCCGCAGGGACGGAGCGAGCGGGGTCAGGCCGCCGCGCGGGCGCTCGTGAGCTCGCCGAGGAGAACGGCTTGCGCGGCCTCGAGGCCGCTCGCGCGCGGAAGGAGGCCGAACAGCCGCAGGCCCATCTCCACGCCCGCGAGCGTGGCGAGCAGCGTCAGGTCGTTGAGATCGCCCAGATGGCCGATCCGGAAGCAGCGGCCGGCGAGCTTGCCGAGCCCGGCGCCGAGGGACAGGTCGAAGCGGTCGAGGATCAGCGCTCGGAGCGTATCGGCATCCGCGCCCTCCGGCAGGAGCACGCCCGTGAGCGAGGCCGAGCGCTCGGCCGGCAGCCGTGCCACGATCTCGAGCCCCCAGGCCTCGACCGCCGCGCGGGTCGCCGCGGCGTGCCGCTCGTGGCGGGCGAAGACCCGCTCGAGGCCCTCCTCGTGCAGCATGGCGATCGCCTCGGCCAGACCGAAGAGCAGATTGGTGGCCGGCGTGTAGGGGAAGAAGCCCCGCCGGTTGGCCTCGAGCATCGCCGTCCAGTCGAAATAGCCGCGCGGCAGCCGGGCCGCGCGGTGTGCGGCGAGCGCCTTCTGCGAGACGGCGTTGAAGGAGAGGCCGGGCGGCAGCATCAGCCCCTTCTGCGAGCCGCCCACCGTGACGTCCACGCCCCATTCCTCGTGGCGATAGTCCATCGAGGCGAGCGAGCTGATCGTGTCGACCATGAAGAGGGCCGGATGGCCGGCCCGGTCGATCGCCCGACGGACGGCCGCGACGTCGCTCCTGACACCCGTCGAGGTCTCGTTGTGGACGATGCAGACGGCGGCGATCCGCCGGGTCCGGTCCTCGGCGAGCGCGGCCTCGATCGCTCGCGGGTCCACACCGCTGCGCCAGTCGCCCGGCAGGAGCACGGGATCGAGCCCGAGCCTCTTGGCGAGCTCGCACCAGAGAGTGGCGAAATGGCCGGTCTCGACCATGAGCACCCGATCGCCGGGGGCGAGCGTGTTGACGAGCGCCGCTTCCCAGGCACCGGTTCCCGAGGCCGGATAGATCACGACCGGCCCCGAGGTCCTGAAGATCGTCTTCAATCCCTCGAGGACGGTCCGCGCCAGTCTCTGGAACTCGGGCCCGCGATGGTCGATCGTCGGCCGGTCGATCGCCCTGAGGATCCGGTCCGGGACGTTGGTGGGGCCGGGGATCTGGAGGAAATGGCGACCGGCGCGGCGGAGCTCGTTCATGCTTCGGGTCCTCTCGATCGAGGGCGGGGGCGAGGCTCGCGCCCGACGGCCTCGGCCGTCAAGCACCGCTTCGAGCGGAACGGGTTGTCCGTCGGCCTGCGGCCGTGCGAACCTCGCGGACGCCTCGAGCGGACCTTCGGACGTGGCGACGACGAGCCTTCGCCCCTCGCACAGTCGGATCGGTGACCCGGCGCTCGCCGCGCGACTGCGCCGCGAGCTCGAGGGCGAGGTGCTCTTCGCCCCGGCCGACCGGGCCCGCTACGCCACCGACGCCTCGATCTACCACATCGAGCCCGTGGGCGTGGTCTGCCCGCGGCATCGGACCGATCTCGAGGCGGCACTCGCGATCGCCCGCGAAGAAGGGGTTTCGGTGATCGCCCGGGGCGGCGGGACCTCGCAGGCCGGCCAGACGGTCGGCCGCTCCTTGATCCTCGATTGCTCGCGCTGGCTCACCGCCATCGACGAGCTCGACCTCGAGGCCCGCAGCGTGCGGGTCGAGCCCGGCGTGGTGCTCGACGAGCTGAACCGCTTCTTGAAGCCACACGGGCTCTTCTACCCGGTCGACGTGTCGACCGCCTCGCGCGCGACGATCGGCGGCATGACCGCCAACAACGCCTGTGGTGCCCGCTCGCTCGCCTACGGCGTCTCGATCGACAATGTCCTTTCGATCGAAGCGGTTCTGGCGGACGGCTCGCGCGCCACCTTCGGTCCCTCGTTGCCGGCCCCGGACGATGCCGGGCCGGCCGGGCGGATCGTCGCCGGACTGCGGGCGATCGCCCGGAACGTCGAAGGCGAGATCGCGGCACGCTGGCCGCGCACCGCCCGCCAGGTGGGCGGCTACGCGCTCGACCGGGTGGCACCCGACGGACCCTTCAACCCGGCCTCGATCCTGGTGGGCTCGGAAGGAACGCTGGCACTCTTCGAGCGGATCCGGCTCCGCCTCCATCCCCTGCCCCGCCACCGGGTGCTCGGGGTGTGCCACTTTCCCGACTTCGGCGCGGCCATGCGCGCCGCCCCGCAGCTCGTCGAGCTCCGCCCCACCTGCGTGGAGCTCGTCGACCGCACGATCCTCGAGCTCGCCCGCACCATTCCGGCCTTCGCCGATAGCCTCGAGCGCTTCGTCCGCGGCGCGCCCGACTGCCTGCTCCTCGTCGAGTTCGCGGGCGAGGAGCTCGCCCCGCTCGAGCGCGCGCTGGACCGGCTCGAGGAGGCGATGGGAGACCTCGGCCATCCGGACGCGCTGGTGCGGGCGACGAGCCCGGCGGTGCAGGCCGAGATCGCCGCGCTCAGGACGGCCGGGCTCAACATCGTCATGGCGATGCGCTCGGCCGGCAAGCCCGTCTCCTTCATCGAGGACTGTACTGTTCCGGTCGAACGGCTCGCGGAATACACGGCAGCCCTCGAGGAGCTCTTCGCCCGGCACGGCACCAAGGGCACCTGGTACGCCCATGCCGGGGCCGGCTGCCTGCACGTCCGGCCCGTCCTCAACCTGCGTCTCGAGAAGGACCGCAAAGCGCTTCGCGCGATCGCCGAACAAGCGGTCGAGCTCGTCCGCCGGATGAAGGGGACGCACTCGGGCGAGCACGGCGACGGCATCGTCCGCAGCGAATGGCACGAGCGGGTCTTCGGTCCCGCGCTCGTGCGCGCTTTCGAGGCCGTGAAGGACCTGTTCGACCCCACGGGCGTGCTAAACACCGCGCCTTCGAAGATCGTCCGCGCGCCGCGGATGGACACACCCGAGCTCTTGCGCTGGCGCGCCTCGGACCGGCCGATCGCGCTCTCGACCGCACTCGACTGGAGCCCTTGGGGCGGGCTCCTCGGTGCCGCCGAGATGTGCAACAACAACGGTGCCTGCCGGGCGCTCGCGAGCGGTGTGATGTGCCCCTCCTACCGCGTCACGCGCGAGGAGGCGCACGTCACCCGTGGCCGCGCCAATCTCTTGCGGGACGTGCTGCTCGGTCGGCTGGGACCGAACGGCGCCGGGTTCGAGGCGTTGGAGGCCGCGCTCGAGCTCTGCGTGAGCTGCAAGGCCTGCCGCCGCGAATGCCCGGCCGGCGTCGACATGGCGCGCATGAAGCTGGAGCTGCGCCACCGGCGCAGGCTTCGGCAGGGTCTGCGGGCGCGCGAGCGGCTGATCGCGACGCTGCCGCGCTGGGCGCCCTGGGCGCAGCGGCTGCGAGCCCTGCCGGCACTGCGCGACCGCATACCCCTGGTCGCCGACCTCTCCGAGCGGCTGTTGGGTCTCGCCCGGGAGCGGCCGCTGCCGCGCTTCTCCCCCACGCCCTGGCGGCCGCCGCCCGCCCGGCCGAACGGGGCCGAAACCCGCACGGTCGTGCTCTGGGCGGACACCTTCACGACCTGGTTCGAGCCCGACAACGCGGCCGCCGCGGCCCGCCTCCTGGAGCGCGCGGGCTTCCGCGTCGTCGACCCCACGCCCCCGGGCGAGCGGCCCCTGTGCTGCGGCCGGACCTACCTTTCGGCCGGGATGCTCGAGGAAGCGCGAGCCGAGCTCTCCCGCACGCTGCGGGCTCTCCGCCCCTGGTGGGAGGCCGGGGCCCGCGTGGTCGGCCTCGAACCTTCCTGCCTGTTGACCTTCCGCGACGAGCTCGAAGCCCTTCTCCCGGACGCCGAGCGGGCCGGAGCGACCGGACCCGTCCTCCATCTGGCCGAGTTCCTTCTCGAAGAGCACCGGGCCGGCCGGCTCGACCTCGATCTGCGACCGCGCCCGGGCCGGGTGCTCGTCCACGGACACTGCCACGAGAAGGCTTTCGGTCTCTTCGCGAAGGTCGTGGATGCGCTGCGCCTGGTCCCGGGGCTCGAGCCGGTCCCGATCGACTCGAGCTGTTGCGGCATGGCCGGTGCCTTCGGCTACGAGGCCGAGCATCGCGCGATCTCGCGGGCGATGGCGGAGGCGACGCTCCTGCCGGCGGTGCGCGCTGCGGCGAGCGATGTCGCGATCGTGGCCGACGGCACGAGCTGTCGGCAGCAGATTCGCGACGGGACCGGGCGCGCGGCGGTGCACCTCGCGCGGCTGCTCGTGGAGGCGCTGCCGTGAGCCTCGGGATCCTCTCCCTCGCCTGCGGGGCCGATCTCGCCACCGCCGTGGCTGGCCGGCTCGGCCTCGCGCCGGTGCCGGTCGAGGAGCGGGGCTTCGAGGACGGCGAGCACAAGATCCGGCCCATGGCCGAGGTCCGCGGGCTCGATCTCTACCTCCTCCAGCCGCTCTTCGGCGGCCCCGACCTCTCGGCCGACGAGAAGCTCCTCCGCACCCTCTTCCTCGCGGCGGCCCTGGTCGATCAGGGCGCGGCGCGGGTGACGCTCGTCGCCCCCTATCTCGCCTACGCCCGCAAGGACCGGCGCACCAAGCCCCGCGATCCGGTCTCGATTCGCTACCTCGCGCAGCTCGTCGAGGCGGTCGGAACGGCCCGGGTGGTGGCCCTCGACGTGCACAATCCGGCGGCCTTCGAGAACGCCTTCCGGATCGAGACCGTGCATCTCGAGGCGCGCGGCCTCTTCGTCCGTCGGCTCCTGCCTCAGCTCGCGGGCCGTGCGGTCGCCGTGGTCTCGCCCGATGCCGGCGGGGTCAAGCGGGCCGAGGCGCTGCGCCGCGACCTCGAGGCGGCCCTCGGCCGAGCCGTGCCGCTCGCGCTAATGGAGAAGCACCGGAGCGCCGGGGTGGTGAGCGGCGAGGCCTTCGCGGGCGAGGTCGAGGGCCGGGTGGCGATCCTGGTCGACGATCTCGTGAGCACGGGCGGGACCATGCTGCGCTGCGCCCGGGCCTGCCGCGAGCGCGGTGCGGCCGCGGTCCACACCGTCGCCACCCACGGCCTCTTCACGGGCGAAGCGGCCACAGCCGTGGCCGATCCCCTGATCGACGGCTGGCTCGTGACCGATTCCGTGCCACCCTTTCGGCTGCCAGAGGCGCTCGCCCGAAGCCGGCTCGCGATCGAGCCCGTGGCCCCGCTGCTCGCCGAGGCGATCCGCCGGTTGCACGGGGGCGGTTCGATCGTGGATCTCGTGGCCGATCCGGCCGGAACGCTCGGAGCTTGAAGATGGCGAGGCGGACGATGCGGCTCGAGATCGGTCCCACCCGGCTCGCGGGCGATCTCGTGATCCCCGAGCCGGCCCTGGGGCTCGTTCTCTTCGCGCACGGCAGCGGATCGAGCCGGGCGAGCCCGCGCAACCGGATGGTAGCGGGTGTGCTGCAGGAGGCCGGGCTCGCCACGCTCCTCTTCGACCTCCTGACACCCGAGGAGGCGCTCGACCGCGCCAACGTCTTCGACATCGAGCTCCTGGCCGGAAGGCTCCTCGAAGCCCTCGAGCGGGTGGCCGATGAGCCCGACCTGCGAGGGCTTCCGGTCGGCCTCTTCGGAGCCTCGACCGGGGCCGCGGCGGCACTCGTGGCGGCGGCCCGCTCGGCCGAGATCCGCGCCGTGGTCTCGCGCGGCGGCCGGCCCGATCTCGCCGGGGCGGCACTCGCCGCGGTGCGGGCCCCCACCCTCCTGATCGTGGGTGGCGAGGACCACCCCGTGCTCGAGCTCAACGAGGCGGCGGCACGGCGGCTCGCCGGCCCGCACCGGCTCGTGATCGTGCCGGGGGCCACGCATCTCTTCGAGGAGCCGGGCGCGCTCGAACGGGTGGCCGTGCTCGCCCGCGACTTCCTGGTCGAACAACTTTCGACGACGCCGCCTGCGCGCGGCCGAGGGTGAGGAGGTCGCTCGTGTTCACCGATCGCACCGACGCCGGCCGTAGGCTCGCCGCCCGGCTCGGCCATCTCGCCGGCGCCGACCCGGTGGTTCTGGCACTGCCGCGCGGCGGCGTGCCGGTCGGCTTCGAGGTCGCCAAGGCGCTTCGAGCACCGCTCGACGTCCTGCTCGTGCGCAAGATCGGCGCACCCTTCCAGCCCGAGCTCGCCGCCGGTGCGGTGGTCGACGGTGCCGAGCCCGTGCTGGTCCGCAACGAGGAGGTGATCCGCGCCTACGGGATCGACCAGGACTGGATCGCCACGGAGGCCGCCCGCCAGCTCGCCGAGATCGAGCGGCGGCGGCGACTCTATTGCGGCGATCGACCGGCGCCGAGCCTGCGCGGCCGCACTGCGATCCTCGTCGACGACGGCATCGCCACGGGTACGACCGTCCGCGCCGCACTGCAGGCGCTCGCCAAGCTCGGTCCGCGCCGGCGGGTGCTCGCGGTACCGGTGGCGCCGCCCGATACGCTCGCCCGGCTCGCGCCGGAGGCCGAGGAGATCGTGGTCCTCGAGGAGCCCGAGTGGATGGCCGCGGTCGGCCAGTTCTACCGGGATTTCACGCAGACGGAGGACGAGGAGGTCGTCCGCCTGCTGACCGACGCTCAGCGGTGGCTCGGCCAGGTCGAACATCGCCCATAAGTAGATTTGTGACAAATTTGTAATCGGTTCGGTTGCATCCGGCGCCGAAATGAGCGAGACTCGTTCGGGTCTCGCTTGCCCCGGCAGGCGAGGCGCTGGTCCGGTCGCGCGCGCTGCGGCCGTCGACCCGGCCGCTGCGACGCCGCGTCGCGAGAGAGGAGCCGGCATGAACGCGAGGCCGACCGCGGACTGTGCCCGACCGGGACGGGTCGGCTGGGCGGAGCTCGGCTCGCTCTCGGCCGCCGGGCTGTTCGCGCTCGCCGCGGTGGCGGCGACCCTGCGCGGGGCCGGGCCGCTCGGCGCCGCTCCGGCCGGGCTCGCGGGCGCCCTCGCGCTCCTCGCGACCGCCCGCGGCCGCAGGGCCCGGCCGCCCACGCCCGGACGCTTGCTGTTCGACGCACTCGCGATCGCCCTCCTGGCGCTCGCTTGCGATCCGGCGGCGCAACCCTGGGGCACCCCGCGCGTGTGGGCCGATCTCCTGACGCTCACCCCGCTCGGCGCCGGGGCCGCCGTGGCCCTCTACCTCGCGGCCGGGGTCTGGACGCTCGGCCGCGAGCATCGCTGGCCGCACCTGCCCACGAGACTCGCCTGGCTCGTCGCACCGTTCCTCCTCAATCTCCTCCTCCTGCTCGGCGCTCGCCCGCTCCTGGCCGAGCTCGGCTCCCTCCTCCTGCCGGCGGGCGTCGATTCGGCGAGCGCCGTCCTCTTCGCCCGGTTCCTGGTGCTCGCGGGCTTCAACCTCGTGCTCGCGGTGGGCACAGGCTTCGTGATGGACCATCGCTGGACCCGCGATCCGGCCCTTCTGGCCCTCCTGATCGCGGGCGCTCTTCTGGCCGTCCTCTCCCCGCTCCTGGCCGACCTCGGCTCCAGCCGGGCGGTCGGCGAGCTGCCCGCACTCTTGCGGGTGCCGGCGGTGCTGGTGACGGGCAGCCTCGCCCAGGCGGCGCTTTGGGCCGAAGTCTTCCTGATGACCGGGATCCTGTTGGACGCCCTGATCGTCCGGCGGCCGACCCTGCCCGCGGCGCTCGGCCATTTCCGCGACGGGCTCGGCAAGGGTGCCGTCTACACCCTCGTCTTCCTGCTCGTGATCCACCTCCCGGCGCTCGCCGCCAGCGCGGCTGCCGTCCGGGCCCTGGTCGAGGCGGCCCCGCTCCTGGCCGCCACGCTCGTGGGCGCGCTCCTCTTCCCGGCCGCCCGCACGATCGTCGAGACCTTCGACGGCAGCCCGGCCTTCGCCCGGCGGCTCCTGCACGCCGCCCGCCATCCCTGGGGCTACGCCCGGGGTGCCGTGATCGGGCTCGCCGTGGGTCTGGGGCTCGTGGGCGGTCTGGCGACGGCCGGTCCCCTCGGCCGTTTCGTCTTCGGGGCACTCGCCGGGATCGCCGCCTATGCGGGGGTCGATCTCGTGGCCGATGCGGTTCAGGTGGCGGGCGGCCGACGGCGGCGGCTGCAGACCTGGCGGCTCTACGCGCTGGGCGCCGGGCTCGGCGGGATCGCCGGCGGTGCCCTCGCCTGGTATCTCGATGCACCCCAGCTCGCCACCGTGCTCGACAAATGGGCGCGCTACGCGAGCGTCCACTTCCCGCTCGACGGTCGCCCGGTCGAGCCCTACGTGGTCTATCCGTTGTTCAGCAAATGGGGAGCGCAGGATCTCGGCCGACCCGAGGGCGGGGTGGCGCTGTTCTACGCCGAATCGCTCTCCGGTGTGATCAACTGGTCGCTCGCGGCCCCGCTCTTTTCGATCAACCTCGTACTTCTCACGGCCCTGGTCGACCGGCGGCTGCGGCCGCTCGAGGAGCTCTTCTCCTCGCGCGGCCTCTTGGCGCTGGTCGAGCAGGCGATCCGCGTGCTGCGCTGGGGCCTCTGGATGGCCCCGATCATCTACTCTTTCCTCCGGCTCTCGCCCGATCCCTCCTGGTACAACCAGGACGGAGCGGTGCGGACCGTGGTGGCGACCGTCCAGGCGATCCGGCTCGAGCCCGAGGCCTTCCGCGCCTGGAGCCTCGAGCTGTTCCTGGGCCTGTTGGCCTACGATTGGCTGCGGATGCTGATCTGGTTCGACCATATGGGCCTGCGCGTCGCCACCCTCGTCAACCTCTCCTTCGTGGGCGGCGACGTGCTCGACGAGAAGGCCGCCCGCTTCCTCGGCCACTCCGCGCGCACCCGCTGCATTCCCGAGGGCATTCGCCGCTTCGCGACCTGGCTGCCGCTCCTGATCCCCTTCTACATTCCGCGCGGGGCCG
Organism: uncultured Alphaproteobacteria bacterium; assembly: GCA_937926445.1. Taxonomy (GTDB): domain Bacteria; phylum Pseudomonadota; class Alphaproteobacteria; order Geminicoccales; family Geminicoccaceae; genus JANXAZ01. The sequence goes on from CALBAK010000107.1 coordinate 10,028, forward strand.
AATGGGATCGGGTATGGACCGGCGCCGAGCAGGTCCGCGCTGCGGCCGGGCCGCTTTTGCCGGCGGTCGGCACCACCCTCGTCGGCTACGCCTTCGCTGCCGGGCTCTGCTCTTTCGTCCTCGCCGTCCTCTACAACGAGATCGTCCGCGCCCGGCGGATCCGTCACCCGCGCCCGCATCTGCAGCCCGGCGTCGGCTGGGCCCCTGAGCGCCCCTGGCTCTTGAGCAACGGTCGCTACACGGTCGAGCTCGCCAGCGACGGGCGCGGCTTCTCGCGGGTTCTGAGCGCGCTCCATCGCGAGTACGAGATCGACCTCACCCGCCGGCCGGACGACCCTTTGCGCCGCCGCGGCAAGCTGTTCTGGCTGTGCGACAGCGACGCGCCGGGGCAGCCGCCGATCGGTCTCCAGGCGCTTCCCGGTACGCTCGATCCGTCCTTCCCGGAGGTCAGCCGGCCCGCGCCCTGGGCCGCCTGCCTCGCGCGCCGGGCCGGCGGGCTGCGGCTGCGCGCGCGGGTCTCGGTCGCCGAACGCGATCCGGTCGAGATCTGGGAGCTCGAGATCCTGAACCTCGAGGACCGGCCGCGGCGGCTGCGGCTCACGAGCTTCCAGGAGCTTGCGATGGCCCCGCGCGATGCGGTCGAGCGCACGCCGGCCTTCGCCGCCCTCCATGTCGCCACCTGGTTCGTGCCGAGCCTGGGTGCGATCCTCGCGCGCAACCGTATGCTCCCGAACGGGGCCCGGCGTCCGGAGGACGAGCGGCCCTCGCCCGAGCACCTCTTCCATGCCGTGGCGGGCGACCTGCCGCCGGGTGCCCGCCTGGTGGGCTACGAAGACAGCCGCGCGCGTTTTTTGGGGCCGGGCGGGATCGCAGCACCCGCGGGCCTCGCCCCCGGTGCCGCCCGGCCTGTCGAGGATGCCGGGCTCCTCTGCACTTTCGACCCGGCGGCGAGCCTCACGCTCGCCCTCGAGCTGCCGCCCCGCGGCTGCCTGCGGCTGCGCTTCGTCGACGGTTACGCACCCGATCGCGAGACGGCGGTCCGGCTGATCTGCCGCTGGGGCCGCCGTCCGGTCCCTGATCCCGAGGGTCTCGAGCGGGAGCTCGCCGCGTGGCGCGAGCTGCGCGATCCGCCCCAACCGGAGAAGCCCTTCCCCGGGTTCACGGCCGACGGTCGCGCCGTGCGGTTGCCCGGCGCCCTTCCCCGCCCCTGGCACCACCTGCTCGCGAGCCCGCTCGGCCACGGTGCGGTGGTCGGCAGCGACGGCGAGATCTTCGCCTTCGGCGGCAACGCCCAGCAGAACGCCTGGAACCGTTTCCAGCTCGACACCGTGCCGGTCGATTGGCCGAGCCGGGCGATCTGGGTCCGGGACCGCGAGAGCGGGCGGCTCGAAACCGCCTGCTTCGCGCCGGCCCGCCCGCGCGATGCGCGTTTCGAGGTCCGCTTCGAGCCGGGCCGGGTGATCTTCCGCAAACGGCCCGAAGAGCCGGACGGGCTCGAGCTCGAGCAGATCGTGAGCCTCGCCGAGGACGCTCCGGTCCAGCTCGACCTCTTGCGCATCCGCAACGGCGGCCCGCGACCGCGCCGGCTCCGGGCGATCCCGGCGGTCCACGTGGCACTCGCCGAGCTGCCGCGCGACAGCCGTGGCCGGCTCGAGACGCGGCTCGAAGAAACCGGGCCGTTCGCGGTCTATCTGCGGCACGCTCGCAACGATTTCCGCAAGGGCTGGCTGTTCGTCGCCACGAGCCTGCAGGCGGATGCGGTCGAGGCGATGCGGGCCCGCTTCGTGGGTCTGCCGGAAGCCTGGGCGGACGGGCCCCTGTTCCTCGCCGAGGGGGTGCCCGATCCGCGTTGTCGCGACGACGGCGAGCGGTTCGTGGCGTTCGGCGCCGACCTCGAGCTCGGGCCCGGCGAGGAAGCGGTGGTGACCCTGGCCCTCGGCCAGGCCTTCGAGCTCTCCGAGGCCCGCGCGCTCGCCCGTCGGTTCCGCGAGCCCGCCACGGCCCGCGCGGCGGTCGAGGCGACGCTCGCCCGATGGGAAGAGCGGCTCTCGGTCCTGCGCGTCGAGACCGACGATCCCGCCTTCGACCGGCTCGTCAACGACTGGCTGCCCTATCAAGTGCTGACCGCTCGCCTCTGGGGACGTTGCGGGCCGCACCAGCGCGGCGGCGCCTTCGGCTTTCGCGACCAGTTGCAGGACGTGCTGCCGCTCCTCGTCCTCGACCCCGATGCGGCCCGCGCCCAGATCCTCTTGCACGCCGCCCAGCAGTTCCTCGAGGGCGACGTGGTCCAGTGGTGGCACCCGTCCTGGGAGGGCAAGACCGGTCTCGCCGCCCGCAATCGTGTGTCCGACCCCCAGCTCTGGCTGCCCCATGTCGTCGCCCGCTACGTCGAGGCGACCGGTGAAAGGGACATTCTCGACGAGCCGGTCCCCTTCCTCGAGGGCCGTGCGATCCCGCCCGGTGCCGAAGGGATCGTGCTCGCCCCGCGCCCCTCGCGCGAGGTCGAGAGCCTGTTCGAGCATTGCCGGCGGGCGGTCGACTTCACGCTCGCCCGGCTCGGGCCGCACGGCCTGCCGCTCATCGGCACCGGCGACTGGAACGACGGGCTCGACCGGCTCGGCCGGCGCGGCCGCGGCGAGAGCGTCTGGCTCGGCTTCTTCCTCCTGGACGTGCTGCGCAACCTGGCCCCGCTCGCCGAGCGGCGGGGCGAAGAGCGGATCGCCCGTCGCTGGCGGGCCGCCGAGGCACGGCTTCGCGGCGCGCTCGCCGCCATGGCTCGCGGCGACCGCTTCGTGCGGGCGATCGACGACCGTGGCCGCGAGCTCCTGGTGAGCGACGCGCTCTCGGCCGCCTGGCCCGTGCTCGCGGGCCTCGTCGACCTCGAGCAGGGGCGACGGATCGTGCTCGCCGCCCTCGACTCGCTCGAGCGCGACGGCATGGTCTTGCTCCTCCATCCCCCCTTCGACGAGCAGAGTGATCCTTATCCCGGTCGGATCGCCGCCTATCCGCAGGGCGTGCGCGAGAATGGCGGGCAGTACAGCCACGGCGTGTCCTGGCTCGTGGACGCGCTCTTGCGTCTTTCGAGCCTCGCCCGGGCGGCCGGCCGATCGGCCGATGCGGCAGCCCTCGAGGCCCGCGCGGTCGAGGTCTGGTACAAGATCTCGCCTCTCGGCGAATCGGCACCCGATCGCCTCGCCCGCTACGGCCTGCCGCCGCACCAGCAGCCGGCGGACGTGAGCTTCGGGCCCGGCTACGAGGAGCGCGGCGGCTGGGCCTGGTACACGGGCTCGGCGGCACGGATGCTGAGTGCGGCCTACGGCCTCCTGGGTCTCGCGATGCGGGATCGCGAGCTCGTGATACCGGCCGATCCGACACGCCCGCGCGGCCGTCTCGTGCTGCGGCGGCTCGTCTGGCGGGGACGGACCTTGATCGAGGGGGGCCGCGTCCTCCCCGGCGCATCGGCCGCGACTCGTGCGGGCTAGGGAACCCTTTCGCGGAACCGTGCGGGCCCGTAGGATCGCGCCCGTTCACGGGCCAGCTCCGGAGCCGCCGTCGCATGACCGCCCCGACCCCCCTGATGGCCGGGAAGAGAGGCCTCGTCATGGGTATCGCCAACGACCGCTCGCTCGCCTGGGGGATCGCCCGGGCGGTGCGCCGGCACGGGGCGGAGCTCGCCGTCACCTACCAGGGCGAGCCGCTCTTGAAGCGCGTCCGCCCGCTCGCCGAGGAGCTCGGCGCCCCGCTCCTCCTGCCGGCCGACGTCACCGATCCCGCGAGCCTGGATGCGCTCTTCGGCGAGATCGCGGCGAAATGGGGCGGGATCGACTTTCTCGTCCACGCGATCGCTTATTCCGACAAAGCGCAGCTCAAGGGTCGCTACATCGACACCACGCTCGGCAATTTCCAGAAGACCATGGCGATCTCCTGCTATTCCTTCACCGATCTGGCGCGCCGCGCCGAGCCCCTGATGGGCTCGGGCTCGAGCCTGTTGACCTTGACCTACATCGGTTCGACGCGGGTCACCCCGCACTACAACGTCATGGGCGTGGCCAAGGCCGCGCTCGAGGCCTCGGTCCGCTATCTGGCGGTCGATCTCGGAGCCAAGGGAATCCGCGTCAACGCGATCTCGGCCGGGCCGGTGCGCACGCTCGCGGCCTCCGGGATCGGCGATTTCCGCTACATCCTCAAATGGAACGAGTACAATTCTCCCCTCAAACGCAACGTCACGATCGACGATGTGGGCGGTGCCGCGCTCTTCCTGCTCTCCGAGCTCGGTTCCGGCACCACCGGTGAGGTCCTGCACGTCGACTGCGGCTACCACGTGGTCGGGATGAAGGCGGTCGACGCGCCCGACATCGCCACCGTCTAGCCTCGGGTCTGGCGGGCCGCGGTTGCCTGTGCGATCGTCGCTCGGCACGAGCGGGGAACGGACGATGACCGCCGACCCGACCGCGGAAACTCCGACCGTCGACGAGCCGCTCGAGAGCCTCGTGAAGATCTGATGGCAGGATCCTCCTTCGGCGAGCTTTTCCGCTTCACGACGTGGGGCGAGAGCCACGGTCCGGCGATCGGTGTGGTGGTCGACGGCGTGCCCGCACGCCTGCCGCTCGGCGAGGCCGACATCCAACACTGGCTCGACCGGCGGCGCCCCGGGCTGTCCCGCTTCACGACCCGACGGCAGGAGCCCGACCGGGTCGAGATCCTCTCGGGCGTGTTCGAGGGGCTCACCACGGGCACGCCGGTGAGCTTGTTGATCCGTAACCTCGACCAGCGCTCGAAGGATTATTCTGAGCTCGCGGAAACCTATCGGCCGGGCCACGCCGACTTCACCTACGATGTGAAGTACGGCATCCGCGATCATCGCGGCGGCGGCCGGGCCTCGGCGCGGGAGACCGCCTGCCGGGTCGCGGCCGGGGCGATCGCGCGATTGATCCTCGGGCCCTCGGTCACGATCCGGGGCTACATGGTGCAGATGGGGGCGGATCGGATCGATCCCGCCCGCTTCGATCCCGACGAAATCGACCGCAACCCCTTCTGGTGCCCGGACGCGGAGGCCGCGGCGCGCTGGGAGGAGCAGATCCTTTCGGTCCGCAAGGCCGGCTCCTCGATCGGTGCGGTGATCGAGGTGGTCGCCAAAGGCGTGCCGGCGGGCCTGGGCGAGCCGGTCTACGACAAGCTCGATGCCGATCTCGCGAAAGCGATGATGAGCATCAACGCCGTCAAGGGTGTCGAGATCGGCGCCGGCTTCGCGGCCGCGGCGCTGCGCGGCGAGGAGAACGCGGACGAGATCCGCATGGGCGACGAGGGCCCGCGCTTTCTCTCGAACCACGCGGGCGGGATTCTGGGCGGCATCTCGACCGGGCAGGACATCGTCGTCCGCTTCGCGGTCAAGCCCACCTCCTCGATCCTGATCCCGCGCCGAACGATCACCCGCGACGGGCGGGAGACGGAGATCGTTACGAGAGGCCGTCACGATCCCTGTGTGGGGATCCGCGCCGTGCCGGTCGGCGAAGCCATGATGGCCTGCGTACTCGCCGACCATCTGCTCCGCCACCGCGGCGTCTACGGCGGCCGCTGAGCCCGGGCGCCGGACGGCCGGTCTCGCGGAACGGGATCCGGTCGCTCGCCGGCGAGTTCGGGCGTCCGGAGCCGTGTCGGAAAGGGATCGTTAAACTCCGGCGGTTAAAAACCCGGCGGTCAGCTCGGGAGAACGCCAGGCATGTTCGCCAACCTCCGGATCGGCACCCGGCTCGCGCTCGGCAATGCCGTCTTGATCGCCCTCGTCGTCGGACTCGCGCTCGTCCAACAGGTCTACGTGACCCAACTCGGCCGGGTCGTGGAGCAACTCGGAACGCAAGGGGAAACCTCTGCCGGGATCGCTCGCGTCCTGATCGAGTCCTCGATGCTTTCCTACGAAATGGATCGGTTTGTGGAACATCCTGGCGAAGACAAGAGACGGGCGCTCGTGGAGCACCTCGAGAAATTAAACGCATTGACCGACGAAGCTCTCGCGAAAGGTGCGACGGGGGCGGAGGCCGCCGACCGGTTGATCCACGAAATCGAGGAGCGTTTCGAAGCGTTCGCGTCCCTGGTACTCGAGCACAACCGTCTGAAGAATCAGATCCGCGATTCGGGTATCGAACATCGGCGGGCCATGGGACGGCTCGTGGCGTTGCTCGAAGAGCGTGGTGCCAAGGAGGAAGCCTATTGGGCGTTGCGGGCGTCCGACGCCTTCCTGACGACGCGGGTCCGCGTGGATCGCTTCCTCCACGGCGACCCGGTCGCCGAGCTCGAGAGCGCCCTGCCGGCTCTCGAGACGACGCGTGCGGCACTGCGGCGGTTGGCATCCGCGGAGCTCTCCGGCGAGGAGGCGGAGCTTCTCGAGCGCATCCGTTCCGGCGTGGAGGCCTGGGCCGCGACTCTCGGCCGGGCGCGCGAGACGGAGCTCGCGTTGCGCGAGACGACGGCATTCCACGAGCGCAGTTTCTCGACCCTCGAAAGCGACCTGCTCAAGGTCCTCGACAAGATCGACGGCGAGCGGCACGGATCGTCGGAGAAGAGCACGGCGGTGATCTCCGAGCAGCGGAGAACGACCCTGGCTCTCTCTGCCCTGGCCGTTCTTCTCGCGCTCGCCACGGCGTGGGTGCTCTGGCGCGGAATCGTTCCGCCTCTCCAGCGCTGTACGTCGACGACCCGACGGCTCGCGGAGGACGATCTCGATTGCACGGTGGCCGACCGGCGCGGTCGCAACGAACTCGCCGAGCTCGCACGGGCGTTGGAGACCCTTCGGACAAAGCTGCGCGAGGCCCGTCGAACGAGCGCGGAAGCCGAGGCGGCACGAGCCGAGCGGTTGGCCCAGCAGGAGCGGGAGAGCCGCATCCAGGCCCGCGTCGTGCGGGAACTCGAGACCGGGCTCGATCGACTCGCGGAAGGCGATCTCACGCACAAGATCGAGAGCCCACCGACCGATCCGTTCCCGGCCGAGTACGAAGCGCTTCGCAAGGCCTACAACGATACGGTGGATCGCCTCGCCGCGACGGTCGCCAAGATCTGGGAACTCGCCGAGTCGGTCCGCAACGGCGCGGGCGAGATCGCCCAGGCGGCCTCGGATCTCTCCTCGCGAGCCGAGACGCAGGCGGCGACCCTCGAACAGTCGGCAGCCGCACTCAACCAGCTGACCGAAAGCGTCCGCGCCACCTCCGAGCGGGCGAGTGCCGCCGACAAGGCTACCCAGGCCAACTACGCCGAGGCCAAGGCCGGCGAGGCCGTGGTCCGCGAAGCGATCGCCGCGATGGGTGCGATCGAGCGGAGCTCGGAGCAGGTGCAGCGGATCATCGGGGCGATCGACGACATCGCCTTCCAAACCAATCTGCTCGCACTCAACGCGGGGGTCGAAGCGGCGCGGGCGGGCGAGGCGGGCCGCGGCTTCGCGGTCGTCGCCTCGGAAGTGCGGGCGCTCGCCCAGAGAGCGTCGGATTCGGCCCGCGAGATCCGCACCCTGCTGTCCGACAGCCGCAACCAGGTGGAGAACGGAGCCGCGCTCGTAGCCAAGACCGGCGAGAGTCTCGAGCGGATCCTCCAACAGGCGAGCGAGGTCTCGCGCCTCATGGCCGAAATCGCCGCCGCGACCAACGAGCAGTCCGCCGGTCTGACCGAAATCAACGGCGGGGTCGGACAGCTCGATCGCGTCACGCAAGAGAACGCCGCCGCGGCCGAAGAAGCGCGCGCGGCCGCCTCCGCGCTGAACCAGCAGGCCGACGGGTTGCGCGACCTGCTCGTGACCTTCCGCACCAAAGCGAACATGCCATCCGTTCCTCGACCGGTCTTCCCGGGCGAGGTCGTCGGAGCCCGGTCGTCGATCCGCGGCGGCGCTGCCTCGTCGGAAAAGGCCGGGTCTCGCGCGACCGCCGTGGTGACTCCGATCGACACCGCGAGACAGCAGAGCAAACGAAGGTCTCTGCGTGCGGCGAACGAAACCGCCGGGAGCGTCTGGCAGGAATTCTGAAAGGATCGCAAACGGACGGCACTCGCGAGCGAATTCGCATCGCGTCGAGGTGTGGTCGCAGCGCCGGTCTCGCGGCGAACCGGCGCTGCTTCCGCCTCCGGCGGGAGGCGCGTGCTTCGTCGCGCCCCTCCGCCTTCGGATTCACGACCCGCTTGCGAACCCACCGAAGGGCGACGTCCCGACTACTCCTCGCAGATGCGACTGCGGAAGCGGCGGCGACGAACCGGCCAGCGGCATCCGGCTCGATCGCGGATCGAACCGCCACGTCGCTCTCGCTCCGCGAAGCCCAGCCGGTTCTCCCGGTCGAACATCGCACCGCGACCGATCGCCCGCGTCGCCTTCGCGCCCCACCCGGGGTCCGGAACACCCGCGGCGCTCTTCCGTCGGGGCAGCACGGGTACGAGCGCCGCGGTCGGGGCGCCGGGCACGGGAGCCGTTCCCGTGGGCGCTCGGAAGCGGCGTCTCGGGCTGCCGAGAGGTGTCGGGCCACGGAGTACCGGCGATCCGCCGCCATCGGACCCGACCTCGGTAGCCGACCGATCTGCCGAAGCACGGGAACGCCTCGCACTTTCGTCTCGCACGCAACCGATCCGCTCGTCGGGTGCAGGACAAGGACGAACGGTCGCATTCCCCCGAAGACCGCTGTCCGTACCCGGACCGAAAAAGGTCTCGCGTGCGCGGGTCGCGATGCCGGCCTCGGTCATTGCTGCCCGGGCCGGTGTGGCGCAATTCCGGCCGTGGCCAACGTCGACGATTTTTTAACGGCCCGACGCGAAGGTTGCCCCGTCAGACTGCGACCCGAGAGCGAACAGTCGAAAACCGTGTTCACTGCTCTGCACAACGGGGCGAGCCGCAGCCCGAGCGCACGCCTCGTCCTAGCCGACCCCCATCTCGGCCGGCGGGCTCGGATCCGGCTGGCGGCCGGGGCCGGAGCGATCCGCGAAGTCGCCGACCTGTCGCAGGCTTTCAGTGCCGTCGAAGAACTCGAACCGGACGCGATCGCGATCGCCGCCGAGCTCACCGGCGACTCCGGCATCGCGATGTTCGCCGATCTCGTCGAAATGGTAAGGGCACGTGCACTGGTGTACGGGGACGTCGCGCTCTATCGTGTTCCCACCGGACTCGCGCGCCGTCTTCCCTTCGTGCCCTTCGAAGACACGGCCTCCCCGCACGAACTCCTCGCCTACCTGTACGGGCTCAAGCGGCCGCCGTGGAGGGCCGTGACACCGGCCCCGAGGGGGCCCGAACTCTTGCTCATCGGGGCGTCGACCGGGGGTATCGCGGCGATCGAGACGATCGTCTCGGCGTTTCCGTCCGACTGCCCACCGACGCTCGTCGTGCAGCACATCCGCCCCGGCTTCATCGAGAGCACGATCGCACGTCTCGAACGGACCTGCCGACCCCGCATCCTCCTCGCCTCCGACGGCCAGCCGCTGTCCCGTGGCTGCGTCTACGTCGCTGCGGACCCCGAGCGACATCTGGTCCTCGCCGGATTCGGGAAACCGCGCTGCAAGCTGGTCGCCCAGCCACCACGCAACGGCCACCGCCCGTCGGTCGACAGCCTGTTCCATTCCGCGACACCGTACGCTTCGGTGGTCGCGGCGGCGCTGCTCACCGGTATGGGAGCCGACGGGGCCGCCGGGCTCAAGGCTCTGCGCGACGCCGGCGCCTTCACGATCGCTCAGGATCGCGCGACGAGCGTGGTCTGGGGCATGCCGCGCGTCGCGACCGAGATCGGCGCCGCGCTCGCCGTTCTGCCCGTCGATCGAATCGCCGAAGCCCTGCTCGCCGGTCGCGCCGACCAAGCCGCCGCGACCGCGCTCCGACGGAAGGGACGGTAGCGATGGCCGAACCGCGGCGTGTCGTCCACGTCGTCCAGGGGGAGCACGCGGTCTCGAGCGACCCCGACGTGGCGCTGGCGACCGTTCTCGGATCCTGCGTGGCGGCCTGCTTGTTCGATCCGGTTCGCCGGGTCGGCGGAATGAACCACTTTCTCTTGCCGGAAGGTAAAGATCCCGGGGACGTTCGCCACGCCTACGCCGCGATGGAACGATTGGTCAACAACCTTCTGAAGAGCGGTGCGACCCGAAACGAACTTCGAGCCAAAATCTTCGGCGGTGCACGCATCGTACCGGGTCTTCCGGATATCGGCGGCCGGAACGGGGAAGCGGCATTGCGTTTTCTCGAGAACGAAGGAATTCCCTGCTTGGTATCGCACCTCGGCGGGAATCGGGCGCGCCGAATCCGTTTCTGGCCCACCACCGGAAAGGTCGAGATGCTGCTGCTCGACGGGCTTGAACCGCCGCACGAGGTGCCGCGGCGAGCCGCTCCGGCGAGCGGCAGCATCGAGCTGTTCTGTGTACCGCGGTCGAGTGGCTGAGCGCAACCTCCGGTAGCGCCGCGGCCCGAGCCGTCGTTGCGCCGGCTCGTACGACCCCTTCGACGTCGTTCGAGCGCCGTGGCGATCGTCCGAGGCTCGCCGAGGCTTCGAACGGAACATCGCCGCGGGCCCCGATCGGCACCCGGGAGCCGATGCGCAAGGGATCGCGCCGGGGCACCGCGACGACCGCTCGAACGGACGGCGACATCTTTCTCCCCGGTCGGGGTCTGCGGTCCGACTGTCCCGACCGTCGATCCGCGGCGTGACACGAGGCTCTGCGCGGACCGTCGAGCCGTTCCCGTACCGAGGCCGGTCCTGAATGCGGCGGCAGCTCACGACCCGCCCCTTCGTCGAGCGGAGCGCCCGGAACTCGGAGTGTGTTCGGCAGCCGATAGGGCACCGACGTCCTCGGACCCGGCGCCGCGGCGAAGGCGTCCACCCCCTTCGTTTTCCTCGTGTCGCCTGCGTCGCGACGCGCACGCGCCGGCGTTGCGCTAACCAATCCTTAAAGACTGTTGGGCATAGAAGGCGCATCCGAGAGGCGTCGTCCGCTCCGGGACGCCGCGGAGCCCGACATCCAACCGGCGTCGCAGGGTGCGCCGACACCGAGACAGGGCTCACTCTGCCGACGCCGATGGGAGTTTCGAGGATGCAGCAAGGACGCCCCCGTCGCCAGCCCGGTACGAAACGCGGCTCGGCGGTTTCCGGATCGACCGACACGGGATCGACCAATCTCGTGAAGCTGCCCCCCCGTCTCGACGCACCGGCCGTTTCGATGCTTCGAGAGCAATTGCTCGGCCGGCGCGGTAGCGATCTCGTCGTCGACGCGGCCGAGGTCGAAGCAGTGAGCGCTCTCGCACTCGAGGTTCTGGTCGCGGCGGCCCGACAATGGTCGCAAGACGGTCGACGCATCGAACTCCGTAACGCGTCTGTAGCCTTCGAGCGTGCTTGCCGGCATTTGGGGCTGGTCCCCTCGACCCCCTGGAGAGCCGAACCCGTCGAGCTTCCGCGATTGACGGCTGATCGGGAGGAGGAATGCGCGTAATGAGACCTCGCGTATTGGCGGTCGACGATTCGGCTACGATGCGTCGGTTGATCGAGGCGACATTGTCGCCCCGAGGCTTCGAGGTCTTCCTCGCCGAGGACGGTATCGAGGGCTTGGCTCGTTTGCCCGAAGTCGATCCGCACGTCGTCATCACCGATATCAACATGCCGCGGCTCGACGGCTTCGGCGTGATCGAGGGTGTCCGCCGAAGTCCGACCCACGCAGGCATTCCTGTCCTCGTTCTCACCACGGAAAGCGGTGCCGATCTCAAGGCGCGTGCTCGGGAGGCGGGAGCTACGGGTTGGCTCGTGAAGCCTTTCGAAGACGATCGCCTCGTGAACGTGCTCCGCCGGGTGCTCTCGATCTGACAGGAGCCGAAAATGGCCGCGATCGACGAATTGCGGATGACGTTTTTTCAAGAGTGCGAGGATCTCCTCGAGCAACTCGCCGAAGGGCTCCGCGTGTTGCGTGCGGAGAACGGTTCGCCCGACGTCGAGACATTGCATTCGGTATTCCGTGCGGTTCATTCTATCAAAGGAGGAGCCGGAGCATTCGGTCTGAAAGAACTCGTAGCGTTCGCCCATGTTTTCGAAACTGTCCTCGATCATCTTCGTTCGGGGAAGATCGTTCTGAGCGAAACGCTTCTCGCGCTCCTGTTGCGCGCCGGTGATTTTCTGAACGATCTCGTCGGATGTGCGCGCGACGGGGTCCCTTGCGACGCCGAACGGATGAATCTGCTCTTGGGAGATCTGGACGAAGTGGCCGAGAAGGTCGGCCGCACTGCGGAGAAAGAGGCCGAGATGCCGGAATTCGTTCCGGTAACCCTCGACCTCTCCGCGATCCCGCTGGGCGAAGGCGACCGCGACGACGGAGCGAACGAAAGCGCACTCCCCCCTGACGACGCGACCGGCGTGAGCTCGGACCCGACCCGTTTCGAGATCGATTTCGCTCCCCTCGGGACGATGTACGGTACCGGCAACGAACCGGCGCCCCTCGTCCGTTCCCTGCGTCGGCTCGGCGCGGTGACCGTGACCGCGGACCTCTCGGCGGTTCGGCCTCTCGAAACCTTCGATCCGACGGAGCCACAACTGGTGTGGCGGCTGGTTCTGGAGACCGAAGCCCGAAGAGACGAGATCGAAGCGGTGTTCGAATTCGTCGAGGATCTCGCGCGGATCGACATACGTGCGACCGTCGAGCCGACGAGACGAACGAGCGGGCGTAGCGTCCCCCCATCGTCCGGATGCGGCGCGGACACAACGGCGTCGTCTCGGGATGCTGCCCTTCTTCGGCCCTCGCCGAAGTCGCGATCGAGCGTCGGCGATCTATCGTCCGGGGCGAACCCGAAGATCGTCGGATCGACGGCGACGACCGTGCCGACCCCCGGATCGGCCGCGACGAGCTCGGCGGTCGGCGCCTCGCCGTCGACCATTCGCGTGAACCTCGATCGAGTGGATCGGCTGATCAATCTCGTCGGCGAGCTCGTCATCATGGAGGCTCGCCTCTCCCAGGTGATCGCCAAGGCCGGCCTCGCCGCCGACAGCGACGTCGCGAGCGGCCTCGAAGGTATCAAGCAGCTCGCCTCCGAGGTCCAAGAAAGCGTGATGGCGATACGAGCCCAGCCGCTCAAGCCCGTCTTTCAGCGCATGCACCGGATCGTGCGCGAGGCGGCGGAGGCTACCGGCAAGATCGTGACCCTCGAGACGGTGGGGGAGAGTACGGAGGTCGACAAGACCGTCATCGAACGACTGGTCGATCCGCTGACCCACATGATCCGCAACGCCGTCGATCACGGGATCGAGCAGCCCGACATCCGCGTCGCCGCAGGTAAGCCGCGCGAAGGCAAAATCACTTTGTCGGCCGCCCATCGTTCGGGACGCGTCGTGATCGAGGTCGCCGACGATGGAGGCGGTATCGATCGGGCGAAGGTGAAGGCGGCTGCCGAGCGGAAGGGCCTCGTCCAGCCGGGCACGGCGATGACTCCGAACGAGATCGACAACCTTCTCTTCCTCCCGGGGTTCTCCTCGAAGGAGGAGGTCTCCGCACTCTCGGGACGCGGGGTCGGTCTGGACGTGGTACGCCGGGAAATCCAGGGTCTCGGAGGCAGGGTCGCGATCGATTCGATTCCCGGGCGCGGTACGACCTTCATCATCACTTTGCCTCTCACCCTCGCCGTTCTCCAAGGCATGCTCGTGTCGATCCGCGGCGAAACGCTGGTTCTTCCGCTTTCTGCAGTCGTCGAGACTCTGCACGCGACCAATGCCACCCGCTACTCGGTCGGACGGCGAGCACGGCTGGTCGCGAACCGCGGCGAACTTTTGCCGATCATCGACTTGGCGGAGGTGTTCGGTCTTTCCGGCCCGCTTTGCGACGACGGACGCGGTGTTCTGATCGTCGTCGAGTGCGACGGCGGTCGGCGCGCGGCACTCGAAGTCGACCATATCGAAGACCAACGCCAAGTCGTAATCAAGAGTATCGAGGAGAATTATGGACATGTTTTCGGAATATCGGCCGCTACGATCCTCGGGAACGGACGCATTGCCCTCATAATCGATCCGGACGAGATCATCTCCAGTGCCACTGCAGGGATCCGGTATCCCGCTCTGGCGGAGGCTGTCTGCGCATGACGCCAACGAGTACAGCGAACCAGCTCGGTCGAAAAGAAGTCGTGGCTTTCCGGCTCGGCGATCAGGACTTCTGCATCGATATCGATCACGTGCGGGAGATCCGCGGTTGGACACCCGCGACGAAGCTCCCGCACGCTCCCAGTTACGTGACCGGCGTGATCAACCTGCGAGGATCGGTGGTCGCTGTCGTCGACCTCGCCGATCGCCTCGGGCTCGGCGCCACCGTGCCGTCCGACCGACACGTGATCATCATCGTGACCCTGGGTCGGCAAACCGTCGGGTTACTCGCGGACTTCGTTTCCGACATTCTGACCATTGGCGAAGAGTCCACGAAAGCTGTACCGGAACTCGGCGCCGAGCCGACAAGAGATTTCATCGTGAACATCATCACGCTCGAAGACGGGCGGATGCTGCGCAAGATCGACCTCTCGCGGGTCCTTCCCAACTTGCGGTCGTCCGGGCCGACCGATGTGGCGGCGGCGGCATGACCGCGACCTCGTTCGAGCATCAATTCGGCCGAGAACAACCGAACGCTGCCACGAGGCTCACCGTTCTCGGACCGAGCCCTCGGCCTGTCTCGCCCTACGAAGCCGCCTCGCGCCTGACCGACGACGTTTTCGCTCGCCTCGCCGGTATCGTCCATCGCGAAACGGGAATCGTACTGCCGGCTTCCAAGCGCAACATGGTAGTGTCGCGATTGAGCCGCCGTCTACGCGCTCTCGGTCTGAACGACTTCGCAGAATATTGTCGGCTTTTGGAGAGTGTGGAAGGCAAATCCGAACGAAAGGCGCTCGTATCCGCCATAACGACGAATGTCACGAGCTTCTTTCGCGAGCCCCATCATTTCGTGACGTTGTCAAACGTCGTTCCGGATCTCGCCAAAAAAGCTCGGTTCGGTGGAAGGGTTCGTATCTGGTCCGCTGCGTGTGCTACGGGCCAAGAAGCATACTCTATTGCCGTGCAGATTCTCGAACGATGGCCGGACGCGATCCACTTCGATGTCAAGATTCTGGCGACCGATATCGATCCCGAGGCGATCGAGACCGCTCGGCAGGGAATTTACGATGACAGTCTCGTCTCGGACGCGCCGCGATCTCTCCGCCGCCACTTGGTCAGAGGTCCTGTCCCGAACACCGTGGCGATCGGCGATCTGCCGCGGAAGCTCGTTCGCTTCGAAGAGTTGAATCTTCTCGGTCCATGGCCTTTTCGAGGACATTTCGATGTCATTTTTTGTAGAAATGTCGTGATATACTTCGACGCGACGACGCGGTCGCATCTCTGGGAACGTCTGTCGAACCGCCTCGTTCCTGGAGGATGGCTCTTCGTGGGTCACTCCGAAACGATCGATCGAAGCACACGTATCGGTCTGGTGCCAGCGGGCGTTACGCAATATCGGCGACGGGTCGAGCGCCAAGAGCACCCTTTCGGACCGGCATCCGACGATGTCCTCGACATGGAGCCACCGAACTGAAGGAGTAATGGAAATGGCACTCAAGAACTCGCTTCATGTAATGGTTGTCGACGACATGGCCGTTAGCCGCGGCTTGATCACGCAAGCACTGGAAGAAATCGGGATCCACAATGTACAATACGAACGTGACGGCGCCTCGGCGTTGAGGCGCTTGGCTGCCAATCCCGTGCATCTGGTTATCGCGGATTACAATATGCCGGGCATGGACGGACTTACTCTTCTTCAAGGATTGCGGGCCAACCGATCGACCCAACGTATAGGTTTCATTCTCGTCACCGGCAGGCCGGATCGCGACATCCTTGCGCGCGGACAAAAGCTCGGGATGAACAACTACCTCGCCAAGCCTTTTTCGGTTCAGGCGATGCGGACCTGCATCGAGAAGGTGGTGGGGCCGCTCGGATGACACAGTGGACATCGTCGAACGGCGGCGGGCCGAGCTCGCACACGATAGTGGCCACGGGCATGGTCGGAAAGGCTGCGGCGGCGGTGACGCTTCCGGCCTCCGCGCTCTCGGTGCTCGCTGCCGGCGGTTCTCGCAGCGAGCCGACGAAAGAAGAAACAACGGCGCGACGCGAGGATGGCGCCGAGCGAATTCCGCTCGGTACGAACGTCGATGGATCGGTCTCGCCAGAGACGTCCATCGCGGGCCTTTTACCTCGCGATCACGACTGCCTCTGGGACGAGGTTGCCTGTGCCCACGGATCGGACGAGCCGATAGCCGAAAGCCTTCCGGCACATCGCCTACTGAGAGCCTGCGCTGCAGAGGCCCGGCGCATCCTGGCCAAGGTGTCGGCGCTCGACTCGACCGTGGCCGAAGCGCTGTCGAACGCCGCGCGTTCCGGAGCCGCCCCATCCCACACGTCGCTCCTCACTGCATCGCTACAGGGTCTCGACCTGTTGTGTCAGGAAATAGACGGTTTGGGGCGGATCCTCGTACTACTCGCCGACAAAGCCAAGTGTGATGGAACCGTTTCCGGGGTCAATTTCACCGCCGCGGTGAAGCTCGGTGCCCAGCGGCGAAGACTGCTCGTGGAGGGTCCGCTCGCTACCGATCGTTGAGTCGGATCGCGGTCGGGAAGGTCTTCGCAGACCCTATCCGGATGCCCGGCCCGACAATGCCGAACCGTCCTTCGGAGCGCACGGACGGGGCCGTTCGCACTTCGGGGGATTCCTGGTGATGGACGTTTCGGAAATCCGCGAGGCGAACGACGCGGAGGAGGAACGAAAAAAGGTCGTCATCGTTGCGAAGAGCCCGATCCTCCGATGTCGTGCGTCGTCTCGGCCGCACGCACTCTCCGACGAGATCCCGAGCGACCGACACGGTCCGTCGGCGATCACCGAGCGGCTCCAACGGCACGAGCCACCACGAGATCCGACACGCGAACGGATCCCGTCCGAGGCACGTAGAAAAAGCGCGCGTTTTTGTTCGTGACCTCGGTACCCGAGCGCGGTCGACGATCGCGCCATCCGCTTCGCCCCACGGTAGCAAGCCGCCGGATTTCTCCGTGTATTCCTCCAAAAACAGAAGAGGCCGAAGTCCGGAAGATCCGGCTCGGCGAACCGCGCCGTCGTATCTGTTCCACATCGCCACTCGAGTTGCACCGGCTGCGGATCCACGTCTGTGCGCCGCTTTCGATGCCACTGCCGAGGCGGCTCGGGAAATTCCGAGCCCGGGTCGGCTTCGAGCAAAAGAGAGCATTCGGGCAAAACTGCTCTGCTCGCGACGAGGATTCCACTATTCTCGCGCGATCTCCGGCCGAGCTTCACGCTGCGCCGCAACCGGGCCGGGACAATTGGCGACGAGACCGGCTCTCTCGGGAAAGAACGCCGAGCCACCGAACCGCGTCCAGCTACGGCGGGGAGAGCGAAGCACTTTTCGTACCTCTCGAAGACCCCGTTACCGGGCTCCCCCGAAAGTCAGGACCGCGTTCTTCCGGCTCGAGATGTGGGAGATTCGCTGGACGACTCCACCGCAGGAGAGTCCTTGGCACCGAGGTCTGTAGAGCGTGTTCGGTCGATCCACAGGTTGCGCAAGGTCCCGGCCACAGCCGTAGAACGATAGGTTCGGGTCGATGTGCACCGGCTGAAGATACCCCGCTTCCACTGCGGCCGCGGCCGAGGGCCACCGAGGTACCACACGCTCGCGAAGAAACTGTTCCTTGTCGAGCGACCCTTCAGATGTCGTCAGCACGGGACGAGGGCGTTCGAGAAGATTCCAAGGCCGGAGACGCGGTCGGGACGCCCAGTTCCCGAGTTGCTCCTCCTGCTCGTTCCGCAGTCTCTCTCGCTCGACGCGCGGTCGGGCGAGTGCCGTAGGGTCGCGTATCGGGTCGAGCCGGTTCCGGGCTTTCGGAACTTCCTTGGTCGCATCGGCGGGAGTTGGCATAGTGTCCACGGTGCCGCCGTACGGTGGCCGCGAGGCCCGTTCACGTCGCGGGTCGCAAGAAACAACTCCCCCGCGCTCCGGCGCCTCCGCGAGCCGAACGGAGCGAGGACGACCGCTCCGAGGTGTGCGCCGACACTGTCCACAACTAGCGGAACGCGTAGCGTCGTAAGATTTCTCGCCTCGTGTCCGGTGGGGCCATGGCCGGAGCGCTTCGCGAACGCGCCCGACGGCGGAGGTGGTCTGCTGCGTTGCTGGCGCAACCGGCTCTCCCGCTTCGGGCGACTGGCTCGGCGCCCGGTCGGAGAACACTCTTCGGCTGCAACGACGGGACTCACCGACGCCTCTGGCCGGAGACCGGAAGGGCGCACCACTGGGCCACGGCTATGCCCGGGGTTGTGGTCGGAGCCGGGCTGGACGTTCCAGCCGACCTCGCGGCTCTCCCGGGAACGGAACGCGGCCGAGGTGGCGCGAAACGCATCGGGTCGGCCGGCGGGAGGTTCCTCGTGCGGGCATTGGCGCCCCGGTGCTCGGAGCCACGATCTCGTGCTCCGTGCCCGGTGAACAAAAGGTCGGCCGAGGGCAGCGGACCTCGGTGTCGAGGTCAGGAAGCGTGACCGTCCTGCCGGACCGATGCCCAGGCTTTCGCCGGTGTCAGCAAAGGTAGGTGTGGCGTGGGTCTCGGTATCCGGGTCACCGGTGCGGGGCCGGCTCGGCCGTCCATGGTTGTTCCGTGAAGGCCACGCTGCAGCCGGCTGCCTGGCACGCGCCGATGAGCGGACGGGCCGAGCTCGCAACCGCCGACAGGTCGGGGACGACTGGGTGCAGCGCCGGAGGGGAGGTCGAGCGGGGTTCGCCGACAATGAGCCTTCGGTTCGGGTCGACCTCGGGCCCGTCGCCGGGGGAGCCCCGGTTGGCGTGGCCGGCTCGGTGCCTCCGACGGCGGGCGAACGCGAATACGGGCACCGTTTCGAGCGAGTCCCGAAGAGTTTTCGTCGCCGCGCAACGCCCCGCCGTCCGGTCTCGTAGATCCGCGAGTCACGGACGGCGTCGAGGCCCCGGCTTCGGGCTCGTCCTCTGCAGATCACGGCCCCGCTCGCGAAATGCCAGCCGATCCCACCCGGAGGACGCCCGTACGAAGGCGCGGGCGACGTCGAACCACCGGATCGGGTACGCCCGGATCGCGGAGCCGCACCCGGATCGATCGGTATCCCGCCACCGAGGAGTGAACGGTCGCGACCCGATTGCGTCTTCCGGCGCGCCCGGCGAGCGCATTCCGGTCTTCCGAATCGGCCACGGGAACATTGCCGATTGCCGCCAGAGGAGTTCGCCGGCATCGAATGGATCGAAAGATCGTTCGCTGAACGTGCTGCGTCCCGTATCTCGACAGGGGCCTCGGCTAGACCCGACGGCGCGTTCGATCTGCCGATCGCGGTCCCTCGATGCGCTGTCGCGGGAAGGTGACCCGACCCGCTGCCGCGGTCACCGATCGATCGCGCCCACGACTCTCGATCGGCACGGGCGAAAAGGGCTCGCGCACTCTCGCGATCGATTTATTCTCGGTAGCCCGCGCAAGGCAGGCGAGAACGGGGTCGTGGCCTCCTCCCAAACCTCCCCTGCACTCCTTCGGACGGGCTCCGTCGAGCCTCGCTCCAGAAAAATAGGTCGTTTTCCCCGGTACCCGCCACCGACCGGGCCGACTCGCCGCGAGTGAGCCGAGGGGAGACGGAGCCGAACGGGAGCGCGTCGGCCGGCGGCCCGCGAGAACGAGGGCTTCCTCGGGAACGCACTCCGCCCATCCCGAGTCCGGACAGGGCGTGCCGAACGCGCGCGACGAGCCGCATTCGAACCTTTCTCCGCATCACCCGCGGGATCACGACCACCGGGAAGGCGTTCGAACACGCTCACCTCGGTCGCGTGGCCGCCCACGGCAACTGCGCCCCGCGCTGCCACCTCGCTCGTTCTACGGCCCACCGGCGACCCGGACGGGTGACAGCCCCGACCAATCGAGACACGAGTGCAGCCGGCGAGCCCGAATCCGGCCGTCGCCATCGGGTGCCGCCGCAGCCGTCCGCTACGTATGGACCACGGACCCGCGGTCGCGGCTCAGCCAACCGCGCGCAGCCGCGCCGGTGCCTGAGCCGGTCCGGTCGTGGCTCGCTTACGGGAGCCGTCGTCGAATCTTTCCACGAGCTCGATGAGCGTCTTCGAGGTCGTGGCGAGCGTGCTAGCGGCCGCCGTCGCCTGTTCGGCCATCGCGGCGTTCTGCTGTGTCACCTGATCCAGATGACCGACGGCGTCGCTGATCTCGGCGATCGCCGTCGCCTGCTCCCGCATGGCTTTGGCCATCTCGCCGACGACGCGGTTCACCTCGCTCACGAATTCGGCGATCCGGTTGAAGGCCTCCTCGGTCGCGTCCACGAGCCGCACTCCTTCGCCGACGTGCGCGCCACTCCGGTCGATCAGATCCCGGATCGTGCGCGCCGACTCCGCAGAACGCTGCGCCAGCTGGCGTACCTCGGTCGCCACCACAGCAAAGCCGCGCCCGGCCTCGCCCGCTCGCGCCGCCTCGACGCCCGCGTTCAAAGCCAGCAAGTTGGTCTGGAAAGCCAACTCGTCGATCACCGCGAGGATCTGACCGACCTCGTTCGACGAGGCGGAGATCTGGCTCATCGCTTTCTTGCTGTCGCGTACGACGCCGCCACCCACGTCGGCTTCGGCACGGGCCTCCAGCACCTTCCGACTGGCCACCTGGGCACGCTCCGCCGCCTCGGTGACGTTCCGTTTGAGTTGCTCGAGAGAAGCGGAGGTCTGTTCGAGGCTCGCCGCCTGTTGTTCCGTGCGGCCCGCCAGATCGTGCGAGGCGGCAGCGATCTCCGCCGCGCTCCGATCCAGCGATTCGGCGGCTTCCCGAACGGCGGCGATCGTCTCGCGGATCTCGGCGACGGTCTCGTTGAAGCCCGTAACCGCGCTCAGCTCCGCGTCGATCGTGACGGTGAGGTCGCCCTCGCGCAGACGCGACAGACCGGCAGACAGGGTCTCCGCCTTCTGCTTCGCTGCCGCTTGCTCCTCGGCGAGCTTGCTCGAGAGGCGATCGATATAGACGGTCAGCGCGATGTCCATGTCGATCAGGGTAGCACGCACCAGCGTTCCGATCTCGAGCGAGAGCTCGCGCGCCGAACGCTTTCCACCGGCGAGGACGCCCAACCGACGCGAGAGGCGAGCCGCGATCAACCGCTGGAGAATACCAGTGAGGATGTGCGCGTAACCGGCGATGTACCAGCGCGGCTCGAGCCCGATCCGTGCATGGACTTCACCCACCGTCTGCACCGACCGGACCCAGCCGGAGTCGAATTCGGCCGTCACGATCCGCCGCCAGTGATCGAGCTGCCGCTGCTTCGCCCGCGCCATGCTCTGGTCGTCCGGAAACAGGCGGCGAATCTCCGGAGTCGAACGAACCCGCGCGTAGAAATCGGCGAGGACGGGATCGAGGGCCTCCAAAACCGTCGGCGCGAGCGCCCGGAGCCGTGCCCGCTCCTCGTTTCGCAGACCGATGAAATCCAGACGAGCGGCGATATCGGCATCGTACAGGACGGACGGCTGGCTCGCGCTCATGGAAGTTCCTCTTCCGGCAAGAAAGCCCTTCCGGGGCGTTCCACTCCGTGCACGGGCCTCACCCGCGACGGCTGGCGTCGGCACGCGAGGTTACGCGGCGGGATTGAACGAACGGTTAACAACGCCCCCTCCTCGCACGGTCGAGCGAACGGCGTCTCTCGAACAGGGTCGGGCGTGCCCGCGCCGCCGTCCGGCCGCCCGGCGTCGGCACCAACTCTCCGGGCGAGGTTCGGCCGGAGGACCGGGCGCATCGTCCCGAAAAGGGCGAACCCCGCCGCACCTCGGCGCGGCGGGGTCCTGTCCGATCGAGCCGACGCTCGGATCAGCGATGGAGATCGAACCGGTCGGCGTTCATGACCTTCGTCCAGGCCGCGACGAAGTCCTTTACGAACTTCTCTTTCGCGTCCGCCGCCCCGTAGACCTCGGAGATCGCACGGAGCTGGGCGTTGGAGCCAAAGACGAGGTCGACACGGGTCGCCGTCCACTTCTTCGCACCCGTCTTCCGGTCGTAGCCTTCGTAGAGATTGAAGGCGTCCTTCACCGGCACCCACTCGGTACCCATGTCGAGCAGGTTCACGAAGAAGTCAGTCGTCAAGGCACCGGGCCGATCGGTGAAGACGCCGTGCTTGGTCCCGCCGAAATTGGCCCCGAGTGCGCGCATCCCGCCCACGAGCACCGTCATCTCCGGTGCCGAGAGGGCGAGGAGCTGGGCCTTGTCGATCAGGAGATGCTCGGGCATCACCTCGAGCTTGCCGCGGACGTAGTTGCGGAACCCGTCGGCCCAGGGCTCCAGCACCTCGAAGGACTTGGCGTCGGTCAGCTCCTGCGTCGTGTCGTTACGGCCCGGCGTGAACGGCACCTCGACCGCCACACCCGCGGCCGCCGCCGCCTGCTTCACGGCCGCACCACCCGCGAGCACGATCAGATCGGCCAGCGAGATCTTCTTGCCGTTCTGCTGCTTGGCGTTGAAGGAGCGGCGGATCTCGTCGAGCGTGGCGAGCACCTTCTTCAGGTTCTCGGGCTCGTTGACCTCCCAGTCCTTCTGCGGTGCCAGGCGGATGCGGGCGCCGTTGGCGCCGCCGCGCTTGTCCGAGTTGCGGTAGGTGGAGGCCGCCGACCAGGCGGTGTACACGAGATCGCGGATCGACAGGCCGGAAGCGAGCACCTCCTTCTCGAGCGCCGCCACGTCCGCACCATCGACGAGCGGATAGTCGACCGGCGGGATCGGGTCCTGCCAGATCAGGTCCTCCTTCGGGACCTCGGGCCCGAGATAGCGGATCTTGGGGCCCATGTCGCGATGGGTCAGCTTGAACCAGGCGCGGGCGAAGGCATCCGCGAACTGGTCGGGGTTCTTCCAGAAGCGGCGCGAGATCGGCTCGTAGATCGGATCGTAGCGCAGCGACAGATCCGTCGTCAGCATCGTCGGCTTGCGCTTCTTGTTCGGATCGAACGGATCCGGAATGATCTCGGGGGCGTTCTTGGCGACCCACTGCCAAGCACCGGCCGGACTCTTCTCGAGCTCCCATTCGTACGAGAAGAGCATCTCGAAATAATCGTTGCTCCACCGGGTCGGCGTGCGCGTCCAGATCACCTCGGGCCCACCCGTGATCGCATCCGGGCCCTTGCCGGAGCGGAAGCTGCTCTTCCACCCCAGCCCCATCTGCTCGATCGGTGCGGCGGCCGGCTCCGGGCCGACATGGCCCGCCGGACCCGCGCCGTGGCACTTGCCGAAGGTGTGGCCGCCCGCGATCAGCGCCACCGTCTCCTCGTCGTTCATCGCCATCCGCGCGAAGCTCTCGCGGATGTCTTTGGCGGCGGCGAGCGGGTCGGGATTGCCGTTCGGGCCTTCGGGGTTGACGTAGATGAGGCCCATCTGCACGGCCGCGAGCGGGTTCTCGAGCCGCCGATCGGGCGTGTGCCGCTCGTCGCCGAGCCAGGTGGTCTCCGGGCCCCAGTAGATCGATTCGTCGGGCTCGTAGACGTCGGCGCGACCGCCGCCGAAGCCGAAGGTCTCGAAGCCCATCGATTCGAGCGCGACGTTGCCGGCCAGGATCATGAGATCGGCCCAGGAGATCTTGTGGCCGTACTTCTGCTTGATCGGCCACAACAGACGCCGTGCCTTGTCGAGATTGGCGTTGTCGGGCCAGCTGTCGAGCGGCGAGAAACGCTGCAGGCCGAGTCCGGCACCGCCGCGGCCGTCGGCGATCCGGTAGGTGCCGGCCGCGTGCCAGGCCATGCGGATCATGAGACCGCCGTAGTGCCCGAAGTCCGCGGGCCACCAGTCCTGCGACTCGGTCATCAGCTTGCGCAGGTCTTCTTTCAGGGCGGCGTAGTCGAGGCTCTGGAACGCCTTCGCATAGTCGAAGTCGGGCCCCATCGGATCGGTGGCCGGGGCGAACTGGTGGAGGATCTTCAGATTGACTTGGTTCGGCCACCAGTCGCGGTTGGTCTTGCCTTGCCCGGCGGCGTGCCGGAACGGACAAAGTTGCTCGGCTGACACGGTCGTTCTCCCTCGTCGATCGGACGCTCGGCTCACCGGGAGCCCGCGACCTCGCGATCCCTCGGTGCAGAGATGGCGTTGGCCTCCCCCGGGGCCCAGTGCCGCGGCTGCGATCCCGATGCGCGCACCGAGGCAAGATGCCGCTGCCGCGGAACCCTGCAGATTGGAATATTTCTAAAACTCGACCCGGTCAAGCCGAGCCGAAGGCGAGGCGGCACGCTCCCGGGAGGTACCTCCGCGTCGGGCCGCACCCGCGTTTGCACGTCCGGTGGACACCGGCCACGGACCGAAGGGTGCCCGAAGCGGGATCGAGGCGGCGCGGCCGAACTCGGCCGGGGACCGTGCTCCGACCGATCGAGATCTTCGGCGAAGGCGCCCCGACCTACGAAGCCGGCCCGCGCGTTTCACCGAACACGGAGACAACGATCGAACATTCTGGGGCGACAAAGTTCGAACGAATAGAGGGAGCGGTCGTGCACGAGCTCGTCCGGTTCGCGACCGTGGCGATCGTGTGTTCGGTCGGGCCATGTCTCGCGACTCGGATGCGTCGGATTGCCGAGGAACGGCACGGCCGTGCCGAGCCGCTCGCGGAGCCCGGGGAGAGTACGCTCGCCGCGGAAGTCGCCGGTCGGGCTGCGCGATCGCGCGAGGCCTTTGCCCGGAACCGCCGGCAGGTCCGGGCGATGGCCGAGGGGCGACCGCCGGAGACCAGCTTCCGGCTCGGCTTCGCGCCGGATCGAGTTCTCCAACGGTATGCGGCCGAGTTGCGGGCCACGAGAGAGGCCGCCGAGGCGACACGGGTCGAAGAACCGGCCACAGTCTGCCGGGTGGAGCTCGCGCGGGCGGTGGAGCAGCTGCGGCGTCGGTCACGGGCCTACCCGCTTCGCCCGATGCCGCGATCGTCGCCCGCGGGCGAGAAGCGTCGACGACCGAACAGCCCGCGGGGTCCGCGAGCGCGTCGCGCGCCGGATATCGTCCTCCGCCCGGAGTCCGACGCGCAGCGATGCGAGGTGGCGCCCGTCGAGCCGACCGACATCCGCTCGCCGAGCCCGTCGGGCAGCTTCTCGAACGCTGCGTCGAACCCGGAGGAAACCCGCTCCGCGGTCGAGACGATCGAGCCCGTGCTCGCATCGGCACAATATTCGAATCCCGGATCCGAACGCCCTTCGCAGATCCCGAACCGCTCGGCTGTCGCGACGTCGGCTCCGATGGGATTCGCCCCGGTCGGGCAGATCGCTTCCCGCTGCAGCGGCCGAAGGGTAGGCCCGGGCGGTGCGACGGCGCGTGGCGCCCGCCGGCGAGTTCCCGCGGCTCCCGAATCTCGCTCCCGGGTCTCCCGGGGTCGGACGAGAGTGCTCGGCGCTCGGTCGGGGCGGCTCGGAGCCCGCGACCGGCGCCGGCTGCGGGTGCGAGTGTACCCCTCCGTCGTTCCCGGTCCAGCGGCTCTCGGCTCGCCTCGCGGCTCGACGGGGGCGCGGGAAGAGGGCCGAACGAGCAGGGGATCGTGCGCGGAAGGACAGACGGAGCGCGGTTCGAGATCCCGCGATGCACGAATGACGATCTCGACCGTCGGTTCCCGGTGGACAGCCTGGTCTGTTTAACCTGTCGGCTTCGGCCGCGGGATGGATGAAGGAGCGGGGCGGCGGAGGTTCGCGAACCGACTGCAGTCGCATACCGGTCGATTTCGGCGGGAGCTCCGAAGTGGGCAGCGCAACGATCCGAGGTCGGTGTCGGGAGCGCGCGTAGGATCGGGCGACCTCTGTGGAGCGAGCGTGCTCGCGGCTGTTCGCTGCAGCGCTCGATGCCGCCCGCGCGGCCTCGAGCACGCGAGCGCCGGACGCCGGTCGTGGCGCGGGACGTCTCGCGCTGCTGGCGAGCTTCCGGGACGCACAGGTGAGCGCGCTCGACGCCTCGACGGGGTTGCTCGCCATCGCGCGCCGGCGTCTGCCCACAGCCGATCGGCGGGAAGGTGATCTCGAGGCGCTTCCCTTCGCCGACGGAGGCTTCGACGCGGGCGTGGCCGTCGAGAGCGTCTCTTTGGCCGCGGGTATGGCGGCCGCTGTGCGCGCGCTCGTGCGCGTCACCCGGGCCGCCGGTCTAGTGGTCGTCACGGCCCGGGGATCGCCCGAGAAATGCCGATTCTCGACGGCCGCGATGCCCGGCGCTCGGGCCGCCGATGCCGCCCCCGCCGCCCCCTCTCGCCCCGGGGCGCTGGCCGAGCCGGGGCCGCTGGCGGCCGTCTCGAAGTTGGCCGGACTTCCGGTCCTCACGGAAAGCGAAGTCCCTCGTCCCTTCGTCTTCGCGAACGCCGAGATGTCGTGGCGTGGAAACACCGGTGCTGGCGTCGACCGGGCGGCCGGCGCGCACGGCGACGAAGCCGCGGTGCGCGCGGTCTCGCGCGGAGGCCGAACGCGCGGCTGCGCGGCCGGCGGGAAGCGTTCGCTACGGGAAGGTCTTGCTCCGGGCGGCCGGAAGCCGTCCACGTCCGGCCCTCGCGGTCGGGTGCGGTGGCGGTGCGGGTGGGTCGGGGTCGACCGATCGTCGTTCCGGCCGGATCGGCCGGCCGGTCGGGGTCGGAAGCGCAGGCCGGTGCGGTTCGGGCGGGGTGGGTCGGGGGTCGTGGATCGAGCGGTCGGGCGCGGGTCGGGTGTGGCGGGGCGGGATGGTTGCGGGGGCAGGATTTGAACCTGCGACCTTCAGGTTATGAGTGAAACGGAACGGACTACGATTACTTTCTCTATTCTTCGATATAGCCCGCAATTTCCGCTACTTAGCGCCGATGTCTGCAAGATTGACTTTCGAACCACTTCGTGCTGTTTCGCGCCATTTCCTTCCTTCTTGCTTCCACAGTGCTTCCAGAATTCCGCCCTTTGATGGCGTGGAAGCAAGATAAGCAATTGATTCCACATGGCCGCACGCAAAACGCTTCTGTTTTCTCCGTGGCGGACGCTCGTTCAGAGACCAAGTATTCGTTCGGCTCATTTCCAAGTCAATACCGGGCACATCGACAGTACTCGTTGTGACGCGCACAATGAGTTTGCTCTCCGTCTCGCCTTCGTGAAATTAAGCTCCAGAAACCACTCTTGCGGCCGTGCTCGGCCTTCAGTCGGGTGGCGTAGGCTTCGTGGGTCTCGAAGGCGCCATAGTCGGCGACCGATGACGCGAGGCTTGCACACTCCATGAAGTGCCGCGCGGCATGGCGATAACGACTCGACCGGGCCTTGGTGAGCGTGAAATCGATCATCGACCGAAGCACGATCGTGGCTGCGAGCGGGTGTTTGCCGGCGAGCGCATCGGCGGCCGGCGAGAGGATCTCGTAATGGTTGCCGTCGAACTCCCCCGCCCGCCGGGTCACGACCCGTGCGGCCCGGTCCAGGGCGGGCCAGGAGACGAAGAACGCCAGCGCCTGAAGGAGGAGGCTCTCGTAGCGCTCGGTATGATCGAGGGCCCGCTCCTCGGCCTCGACGTCGTCAAAGTCGGGAAGCCGCTTCAAGTAGGCGCGCAGATGCTCAGCGCTGAGCGCACGCTCAAAGCACGACCAGCGGGCGGCCTGCGCTTCATCGCCGCGACCGAGCGCCTCGAGTGCCTCGATCCGTGCGTCCTCCCAGTCGAAGTCCGGCCAGCCGCCTCGCCGGTGCTCGGCCGCCTCGATCACACGCAGCGCCTCCTCCGCACGGCCGGCCGCCAGAAGCCGCCGGGCGATCGACGCCGCAATCCTCGGGGCCTTTAGCGTCTTGTCGTCGTACTGGGCGATGAAGGCGTCGACATCGCCCTGGGCGTCCGCGATCTCCTGCAGGGCGAGACGGATGGTGCTTTCGCGGCTGCGCGCCTTGATCTCATCCTCATACATCGGCCCGCCCGAGCCCCAGCCGAGGACCTTGCGCTGCCCTTCCGGCGGCCTCTCGATGGGTGTCTTCGACAGCTCGACGAAGCGCGCCTTCAGATGGTCGAGGCCATTGGCGTCCAGAGCCGCCGCGAGCGTCTCGATCAGATGATCGTACTGACCGTAATCATTCTCATTGAGCGCCGCAAACACGCGATCGGCCAAGGCGACGGGATCGAGCTTCGCCAGCTCGGCAAGCGGGCCGAGATCGCGGCAGGCGCCGCGAAACACGTCGCCGATCACGCCGTTGCTGTCGTCGCAGCGCTCATGTACGGATTCGGCCAGGCCCATGAACCGCCACATCAGCTCCAGCGCCTCGGCAGGATCGATCCTCGCCGCCTGATCGACGATCGCGCGGCGCTGCGCTTCGAGATCGGCGGCGAGATCGCGCACCTTGCGCCAGTCGACGAAGGAGCGCGCGCGGGCGATCTGGCCGAGCCTTTTCCTCACCTCCGCCGCCACCGTCTCCGGCGCCTCCTTGGCGGCAAGCTCCAGCCGCAGGCGCCGTTTCACCGCGGCGTCGTCCTCGGCGATATCCATAAGCAGCGCGGCTAGGCGCTGCCCGCCCAGGGCTTCGAGGTTTTCGGCGTTCAACGTTTTCTTCGAGGCCATGGTTGGTTCCCCTGGCACGATCAGATGAACTGATCGAACGGCGCGATCTCGCTTACCGTCGCAAGCAGCCCCTGGGCCCGGAGCGTGTCGAGATACGCCTCGACGGATTTCGGCGGGTTCTTGAGGCGCAGGCGCACCGTCTTCACAGCCTTGAGAAACACCGGCTGCGACAGATGGAACTGGTGGGTCAGGAACTCATCCGGGTGCTGCGCCTCGATGCCCCATGGCTCCAGGGCCTCGGCCGGGAAGTCCTTGAGGTTGGCGGTGACGATGAGATCGGCCCGCCCCTTGATCGCCGCCGCCAGCACATGGCGGTCGTCCGGGTCGGGCAGTTTCAGGACGTCGATCAGGTCCTCGTAGCCCGTGACCAGCGCATCGCGCGTGTGCGCGTTCATCAGGTCGCGCGTCCGCTCCAGCCGCTCCCGGGTGAGGTCGGGACGGGTGCGCAGAAGCGCATTGATCCACTCTTCGTGGACGGCGTTCGACCATTTGGCCCGATAGAGATCCGAGACGGCGAGCTCCAGGAGGAGGTCTCGCAACGGCGCCGGGTAGAGGACCGAGGCATCGAGAAAGGCCGTGAAGCTCCCCAAGGCTCAGTATCCCATGCCCAATTCCTGAGCCTCTGCGGCAAGCGCATCGAGCACCTTGCGGCGCTCGGCGTCGATCCCCTCCTTGTAGCGCAAGACATCCTCGAAGCGGACGCGGCGGTGCGTGCCCACCTTGCGGTAGGGGATCTTCTTCTCTTCCAGAAGCTGGATCAGGAACGGCCGGGACACGTTCAGGAAGTCGGCGGCCTGCTGGGTGGTGAGCTCGGCGTTCTGGGGCACGATGGTGACGGCGCGGCCGGACGCCATTTCCTCCAGAATCTCGACCAGAAGCCTTACCG
>CALBAK010000108.1 GCA_937926445.1 uncultured Alphaproteobacteria bacterium
AGGTTGGGCGCCATCGCCACGTCGAGATGGCGGCCACGGCCGCTCTACCGGCGTTCGAGCAGGGCCAACAGGATCGCCATCACCGCCGGATAGGCACCGCCCGCGATGTCGCCGAGAAGGACGGGCGGTAGGGCCGGCAGACCCTCGGCCGTCGTCTGGGCGAGCGCGAGAAGCCCGGTCTCCGCCAGATAGTCGAGATCGTGGCCGGCCGTTTGGGCGAGGGGACCCGACCGACCGTAGCCCGTGATCGAGCAGATCACGGGCTACGGGTAGCGCTCGAGGAGCGCCGCGGGATCGAGCCCGAGGCGAGCCATCACCCCGGGGCGGAACTGCTCGACCAGCACATCCGCCGAGGCGAGCCGGAGCTCGAGCCGCTCGCTGTCGGCCGGGTCCTTCAGGTCGAGCTCGAGGATCTCCTTGCCGGCGTTCAGCATCTCGTAGACGAGCGAGCGCCCGTCCGAGCGTGGCGGCATGCGCCGCATTTCCTCCCCGCCCGGCCGCTCGATCTTGATCACCCGCGCCCCCGTCGTGGCCAGGATCCGGGTGGCGAGCGGCCCGGGCAGGAGGGTGGAGAGGTCGACCACCGTCACATCGGCGAGCGGCGGCATCAGGCCTGCGCTCCGAGCCCGCGGGCGATGAGGATCTTCTGCACGTCGGAGGTGCCCTCGTAGATCTGACACACCCGCACGTCGCGCCAGATCCGTGCCACCGGGTAATCCTCAAGGTAGCCGTAGCCGCCCATGGTCTGGATCGCCGCCGAGCAGACCGCCTCGGCGGTCTCGGAAGCGAACAGCTTGGCCATGCAGGCGGCCTCGAGGGCGGGCTCGCGGGCATCGAGGAGGCGGGCGGCGTGTAGGGTCAGCTGGCGCGCCGCCTCGAGCCGGGTGCGCGCCTCGGCGAGCCGGAAGGCGACCGCCTGATGGTCGAGGATCGGCCGGCCGAAAGCGCGCCGCTCGCGGGCGTAAGCGATCGCGTGCTCGAGGGCCGCCTCGGCCATGCCCACGGACTGCGCGGCGATGCCGACCCGGCCGGTCTCGAGCGCCGAGAGCGCGATTCGGTAGCCCTCGCCTTCCGCGCCCAACAGCGCGTCCTCCTCGAGCTCGAGGCCTTCGAAAGCGAGCGCGCAGGTATCGGAGGCCTTCTGGCCGAGCTTGTCCTCGACTTTGAGGACCTTGTAACCGGGCCGGTCGGTCGGCACGAGGAGGGCCGAGAGCCCGCGCTTGCCGCGGGACGGGTCGGTCACCGCGAAGACGATGCAGAGGCTCGCGATCCGGCCGCTCGTGATGAACTGCTTGGTGCCGTCGAGCACCCAGCCGCGGCCCTTGCGCACCGCGCGGGTGGCGAGGTTGCCGGCGTCCGAGCCCGCCTGCGGTTCGGTGAGCGCGAAGGCGCCGATCATTTCGCCGCGGGCGAGCGGAACGAGCCAGCGCCGCTTCTGCGCCTCGCTGCCGTGGCGCAGGAGGAGCGCGTTCACGGGCGCGTTCTGCACGCTCACGAGTGTCGAAGTGGCGCCGTCGCCGCCGGCGATCGCCATTAGGGCGAGCGCGTAGGATACGTGGTCGGTGCCGGCCCCACCCCATTCGGGCGGCACGGTCATGCCGAGGAAGCCGAGCGCCCCCAGCTCGCGCAGCACCTCGATCGGGATCCGCCCGGCCTTCTCGAAGGCGGCCGCGTTGGGGGCCAGCCGCTCGCGGGCGAAGGCCCGCGCGGTCTCGGCCACGAGCCGTTGTTCCTCGCTCGCCACGGCGCGCACTCCCCCGCCGACCGTCCGACCCTTCGCATACCGCGAAAAACCGGGCAAGCCAGCCGCCGCTCTGGCCCGGACGACCACCGGGCTGCTATGGACGGCTGTGGCCAGCCACGGAGGGAGGAGACGCCCTTGCGCCTGCACACGAGCCCGGCCTCGCCCTTCGGCCGCAAGGTCGCGGTCGTCCTGCACGAGACCGGCCTCTGGCCGCGAGTCGAGCGCCGCGACGCGAGCCTGAGCCCGATCGCCCCCGATGCCGCAGTCTGTGCCGCCAACCCGCTCGGCAAGATCCCCTGCCTCGAGCTCGACGACGGCAGCGCGCTCTACGATTCGCGGGTGATTTGCGAGTATCTCGACGGGTTGCACCCGGGCCCGAAGCTCTTTCCGGCCGACGGGCCGTCCCGCTTCGCGGCACTGCGGCTGCAGGCGCTCGCCGACGGCATGCTCGATACTGCCGTGGGCCTGCGCTACGAGACCTTCCTGCGGCCGGAGCCGTTGCGCTGGACGGATTGGATCGCCGCCCAGAAGCTCAAGCTGACCCGCGCCCTCGACCGACTCGAGCAGGAATGCGAGGGGTTCGCCCAGCGGATCGACATCGGCACGCTCGCGATCGCCTGTGCCCTCGGCTATCTCGACTTCCGCTTCGCCGACGACCGTTGGCGCGACGGCCGGCCGCGACTCGCCGCCTTTGAGGCAAAGATCGCAGAGCGGCCCTCGCTCGCGGCGACCCGGCCGGGCTGATGGCGGTGGCGAGCGGACCCGGGACGACGGCCTATCCGGTGGCGGCGATGGTCACTGCCGCCTACCGGCAAAGCTGGAACGATCGCCAGGCGGTCTTGCGCGCGGGCGGGCTCTGGGTACTCCTCAGTCTTCTTGGCGATCTCGTGACGGCGCTCGGCGGCGGCCCGGCACCCTCGACGGTCGCTCCGGAGCCTCCCGAACTCGACCTTCTGGCCCTGCCGTTCCTCCTCGTGGGCTGGCTCGGGCTCAGCGCACTCACCGTGCACCGGATCCGAGCCCTTCTCCTGGGCGACCCGCCGCCCACGCTCCTGGCTCCGCTCGACGGCAACGTCGCCCGCTACGTCTTGGCCGAACTGGTGCTGGGTGCCCTGGCCGTGCTGCCGAGCATCGCCCTGCTGCCGCTCCTCGCACCGATCGGCGGGATCGGCCTCGCGCTCGCAGCCGGCACCGTGGCGGCGATCCTGGTCTTCGCCCGGCTCCACCTCCTTCTGCCGGCGGCCGCTCTCGGCGAGCGCGGCCTCGCGATCGAGCGCTCCTGGCGCGCGACCGGCCGGGTCTGGCCGCAGGCAGCGGTAGGCCTGATGGCCTGCGGCATGCCCGTCGCGATGATCGCTGGCACCCTCGGTGCGGTGATCGCCGTACGGGGCGCGCCCTTGACGGGCAGTGCGCTCGCCACGATCGCCGCCTTCGCCCAGGCCGCCGTGCTCGCCGCGTTTTTGGCGGACAGCCGGCGCCGGCTCCTGGGCGAGGTCGCGTCGCGCTGATGTGCGGAAAGTGGGCGGCCGGCCCGATCAGCGCAAGAGCTCGCTCCCGCTCTTGCCGACGATCGCCAGGAACTCGCGGCGGGTCTCCGGGTTGGTCTTGAACTCGCCGAGCAACCGGCTCGTGACCATGAGCGAGCCCGGCTTGTGGATGCCGCGGGTGGTCATGCAATGGTGGGTCGCTTCGATCACGACACCCACCCCGCGCGGCTGCAGCACCTCCTGGATCGCATCGGCGATCTGCGCCGTCATTCGCTCCTGGATCTGCAGCCGCTTGGCGAAGGCCTCGACGAGCCGCGCCAGTTTGGAGATCCCGACCACTCGACGGACCGGTAGATAGGCCACGTGCGCCCGACCGACGATCGGCGCCATATGGTGCTCGCAATGGCTCTCGAACGCGATGTCCTTGAGGATCACCATCTCGTCGTAACCCTCGACCTCTTCGAAGGTCTTGCGGAGGATGTCGGCCGGATCGACGAGATAGCCCTTGAAGTGCTCCTGGAAGGCCTTGACGACGCGGTGCGGCGTCTCCTGGAGGCCCTCCCGGTCGGGATCCTCGCCGATCCAGCGCAGGAGCGTCCGAACCGCGGCCTCCGCCTCCTCGCGCGAGGGACGGTGGCGCGGCTGGCCACGCTCGCCCGCGCGCGTGGCCAGCCGGTCGAGCAGGACGGGTGACGGGTTCAAGGGACGCTCCTCCGCTGCGAGCACGTCGTGACAGGACCGATATACGGCGCCGGACCGCGTTCGGCTCACCCGCGTAGCACGATCCGGGCCCGATCGGCCACCGCGGCGATATCGGCGAACCGCTCGGCCTCGAGGATCAGCTCGCGGGCGAGCGCCAGATTGCGCCGCTCGCAGGCGGCCCGCCGGTCGGGATCGGCGATGGTCTCCATGTCGGCGTTGTGGGCGAGGCCGAGCGTACGGCGGACCATCGAGGTGCCGGCAAAGCCCAGGCTGTCGACGAAGATCCGCCGCAGATACTGTCGACGGCAGGTCTCGAGCGCACGGGCACCGTCGGGACCCACGAAATGCGCGATCGGGAACGCATCGCCCTCGGGCCGGGTCCGCCAGAGGTCGAGGAAGCGGCGTTCGAAGCCGTTCCAGACCTCTTCGACGGTCGCGAGCAGCCAGGCCTGGTAGTCCGCCCGCTCGCCCGGCCGGATCTCGTGGCCGGGCTGGCTCGCGCAGGCCAGGAGGAGGTTGCCCAGAAGCTTGCCGACGTCGAAGCCAATCGGCCCCAGAAAAGCGAATTCCGGGTCGATCACCCGCGTATCCTCGGCTGTGACCATGATCGAGCCCGTGTGCAGGTCACCGTGGATCAGAGCCTGCGGCTCGCAGAGGAACTTCAGCTTCAGAAGCGCCACCGCCTGTTTCAGGGGCAGATCTTCGCGGATCGCGCGCGCGGCAACGTCGAGCTGCGGGCTCGTCCAGCGGTTGCGCTCGTGTTCCATATAGGGGTCGGTGAAAATCAGGTCCTCGGTGATCTTGCACAGCTCGACATTAGCGGAGAAGCGCTCGAGGAACTTCTTGCGCTCGGCCGCGTTTATGCCGAGGTCGCTCGTGAAGTAGAGTGTTCGCGCGAGGAACTCGGCG
Organism: uncultured Alphaproteobacteria bacterium; assembly: GCA_937926445.1. GTDB lineage: Bacteria > Pseudomonadota > Alphaproteobacteria > Geminicoccales > Geminicoccaceae > JANXAZ01. Next base: position 4,843 of record CALBAK010000108.1, read on the forward strand.
ATCTGCTCGGCGAAGCGGGGATAGACTGTGGCGGCGATCGTGCCCCGGCGCATGATGATGTGTGGAGCGAGCCGCTCCATGACGATCGCGTAGAGCTTAGGGTCGAAATGCAGGGGTTCGGGCACGCGGCCCGGCGCGAGCCGGTGCTCGATCACGAGCGCCTCCCACTCGAAGCGCGCCCGCTCGAGGCCCAAGGGCCAGCTCTCGCCGACGAGGCGGACATAGGGCAGCGCCTGCTTGAGGCACACCGAACCCTCGGGCCCGTCGACCAGGAAGACGAGGTTGAGGTTGCCGTCGCCGACCTCGCGCACCCGCCAGACCTCGGGCCGGCCGCCGAGCCGCGCCCGGATCGCCGGGAGCGCCGCCAGGTGCGCCGGCACACTCGCCTCGTCGAGAGCCTGATACCCTTCCGGTGTCACGATCGCCACGCCCGCCTCCCGTGAAGTCCCCGACCGCCGCGGCGCTGCATGCCACAGCGGGCGCGACGCACGGAAGGGTCTGGACAGGACGGCGAGGCGCGTGGTCCTGGTTCGGGTCGTACCGGGAGTCGTCCGCACCATGCTCGCTCGCCTGCCGCTCCTGTTCGCGCTTCTCGTGCTGACTCTCGCGGTTCCTCTCGCGGCCCAGCCGGTCGACGAGGCCAACCGCCTCTACCGGCGGGGGCTTTCGCTGCTCGAGGCGGGCAAGCTCGAGGAGGCGGCGCGCGCCTTCGAGAAGGTCCTCGAGCTCGCCGAGCGGAAGCTCGGGCCCGACGATCCGGCGCTAGCGGTCGATCTCAACAATCTGGGCGAGGTCTACCGGCGAATGGGGCGGCTCGACCGGGCAGCCGAGCTGTTGCGCCGGGCGATCCGGCTCGACGAGGCGGCCGGCGGGCGCGGGCCGGCACTCGCCACGAGCCTCAACAATCTGGGCCTCGTGCTGCGCGCCCAGGGCCGGCTCGATGCCGCGGCCGACCTCTACCTCCGGGCGCTTTCCCTGCTCGAGAACTCGCTCGGCGCGGATCATCCCGACACCGCCCGGGCACTCCACAATCTGGCCCAGCTCGAGCTCGAGCGGGGCGATGCGCGGGCCGCCCTCGACCTTCAGGAACGGGCAGCGAAGATCGCCCGGGCGAGCCTCGGCCCGGATCACACGACGACGAAGGCGATCGAAGCGGCGCTCGGCCGGATGCGGACCGGCAACGTGGGCCGCGCGCCGGCCACGGCACCGACCGCATCGGCCTCGGCGGGCGCCCCACCGACCGCGGCGGAATCCCGGCCACAGGAAGCGGGCGCGACCCGGCCGCTCGTGGCACCGCCGATCCGAAGCCTGCCGCCGCCCTCCGCGTCGGCGAGCCCGACGCCGGCCGGGAAAGACCGGGCCCTTTCGGCCGGGGCGCAACCCGACCCTGCCCCGGCCACGGCATCGCGGCCGGCGCCGGCAGCCCCGGGGCCCACGCCCGCCGCGACGCCGGCGCCCACGACAGCGGGCTCGACGGTGGCCACGGCCGGCGGGTCGCCGGCGGTCGCGGGCCGCGGCTTCCGACTGCACCTCGCCTCGGGCGCCGACAAGGCGCGGCTGCCCGCCGAGTGGGCCCGGCTCGAGGCGGTCCATCCGAGCCTGCGTGGGCTCGAGCTCCTGCCGGCCGAGCCGGTCGAAATCGCGGGCAAGGGCACCTTCTGGCGGCTGGTCGCGGGCCGCTTCCCCAGCCGTGCCGCGGCCGAAGCGGCGTGCGCGCCGGTCAAGGCCAGGGGTGGCTTCTGCACCGTGCTCGGACCGTGAGTTCGCCGGCGACGGGGGCGGACCTCGCGGCGCTGGTCGAGGCCGGGCTCCGCGTGGCCTGCGCGCGAGCCGCAAGGCCTCGGCCGCTCGCCGGCTTCGAGCTCTTCCGGATCCCGGTCGAGCACCCGTTCCTGCGCACGCTCGCGCTGCCGCGTGCGGAGCCGAGCGAATGGGGAGAGCCACTTCGCGAGCTCGTCCGCGTCTGCGCCGCAGAGGGCCTGGTGCCGCGCATCGAGCTCCTGGCGCAGCGGCGGGAGGCCCTGCGCGCGGCGCTCGGCGCCGCAGGCTGGATCCGCACGCTCGCCGTGCCGGTGCTCGTGAAGGAGGTCGAGCCGGGGGCGGCATCGGCCGCGGCCGATACGGTGCTCCGGCTCGAAGCCGCGAGCGCGTGGACGCTCCTCGCCGCCACCCTCGAAGCCCAGCACGCGATCCTGGGTGCGGCCCAGCCGCGCCCGGCCGAGGAAGCGGCGTTCCGCGCCTGTCTCGCCGACGGCAGTGTGCGCACTTGGGTCCGGCTCGACGAGCAAGGGCGGCCGGTCGCCGCCGCCTCGCTACTCGGCGGCCCACCGGCGGTCGAACTCGCCGGGCTCTGGACCCGGCCCGACCGGCGCCGACGGGGATTCGCCTGGAGCGTCGTGCGGACGGCACTCGCCGCGGCTGGGGAAGGGGGATGTGGGCTGGTCTGGGCGGGTGCGGCGAACGGCGCCTCCGCGGCCCTTCTCGAGAGCCTCGGGATGGTGCGGCTCGCCACGCTCGAGAGCTGGGAACGGGCTGGCTGAGCGTCGCCGCCGCTCAGCTCGCAGCGGATACCCGTCGGCTCCGCCGCGGCCGCGCCGGCTCGCTCGCCTCGCCGGATCGCTCCGGCGCGCCGCCGTCGGCCGCACTCGCCGCGGGTGCGGCCGCCTCCGCGACGACCGCTTCTCCCGCCGCAGCGGGCGCCGCCTCGGCCACGGGCGCGGGCTCTGTCTTCTCGGCTCCGATCGACGCCGGCTCCGCGGTCGATGGCGCCGGCTTCGGTTTCGCTTCGGCCGGCGCCGCGGCGGGTACTGTAGCGCCCGCCTCCGTCTCCACGCCGGCAGCGGGCTCGGCCGCGACCGCCCGGCGCAGCTCCTCGAGGATGGCGAGCTGCGCCTCGAGGAGAGTGCGCTGCATCGCCTCGAGCCCCGCGCCCAACTCCTGGGCGAGCCCGGCGAGCCAGTCGGCCGCGGCGCGGGCCGGGCCACCGCGCGTCGCTGCCGGTGCTGCGGCCCAGAGCTCGCGCATCGCTGCGCGGCCGATCGCGACCTGGCGCTCGGCGCAGTCGCGCGCGGCCTCGCCCAGGATCAGCCCGCTGCGGGCACAGGCCCCGAACAGACGCTGTTGCGCCCGCAGAAGGGCCACCGGATCGGCTGCCGGCGGGAAGGGAACGCCGCGCGCCGGGGACGGGGAGGTGATCGGCTGGGTCATCGGATCCTCTGCGGCCGGCCATGTTGCACCGCAGCATGATAGCGACCGGTCCGGCGCCCGGCAATCGCAGGTTCGCCTGGGGCGACGAATCGTCCGCGTGGCCTAACGCACAGATCGAGGAAAGGGCGGCCCACTATCCTCGATCACCGAAAGGTTTCGTTAACCGCGACCCTGTATGGGTCGGTACGGGCACCGCGGCGGGAGCGGGCGGGACCATGGGCGAGATCGCGACGGAGGCGGAGTCGATCGGATCGGGTCGCGGGCTCGATCCGCCTGTGGCCGGCCATCCCGGCGACTGGCTGTCGCCGGAGGTTCTGGGCGGCCTCGTGCGGGTCGCGGACGGGGCGATTCTGCTCGCGAGCGGGCTCGCGGTCGCCCTCTTCACGGGTGCCGAGCCGGCCCGTCATCCGCTCCTGCCCTGGGCGCTCGCCCTGGGTCTGCTCCTGGGCCTCCCCTTCTGCCAGCTCGCCGGCACCTATGCCGACCGCCGCCGGCTCGACATGGGGGGCCAGGCGCTGCGCGCGCTCACGGGCTGGGCGCTGGCGGTGGCCGCGCTCCTCGCCCTCGTGCTCGGCACGCCCGCGGCCCCGCCCCTGCCCACGGGCTGGCTCGCGGGTTGGGCGCTCGGCGGGGCCGCGGGGCTCGCCGGGTTGCGACTCCTGCTCGCGTTCCGGGTCGCCCGCTGGCGGCGAGAGGGTCGGCTCGGCCGCAACACCGTCGTGGTGGGCGCGGGCGAGCTCGGTCAGCGCTTCGTCGAGGAAGTCCGCAAGCGGGACCGCAGCGTGCGCCTGATCGGCCTGTTCGACGACCGGCGCGATCGGGTGCCCGAATTCGTGGGCGGTTATCCCGTCCTCGGCACCATCGACGATCTCCTGCGCTTCGCCCGCGAACATCGGGTCGACGAGGTCGTGGTGGCACTTCCCTGGAGCGCCGAAGGCCGGCTGCTCGAATGCCTCAAGAAACTCCGGGCGCTGCCCTGCGACGTCCGGCTGTGCACCGATCTGATCGGTTTCCATCTGCCGAACCGCGGCCTCTCGCAGCTCGGTGGTGTACCCGTCCTGCAGGTTTTCGAGCGGCCCATGAGCGGCACGGCGGTGCTCGTCAAGGCGATCGAAGATCGGCTCCTGGCCGCCCTCGCGCTGCTCGCCCTCGCCCCGTTCCTCGTGGTTATCGCGGCGGCGGTCCGGCTCAGCTCGCCGGGGCCCGCGCTCTACCGTCAGAAGCGCTGGGGCTTCAACGGCGAGGTCATCGAGGTTCTGAAGTTCCGGACGATGCGGCTCGAGGCCTGCGGCGACGGAACCGAGCCCGATCTCGGTCACACCCGCAAGGGCGATCCGCGCGTGACGCTTCTGGGTGCCTTTTTGCGCCGCACCAGCCTCGATGAGCTACCGCAGCTCCTCAACGTCCTCAAGGGCGAGATGTCGCTCGTCGGGCCGCGGCCGCACGCGGTCGCCCACAACGAGCGCTACGCCGGCCAGATCGACCGCTACCTCGCGCGCCACCGGGTCAAGCCCGGCATCACGGGCTGGGCGCAGATCCGCGGCTGCCGCGGCGAAATTCGTAACCTCGCCGACATGCAGCGCCGAGTCGAGCTCGATCTCGAGTACATCCAGAACTGGTCGCTGGCGTTCGACCTAAAGATCCTCTTCCGCACGCTCCTCGTAGGTGTACGCGATCCCCGCGCCTATTGACGCTCGGCCGCGGCCCGCCCACCTCGCCGGGCGTCGGACCGCGGGCGCCGTGCGCGGTCCGATCGGGAGCGTTCCATGCCCGTCCCGCCCGAACTCTTCGTTGCCGGCATGCGGTTGCACGCGGCCGGTGTGACGGTCGTGACCACCGTTCACCAGGGCCGGCCCGCGGGGCTGACCGCGACCTCGGTCTGCTCGGTCTCGGCCGAGCCGCCGCAGCTTCTGGTCTGCGTCAACCGCGCGGCGGAGGCCAACGCGCCGATCCGCGCGAGCGGGCGCTTCTGCGTCAACGTGCTGGCGGCCGATCAGCACGCGCTCGCCGACCGCTTCGCGGGCCGGCTCGGCCATGTCGGCGCCGAGCGCTTCGAGGGTGCCGACTGGTCCCGGCTCGTCACTGGTGCACCGGTCCTGGAGGGCTGCCGGGCGGCCTTCGATTGTACGCTCGCGGTCGCGCTCGAGGCCGGCACGCACACCGTCTTCGTGGGCCTGGTCGAGGCCGTGCGGGTCCGGCCCGAGCTCGCCCCGCTCGTCTATCACGAGGGCGAGTACGGGCTCGTCGCCCAGCTGCCAGGGTGAGCCGGCCCGCGGACTCGCCCGACGGAACCGCTATTCCCGTGCGGACGCCGGCCCGAACTCCGCCGCACTGCACGGGATCCCGCCGGTAACGCGGTTCGCCACCCGCGAGCCGGCCCGAACTCGCCCCGCACGGAGCGGGTACCACCCCTGTAAGCTCGCGCACTCCCGGCGACGGCGAACGGCGTCGGGCGGAGCTCGTCCGGCTGCCGGGCCCACGATCGACGAGGAGGGTCCGGAGGATCTCCGCGGGCCGATCGAAGCGGGCGGCGTTCGGATCGGAACGACCCCGTTGCCGCCCGGTCCCACGCATCGAGACCCGCGTGCAAGGGCCTGGCGGCGCAGCCGGCTGTGCCCGAGGGCGACCGAGTGGAACCCGGCAGGCGCCATCGGGGAAGGGTTCGACCGCCGGACGGATCCCCGGCGGCGCGCCGGGCGCCGCGGCGCCGATCGAGTGCAGGCCGATCGAGAGCAGGAAGATGGTCCGGGAGCGCGCGCCTCTCTCCGGGCGGGGAGGCAGCGGACCGGATGGATCGCGCGCCGATCGAACGGCTCCGGCGGCGGGCCGGCCGGCACGCTCGCCGCGAATGCTCTGGCCCCTCGAACCGTCCCGATCGGCGGCCTCGCTCGATCGTCGAAGGCGGGGTGACGAGACCCGGGATGTCCGGCCTCGCCGGCCTGGCAGAAAGGGAACCCACGAGGCCGGCGAACGCACCGGCGCGGGCAAGCGCGCCATCGGCCTTTCGGGCGAGGCCGATGGCGGACCCGAACCCTCGGGCCAGGGGAGCGCGCTCGAGCCCTCGAACTGAGGTGGGGATGAAGGACGGCGGATCCACGGGTGCAGGGCACGGGTCCATCCATCTGATCGCCGCTGACGCGTATCGAGACGGCCCCACGGGCGCAGGAGCGTGCGGGCCGGGCTGGACCACGACCCGCCGAGGGCCGGCCTGCGCAGAGGTGAGTTGGACCGTGGGCACCGCCGCGCAGCGCGACGGGTCGCGCTAGGGTGACCCCGAGCGTGCGCGAAACCGAGCGATGGGCGGCCCCCGTCGCCTCCCCGACATCGGCTCCACCTGCCGCGGGTGGACGCGGACGGCGAGGGTCGATCAGGCCTCGGCCAGCACCGTCCGCACGGCGGCCAGTGCCCGCTCGATCGCCGCTTCGTCGACGCCCAGATGCGTCACGGCGCGGACCCGCCGCGGCCCCATCGCCCCCATCCGCACGCCGCGGGCGGCGAGCCGCTCGACGAAGCCGGCCGCCTCGAGCCCGCGCTTCTCGATCGCGAAGAAGACGATGTTGGTGGCCACCTCCGGGCTCTCGAGGCGGATGCCGGGAAGATCGGCGAGCCCGGCAGCGAGACGGCGGGCATTGGCGTGGTCCTCGGCGAGCCGCTCGACATGGTGCCGTAGGGCCCAGCGGCAGGCCGCGGCCAGGACACCCGCCTGGCGCATGGCACCGCCCAGCATCTGTTTGTAGCGCCAGGCCTCCTCGACGAAGGTGCACGAGCCGGCGAGGACCGCGCCAACCGGCGCGCCGAGCCCTTTCGAGAAATCGAGCCAGCAGCTGTCGAAGGGCGCGCAGAAACGCGCCGCTGGCACGCCCGTGGCGACCACGGCGTTCAGGAGCCGTGCCCCGTCCATGTGGAGAAGGAGGCCCCGCTCGCGTGCCACGGCCGCCACGGCCTCGATCCGCTCGAGCGGCCAGATCGTGCCACCGGCGAGATTGGCGGTCTGCTCGATCGAGACCAGTCGGGTGCGCGGCGCGTGCCGGTTGGTGCGGACCCGCTCGGCCACCTGCTCGGCCCCGAAGACCCCGCGCTCGCCCTCGAGGGGCGTGAGCAAGACGCCGGCCCAGGCGGCCGGCCCGCCGGCCTCGGCGTGGATCGGATGCGCGGTACGGTCGAGCAGCACCTCCTCTCCGCGCCGGCAATGGACGCAGAAGGCGATCTGGTTGCACATCGTCCCCGAGGGCAGGAACAGGGCCGCCTCCTTGCCGAGCAGGGCTGCCACCTCCTCGCAGAGCGCGTTGACCTCGGGGTCGAGGAAGGCCTGCTCGTCGTCGACCTCGGCTTCCGCCATCGCCCGCCGCATCCCGGCCACGGGCTTCGTGCGGGTGTCGCTGTAGAGATCGATGGCGATCGGCGTCACGGGTGGCGTCCTCCCCGGTCGGTGGTAAACCGAAAGCTGAATCGGCTGGCGGAGCCGATCATTGAACGGTCGCAGAGGTCCGCGTATCATGCGGCGGTCCGCAGCTCCGAGGGAGAACCTTCGTGGCCGGGCAGCTCGCGATCTTCTGGACCCCGGCCGGGATCACACTCGATGCGCTCGGCGCCAAGCAGCTCGTCGACGTCACCGACGGCGACACGCCCAACATCCGCATGCCGATCCGCATGCTGTCGATCGACACGCCCGAGACCTATCCGGACGGGCCGCGGCTCGATGCCGTCTTCGCGGCGCTCGTCCCCTGGATCGAGCGTGGCACGGCGCCGATCGACCCCGTCCTCGCCGCTGCCCTGTTGCCCAAGCTGCGGGCGCCGCAGCCGGTGAGCCGCCACAAGGCGATGGGCGAGCGGGCCAAGGAGGCGTTTCGCCGCCTGCTCGAGGAACGGCTCGTACGGCCCGACGGCTCCAGGCGGACGCTGTTCTTGCGCACCGCCGACACACCCTTCGACAAGAACGGCCGGCTCTTGGCCTATATCGCGCCGAATTACTCTCGAGCCGAGCTCGAGAAGCTCTCCCGCCGCGAGCGGGCGACCTTCAATCTGCTGCTGGTCGAAACGGGGTGGGCCGCCCCCTTCGTGCTCTATCCGAGCATCCCGGGCGAGCGCGACCTGCCGCTCCTGCACGCCGCGGCACGCACGGCGATCGCCGAGCGTCGCGGGATCTGGGCCGATCCGCTGCTGCTGTTGCCCTACGAATTCCGCGCGCTCGAGCGGCTCGCTCGGCTCAAAGAGAAGCTCGACAAGGGCGAGAAGCCGTCCTCGGCCGAGCTCTGGTCGTGGACCTCGCGCTATTGTGCAGACATGACCACGCGGCTCCTCTACCGGCCGCAGCGCTATGTCGAGGTGGCTCCCGAGGACCGGCTCTTCATCTGGCCCGAAGAGGTGCGCGACGCCGTCGCCCGGCTCGGGCTCGCCCCGGCCCCCTCGACCGTGGCGGTGACGTGAGCGCTCTTCAGGCCGCCTCGGCGGTCATGACGAGACGGGCGAGCCGGTCGGCATCGAGCCCGTCCGCGTCGAGCAGGGCGGCGAGCCGGCCGCGCTTGAGGATCGCCACCCGGTGGGCGAGCGCCACGACGTCCTGCATGTCGTGGCTCACGAGCAGGACCGCCACGCCCTCGGCCTCGAGGCCGCGGACGAGGGCCCGGACCTCGGCGGTCTCGCGCACGCCGAGGGCCGCGGTCGGCTCGTCCATGATGAGGAGGCGGGCATTCCAGAGGAGGGCGCGGGCGATGGCGACCGCCTGGCGCTGACCACCGGAGAGCTCGGCCACCGGTCGGTCGACGTCGGGCACGGCGATGGCGAGCCGGGCGAGGGCGGCGCGCGCCTCCTCCCGCATGCGCGGAACATCGAGCACCGGCAGTCCGGCGAACCAGCTGCGGCGCACCCGCTCGGCACCGAGAAAGAGATTGTGCCAGACCGGCAGCCGCGGGGCGAGCGCGAGGTGCTGGTAGATCGTGGCGATGCCGGCCTCGAGCGCGTCGCGCGGGCCCCGCGGTGCGTAGACGCGACCCTGCCAGCGCATGGTCCCGGCGGTCGGCGGGTGGACCCCGGCCACGAGCTTGACGAGGCTCGATTTGCCGGCGCCGTTGTCGCCCAGGAGCCCGAGCACCTCGCCCGGCCGGATGGCGAGGCTGACCTCGCGCAGCGCCTGGACCGGCCCGTAGGCGAGCGAGACCCGCTCGAGCTCGAGGAGCGGTGTCGTCGCGCCCCGATCCCGCCCGCTCACCTCGCCGATCCGGATCGGCTCACCAGGGCCATTCGCCCTCGGCCGGGACGTTGTTGGCGTCGACCAGCACGGCGTCCATGAAGAGGTAGGGGCCGGGCGTGATGTCGTTCTTGGGCGTGCCGGCCAGGATGTCGTCGAGGGCGTCGACCGCCGCCTCGCCCATGAGCTCGAAGGGGATCGCCACGGTTGCGGTGAAGAGGCTGTTGGGATCGCGGATGCGGCGGAAGGCCTCCTGGCCACCGTCGACGCCGGTCAGGAACACCTGTCCCTTCTTGTAGCCCTGGGCCTGGAGGATGTCGTCGATGACGAAGGCCTGGCCGTCGAAGCTCGCCCAGATCGCCTGAAACTTGCCCGCGTGCCGCAGGATCAGCGCCTCCATCCCGGCCTTGACGTCCTCGCGCCAGCTCTGGGTGCGGGCCATGGAATGGCTGCCCAGCACTTTGACGCCGGTATTCTCCTCGAGCACGATGTCCATGACCCGACCGCGGATCTTGGTGCCGCCGTGCCCTTCGTAGCGCGACATCAAGATGTTGCCCTGATAGTTCAGGAGGCCCAGGAGATAGACGCCGATCTTGGCGCCGACCTCG
>CALBAK010000109.1 GCA_937926445.1 uncultured Alphaproteobacteria bacterium
CCCCAGACGATCAGCTTGGCGATCAGGCTGTCGTAGTGCGGCGGGATCCGCCAGCCGCGGAACAGCGCGGAGTCCACCCGCACATGCGGGCCGCCGGGCGCGTGCCATTCCGTCACCTCGCCCGGCGAGGGCGCGAAGGTCTCCGGGTCTTCGGCATTGATCCGGCATTCAATGGCCTGGCCATGCAGACGGATATCGCCCTGCGAGACGGAAAGCGGCAGGCCGGCGGCGACGCGGATTTGTTCGGCGACGAGGTCGACGCCCGTCACCAGCTCGGTGACGGGATGCTCGACCTGCAGGCGGGTGTTCATCTCGATGAAGTAGAACCGGCCGTCCTGCCAGAGGAACTCGACCGTGCCGGCGTTCGTGTAGCCGAGTTTCTGGAGAGCGCGCACCACCCGCTCGCCGATCTCGGCCCGGTCCCGCGCCGAAAGGACGGGCGAGGGGGCCTCCTCGACCACCTTTTGGTGCCGGCGCTGGAGAGTGCAGTCGCGCTCGCCGAGATGGATCAGGTCGCCGTGACGGTCGCCCAGCACCTGGATCTCGATGTGCCGCGGTCGGTCCAAGTAGCGCTCGAGATAGACCCGGTCGTCGCCGAAGCCGAGCTTGGCCTCGCGACGGGCGAGCTTGAGCGCCTCCTCGAGCTGCGAGCGGTTCTGCACCACGGTCATGCCGCGGCCGCCACCGCCCGCCACCGCCTTGATCAGCAGCGGATAGCCGATCCGCTCGGCGGCCTCGAGCGCCTCCGCCTCGGAAGCGACCGCCTCCTCGGTCCCGGGCACCACCGGCAGGCCGAGCTCGGCCGCGGTACGCTTGGCACGGATCTTGTCGCCCATCACCCGTAGATGCTCGGGCGAGGGGCCGATGAAGGTGAAGCCGTGCTCGATCACCATCTGGGCGAAGTCCGCGTTCTCGGCGAGGAAGCCGTAGCCCGGATGGATCGCCTCCGCCCCGGTGATCTCGGCGGCGGCCAGGATCGAGAGCGCATTGAGATAGGATTCGGAAGCCGGGGGCGGGCCGATGCAGACGCTCTCGTCGGCCAGCCGGACGTGCATGGCGGTCGCATCCGCGGTCGAATGAACCGCCACGGTTGCGATACCGAGCTCGCGGCACGCGCGCAGGATGCGCAGCGCGATCTCGCCCCGGTTGGCGATCAGGACCTTGCGGAACAAGGCGCTCACTCGACGATCATGAGGGGCTCGCCGAATTCCACGGGCGTGGCGTTGTCGACGAAGATCCGGGTGACCCGGCCGCTTCTGGGCGAGCGGATAGAATTCATCACCTTCATGGCCTCGATGATGAGGAGCGTGGCGCCCTCCCGTACCTCCTGGCCGATCGTGACGAAGGGCGCGGCACCGGGCTCGGGGGCGAGGTAGGCGGTGCCGACCATGGGCGAGGTGACGAGCCCCGGATGGTTGAGTTCGGCCGGCTGCGGCTCGGCGGTCGGCGCGACGGGAAGTGGCGCGGCGGCAGGTGCGGGTGCCGGCAGAGCGACCGTGTGGACGTCGACGCTCTGCTGGATCTGGCGGACGACGCGGATGCGGGCGTCGCCCTGGCCGATCTCGATCTCGGTGAGGCCGGTACGCTGCAAAAGCTCGGCGAGCTTCTCTACGTAGGCTATGTCGATGTCGAAGGTGGCCATGCACGGTTCCGGAGAGCGGCGCTCTTGCGCTCCGACCAGGCTTCCTCGCGGGCGGCCATCCGGCCTGCCGGCCGCCGAACCCGTTCGGCCGGCGATCGGTCGGAGCGCGGACACACGACGCCCAGGCGGCGCCGGCCGGGCCGTCGTACCGTCGGAGGTCTACTGCAAGGCCGGGCGCCTCCGCAACCGTCGATCGGGCGAAGCGGGCGTGTGACGAGCCGCTCGCGGTCCGCCGTCAAGCCGTCGGGTCGACCCGCACGACGATCCGACCCTCGACCTTGCCTTCGAGGAAGCGCGGCGCGATCGCCGGCACATCGGCGAGTTCGATCACCGAGGTGAGGGCGTCGAGCCGCGCCGGGTCAAGGTCGCGGGCGAGCCGAGCCCAGGCGGCCTCGCGCTCCGGCATCGGCGTCACGCTCGATTCGATGCCGATCAGCCGGACGCCGCGCAGAATGAAGGGGAAGACGGTAGTGTGCAGCTCGGCGCCTCCGGCATTGCCGCAGGCCGCCACCACCCCGCGATAGCGGACCGCCTTGAGGAGGCCGGCGAGCACCGGACCGCCGACCGTGTCGACCGCCCCCGCCCAGCGCGCCGAGGCGAGCGGTCCCTTGCCGCTCTCCGCGACCTCGCGGCGGTCGACCACGGCACTGGCGCCGAGCTCCTTGAGGCGCTCTTCGAGGCCGGGCCGTCCGGTCGCGGCGACCACGGTGAAGCCCGCCCGGGCGAGCAGCATGACGGCGACGCTGCCGACTCCGCCCACGGCACCCGTGACCAGCACTTCGCCGTCGCCCGGCCGCACCCCCTGCTCCTCGAGGGCGACGACGCAGAGCATCGCCGTGAAGCCGGCGGTGCCGATCGCCATCGCCCGGCGCGGCGTGAGACCTTCGGGCAGCCGTTGCAGCCAGTCGGCCTTGAGCCGGGCGAGCCGCGCGAGGCCACCCCAATGCCGCTCGCCCACGCCCCAACCGGTGCTGAAGACGAGCTCGCTCGGGCGAAAGCGCGGGTCGCTCGAGGCGACCACCCGGCCGGCCAGGTCGATGCCCGGGACGAAGGGGAAGGAGCGGACGATCTTGCCGGCACCGGTGATCGCGAGCGCGTCCTTGTAGTTGAGGGTCGAGCAGAGGACCTCGACGAGCACCTCGCCCTCGGGCAGGGCGTCGACCGGTAGGCTCTCGAGGCGGGCGACCGTGCGGCCATCCTCCTGGTGCAGCACGAGGGCCTCGAAGCGTTCCGCCATGAGCTCCTCCTCCATCCCGCGACAGCCGGCTTCTGGCCGCAAACGGAGCCCCTGTCGAGGGGCCGCGGTGGCGCGGTCCGGCCCGAGGCGAGGCTGCACAAGGTCTTTCGGCTCGGCTAGAGGAGGCCCCGGCCCGCGGTCGGCCTCGGAACGCCGTCACCTTCGGACGAGGAGCAAAGCACATGGAGCGCTCGCTCGAGCGGCTGATCTTCGCGAGCCGATGGCTCATGGCCCCGTTCTACCTGGGGCTCGTGCTCGCGCTCGCCATGCTGCTCGTCAAGTTCGTGCAGGAACTCCTGCACTATCTGCCCGGCGTGCTCGTGATGAAGGAGAGCGATCTCGTACTCGCGGTGCTGGCGCTGGTCGATCTGACGCTCGCCGGCTCGCTCGTGCTGATGGTGATCTTGTCGGGCTACGAGAATTTCGTCTCGAAGATCGAGACGGGCGACCACGCCGATCGCCCGGATTGGATGGGAACGCTCGACTTTTCGGGTCTCAAGCTGAAGCTCGTGGCCTCGATCGTCGCGATCTCGGCCATTCACCTCTTGAAGGCGTTCATGAACGTGTCGGCGGTGAACAAGGACGACATCTTCTGGCTCGTGGTGATCCACATGGCCTTCGTGGTCTCGGGCGTGCTCCTGGCGCTTATGGACTGGATCTCGGAAAAGGCCAAGGACGCGCACGGCTGAGACCGCGGCGGTCGCGACCGACCGCCGCGATCCTCCGATTCACATCGGCGCAGCCTGGGGAAGCGGCAGCGAGAAAATCAGCGTGTGCAGCACACCGATCGCAGTCGGCGCCGGCTCGGGCAAACCACCCAGGAGGCCGGCCAGCACACCGTGCACCTGCCAGAAAGCACCACCCACGGGGCCGAGGACCCCGGCCGCCACCTGGTCGAGCTGCTGCGGGTCGAGGACCACGGGCCCGGTCGCCGGAACCGGTGCCTCGGCAGCTTGCGCCGCTACCGCGAGCGAGCCGGCCACGAAAGCCGCGGCCCAAAGCGTCTTGCGCATCGCGTTCCCTCTCCTGTTCGTGACCTCGGACGACAACGAGCTGGCGACAGATCTCCAGCCCTCGCGAATCTACGCTATTCGTAGCCGGGGCGGTGACAAGAACGCAAAAGGCTTACGCGCTTTCGCCGATGGTCGGATCCGTCGCGGTGCCCGACACCGACGATCGGGTCGGCACGGCGCCCTCTTCCCGAGGCCGAGAACCGACGGCTAAGAGAGGGCAGCACCGGATCGGGGGAGGTTCGAGTGATGCGCGGATGGCTCGCGGTATTGGCGACCGGGGCGTTGCTGTCGGCGGCGGGCGCCGCTTCGGCCGAGACTTTGCGGCTCATGACCGGCCCACAGGGCGGGGTCTGGGTGCCGCTTGGCGGCGCTCTGAAGGGTATCTGGGAGAAAGCGCTTCCCGGCGTCACCGTGCAGACCCTGCCGGGTGCCGGCATCGCCAACGTGCGCGGAGTCGACGAGGGCAAGGCCGAGATCGGCTTCGGCAACACGATCTCGACCGTCGACGGCTACAACGGGGTGGCCCCGTTCCCCAAGAAGACCGAGAACGTCTGCAATCTCGCCACCCTCTACCCACAATATTTCCAGATCGTCGTGCTCGCTGACGCCGGCATCAAGTCGGTTTCGGACCTAAAAGGCAAGAGCCTGGCAGCTCAGACTCGCGGCAACACGGCAGAAGTCGTGACCCAGCACGTGCTGCAGGTCTTCGGTCTTTCCTATTCCGACTTGAAGGTCAACTTCATGGCCTCGTACAATGATGCCGTGTCGCTCATGAAGGACGGCCACGCCCAGGCCTTCACCCTCGGAACGACGATTCCCTCGGGCGCGGTCATGGATCTCGCTTCGGCGCGCGACATCGAGCTCTTGTCCCTCGACGACGACAAGATCGCGGCTCTGCGCAAGATCAATCCGGGTTACGCCGCGGTGCGAATCCCGGCCGGGACATATCCCAAGCAGGTTAAGGACGTTCAGGCCGTCGGCTATGCGACTCACCTGTTCGTTTCCTGCAAACTACCCGAGTCGCAGGTCACGAAGATGCTGGAGGCCGTGGTCGCCAACATGGCCGACCTCGTCGCGGTCAACAAGGCGATCCAGGGCCTCGCGCCCAAGGCCATGGCGCAGGACATCGGCGTGCCGTTCCATCCGGGCGCGGTCGCCTTCTACAAGGCGCAGGGCGTGCTCTGAGCCCGATCCGTCCTCCGCCATGAGCACGGAGCGCGGCATCGAGCCCGGACCCGCCCGTCGGGTGGTCCGGGCCATCGCCGTGGCGATGTCGCTCTGGCACCTCTGGGTGGCGGCGATGGGGCCACCCGAGGCGATGATCTTCCGCGCTCTCCACCTCCTCTTCGCCTTCCTCCTGATATTCCTGCTGGCCCCGCTCCGTTGCGGGCGGGATCGGCCGGGGCCCGAGGACCTCCTGCTCTTGCTACTCGGGACGGTCGTCACGGTCTACCCGCTCTGGACCTACGAGCAGATCGTCAACCGCATCCCCTACATCGACGAGCCGTCCCGGCTCGACCTCGCGATGGCCGGGCTCGCGGTGCTGCTCGTGCTCGAGGCGACGCGGCGGACGCTGGGCTGGGCCTTGCCGCTGACCGCCGCGGCCTTCCTCGCTTGGGCGCTCCTCTTCACTGCGGTCGACGCGAAGACGCTGCTCGACCAGCTCTACCTCACGACCGAGGGAATCTTCGGCTCGGTGCTCGGCGTCTCCGCGGCCTACGTGATCGTGTTCGTGCTGTTCGGCAGCTTCATGGAGCGATCGGGCACCGGGCGGCTGTTCATGGATTTCGCGCTCGCACTCACGGGACGCAGCGTCGGCGGACCCGGCAAGGTCGCGGTGCTCTCCTCCTCGCTGTTCGGCACGGTCTCGGGCAGCGCCGTCGCCAACGTCATGGTGACGGGTCAGATCACCATCCCGCTCATGAAGCGGACCGGCTTCCGGCCGGCCTTCGCCGCGGCGGTGGAGGCGGTGGCCTCGACCGGGGGGCAGATCATGCCGCCGGTGATGGGAGCCGCGGCCTTCGTGATGGCCGAGTTCCTGGGCGTGTCCTACCTACAGGTGACGATCTGGGCGCTCGTACCAGCGCTCCTCTTCTACCTCGCCGCCTTTGCGGCCGTGCATCTCGAGGCGCAGCGGGCAGGGCTCGCCGGCCTGCCGGCAGCCGAGGTGCCGAAACTTTCGGCCGTTCTCCGCGAGCGGGGCCATCTGTTCCTGCCGATCGCGCTTCTCCTCGGGACCCTGCTTTCCGGCTACAGCGCACCCCGAGCCGCGCTCGTCGGGCTCCTGGCTTGCTTCCCGGTCGCACTCCTGCGCCGCGAGACGCGGACCGGACTCGGCTTCGACACGATCATGGATGCGCTCGAGGACGGGGCTCGTAACGCGATCCCCGTGGCCCTCGCCTGCGCCTGCGCCGGGATCGTGATCGGCACGATCGCGCTCACCGGACTCGGTATCGGCTTGACCGCGCTCCTCGTGACCCTCGCGCAGAACAGCCTCGTGCTCGCGCTTCTGGTCACCATGGTGGCGGGGATCGTGCTCGGCATGGGGATGCCCACCACCCCCGCTTACATCGTCATGGTGGCGCTCCTCGTTCCGGCCCTGGTCAAGCTCGGTGTTGCCACTCCGGCTGCGCACATGTTCGCGTTCTATTTCGCGATTCTCTCGGCGATCACGCCGCCTGTGGCGCTCGCGGTCTACGCCGCCGCCGGTCTCGCCAGGAGCGAGGTCTGGGCCACAGGGCTTTCGGCCGTCCGCCTCGGTGCCGCCGGCTTCCTCGTTCCCTTTCTCTTCGTCTACCAGTCCGAACTGCTTCTGATCGGCGAGCCGTGGCGCGTGGTGGTGGCGATCGGCACCGCGCTCCTGGGCGTTCTCGCGCTCGCGGCCTCGCTCGCGGGACAGCTCTTGCGGGCCTGCTCGCTGCCGGAGCGGGTCGCACTCGGCCTCGCCGCGCTCTTGCTAGTGAGCACCGAAAGGCTCACCGAGGCCCTGGGCCTCGCAGTTCTCGTATTCGTGATCGTGGTTCAGCTGCGGCGAGCGCCCGCCACAGCAGCGGAATCGTGAGGGGGGCGGGACGCGCCCTCTTCACCGCCCTATCTTGCCGCTCGAGAAAGGCAAGCCGAGGCTCTTCCATGCCCAGCCCGTTGCCCAGCCGGCCCTGGCAGCTCCCCGAGCGGCTCGTCACTCCGGAAGCGCTCGTCTTCGGCCGTCGAGCGGTCTTGACCGGTCTTTCCGCGCTCGGCGGTGCTGCGCTGGTACCCCGAACCGGGACCGGTGCCGTACCGCGCGTCCCGATCTGGACGGTCGACGACCGCAAACTCACCGACGAGAAGCTCGCCACGACCTACAACAATTTCTACGAGTTCGGCTCGCACAAGCAGATCGCGAAGGCGGCCGAAGCTTTGAAAACGCGGCCCTGGACCATTCGGATCGAGGGTCTCGTCGAACGCGAGCAGACCTTCGACATCGACGATCTCCTCGCGAAGGTCGCCCTCGAGGAGCGGATCTATCGGCACCGCTGTGTGGAGGCCTGGTCGATGGTGGTGCCTTGGTCCGGCTTTCCTCTGGCCGAGCTCGTCGCCCGCGCCCGCCCGCTCGGCTCGGCCAAGTATCTCGTGATGCAGACCTTCCTCGATGCCCGCACGGCCCCGGGCCAGCGCGCCTTTTGGTACCCCTGGCCCTATACCGAGGCGCTCACGATCGCCGAGGCGACGCACGAGCTCGCCTTCCTCGTGACCGGGGTCTACGGCAAGCCCCTGCCGAACTCGATGGGCGCGCCGATCCGGCTCGCCGTGCCGTGGAAGTACGGCTTCAAGAGCATCAAATCAATCGTCGCGTTCCGCTTCGTCGAGAACCGACCGAAGACCTTCTGGGAAGAGATCGCCGACCACGAATACGGGTTCTGGGCCAACGTCAACCCGGACGTGCCGCACCCCCGTTGGAGCCAGCGGATGGAGCAGTTACTCGGCGAGAGCGAGAAGATCCCGACGAAGATCTTCAACGGCTACGGCGAATGGGTAGCGCACCTCTACCCGGACCTTCGCGATCCCGTGTATTTCCGTTGAGCGTGCGGCTCAAGCGAGTTCGACGAGGGCGAAGCGATCGACGTCGAAGAGGCCGAGATCCGTGATCTTGAGGTGCGGGATCACGGGCAGAGGCAGGAAGGCCACTTGGAGGAACGGCTCGGGCAGCGTGCAACCGAGTGCTCGCGCCGCGGCTCGCAGCCGCCGCAGAGCGGCGGTGACCTCCGGGAAGGGCCGATCGGTGAGGAGGCCCGCGATCGGCAGGGCGAGCTCGGCGAGCACTCGCTCGGCGCTGGCCACCACGAAGCCGCCCTCGAGCTCGGCCACTCGGTTCGCCGCCAGCGCCATCGCCGCATCCTCGACGCCCACGACCGTGAGATTGTGGCTGTCGTGCCCGACCGAGCTCGCGATCGCGCCCGAGCGCAGGCCGAAGCCGGCAACGAAGCCTCTGCCGATGTTGCCGTTCTTGCCATGCCGCTCGATCACCGCGACCTTGGCTAGATCGCGGCCGGGATCGGCCAGAAGGAGGCCGTCGCGGCGCGCCGGGGCAGCCTCGAGCCGCTCGGTGACGATCTTGCCCGGGATCACGCCGATCACCGGAACGCCCGTCGCGGTCGGCGCCGGTATGCGGAAGTCGATCGCCTCGAGCCGCTGGATCCGCACGCTCCCCCGGCCGACCGGCGGCGGGCCGCCCGGGCGGTCGGCGAGCGCTTCGGCCGCCGGCCTGCCGCCCACGACGACCTCCGAAACCGCGCACCGCTCGAGATCGTCGAGCAGCACGATGTCGGCCCGTCGGCCGGGAGCGAGGAAGCCGCGGTCGGCGAGGCCGAAGGCCTGCGCCCCCGACCAGCTCGCCACCCGATAGACGTGGTGCGCCGGTGCACCCGCGCGAATCGCCTCGCGGATCAGGAAGTCGAGATGGCCCTCTTCCTCGATGTCGAGCGGGTTGCGATCGTCGGTGCAGAAGGCGAGAAAGGGTGAGGTGTCGGCCGAGACGAGGGGGGCCAGGGCGTGCAGGTCCTTCGAGACCGAGCCCTCGCGGATCAGCACCCGAAAGCCCTTCCTGAGCTTCTCGAGCGCTTCCTCGCGGCCGGTCGCCTCGTGCTCGGTGCGTATGCCTGCGGCGGCGTAGCCGCAGAGCGCCTTGCCGGAAAGGAGCGGGCAGTGGCCGTCGATCGGGCGGCCGGCGAAGGCCTCGAGCTTGGCCAGAAGGCCCGGATCGCCCGCGAGGACGCCCGGGAAGTTCATGACCTCGGCGAGCCCTAGCACCTTGGAATGGCCGAGGAGCGGCACGAGATCCTCGGCCTCGAGCCGGGAACCGGCCGTCTCGAAGGCCGTGGCCGGCACGCAGGAAGAGAGCTGGACGCGCAGATCGAGGGCCAGGACCGAGGCCCAGTCCAGGATCCAGCGGATCCCCTCCACGCCGAGGACGTTGGCGATCTCGTGCGGATCGCAGACCAGGGTGGTGACGCCGCGCGGCAGCACACAGCGCTCGAGCTCGCCCGGGGTGACGAGCGAGGATTCGACGTGGAGATGCGCGTCGACGAAGCCGGGCACGGCGATCCGGCCGCGCCCCTCGATCACCCGCTTCCCCTCGTAGCGCTCGAGGGTGCCGACGATCCGATCGCCCGCGATCGCGATGTCGGAAGGCAGGAGCACGCCCGTGACCAGGTCGAGCAGGCGGACGTCGCGGATCACGAGATCGGCGGGCTCGCGGCCCGCGCCTTGCGCGATGCGTCGGGCGAGATCGGGCACGGCGCCGGCTCCGGTCCGTTGGTCCCGATCGATAGTCGTGCGCTCGACCTTCGCGCGCAAGGCTCCGCCCGGACCGGCCCGGCGCGCCCTGCCGATGCCGCCGCACTCGCCGCGCGGGTGTCGGCGACGCTCCGGCTTGACAGCTTCGCCCGCCGGGCGCGTAAGACTAGACACGTGCGTCGATCGTCGTCGTGTCGACCGGGCAGAGACCAATTTCGCCGTCCGAGCCGGTCGTCGCCGAGGTGCCGAGGATGCTCGTCGAGAGCCCGACCCGCCCGCAGAGCGGTGACTCGAGACCGAGTGCCGATCGCGCAGGCGACGGGCTGCGGGTCGCCCTGGTCGATCCCGGCGACTTCACCCCACCCTATGACGAGGCCCTTGCCCGCGGGCTCGCCGAGATCGGCTGCCGGGTCAGGCTCTGGGGCATGAGCGGCCGACCGCCGGCCGATCCGGCCATCGCGAAGGTCCGGCATTTCTACTCTCTGGGGAACGGGCGGCTGGGTCGCGCGCTCCCGGAGGCGCTGGTGTCGCTGGTCAAGGGACTGGAGCACGGCCCGCAGCTCGCCGCCATGGCACGCTCCCTGGAGCGCGAGGGGATCCACGTTCTCCACATCCAATGGGCTCCCTTGCCGCTTCTCGACCGACGGCTCGTCGAGCGGTTCACCCGGCGCGGTGTACCGGTGGTGTTCACGGTCCACGATTCGCGGCCCTACAACGGTACGCGGGGCGGGCCCGTGGTCTGGGGCCTCGACCGCTTCCTGGCATCGGTCGACGCGCTGATCGTCCACACCGCGGAGGCCCGCGAGCGGATGCTCGCCGCCGGCCACGCGCCCGAGCGCGTCCACCACGTCCCGAGCGGCCCGATCGACCTCGGTACGGCCACACCACCGCGACCGATCACGCACGATCGACCGCTCGAACTCCTGATGTTCGGCGCCATCAAGCCGTACAAGGGTGTCGACATCTTGCTCGCGGCCCTGGCTCGGCTGCAGCCGCGGCAGCGTGCGCGGCTGAGGGTGACGATCGCCGGCCGAGTTTTCATGGATCTGACCCCGATGCGCGAGCTGATCGCCCGCGAGGGACTGGCCGAGACGGTCGAACTGCGGCCCGGTTACGTGGCCGACGCGGAGGTCGCGCGACTGGTGGCGCGGGCCGACGCCCTGCTGCTGCCCTACCGACTGATCGACGCGAGCGGGGTCGCGATGGGGGCGATCGCCGCCGGACGTCCGGTAGTGGCGAGCGCGATCCCGAGCTTCGCCGAGCTGTTCGGCGGAGGCCGTGGAGGGATCCTGTTCCCGCCCGAGGACGTCGAGGCGCTCGCCCGGCTGCTGGCAGACCTCGCCGAACGACCCGAACAGCTCGTCCCACTCGCGCGGGCGATGGCCGAGCTGCGCAGAGCTGTCCCGAGTTGGGACGAGATCGCTCGGCGGACCGTCGCGGTCTACGCCGCGGCCCGCGAGCGGCGCCGGGCGGGCGGCAGAGCGCTCCCGGCGCACGCGCCGGATGCCGCCGGCGGATCGGCGGGGTGATCCCCAGCCCCGGGGGAGCGGCTTCGGGCAGAGGCTCCGCCCGGGCCGGTCGGGATTGATGCCGAGAGGCGAGTGGTCACGACCGGTGGGCGAGGGCATCGGTGCGGTACCGCTGCCGGTCGGTAGCGCCGTGGTGGCGCGCAGCGCCCTCTGGCGGGTGATCGAGATCACAGGCGGCGAGGGGCTGACCTTCCTCTTCACTCTCGTCATGGCCCGTCTGCTCGGTCCCGCCGACTTCGGTCTCGTGGCGATCGGCACGGTGACCGTGACGCTCGCGATGCTGGCCGTCCGTTTCGGTCTCGCCGAGGCGATCATCCAACATCCGAGGCCGACCGAGCGACATCTCCACACCGCGCTCTGGGCCAACCTCGCCATCGGTCTCCTCGCCGCCCTGCTGGTCGCGCTGGCGGCACCGGTCGTCGCGGGACTCGCCGACAAGCCCGATCTCGCGCCGATCCTCTGGGCGCTCGCACCCGTCTGTCTGGTTCATGCCGTGACCTATGTCTGCGCAGGTTTACTGAGGCGCCGGCTCGACTATCGGGGCCTCGCCCTTCGGGCCCTGCTCGCCACCACGCTCTCCTACTTCGTGGGCATCGCGCTGGCGCTCGGAGGATCCGGGGCCTGGGCACTGGTCGCCGTCCAGCTCGTGAACGCGGCCGTCAGCGTGACCACCGTCCTCGTCGCGAGCGGCCACCGGCCCCGCGCCCGGTTCGGGCGAGCCGAACTCCGGGAGCTCTCGGTCGTGGCGGTGCCGGTCATGGGCCAGGCGCTGCCGAACGCCGCGGCGAGTGCGGCGAGCCTCGTCCTCGGCGTCTTCTTGCCGGCCGCGTCGGTCGGCCATTTCTACGTGGGCGAGCGGCTCGTCCAGTCCCTCTCGATGCTCACGGGTGGCTCGATCGGCGACCTCTCGCTGCCGGTTCTGGCGCGGTTGCAGGACGAGCGCGAGCCGCAGATCCGGGCGGCGCGCCGGACGCTCAAGCTCGCCGTCCTGATCTGTTTGCCGGCCTTCCTCGGCACGGCGCTCGTGGCCGAACCGCTGATCGCCGTGCTCCTTGGCGAGGGTTGGCGAGAGGCGGTGCCGGTATTGCGGATGCTGGCACTGTCGGGGCTCGCGGTCGCCCTCGCCTCGGTCGCGGGCCAGGTTCTGATCGCCGCGGGCCACCCCAAGAGTGCCCTCGCGACCAACGCGCTCGCGCTCGGGCCGGCAGCGGCCGCCACCGCGGCGCTCGCGCCTGTGGGGCTCTTGCCGGCGCTTTCGGCCCGGGTCCTGGTCCAGTTCGTCTGCCTGCGCGCGGTCGCGGGTCTCCTGGCCGGACGCCTCGGGCTCGCCCTCCGGACCCTGGCGAGCGACCTCGTACCCTGTTTCGCGGCGACCGGGGCGATGGCGCTCGTCCTCCTCCTCCTGGGACGATTCGCCACCGCCGGTCTGCCGCCCGCGGCCCGACTCGCGGTCGAGGTGGGGGGCGGGGCGCTCGCCTTCGTAGGGGCGCTGCGGCTCTTCGACGGCGCGTTCCTCGCGAGCGTCCTGGCCCTCGCCCGCAGCGGGCTCGGCCGGCACCCACCCGCGGGCTGAGCCGAAGGACACCGTTCCGGCACGGGCTGTGCGCGCTTCGGCCCGTCGCCCGACGGTCGAGGGTGGGGCAGCCCTTGCTCCAGAACAAAAACAGAACTAAGAACGAAGCATGAACGAAGCGCCGCTCCCCACCGACCGCGCCGGACGGCTCGCCGCCCTGCGCGCCCGCATCCGCGCCCTCGAGGGCCGGGGCGCGGGCCTCGCGATGCCGCCCGTCCGGCTCGGCCCTGCCCTCGACCGGCTGCCGGGCGAGGACGGGCTCGCCCGCGCCGCGCTGCACGAGCTCGCCGGGCCCGCCGCCACGCTCTTCGCGCTCGCGATCGCGAAAGCCGCGCTCGACCGGCCGGGCCTGCTCGTCTGGTGCCTGGACGAGGCCGGGGTGCGCACCCGCGGCGTTCCCTGGCCGCCCGGGCTCGCCGCCCGCGGAATCGATCCCGGTCGGCTCCTGCTCGTGCGCGCTCCCGACGCGACGGCGCTCGCCGGCGCGGTCGAAGAGGCGCTCGCCTCGCCGGCCGCCTCGGTCGTGGTGGCCGAGCTCGCCCGGGCCGGTCTCGGTCTCACCCGCCGCCTCCAGCTCGCGGTCGAGCGCGGCGGCGGGCTCGGGCTCCTGCTGCGCCCGGCCGCCGACTCGAACCCGAGTGCCGCCTCGACCCGCTGGTGGGCGGCCTCCCTGCCGGTGGGCGAGGGGCCGCCCCGGCTGCGGCTCGAGCTACGGCGGGCGAGGAACGGAGCGGAAGGCTTCGTGGAGGTGCGGGTCGATGAGCGGACGCTGGCTCTCCATCCTCTTGCCGCGTTGGCCGATCCAGCGGCTGCAGCACCTGGCTCGGCGCAACGGCGCACCCTGGCCCGAGGCTGAGCCGCTCGCGCTCGTCGCACCCGCTCCGGGCGGGCAGCGCCTTTTCGCGGTGAACCCGGCGGCCGAGGCACGGCGGCTTGCCCCCGGCCTCCTTCTCACCGATGCGCGGGCCGCCTGCCCGAAGCTGCGCGTGCTGCCCGCCGCCCCCGAGGCGGACGCCCGGGCGCTCGAAGCTCTCGCCCTCTGGTGCACGCGCTGGAGCCCTCGGGTCGCGGTCGACGGCACCGAGGGGCTGATGCTCGACGTGCTCGGCTGCGCCCACCTCTGGGGCGGGGAGGCGGGGCTCCTGGCCGCGGTCGACGCCGCCTTCGCGAAGCTCGGCCTCGAGCATCGCGCGGCCCTCGCCGACCGGCGGCTTTCGGCGCGGATCTGGGCCCGTTTCGGCCCGGGCGGGGTCCTGCCGGATCCGCGGGCGCTCGATCCTCTCCCGGTCGTGGCGCTCGGGCTCGAGGAGGACCTGGTCGCGAGCCTGCGCCGGCTCGGCTTGCGGACGATCGCCGATCTGCGCCGCCTGCCGCGTTCCGCGCTGGCCCGCCGCTTCGGTCTCGAGCTCGCGAGCCGGCTCGACCTGCTCGAAGGACCGGCAGAGGCGCCCTTCACCCCGCTCGCCGAGCCGGCCCGCTTCTCGGCCCGGATCGCCCGGACCGAGCCGATCGCCACCCGTGTCGGCATCGAGCTCGCCTGCGCGAAGCTCGTGCGCGATCTCTGCGGCGCGCTCGAGCGGGCGGGGCAGGGGGCGCTCCGCCTCGCCCTCGGCCTCCACCGGATCGACGGGCCGATCGCCCGGCTCGAGGTCGGGACCTCCCGGCCGAGCCGCGACCCCGATCACCTCCTCCGCCTGTTCCGCCACCGCCTCGACGGGCTCGAGCTCGGTTTCGGGGTCGAGCTCGCGATTCTCGAGGCGGTCGCGACGGTGGCGCTTTCGGCCGAGCAGCCCGAGCTCGGTGGCGGGGCGGACGCACGGGCGGTCGCCGTCTTGATCGACCGGCTCGCAGCACGGCTCGGCGCCGATCGTGTGCTCCGTCCCGAGCCCGTGGCCACGCACGTGCCGGAGCGGGCGGTGCGCTGGTGCTCGGCCGGGGTCGATCCCACACCCGGCCCCTGGGTCGCGAGCCCGCTCCGGCCCTTGCGCTTCTTCGAGCGGCCGCTTCCCGTTCGAGCCCTGGCGCTCGTGCCGGACGGGCCGCCGCTGCGCCTCGACGGGCCGATCGCCGGGCGGGTGATCGCGGCCTCGGGTCCCGAGCGCATCCTGCCCGAATGGTGGCGCCCGGAAGACGCCGGGGCACGGCCGCGCGACTTCTTCCGCGTGCGGCTCGAGGACGGCCGCGAGCTCTGGTGCGTCCGGGAACGGCTCTGGGGGGAGGCCGCTCC
>CALBAK010000110.1 GCA_937926445.1 uncultured Alphaproteobacteria bacterium
TCGCGGCGGTTGCGGACCCAACCGCGCACGCCCAGCTCCCGCGCCCTGTGGACCGTCCAGGCGCGGAACCCCACGCCCTGGACGCGCCCGCGGATCACCACCCGAACCGCCACCGCGCGACCGCGCCCCGTCTCTGTCGACGGTTCGTCATTCTGGAATCCGCCGCACGAGGCTGCCAAGCCCCGGGGCGTGACCACCGAGCATCAACGTATGCGCGATCGCCCGCGAGAGCCGCCCGCGAGGGGCGGCAAGCTCGGACGCGCACGGCCGACGCGGGCCCAATGCGCTGCGGCTGCGGGCAGAATCGGCAGAACCAGCCGTCACACGGCCGTCGCGGGGCGCGGCTATTCGCCGCGGCACGCCCAACCGGAGGAGAACCGTCCGTGCCCACCCGCCGCTGCTGGCTCGTAACCTCGGCCGCCCTGCTCGCCGCCGCACCCTCGCTCGCGCGCCGGGCCGGCGCCGAGGCGCGGCCGGTCGAGCTCTACCTCGCCCGTCACGGCCAGACCGATTGGAACCTCGCCAAGCGGATCCAGGGCTCGACCGACAATCCGTTGAACGCAAAGGGCCGCGAGCAAGCGGCCGCACTGGGTGCCGCACTTTCCGGGCTCGAGCCCGCGCGAATCGTCACGAGCGCCCTCGCGCGCGCCCGCGAGACCGCGGCGATCGCCTTCCCCGGTCGGCCGAGCGAGCCTCTGGCCGGGCTCAACGAGCGCAGCTTCGGCCGCTTCGAGGGCATGGACGAGAGCAAAGCGTCGGCCGACGAGCTCGAAGCGTTCAAGCGGCGCTCGCGGGATCCCGAGGACGCGCTCGACGGCGGCGAATCGCTGTCGAGCCAGGCGGCGCGAGTGGCAAAGACCGTGCGCGAGATTCTGGCCGGCACGCCCGCGGGCCCGATCGTGATCGTGAGCCACGGCGGGGTCACGCCGTTGATCCTGGGCAGTCTTCTGGGCTTGGCGCCGGCCGAGGCGGTGGCCCGCATCCAGCAGGCCAACGACGAGGTCTATCGCGTTCTGGTCGCGAACGGGCAGGTGCGCTCGATCTGGAAGCTCGTGCCTGCGAGCCGGCTCGAGGATCTCTGAGCCGGCGTACCACCCCTCATCGTTCCGCGGGCGGCTCGGCGCCGGGCCGCAAGGCCGAGGCCGGCACCTCGCGACCCCAGGGCCGGCCGGGCCGCGGCTTGTAGGCGGGCAGCGCCAGATCGAACAGCAGGGCCGTGGCGCGCAGCGCGAAGGCCGCGGCGAAGCCCGCGAGCCCGCCCGCGGCCGGCGGCAGGCCGAGCCCGTCGAGCCCGATCGCGACCACGGCCCCCAAGAGCGCCGGCGTCCAGTAGAGCTCGCGCCGGAGCACGAGCGGCAGCTCGTTGCAGATGATGTCGCGCAAGAGCCCGCCCATGACGGCGCTGGTCATGCCCATCAGCACCGCGACCGGGAAGGGCGCGCCGGCGTCGCGGGCGATCCGCGCGCCGACCACGCAGAAGAGCGCGAGCCCGAGCGCGTCGGCCCAGAGCAGCAGCCGGTAGCGGACCTCCACCCGGTGCGCGCCGAAGAAGACGAGCAGGGCTGCGAGCGTGGTCACGAGGAGATAGTGGGGCTTGTGGATCCAGAAGACCGGCCCCACGTCGAGCAGCAGATCGCGCAGCGTGCCGCCGCCGAGGCCGGTCACGGTCGCGACGAAGGCGAAGCCCACGATGTCGAGCTCCTTGCGCGAGGCGGTCAGGGCACCGGACACCGCGAAGACGAAGACCCCGGCGAGATCGAGGGTGGCGAGCAGCAGGTTCATGAGCGGCTCCGGGTCGGCAGCTTCGGACGCGGTCCCGCCCGAGGGGTTCCGGCATCTCCCGGGCTTCCTCGATCGGGCCGCTCAGGCGGCACTCCTGGCCGAGGTCTGGACACTGGTCGAGCCGGACTTCTGGTTCCGGCCCACCATGCCGCGCACCGGGCGACCCTTCTCCGTGCGCATGGCGAACATGGGGCCGCTCGGCTGGGTGAGCGACGTCCGTGGCTATCGCTACCAGCCGACGCACCCCTTCACCGGCCGGCCCTGGCCGCCGATCCCCGAGCGGCTGCGGGCCCTCTGGCGCGCGCTCGTCGGCAGCCCCGAACCCGAATGCTGCCTCGTCAATCTCTACCGGGTCGGCGCCAAGATGGGCCTGCATCGCGACGAAGACGAAGAGGCGCAAGAGCTGCCGGTCCTCTCGGTCTCGCTCGGGGACGCCGCGATCTTCCGGCTGGGCGGGCTCGCCCGGCGGGGACCCACGGTCTCGCTGCGGCTCGAGAGCGGTGACGTCGTGCTGCTCGCCGGGGCGAGCCGGCACGCCTATCACGGCATCGACCGGATCCTCGCCGCCACCTCCGACCTCGTGCCGGGCGGCGGGCGGATCAACCTGACGCTGCGGCGGGTCACCCGCCCCGCCTGAGCCCGGGCCTCAGCGCAGCCAGCCCAGGAGCAGCGGCGCCAAGATGGCGGTGACGACGCCGTTGGTGGCCATGGCGATGCCGGCGAAGGTGCCGACGAGCTGGCCCTCTTGGAAGGCGCGGGCGGTGCCGATGCCGTGCGCGGCGAGGCCGATCGCGAAACCGCGGGCGCGCGGCTCGCGCACGCGGAAGAGATCGAGGAGCGGGCCCGCGGTCATGGCACCCAGGATACCGGTCGCGATCACGAGCACGGCGGTCAAGGAGGGCAGGCCGCCGAGCTGCTCGGCGACCGCCATGGCGATCGGGGTGGTGACGGATTTGGGCGCCAGCGAAGCCATGGTTGCCCGGCTCGCTCCGAGCGCCCAGGCGATCGCCACGGCACTCAGGACGGCGGTGGCGGCGCCGACGAGAAGGGCCACCGCCATCGGCAGGAGCGCCGCCCGCACCGCCTCGCGGTGACGCCAGAGCGGTACGGCGAGCGCGACGGTCGCCGGTCCCAACAGAAAGTGGACGAACTGGGCGCCCTCGAAATAGCGGGCATAGGGTGTTCCGGTCAGGCTCAGGACGGCCACCAGGAGCGCCACCGCGATCGCCACCGGGTTGACGAGCGGGTGGAAGCGGGCGCGGCGCGCGAGCGCGTGCGCGAGCGCGTAGGCCGCGAGGGTGAGGGTGAGCCAGAACAAGGGCCCGGTCTGGAGATAGACCCAGAAGGCCGAGAGCCGCTCGGGGCTCATCGCGGCGCGCTCGCGGCGTTCGGCAGCAGGCGGGCGAGGACGAGCCCGGTGACCGCGACCGCGAGCCAGGTCGACAGGAGGAGAGCAGCCAGGATCGCCGGCCATTCCTCGACGATGCGGGAGAGATGGAGGATCACGCCGACCCCGGCCGGCACGAACAGGAGCGAGAGGTGGGAGAGGAGCACCGGCGCGGTGGTCTCGAGGCCGGCCGGGATCCGGCCGCGTACCAGACAGATCGAGAAGAGGAGAAGGAAGCCGATCACGGGCCCCGGCACCGGGAGCTCGAGGAAAAAGACCGACGCTTCGCCGGCGAGCTGACAGGAAAGCAGGATCAGGAGGTCGTGGACCAAGGGGCCGTCTCCATCCGCACGACGGCCCGATCCTGGGCGAAGGGCGAGCCGTCCGGAAGCCGTCGCGGCCGCCCCGGGCTCAGCCCTCTTCCCAGAGACGCTTCTTCTTGCCCTCCTGGCCCTGGCCGCCGCCCCGCTGCTCGATGCGCCGGCCGCCCTCGCTCGCGCGCTCTCGGCGGTGCCCCAGCTGCTGTGCTTCGCGTTGTTGCCGGCGCAAGAGCCTGGCCTGCTCTTCCGCCTGGCGACGCTGCATCTCTTGCGCGCGGGCGAGCTCGGCCGCCCGGGCGCGCTCGAGCCGCTGTTGCTCGATCGCCCGGCGGCGCTCCTCGCGCGCCTGCGCCTCGGCGCGCAGCCGCTGGGCCTCTTGCGCGCGGAGCTGCTCCTGGCGGCGCTGTTCGCGTGCCTGCCGTTCGGCCGCGGCCGCCTCCTCGCGTGCCCGCAGCCGCTCGAGCCGGCGCTGCTCCTCGCCGGCGCGAACGGCTTTGCGCTCGCCGCCGGAAGGGTCGGTCCCCGCCCCGCTCGGCGGCGGCAGCGCCGGGACGAGGGGCCCGGTCCTGGTCGTTTCCGCCCGATGCCGCTGTTCGCGGCGTTCCTCGCGCCGCTCCGCGCGCCGCTGGGCCCGCTCCTCGGCTCGTTGTTCGCGAGGCGGCAGGACGCTGATCCGCTGCCCCTCCTCGCGCCGCCGCTCCTCTTTAACCTCGCCGCGCCCGGTCTCGCGGGCGGGCAGGACGGTGATCGTCGGGCGCTCCTCGCCCTCGGGTCGACGCGTGATGGCGATCCGCTCGGCCCGTTCGCGCCGGCGTTCGCGCTGCCAGTCGTGCCAGCGCTCGGGCGGCAGATCACCCGGGCGGGCGATGCGGACGAGCTCGCCCCGCCGGTCGCGCAGCTCGCGGACGACAATGTCGTTGCCGGTGACGACGACGTTGCTGTCCTTGATGACGATCTTGTCGGCCTTGATGACCCGGGCGCCGGGGCGGCGGTCGCGCCAGTCGATCCGATCGTCCCACCAGCCGGGCGGCCGGCGGCGGTCGCCGTAATAGTAGTATTTCTTGACGACCTTCTTGTCGTCGTCGCGGTCCGCCAGGATGTAACCCAGCACGCCGCCGAGCGCCGCCCCGCCGGCGAAGATCGCCGCATCCGACCAGAAGCTGCGCTGCGGCTCGGCGTAGCTGACGGTGGGCGGCGGTGCCGCCGGCACGGCCGGGTAGGGCTCGTGAACCGCGGGCGGCGCGTAGGAAGCAGCCGGTGGGACGTAGGCGGGAAGCGGCGGGGCCGGCTCCACGAGCGCAGGCGGTGGTTCGGGCTTGGGACGCGGCAAGGGCGGCTCGGGCTCGCTCGCCGGCAACGCCGCCGGTTCGGCCGCCGCCGCAGCCGCTGGCGCGGCGGCGAGCGCCGGCTCGCCCGCGGGCGCCTTCGGCAGCGCGGCCAGGAGCTGCTCGGCATCGTAGACCGGCAGGCGGACGAGTTCGGGATCGACCGGCTCGATCGCGATCACGCCCTCCTCCTGCACGATCCTTTGGAACTCGGTGTCGGCCAGCAGCCTCAACGCCAGCGCCCCGCGACGGATGTCCTGGATCGCTTCTTGGACGACCGGCAGATCCTCGACCACCGCCGCCCCGAGCGTTCGGGTCCAATCGAGATCCTCGCTCATCCGCCGCAACAGATCGGGATGGTTCAAGAGCGCAACGATCGCCGGGCTCCAGTCGGCATCGGGCTGCAGGCTCGGATCCTTCTCGCGCTTGGCCAGGAACCGCTCGGCCTCGACCACATCGAGCGGCGTGGTCGCGGCCTCGAGCACGGCTCCCAGGATCGGGTCGGGGTAGAGGGCGACCGAGGCGACGAGTTCCCGCGCCGCCTCGAGCGCGAGCTTCCGCTGCTGCTCGCCGCCCGCCGTCTCGTCGGTCGCCGCGGCGGACGGCGCTGCTTCAGCGAGCGCGGGCGGAATCGCGGTCGCCAACAGCGACGCCGCGCAGACGAAGGTCAGGGCGAAAGATCCGAATCTCGGGGCCACGACTGTCCTCCCGACAACAGTGCCATTGTACCGAGGACCGCGGCCGCCTCCATCGCTCATCATACCCGAGGGCTACCGACCTTCGGCGGCGCTCCGCGGCACGTCGCCGCAGGTCACCGCTCGAATGGGCTCCACCCCGAGCAGCCCCTGCAGCGTGCGGGCGTCCTCGACCGCCGCCGCCTCGAGGTCGGTATTGTCGAAGAACACCCAGGCCTCTGCTCCCTTCGCCCGCTCGGCCTCGATCCAACGCGCCCAATCGGCCAGGAGCGCGGGCCCGTAAGCCCCGGCGTAGCGGTAGCGGTGGCCATGGAGGCGCAGATAGAGCAGGCCGCCCGTCACCCGCCGCGGCGAGCGCAGGGATGCGAGCTCGAAGGTCACGAAGGCGGCGCACCGGCGCTCCAGGATCTCGGCGATCTCCTCGCCGTGCCAGGAGGGGTCGCGGAACTCGAAGGCCGGCTTCAGGCCCTCGGGGAGGATCGCCAGAAAGGCTTCGAGCCGTGCCGGATCGGCCGGAAAGCGGGGCGGGCACTGGAAGAGCACGGGGCCGAGCTTGTCGCCGAAGGGCTCGATTCGAGCGAGGAACACCTCGAGCAGATCCGGCAGCGGCTCGAGGCGATGGAGATGGGTCAAGGCCCGCCAAGCCTTGACCGCGAAGCGGAAGTGCGGGGGTGTGACCGCGGCCCAGTGCGCGACCTGCTCGCGCTTCGGCAACCGATAGAAGCTCGCATTGAGCTCGACCGCGTCGAACCGTGTGGCGTAGTGCTCGAGCCAGCGGCCAGCGGCGAGTCCTTTCGGATACAACCGCTCGCGCCAGGCCGGATAGCTCCAGCCCGAGGTGCCGATCCGCAGGGCGCCGAGCATCGCCCCGGCACCCGCTCAATCCACGATGTTGGCGAGCTTGGTGCGGTGGTCGAAATAGCAGCGGCAGCGGCGCGGCAGCCCGCTCTCGACCAGGAGGTGGAGGCGGACGAGGGTGACGTCGGGGTGGGTGCGCTCGATCGGGCCCACGCTCACGAGCTGCTGGCGGGCGTTCTGGAGTGCCAGGCGCACGCAGGCGTCGCGGGCCTCCTCGTCGCGTTCCGCTTCGCTCTTCTGGCCTTTTCCGCTCATCGCGGACCCCGCTCCGGTCGGTCGAGCGCGCACCGCTCAGCGGATGGTCACCGCGCCCGTGGCGTTGTCGTAGAAGCAGCGGACTCGCCGCTCCATGCCTTCGACATTGATCGTCATCGGCATCACCGAGGCCCCGCCCGAGCGCCTCTCGACCCGGCCGGCCGCGACGAGCTGGGTGCGGGCGTTCTGCGTGACCTCGCGGATGCAGGCGTCGCGCACCTGTTTGGCCGAAGCCGAGCTTCCGGGCCGACCTGGCCGGTCGCCGCCCCGACCAGGGCGGCCGGGTCGGCCGCTCTCCACCTGGCGGGTCTCGAGATCGGCGACCCGGCCCTTGGCGTCGTAGGTGCAGGTACCGAGCCAGCGCCGGTCGCGGCGTTCAAGATCCATGCGTAGCCGCAGGCGGCCGCCGTCCACCTCGCGCGGCGGGCTGACACCTTGCACCGAAAAGTTCTGGCGCTGGGCCTCGCGCCGGCAGGCGAGCCGGGCTCGTTCGCGATCCCGATCGGTGATCCTGGCGTCACCGGTGATCCGCTCCGGACGATCGAGGCGCTCGGGAAGCGTGGTCGCCTGAGCGGCGGCGAGCCGTGGGAGGAAACCCAATGCGAGTGCTACCGCGACTGCGACGTGGAGCGATCCGCGACGCATCCGTCCTCCCCCTTCGTGCGCCCCGTGGCGTTGGAGCACGGGGCTTGCCCTCCGATCGCCCGCTGCCTACCAAGCCGCGGCTCGAGAGACCAGAGCGGAGCCTCGGCCCTTGAACCCGATCGCTATCGTCAAGCCCGCCGCCTCGGCGGTCTGGAAGCAAGTCGTTCGCACCGCGGTGCTCGCCCCGCTCTTCTGGCTGCCGAGGGAGGAGAAGGTCCGCATCGAGCGTCGGCTCAGGGGCCGCGAGCAGTGGCAGAAGCTGCAGCAGGCGGACGTCGCGATCGTCTCTTTCGGCAAGAGCGGCCGGACCTGGCTTCGCGTCATGCTCTCGCGCTTCTACGGCTACCGCCACGGCTTCTCCGAGCGGGCGCTCATCGGCTTCGACAATTTCCATCTGCGCGATCGTCGGATCCCGAAGATTTTCTTCACCCACGACAACTACCTCAAGGACTATACGGGGCACACAGACAGCAAGGTCGACTATTACGACAAGAAGGTGGTGTTGCTGGTGCGCCACCCGGCCGATGTCGCGGTCTCGCAATATCATCAGTGGAAGTACAGGATGCGGCCGCGCAAGAAAGTGATCAACGCCTATCCGGAAGGGGACATCGACCTCTACGACTTCGTCGTCCGCCACGAGGCCGGGCTTTCCAAGGTGATCGACTGGATGAACGGCTGGGCGCGCGAGCTTCCGCGCCTGTCGCAATGCCTCGTGGTCCGCTTCGAGGATCTCAAATCCGACACCGAGGGCACGCTCGCGCGCATCCTCGACTTCATCGGCACGCCCGGAACCGAAGCGGAGATCGCCGAAGCGGTGCGCTTCGGCAGCTTCGAGAACATGCGGGCGATGGAGGCGCAGAACCGGTTCTGGCTCTCGGGCGGGCGGATGCGCGCGGCCGATCGGGCGAACCCCGCCTCCTACAAGACCCGGCGCGGCGAGGCGGGCGGCTGGCGCAAGGACTTCACCCCCGAGCAGGTGGCGGAGATCGAGGCGATCGTCGAGCGCCGGCTCATGAAGGGCTTCGGCTATCTCGCGGTCGAGCGGCTGCCGCCCGTGGCCCCGGCCGCCTGAGGCCGGGGTCCCCCGAGAAGACGCCAGGGTCAGAAAAGCGACAGCTGTCCGTCGACGCGCGGAGGGCGGAAGAGGTCGCGGCGCAAGGGTAGCGGCGGCCGGTCGAGGCCGAACCTGCGCCTCGCTTTTTCGACCCGTTGCCCGAGCAGGTCGGCATAAGGCCCGCTGCCGCGCATGCGGTGACCGAAGCGCGGGTCATTGAGCCGGCCCTCCCGGCACTGGCGGATCAGCGAGAGGACGCGGGCCGCCCGCTCCGGCAGGCGGGTCTCGAGCCAGGCGGCGAACAGATCCTTCACCTCGTGCGGCAAGCGCACGAGGATCCAGTCGAGCTGCCGTGCGCCGGCCTCCGAGACCGCTTTCGCCACCCGCTCGATCTCGTGGTCGTTGAGGCCCGGAATCAGGGGCGAAAGGTTGGCGCCGACCGGGACACCCGCGGTGGCAAGGGCCCGGATCACCTCGAGCCGGCGCCGGGGAGCCGCCGCGCGCGGCTCCATCGTGCGGGCGAGCGCGGGCTCGAGAGTCGTCACCGTGACGTCGACCCGGACGATGCCGAACCGGGCGGCCTCGGCCAAGAGATCGAGATCGCGCAAGATACCAGCACCCTTGGTCGTGATCGCGAAGGGGTGACGGGTCTCGAGGAGGAGTGCCACCACCTCCCGCGTGATGCCGAGCCGGCGCTCGATCGGCTGGTAGGCATCCGTGTTGGAGCCGAGCACGAGCACGTCGGGCCGGTAGCCGGGCCGGGCGAGCTCGGCCCGGAGCAACTCGGCCGCATCGTGCTTGGCGAAGATCTTCGTTTCGAAGTCGAGACCCGGGGAGAGGCCGAGATAGGCGTGGCTCGGCCGCGCATAACAATAGATGCAGCCGTGCTCGCACCCCCGATAAGGGTTGATCGAGCGATCGAAGCCGATGTCGGGCGACTCGTTGGTCGTGAGCACGCTGCGCGCGGCGTCCGGCCGGACTTCGGTCGGCGGCGCCGGCGCGCCGGCCAGCTCCTCGAGGGAGCCCCAGCCGTCGTCGAACGGCTCGCGCGCCGTCGGTTCGAACCGACCGGCCGGATTGCAGGTGGCACCGCGGCCGCGGCGGGGTCCCTCGAGCACCGGCTCTCCTGGAACATAAGCAAAACATTTCTAATGCGTGAACGTGCCGCCGTCGACGCCTCTTGACGGAAAAGCGACAAACGCGGATCGCATCGCAATCATAAATTTTGCCGATTTCCAGGAGGGACGCATGGTCGGGGCGGGAGGGCCCCGAGCCAGCCCTCGCGCACCACCCCGAGCGCGGTCAGTCTTCTCGCGACCGTTCTGGCGACGCCAACAGGCGCTACCGACTGGTATTACAGCGTGCGTCCCGGCGACAGCCTCTGGACGATCGCGGATCGCTTCCTGATCGACCGGAGGCGTCGGCTGGCGCTCGGTCGGCACAACGGGATCGGCCGGCTCGACTTGCTCGAGCCCGGAACCCTTTTGCGCATTCCGGTGGCTTGGCTCGAGGTCCGGCCGGCGGCGGCCGAGCTCGTGGCCGCCTCGGGACCGGTCGAACTCTGGCTGCCGGACGGCACAGCGAACGGGGCGCAGCCCGGCGATCTCCTTGAGGTCGCCGAGCCGACGCTGGCCCTGCCCGTCGAGCTGCCGCCCGGGCAGCTACCGGTGGCGGGTCGCGACGCGGGCGCAGGGCCCCGAGGGTCCCTTGGGCCCGCCACTCGCCTTCACCCGACAGACGCCGGGCGCGCCGGTCGCGGCTCTCGCCGGCGCGCTCGCGGCGTTCGCTCGGCTTTCGGTCCGGCTCGTGGTGGCCGGTGCCCTCGGCCTCCTGGTCCCGAGGGGCGGCCTCCTGCTGACGGCCGGGGTGTGGCTCTCGCCGGTGGCGGCGCTCGTCACCCTGCTGCTGGTCGCCTCCGGCCGCGGGCTCGCCGCGGCCCACCGGGTGCGGGTCCGATAGGCGAACATGCGGGCTCGACACGCTCTGATGCTCGATGCGATCGCCGATGCCGTCCTCGCGTGCGATCCCGGACAGCGAGTCCGGTTCGCCAATCCCGCCGCCGAACGACTTTTGGGCACGCGACGCGACCGGCTCCTCGGACGGCCGCTCGAGGAAGTGGTGCGCCTGAGCGAGGAGCCGGAGGCGGACTCGGGGGAGCTTGCGCTCGAGCAGCTCGCGCCGGTCGATGGCCGACTGGTCCGGCTGGTACGGTCTGACGGCGAGGAGCGAACGGTGCAGAAGGTCTTCCGCGGTCTGGGCTCGGGCGGTACCCGCGAGACCATGGTCGTCTTGTCGAACGTGACCCGCCAGCTCGAACTCGCACGCGAGCTGGCGCGTGCCGCCGGTCGCGACGCGCTCACCGGGCTCGCCAACCGGCGACTGCTGTTGGAACGGTCGGATCGGGCGGTGGCCCGGGCCGACCGCGCCGGCACCCGCCTCGCCCTGCTGTTCGTCGACCTCGATCGTTTCAAGATGGTAACCGACGGCCTCGGCCACGGCGCCGGCGACGCGCTGTTGATCGAGGTGGCACGCCGCATGCAGGCCCCCTTGCGCGCGACCGACACGGTCGGACGGCTCGGCGGCGACGAGTTCTTAGTCCTGCTCGATTCCGTGCGCGGCGAGCTCGACGCGGGTCGGATCGCCGCTTCCCTCCCGGCGGCGCTCGCCGCGCCCTACTCGGTCGAGGGGCAGGAAGTGATTCTGGCCGTCAGCATCGGCATCGCCCTGGATCCCGGCGATGCGACCACGGCCGGGGAACTGCTCGCCCGGGCGGACATCGCGATGTACCGGACCAAGTCGACGGGCGGCCGCGGCTTCGGCTTCTACTCTCCGGAGCTCCATGCCGCCGCGCTCGAGCGGCTCAAGCTCGAGCGCGGTCTGCGCCGGACCCTCGAGCGCGACGAGTTCGTGCTCCACTATCAGCCGACGGTCCGCCTGCTCAACGGCCGGGTGACCGGTGTCGAAGCCTTCTCGCGCTGGCGCCATCCGAGCCGTGGCCTCGTCGGCCCCGGCAATTTCGTGCGTCTCGCCGAGGAAACCGGCCCGATCGCTCCGATCGGTGCCTGGGCGCTGCGTGTCGCCTGCCGGCAGGCGGCCCAGTGGGAGCGGAAGGGGCCCGTTCCGCTCGCAGTGGCGGTCAACGTCTCGGCACGACAGATCCGGCGTGGCGATCTCGGCGCCGTCGTCGACAGCGCGCTCGACGAAACCGGCCCGCCACCGCCGGCCGATTCTCGAGATCACGGAGGCCGCGGTCGTCGACGACACGGAGGCCGCCTGTCGGGTGCTCGCCCCGCTCGAGGCCCTGGGCGTGCGGCTCGGCTTCGAGGACTCCCCGATACCGCAACGCCCGAACCACGGATCCGGTCGGGATGAACGTGTCTTTGCCGACAATCCCGAGGAAGTGGGGCGCCGAGTTGCCATCCAGCCGCTGGAAGCGTCGGGACGTCTCCTCCCACCGGCCGACGATCTCGCTTTCTGACCATTCGACGATCCGGCGGCCGATCCCACCGGCCTCGGCGCGGAGATCGAGGATCGCCCGCGCATTG
This sequence comes from uncultured Alphaproteobacteria bacterium, assembly GCA_937926445.1. GTDB lineage: Bacteria > Pseudomonadota > Alphaproteobacteria > Geminicoccales > Geminicoccaceae > JANXAZ01. The sequence goes on from CALBAK010000110.1 coordinate 11,867, forward strand.
GCGCGGACCGCGCGCAGCTCGGGCAGGTTGCGCAAGAGACCGCGGTCGGCGAGCAGCTTGTCGATCCGCTCGTCCGACAGGCGTGCGCAACGCTCCGGGTCGAAGCACGCGAACACCTCCTCGAAGGCCGGCCACTTCCGATCGACGAGCTCGTGCTGGAGCCCGGCGCGAAAGATCCGGCGGGCCATCTCCGAGAGATGGCGGTTCTCGCCCAGGGCCGCGAGCACCTCGGGCGGGCTCGGGGTGGTGAGGCACGCCTCGACGGCCGCCTGCCCGTGGCGTGCCACCGCCATCGCTTCGATCTCGGCGAACCCGACGGTCAGGCTCCCTCCCCGGCTCGGTAGCGAGCCTGGCAAGCGCACAAAGGCGGACCCAGCGGGCCCGATGCTCCGAAAAATTTTAACGACTCGTTTACTATTCTCCTTTTACGATAGCACCGGCGGTATTCGGAGCAGCGGCATGGCCGGCGGGTGGCGCGCCCCGCGCGGTGCGGGGCCCCTCGAGGAGCGGAACGAGCAGGCGGCGAGCCGGGGCGACCTCTGGGCCCCGGCGCCGTATGCCTTCGAGCCACCCCGTTTCGGTGGCTCGGCGTGGGAGTGGCTCCGGGCCGGTGCCGCGGACGAGGACCGGGCCCGCGAGCCCCGCGACCGGCGGGGGCCGGTCCTGCTCGAGGTCGAAGTGCCTGCTTCCGGCTCGCCGACGCTCGCGAACCCGATCCTGCTCCGTTTCGACGAGGCGGTGCGGGCCGGGTCCGGCACGATCCGGCTCGTCGGGGAGAACGGCACGATCCGCATCGCCGCGCGCGACGGCGAGCTGGTCCGAATCGAGGGCGACACGGTCCGGATCGGACTCGACCGGGCGCTCGAGCCGGGCGCCAGCTACACGCTCGAGGTCGGACGCAAGGCGCTCCGCGATCTCGCCGGCAATCGGTTGCAGCCGATCCGCTCGGAGCTCCTGCCGGTGATCGAGGTCGCGGCACCGGACGGGCCCGGGCCCGCTCCGGTGAGCTGGACGATCCTCGTCTACATGGCGGCCGACAACGATCTCGAGCGCTACGCGCTCCTCGACCTGGCGGAGATGGAACGGGTGGCGCTGCCCTCCTCGGTCAACCTCTTGGCCCTGGTCGATCGCAGCCCCTGGTACGTCGGGGGGCCGAACGATTTCACCGACACGCGGATAGGCCCGGTTCGGCCGGACGGCGATCCGCGGATCGTCGGCACCGAGCTCGTTTCGATCGGCGAGCGGAACACGGGCGATCCCGCAACGCTCACCGACTTTCTGGACTGGGCGGAGGCGAACTTCCCCGCCGAGCGTTACGGGCTCGTCATCTGGAACCATGGCGGCGGCCTGCAGGGGGCCGCCTGGGACGATTCGAGTCGCGGCGATCGGCTCACGCTCGCCGAGATGCGCGAAGGGATCGAGGCTTCCCGGATCGGTCGCCTCGACTTCCTCGGGTTCGACGCCTGCCTCATGGCGATGGCGGAGGTCGCGGCCGAGTTTTCCGCAGTCGCCGATGTGATGGTCGCTTCCCAGGAACTCGAACCGGCCGAGGGCTGGGCCTACGATCGGATCCTGGCCGAGCTCGCCCGAAAACCCGACGCGACGGCGGCCGAGCTCGCTTCGATCGTCGTCGAGACCTACACGACCGCATACGCGGGCAAACGCGACATCACGCTTTCGGCGCTCGACCTTTCGGCCATGCCGAAGCTCGAGCGGGCGCTCGCCGAGTTCGTCGACGTGGTCGAGCGCTTCGCCGATGCCGACGAGCTCGCGGCCATGGCCCGTGCCGCACTCGATGCCCGCGCCTTTCCGCGCGACGGTAGCTGTCCCTATCGCGACCTCGGCGGTTTTCTGCGCGCGGTCGAGCGGCGGGTGGACGATCCCGCGATCGACGATGCGGCCCGGCGGGCCTCGGCGGCACTCGATGCCGTGGTGATCGGCGAGCGAGGCACCGTGCGTCACGCGAGCGGCCTCGCGATCCACCTGCCCGAGGCAGGGGAGTCCGGCTGGCCGGGCTACGAGCCCGGGAGCTTCGCTTTCCTCGGCCGGACGAGGTGGGACGATCTCGTCGACCGGCTCGTCACGGTCGCTTGAAACCGAGCAGAGGCCAAAGACGCGGCTCGTGAGCGATTTCTCGAAAGGCTCCCGAGCTGCCCGAAGCAAGACACGTGTGGATGTTGGAGCCGGTCTCGCCGCACCGGCGACAGCTCCCGCCCCGCGCGCTCGGGGCTGTTGGAACCATGCTCCTGGCCCGTCGGGACGTCGTCGCTCCCGCCTCGCGCGTTCGGGCGCGCGCCTCGGCGGGGACGGGACGGACGCCCCGATTTCTCGTTGCCTCGCTCCGACCGCGCGAGGCCGTATCTCGGCCGCTCCGGGCGGGACGGGCGACGGGGGCCGGCTCGCTCGAGCGCGGCAGCGGAGGGCAACCGTCCGCGACGCCATCGCTCGGGAAGGCGAGGGGCGCGAGCCGACAGGCTGGCCGCGACGAGAGCCGGTCGACCGAGAGCGAATTTTCCTGCCGGTCGGAAGACGACGGACCAGGGTCTGGATGCGTCCCGGCGAGGGGGACGGCCGGGTTCTCGCCCACCCGAGCGCCGGAGCGGAACACCGGAAGCGTCGAAGCCGCTCACCACGTCCGCATCCGTTGCGCCGGAGCGGGAAGCGGCCCCTCTCCCGGTGTCCGGCCGCGGCTCGGCCGCCGCACGATCTCTCTCCTCGAGGGCCGATGCGCGAGCGGACGTACCTTGCGTTCTCGATCGCGACCGAAACGGCTGCGAGGCCCGCAGCACCCGCGGCCGGAACCAGCGGGCCGGAGCGGCGCGGCCGGATGGGCGTCGGTCCCGAGGGCTCGCCGTCCGCGGAATCGGATCCTCGAACGCACCGGGTCCTCCGGCGACGTCGACCCGGCCCCTCGCCCGGCGCGAGCCCGGAAGCGGACCCGAACGCCGGACCGCCCCGGAGCGACCGCACCGAGGCCGGGATCGCCCGGCCCGTCGCTCCGGAGGCCCGGTCCAGGGCGATTGCCGCCGGTCGGGCGCGAGCCCGCCGATCGCGGCGCCCCGAACGGGGCCGCTCCACATCGGAGCGCTCTCGAGGGACAGCGGGCCCGACGGCGGGAGCTCGCGGCCGGCCCCGACCGGTGGCTCGGCCGGACACGGGTGGAAGCGCGCGAGCGATCGCGCCCGAAGAGATCGGCCGTAGCCGGCGACCGAAACGGGAGGGCTCGGAGGCGCCGTCCTCCCCGGGCCGGCGATCGACCGGGCACGCGGCCGCGAGAGACCCCTCTTCGTCCCCTCGCCCTCTTCGCCCCCTCGATGCGGGAACCGATGACCTCGGGGCCCGGCTCGCCTCGCGCCGCGTCCTTTGCCTCTTCGATGCGGGGAGGTGACCGCGCTGCACGCGTCTTCGGCGACCACGGGCAGGGTCGAGGCTCCCGCCGGCGAGGCCGTGCCCACACCGGACCGCCGGTTCCGAGGCCGGGCTGGCTCGAGTCGCTTCGGCCGCGGGGCGACTCGGTCGGTAACACGGCTCCGACCGGTCCGCCCTGCGCCGCTGGCCACGGGCCGAAACCGGGACGGGCTCGAGCCCGGTTCGAACAGGGCGGGCCCGGGCTTCGGCGCACGGATCGCCTTCGCCCCCTGCCCGTCCGATGCGCCCGGGCGGAGCTCGCCACACGTCCACCCCTTTCCATTGTCGCTTCCGCGATGCTCGACGACCACGGGCCCGAAGCGATTCCTCGCCTGCGGGGCCCGGCGGGCGCCGCCGTCGGCGGAACCGTCCGTCGAGATCGGGGCAGGGGGATTGCCGGCATACGTCGCAGCCGACAGCGAACTTCCGCATTGGAACCGACGGCACCGATCCTGCGAAGCCGGACATCCGCGCCGCGGTTCGCGGAGATCTCGTTCCGGCCGGTGCGCTACGGCCGCGAGCCGGTCTGCCGGCGCACGGTTCCGAAAGCCGCCGGCAAGCTACTCGAGCCGGGTGCGCGGGGTGAACCTCGCTTTCGTTCCACACGAGCCCGCGAAGTTCGGCACCGGCGCAAAGGAGGCGGGGGTCGGCCGGACATACCGCGGCCGCTCGTCCTTCCCGGCACCCGCGGTCGACAGGCGCGGCGCCTCGCCGGGGTCGAGGGAAGCCCCCGTCCGATCGCATCGAGGCGGCACCTCCGGCTCTGACTGTTCCCCGGAGACGCCGTCCCTCCTCGCGGCCTCGGGTCAGGGCGCTCGGCCGCACGGCCCGTCCGCCGATGCTCCCACCGCACGCTCGCCGCCCAGCGGGGCTGCGGGCAAGAGGGAGCCTTCGGACCCGGCGCCCGGGCATCGGTCGGACGACGGCTTCCCGGCCCCGCGGCCCGATCTCGGTGCGGCCGGGCTCCGGCTGTCAGGGTGTCTGGGCCAGGTGCACCTCGCGCTTGACGGGCTGCGGCCGGGTCCGCTCGTTGAGTTTGGCCTGCGCCTCGAAAATCGGCGCCATGGGCGGACGGCGGATGTTGCGGCCGGCGCCGCGCCGTACGTCGAGCTTGCCGTCGCGCCAGACGATCCGCCCCTGGCTGATCGTCACGGCCGGCACGCCTTGCACGGTGATGCCCTCGAACACGTTGACGTCGAGCTTGGAGTGGTGGGTCTTCTGGCTGATCGTGTGGGTCGCCTTCGGGTCCCAGACCACGAGATCTGCATCCGCACCCGGCAGGATCGCCCCTTTTTGCGGGTAGATGTTGAAGATCTTGGCACAGTTGGTCGAGGTGACGGCCACGAACTCCTCGGGTGTGAGGCGTCCCGTGTTCACCCCGAAGTGCCAGACGATCTTCATCCGCTCCTCGATCCCGCCGGTGCCGTTCGGGATCTTGGTGAAATTGTCGCGTCCCAGCCGCTTCTGCTCGAGCAGGAAGGCGCAATGGTCGGTCGCGGTCACCTGCAACGTACCCGAGGCGAGCCCGGCCCAGAGCGCCTCCTGGTGATCTTTCGAGCGGAAGGGCGGGCTCATCACCCGCGAGGCCGCGAAGTCCCAGTCGGGGTGGCGGTACACGCTGTCATCGAGGCAGAGATATTGCGCGAGCGGCTCACCATAGACGCGCTGGCCCTCGGCCCGCGCCCGGCCGATCGCCTCGGCCACCTCCCGGCACGAGGTGTGGACGATGTAGAGCGGCACGCCCGTGATCTTGGCCATCATGATCGCCCGGGTCGCGGCTTCGGCCTCGACATGCGGCGGGCGGGAGAGCGCATGGCCTTCGGGGCCGGTGATACCCTGCGCCAAGAGCGCCTGCTGGAGGCGGAAGACGGCCTCCCCGTTCTCGGCGTGGACGAGCGGCAGGCAGCCGAGCTCGCGGCAGCGGGTGAAACTCTGGAACATGATCTCGTCGTCGATCATGATGGCGCCTTTGTACGCCATGAAATGCTTGAAGCTGTTGACGCCACGATCGACACACTCGGCCATCTGCTGGGCCACCCGGTCGGACCACCAGGTGATGGCGACGTGGAAGGAATAGTCGGCGACCGACTTCTGCGCCCAGCTCGACCACTGATCGAGCGCCTCGGTGAGCCCTTGCTGCGGCGAGGGGATGCACATGTCGATCAGCATGGTGGTGCCGCCGGCGAGCGCCGAGGCCGTGCCGCTCTCGAAGTCCTCGATCGCCACCGTGCCCATGAAGGGCATTTCCATGTGGGTGTGCGGATCGATGCCACCCGGGATCACGAGCGCGCCGCCGGCGTCCACCACGGTGGCACCAGCGGGCGCCTCGAGTGCCTCGCCCACCGCCTTGATCACGCCGTCGGCGCACAGCACGTCGGCGCGGAAGCTGCGGTCCGCATTGACCACCGTGCCACCGCGAACCAGGATCGTCATCCTCTTCCTCCCTCTGCCGCGCTGACAGCGACCTTATCCCATCGTCCGGTCCTGTCCACGCCGCCGCGCGGAGGCTCTGCTACCGCGCGTCGCAGCCGGCGCGCGGTCCTCGACGAATGCGGATCTCCGGCGCTAGATTTCGAGCATGAGGGAGGCCGATCGAACCTTCGGTCCCGCCCCCGGCGTCGCGCTCCGGCTGATCGCGGCGGTATGGCTGCTGTTCGCCCAGATCGTCGGCTCCGCCCTCGTCGGCGCCTCGCTCGCTGCACCTTCGCGGGTCGAGCTCTGCGTCGGAAACGGCAGCGCCGCGACCGCCTCGCTACCCGGCGAGCCGAGCCCGCTCGACCATCGCCACGAGCTCTGCCCGGGCTGCCTCGCCTGTCCGGGCAAGATTCCGCTCCCTTCGCTCGCCGCCGTGCCGCTGCCAGGTCCGGCGGTCGAGATCGAGCGGCGGCGCCCCGATCACCGGCCGACGCCGCCGGTTCCCGCGCGCACGCTGCGCCCACCGGGCCGCGCTCCGCCCGCCCTCTCCTGATCCGTCGCGTCGCCCCCGCGACCGGAGCGCCGGTCGCGGTTGCATGCCAACACGATCGGGAGAGCCAACCGTGTATCCGCATCCGACGATCCTCAAGACGCTCGCCGTCCTTGGACCCCTGGCCGTGACCAGCGCCGCCCTCGCCCACGTCACCCTCGAGACCGCCGAAGCGCCGGCCAACAGCAGCTACAAAGCCGTGTTGCGGGTGCCGCACGGCTGCGACGGCCAGGCCACCCACACCGTCCGAGTGCAGGTCCCGGAGGGTCTGATCGCCGTCAAGCCGATGCCGAAGCCCGGCTGGCAGCTCACGACGGTCAAGGGCCCCTACGCCAAGACCTACGATTATTTCGGCTCCAAACTGAGCGAGGGCGTGAAGGAGGTGGTCTGGTCGGGCGGCGAGTTGCTCGACGAGCATTACGACGAATTCGTCCTGCGCGGGCGGCTCGCCGACCTGCCGGCCGGCACCGTGCTCTATTTCAAGACCGTGCAGGAGTGCGCGAACGGCGCCGAACGCTGGATCGAGATCCCGGCCGAGGGGCAGAAGGCCTCGGACCTCAAATATCCAGCACCCTCCCTCAAAGTGATCGAGAAGAAATCCGCGAGCCATTGATCGGAGCGCGGGACGGGGCGGTGCCCCGTCCCGCCAGCCCCGGCCGCCGATGCCCGCGCTCCTCCTCTTCCTCTTTTCTCTCCTGGCGGCTGCCGGCGAGGCGAGCGCGCATGCGAGCTTGCGCGGCGCGACACCCCCCGACGGCGCGATGCTCGAGACCGCGCCGGCGACGATCGAACTCGTCTTTTCCGAGCCCGTGGCCCTTCTCGCCTACAGCCTCGCAACCGCCGAGGGCGGGACGGTCGCGGCCCGAGCCGAGGCGACCGGCGACGGCTCGCGTCTTCTCTTCTTCCCCGCCGAGGCGCTTGCCCGCGGCAGCTATCTGCTCCGTTGGCGGGTGGCTTCGCTCGACGGCCACCCGGTGGCCGGTAGGATCGCCTTTTCGATCGGCGCGATTCCGGCGCTCGCGCCGGCCGAGTCCGAGGCGGTCCCGGTTCCGCTCCTCGCCGCACGGGCTCTGCACCTCGCGACGACCGTGCTCGGGGGCGGTGCGGGGATCGCCCTTCTCTTGCTGCCGCTCGGGTCCGCGTCGCGGACACGGACCGTTCGGCTCGCCCGCATCCTCCTCCTGGCCGCCCTGCCGGCGGCACTCTTCCGCTTCGCCGCGACCGGCCTCGAGGCCACGGGGCTGCCGGCCTTGGCCCTCGCGGGCCCCGAGCCCTGGAGCGCGGCGCTCGCGACCGGGGTGCACGCCGCACTCGCCACCACGACCGCCGGCTGCCTCCTCCTCGCGATCTCGATCGGCGGCGGTGCGCCGCCGACCCTCCCCGCCTTGTTCGGTTTGTTGCTCGCCGCCGGCGGCTTCGGCCTCACAGGCCACACCGCGACCGCGGCGCCGGTCGTGGTGTTCGCTCCGGCCCTCGTCCTCCACCTGCTCGGCGCCATGTTCTGGCTCGGCGCGCTCGTACCGCTCGCGCTCGCGCTGCGCCACGACCCGCCGGCCACCGCCCGGGCGGTGTTCGAGCAGTTTTCCGAGCGCGCCCTATTGGTCGTCCCGACCCTTCTGGCCCTCGGGCTGCTCTTGGCGATGCGGCAGCTGCCCGACGGCGGAGCGCTCTTGGCGAGCCCGTGGGGGCGGCTCTTGCTCTTCAAGCTCGCCCTCCTCGCCGGGCTCCTGGCGGTCGCGGCGATCAACCGGTTGCGGCTCGTTCCGGCACTCTCGGCGGGCGATCCCGGTGCCCGGCCGGCGTTGTCGCGGCTGCTCGCTCTCGACCTCGCCCTCGCGATCGGGCTTCTGGCGGTCACCGCCGCCCTCGGCGCCGCGCCACCGCCCCGCTTGCCGCATCCCGGGGCCGGGCAGGAACTCCGATTGGCCGGAGCCGGCCTCGCAGCCCGCGTCGAGATCGCGCCCGCGCGTCCGGGCTGGAACCGGCTCGCGATCGCGCTCGATCCGGCACGGCCGCCGCCGCTCGAGGTACGGCTGCGGCTCGTCCCCGAGAACGGTGCGGGCGAGCCGCTCGAAGCGACCGCGACGGCCGCGGACGACGGAACCTATCGCACCGACCCGCTGCTCCTGGTCCCGGCGGGGACCTGGCAGCTCGCGGTCGGCGTGCTGCTCGACCCCTTCACCCGGGTCGAGCTCTCCGGCCGGCTCTCGCTCCCGTGAGCCGGCCTCCATCCGAACCCGACGCAATCGGAGATCGAAGATGATGGTACGCCGCTCCACCTTGGCCCTCCTCGTGGGCCTCGGCTTCGCCGACCTCGCCCAGGCCGGCGAGGCCGTGAAGAAGGGCTCGCTCGAGTTCGCCGAGCCCTGGGCTCGCGCGACCGCGCCGCAGCAGGCGAACAGTGCAGCCTATATGGTGATCACGAACCACGGGTCCGCCGACCGGATCGTCCGCGCCGAGGCCGCCGTGTCGCGCAAGGTCGAACTCCACACCCATCAGGTCGACGCCCAGGGTGTGGCGCGGATGATCGAGATCCCGGCGATCGAACTGCCGGCCAACAGCACGACCGAACTGAAGCCCGGTGGGTTGCACATCATGTTCATCGGGCTCGAGAAGCCGCTCGAGGCGGGCCGGCGCTTCCCCTTGAAGCTCGTGCTCGAGAAGGCCGGCGAGGTCACCCTGGACGTCGAGGTGCGAGCCACCGGCGCGGGTCCGGCGATGCAGCACGGCACCGGTCACGGCATGCAGCACGGCAAGACGCACTGAGCGATCGAAACGGGAGGACGTCCATGGCTAAGTCGAGGGCGAGAATGGCCGGGTACGCGATCGGGGCGGCGATGCTCGCGACCGCCCTTCTGGCATCTCCCGCGGTGTCAGTGGAGAAGGCCACGCTGCTCGTCAACCTGACGACCGACGATGTCTGGAACAATCAGATGGGCCTAGGGATCGTCCGCAAATACGTCGACACGACGGGCGGGCCCGCGGCCGTGTTCTTGAACGTGCGAGCGGTGGCGCTCGCCAACCGGAAGGTCCCGCAGCACACCGGCGCGCTCGCGCAGAAGGAATTTCACACACTTCTGCGCGAGCTGATGGCCAAGGGGGTGAAGGTCTATGTCTGCGGCGAGTGCACCCGCCAGGCGGGTCTCGCGATCGAGGACCGGCTCGAGGGCAGCGAGATCGGCGGCAAGGAGCTGCTCGAGCTGCTCGCCGACCCGAGAACCAACGTCTTGAGCTATTGAGCGCGCCGGTCGGCGGGCGGGGGGCCGGGGCCCCCCGCCTCCGGCCACGGGCGCTTCAGTCGAGCCGGTCGAGGACCGCGCCCAGGATCTCGGTGATCCGGGCGATGTCGGCTTCGGTGGCGATCAAGGGCGGAGACAGGGCGATCGTGTCGCCGGTCACCCGGATCATGAGGCCGCGCTCGAAGGCCTCGCACATCGCATCGTAGGCCCGCTCGGTCGGCCGACCGGGGCGCGGTGCGAGTTCGACCGCGCCCATGAGTCCGATGTTGCGGATGTCGATCACGTGCGGCTTGCCGCGCAGCGCGTGCAGCCGCTCCTCGAAGACCGGGGCGAGCGCCGCGGCGCGTTCGAACAGCCGCTCTTCCTTGTAGGTCTCGAGCACGGCGAGCGCCGCCGCGCAGGCGATCGGGTGGGCCGAATAGGTGTAGCCGTGGAAGAGCTCGATCGTCTTTTCGGGCGCCGGATTGCGCTCGACGATCGCCTCGTAGATCGGTTTGCGCACCATGACCGCACCCATCGGCACGGTGGCGGCGGTGAGGCCCTTGGCGAGCGTCACGATGTCGGGGACGATCCCGAAATACTCGCAGGCATTGGCCTTGCCGAGGCGGCCGAAGCCGGTGATGACCTCGTCGAAGATCAGCAAGATGCCGTGTTTGGCCGTGATCTCCCGCAGCCGCTCCAGATAGCCCCGGGGCGGCGGGTAGACGCCGATCGAGCCCGCTACCGGTTCGACGATCACGGCCGCGATCGTCGAAGCGTCGTGCAGCTGGATCAGCCGCTCGAGATGGTCGGCGAGTTCGGCCCCGTGCGCCGGCTGGCCGCGCGAGAAGGCGTTGCGTTCGAGGTCGAGCGTGTGCGGGAGATGGTCGACGCCGGTCAACAGCGTACCGAACCATTTGCGGTTGTTGACAATCCCGCCCACGGAGATGCCGCCGAAGCCTACCCCGTGATAGCCGCGCTCGCGGCCGATCAGCCGCGTGCGGGTGCCCTGGCCGATCGCCCGTTGGTAGGCGAGGGCGATCTTGAGCGCGGTATCGACGGATTCCGAGCCGGAGTTGGTGAAAAAGGCGTAGTCGAGGTCGCCCGGGAACAGATCCGCGAGCCGAGAGGCCAGCTCGAACGATTTGGGATGGCCGAACTGGAAGGGTGGGGCGTAGTCGAGCTCGGCCGCCTGGCGCTGGATCGCCGCCACCACCCGCGGATGGCGGTGACCCACGTTGCAGCACCACATCCCGGCGGTCGCGTCGAGGACCGGCCGCCCGTCGGTCGCGGTGTAGTACATGCCCTCGGCCCGGGCCACGAGCCGCGGATGCTTCTTGAAATGGCGGTTCGGGGTGAACGGGATCCAATGCGCCTCGAGATCGTTCGGAACCGACACCTGATCCTGCTCGAGCATCCCGACCTCCCCGCGGGTCCGCACCCGCTCGTTGCATTGTCGAAGAGGGCGCCCGGCATCGTCAACCGCCGCCCGATCGATCCCCCTCCTCCGTCTGCCGACGGTCCGCGAGCGGGGGCGACGGAGAGGAGTCCGCCGGCCAGCGGGGCCGCTGCGCCCGCTCGATCCGTAGCCGCAGCCAGAGGACGACCGCGACTGTCCAGCCGAGACCGGCCAGGCTGGCCGCATCGATCCCGAACCGCCGAAGCAGATGCAGAACATCTACGAGAACGAGCCGCAACGACGCCCGGAGGCCACCGGCGAAAAGGCAGGTCAGGTCCGAAAGCCAACAGTCGTGCATGCGCGGGCGACGCTCCTCCGCCCACGATCCTGGCCGCTCGCGATTGAGACTTCTTTAACACATCCGAGGATCCGGCTCGTTTAACACATCCGAGGATCCGGCTCGGATCCGATGGCGGGCGGGTCCAGCCCGCCTCGGGCCGGGGCCAGAGCGAGCCCGGCGCGAGCGAGGCGCCCGCGCGCTTCCTCCCGATCGGCTTTCGCCCGTTCGGGCTCCGGCAGCTGGACACGAGCCCGAGCACGCGACTACACGCGCCGCGTCCTCCGCCATTCGAACCTCGCCCGCCCGGGGCGCGGCGATCTTCGCCGTGCCCTGCGGGCTCTTTATCCGACGCGTTCCCTGACGAGGCTTACCGGCGCCGCTTCTCGGGCGGGGCCCGACCACCCTCCCGCCGGCCGACCGCGCCTCAGGCCGCGCGCGCCCGCGGCGCTTCCCCGATCTCCTCGATGTTGTACGGGGTGGTCTGGTACATCTCGTTGATCCAATTGCCGAACAGCAGATGCGCATAGGCCCGCCAACGATTGCGCGGCGGCTTGCTCGGGTCGTCGTCGGGATAATAGTCGAGCGGCAACGAAACGTCCGGCCGCTTCTCGCGATCGCGCAGATATTCGCGATGCAGAGTGAGACTGTCGTACTCGAGATGGTTGAACATGTAGACGGCGCGGTGCGCTGGCTCGTGTATCAGGCAGAGACCGGCGGCGTTCGAGACCGCCAGGATCTCGAGCCCGGCGTCCTTGGGGAGGTCTTCCGCCCGCACCTCGGTGTGGCGGGAGACCGGCACGTAGAAATAGTCGTCGAAGCCGCGCATGAGGGGCGGCCGTCGGGCGTCTCGCCGCTCGATCACGTAGTGCTTGAAGATGCCGAACCGCTTGCTCGGCAGGACGTGCTTCGGCACTCGGTAAAAGTGGTAGAGGGCGGCCTGCGCCCCCCAACAAATGAAGAAACTCGAATGACAGTGGGTCCGCGACCAGTCGAAGATGGAACAGAGCTCTTCCCAGTACTCAACCTGCTCGAACGGCAGCATCTCGACCGGTGCGCCGGTCACGATGAGGCCGTCGAACTTGCGGTGCCGGATGGCGTTCCAGGTGGTGTAAAAGGCCTGCAGGTGCGACTGTGGCGTGTTGCGCGATTCGTAGGTCGAGGTCGTGAGCAGGGTGAGCTCGACCTGGAGCGGCGTGGCCCCGAGAAGACGGGCGAGTTGGGTCTCGGTCTCCGGCTTGTTCGGCATGAGATTGAGGAGTGCGATCTGCATCGGCCGGATGTCCTGCCGAAGCGCCTCGTCTTCCCGGATGACGTGGACGCCCTCTTCGCGAAGCTTCTCCGCGGCCGGCAAATCGTTCGGAATCTTGATCGGCATCGCCCGCCCGTCCCTCCCCCGCGGCGCGCGACAGCACCGCGCGGGAAACGAAAAACCCGGCCGTCGGGCCGGGTCGCAACGATGCCCGACCTTTTAGCGGCTTCTTTAACGTGGCCCGCAAGCCGGCCGGCCCAAATCGCCACGCACTCGAAGTAGTGTGGCCGCCCGCCCCCCCTGTCAAGAGCGGCACCCGGGCCGCCTTTACGGCCGCGCGGTCGGAGGCTACCTCGACTTCGCCCTCCCACCGTTCGACCACCATGCCGCCCGAGACCGACCTCGCGATCCTGCGCGCCGAGATCGACCGGATCGACGACCGGCTCGTCGACCTCTTGGTCGAGCGCATCGCCGTGGTTCGCCGGATCGCCGCTGCCAAGGGCGATCGCGAGCGCGGCGGCCTCGCTCTGCGCCCGGCGCGGGAGGCCGCCATCCTGCGCCGGCTCGTGGGCCGCGCCGGCGGCCGGCTGCCGGCTGCCACCCTCGTCCGCATGTGGCGCGAGCTCCTGGCGACGACGACGCGCCTGCAGACGCCTCTCTCGATCGCCGTCTGGGCCCCGCCCGAGGCGGCCGGCGTCTGGGACGTCGCACGCGACCAGTTCGGCTCCGCCACGCCCGCCGAGCGGGCTTCGAGCGCGGTCGCGGCGCTCGACCGGGCGAGCCGAGGCACGGCACGGATCGCCGTCCTGCCGATGCCGGAGGAGGGTAGGGACTGGTGGCCGGCCCTCCTCGAGCCGAGCTGGCGCCGGCTCGCGGTGATCGCGCGGCTGCCATTCGTCGAGGGATCGGGACCGGCCGCGATCGCGCTCGCCCCCCTCGAGCCCGAGCCGTCGCGGGACGACCTCTCGCTCCTGGTCCTCGAGGTGGAGCCCGGGGTCGAGCGCACGCTACTCGCCGAGCCGCTCGAGCGCGCCGGCCTCGCGCCCTCCTGGCACGGTCGAGTCCGGGCCGACGGCCGACACCTGCACCTGGTCGAGGTGCGCGGCTTCCACGGCCTCCACGAACCGTTCCCGACGGCGCTCTTCGGCGCGCTCGGCGACCAAGTCCGTCGAACGACCGTACTCGGTGCCTATCCGCGGCCGATCACCGCCGATGGTCTGTCGCCGGCGGCCGACGGGGCGGTCCCTGGAACCTCCACCGAGAAGGCTTGATCCCATGTCCACGCTCGGCCCGCGTCCTCGCCCGGGCATCCTCGAGATCAGTCCCTATATCGGCGGCAAGGCCGAGGCCGAGGGCGGTCGCCCGGCGGTGAAGCTCTCGGCCAACGAGAGCCCGATCGGCCCGAGTCCCAAGGCGATGGCCGCCTACCGCGACGAGGCCGAGCGGCTCCACCGCTACCCGGACGGCGGCTGCACGGCGCTGCGGGCGGCGATCGGCCGCCGCTTCAACCTCGAGCCCGAGCGGATCGTCTGCGGCGCCGGCTCGGACGAGCTGATCGGCCTCCTGGTCAAGGCCTATGCCGGCCCGGGCGAGGAGGTGCTGCACACCGCGCACGGCTTCTTGATGTACCGGCTCGCCGCACTCGCCGCCGGGGCGCATCCGGTGGCCGCTCCCGAACGCGATCTCAAGGCCGACGTCGACGCGCTCCTGGCTCGGGTGACGAGCCGGACCCGCATGGTCTTCCTCGCCAATCCCAACAACCCCACGGGCTCCTACCTCACGGGTGAAGAGCTCCGCAGGCTGCATGCCGGCCTGCCGGCGGACGTGCTCCTCGTGATCGACGCGGCCTATGCCGAGTTAGTCTCGGCGGCGGACTACGAGAGCGGCCTCGCACTCGCCCGCGAGCAACCCAACGTCGTCACCACCCGGACCTTCTCGAAGCTCTTCGGCCTCGCCGCGCTGCGGGTGGGTTGGCTCTACGGGCCGCCCGCGATCGTCGACGTGATCAACCGGGTGCGTGGGCCTTTCAACGTGAGCCGACCGGCCCAGGCGGCGGCCGTGGCGGCCCTCGAGGACCTCGAGCACCAGGCCGCGGCCAAAGCCCACAACGATCGCTGGCTGCCCTGGCTCCGGGACCGGATCCTGGATCTCGGCCTCGTCGTCCACCCCTCGGTCGGCAATTTCCTCCTGGTCGATTTCCCGCCCGAGCCGGGTCGCGACGCGCGCGCCGCCGAGGTCTTTCTCGAGGGGCACGGGCTCATTCCTCGCAACATGGCGGCCTACGGCCTGCCGCACGCGCTCAGGATCTCGGTCGGCCTCGAGGCCGACAACCGGCGGCTCGTCGAGGTGCTCCGCGCCTTCCTGCACGGCCCCGCACATGCGGGGGCGCTCTGATGCCGAAGACGCTCGGGCTCGTGGGGTGCGGCGCCTTCGGCGAGTTCATGCTGCGCCACGTGACGCCTTACTTCCGCACCCGCGTGCACGACCCCTATCGCGACCTCGGACCGATCACCGCGGTCTACGACGTCGAGGCGGTGGACCTGGCGGCGGCCGCCGCCTGCGACGTGGTCGTCCCGGCGGTGCCCGTGCAGAAGCTCGCGACCGTGGTGGAAGCGCTCGTCCCGCATCTCGCACCGGGTGCCCTCGTGGTCGACGTCTGCTCGGTCAAGCTCAAGCCCTACCGGATCCTCGAGCGGCTCCTGCCGGCCTCGGTCGATTTCGTCTGCACCCATCCCCTGTTCGGCCCGCAGAGCGGCCGGGACGGAATCGCCGGCCTCAAGGTCGCGATCTGTCCGGGCCGCGGCGGTCGGGAGGAATGCGTGGCGCGGTTCCTGGAAGAGCGGCTGCGGCTGCGGGTCGTCCGCACCGATCCCGAGCGGCACGATCGCGAGCTCGCCTATGTCCAGGGCCTCACCCACCTGATCGCCAAGATCATGGTCGAGATCGAACCCCGAGACGTTCTGCAGACCACCCGCACCTGGGAACTGTTGATGCAGAGCGTCGAGCTCGTGCGCTACGATTCCGACGAGCTGTTCCTCGCGATCGAGAGCGAGAACCCGTTCGTGGGCGAGGCCAAGGGCCGCTTCTTCGACACCGCGCGCGCGCTCGAGGCGCGCCTCGCCGCCGCCGCCGAGGCACGGCGCAACGGCGGAGCGGGCTGAGCCGCCTTGCGCGACCATCCCCTCCGCCCGAGGCTCGACGAGGAGCTGCACAGCCGGCCCTCGCTGCCGGTGCGTCCACCGGCGCGGATCCTCCATCTCGCCCTTCTCGATCCGGCCTCCGAGCGGCTGCGGGCGGCGTTTTCGGATTTCTGCAGCCGTCACGCGCTGCCGCCGCCGGGCGAAACGGCACGGCAGGCAGTCGTCGAGCTCGGCACCCAGCGGCTCAAATGGGAGCGGCACGGCGAGTTCGGGACACTCACGCTCGTCGGCCCCTGGCCCGAGGATCTGCTCGACCCGCTCGCCCCGCCCCCCGCCCTCTTGCTCGAGATCACCCGGGGCCTCGGCCCGATCCGGCTCGCCGCAGCCGACATCCGACTGGCTGCCGATCCGGGCGATCCGCCCGCCGCCCTGATCGATCGCTTCTTCGGCCACGACGACGTGGCGGCGGCGCTGGTGGCCGGCGGCACGGCTCGGCTGCTCACCGACTTTCGCACCGGGCCCGAGGGCTTCACCCGCTATCTCCTGCTCGATCGCGAGCTCACTGCGGCCCGTGCCGGCCGCACGGTGCGGCGGCTGTGCGAGATCGACACCTATCGGATGCTCGCGATGCTGGCCTATCCCTTGGCCCAGGAGCAGGCGCCCGCCATCGGCCGGCTCGAGCAGCAGCTGCACGAGGTCCTGGACGACATGGCGGCGGCGAGCGGCCCCGTCGCCGAGCGCGCGCTCCTCGAGCGGATCACCGGACTCGCGCGCGAGGTCGAGCGGCTGATCGACGGCCAGGCCTTTCGCTTCGCCGCCGCCCGCGCCTATCACCGGATCGTCCAGCAGCGCCTCGTGGAGCTGCAGGAGGGCTCGATCTCCGGGTTCCAGAGACCCACGCCCTTCCTCGAACGGCGCCTCGGCCCGGCCATGGCGACCTGTCTCGCCACCGAGCGGCGCCTCGAAACGCTCGCCCAGAGGCTCGCCCGCGCCACCGATCTGTTGCGCACCCGGGTCGACGTCGCCCTCGAGGCACAGAACCAGGAAGTCCTGGCCGGCATGGCCGAGCGGGCCAAGGCACAGCTGCGGCTACAGGAGACGGTCGAGGGCCTCTCCGTCGTCGCCATCAGCTACTACGCCCTCTCCGTTCTCGCGAAGGTGGTCGAGCCCGTGGCTTCGCACCTCTTCGCAATCGACGAATCGGTCGTGATCGCCGTCCTCGCCCCGATCGTGGTCGCCGTCGTCTGGCTCGGCCTTCGCCGGATTCGCGGCCGGATCGCCCGTGGGGAATGAGCTCGGACGGCCCGGTCTGGATCTTCGGCTACGGTTCCTTGATGTGGAAGCCGGGCTTCGACTTCGTGCGTTCCGTGCCGGCCCGGCTCGACGGTTGGCACCGCGACCTCTGCATCCGCTCCGAGCATTGGCGGGGCACGCCCGTGCGGCCCGGCTGCGTGCTCGGCCTCGCCCCGGGCGGGAGCTGCGTCGGACGCGCCTTCGCGATCGACCCGGCTGCCGAGGCCGCGATCCTCGAAGCGCTCGATGCGCGGGAGAACGTGGGCGGCTATCTCTACGAGCGGCGCAAGGTGCCGGTCACGCTGCTCGACGGGGGTGCGGGTGTCGAGGCCTGGACCTATCTCGCCCGCACCGAGGACCCGCGTTTCGAGCGCGATCTGCCGCGCGTGGAGCTCTTGCGCCGGATGCGAGAAGCCCGCGGCCTGGGCGGCAGCAATCTGGACTATCTGCGGGAGACCGTGGCGCATCTCCGCGAGCTCGGAATCCGCGAGCCCGAGCTCGAGGCGCTCTTGGCCGACCTGCTCGTGCAGCCCGTGGAGCGGCCCGAGGCCTAGCCGGCGCTGAGGCTCAGGAGAGCTTCGTCTTCGGGACCGGCGGCTCGTCCCAGCAGCCGAGCACGGTCTGGTCGAAGTCGACGAGCGA
>CALBAK010000111.1 GCA_937926445.1 uncultured Alphaproteobacteria bacterium
TTGGCCATGGCGATCGAGGCGTGCATCGGAAAACCGCGCCGAACCGCCACCGTCGAGAAGAGCACGATCGAAGCCCCGGCTCCGTGCGCACGGAGCGCCGGCAGAGCGGCCTGGACCGCCGCGAGCGCACCCAGCGCGTTCACCCGGAAATCCCGCTCGGCATCGGCGATCGAGACGCGCGGGAGCGGCTTCAGGGTGATCGTGCCGACCGCGTAGACGAGACCGGAGAGCGGGCCACCCGCGGCCTCGATCGCCGCGCGCAAGGCCGCGGCATCGGCCACGTCGGCGGTGGCGAAGCTGGCCCCGAGCTCGCCCGCGAGCGCCGAGAGGCGACCGGCATCGCGGGCGATCAGATGCGACATCGTTCCACCCGCGGCGAGCCTGCGGGCGATCGCGGATCCGATCCCGCCCGTGCCGCCGACGATCACGATCCTGCCGCTCATTCGCCCCACTCCGTCCTGAACCGGCGACGATACGCGGCCGCGGCCGACGCGGTTCAGCGGAGAGGGCTCAGCGGCGGCGACGCATCAGGAAGTCGCGGATCGACTCCATGGCCGCCCAGCCGTGGCGGCTCACCGCTTCCTCGGCCTCGATCTCGGGGGTGGAGACGGGCGCGGCACCGTCCTGCGGCACGTAGCCGATCAGCCGGCGGGTCTCCTCGAGGTCCCAACGCATGCCCGGATTGGCGCTCATCAGGTTGAGGACGGCGAAGCGCAGCGTTTCGGGTGCCAGCACGGCCTTCTCGAAGCCCTGGCAGAGATCGCGGTCGGAGAGCCACATCGCCTGGCCCCAAAGGCCCCAGTTCATGTGCGCCCCCGGCCGGTTGCCCGGCTCGCGCTGGGCGTAGCCGATGCGGAAGCAGATCACCGAAAGCCCGTGGCGTTCGGCGTAGGACTTGCCGAGCCGCTCGCCCACGAGCTTGGCCATGCCGTAGGCGTTGACGGGATGCGGCGGCGTGTCGGGCCGCAAGGGGCCGTCTTCGAAACGGCGGCCGCCCAGGACCCAGTTCGAGGAGGCGAACACGACGCGGCGGATCCGCGCCCGCACGGCCGCTTCGTAGAGGTTCACGACGAGGTCGAGATTGTTGGGGACGATCTCGGCCCAGCTCGCATGGGGGTAGGGAACACTCGCGAGGAGGAGAAGCGCATCGGCACCCTCGAGGCTCGCCACCCAGCCCTCGTCCCAGACCGCGAGGTCGGCGGCGCGGATCGCAGGGTCGCCGCCGGCGTCCTTGTCGAGCAGCACGAGCGGCCAGCCGAGGCTCTCGAAATGCCGCCTGAGCTTGCCGCCGATCGAGCCGGCGGCACCGGTGATCACGACCTTGGGCAAAGGTTCGCCTCCCTCACATCGGCACGGGCGTGACGGCGCGGCCCTCGCCGAACCAGCCGGTGATGTTGGCGATCAGGCACTCGCCCATCCGCCGCATGCATTCCTGCGTCGAGCTCGCGATGTGCGGGGTCAGCACGACATTGTCGAGGCCGAGGAGGCGCTCGGGCACGTTGGGCTCGTAGGCGAACACGTCGAGCCCGGCGGCGCCCAGCCTGCCGCCCGCGAGCAGCTCGACGAGCGCCGGCTCGTCGACGAGCCAGCCGCGGGCGATGTTGACGAACACGCCCTGTGACCCGAGCGCTTCGAGCACCTCGCGCCCGACGATGACGCCGCCACCCGGCGTACCCGCGGCGCACAAGAACAGGATGTCGCTCGCGCGGGCGAGCTCGACCGCCGAGCCGTAGGCTCGCCAGGAGAGCCCGGTCTTCGGGGCGGGGTCGTAATAACCGATCGTGCCGCCGAAGCCCTCGAGCCGCCGTGCCACCGCCTGACCGATCCGGCCGAGGCCGAGGATGCCGTAGCGCTTGCCCCAGAAGCTCCGGCCGAGGGGCATGCGGCCCAAGAGCCAGCGGCCGGCGCGCACGTAACGGTCGGCCTCGGCGACCCGCCGGCAGGCGGCCATGCCGAGCGCAATCGCGAGGTCGGCCACGTCGTCGAACAAGACGGGCGTGGTCGTGACGACGATGCCGCGGGCCTTGGCGGCGGGCAGGTCCGTGGTCTCGAGACCGACGCCGTTGATGGCGCAGATCTCGAGCTTCGGCAGCGCGTCGATCAGGCCCTTGGGCAGCCCGGTCATGCCGCCCGAGAGGATGCCGCGGATCTCGCCCGCGTGGGGTGCGAGGTCACGGGCCCAATCCTGCCAGCTCCGTCCCTGGAAGACCTTGTGGACGACGAAGCCCCGCCGCTCGAGCTCCTCGAAGACGAAGGGTTGCTGGTTGCTGATCGCCCCGAGATGGATGGTCATGAAGCCTCCCCGGCTCCGGCCCTGCCCGCGGGCCGAGGAATAGAGTAAGCTCTATTGCGAGGCCACGGGGTGGGGAAATATCTGCGACCGCGGCCCCTTGTGGGACTCGCGAAGGAGGCCGGGGCGTGTGGGAAGCCGGGCTTCTGGCAGGGCGGGTCGCGGCCGAGCCGCTGGCTCCGGGCTTTCTGCTCGTCCTCCCGCGGCCGGAAGGTCCCGCCCGATCGAACGCCGAGTGGCTGGCGGCCGTGGGCGTTGCTGCTCTCGTCTCGCTCCTGCCAATCGAGGAGGCCCGCCGACTCGGGCTCGATCTCGGTGCTCTCGGGGAGGCCTGCGGGGCGCAGGGCATTCGATGGGAACATCTACCGCTGGCCGATTTCGCCGTACCCGATGCCGCCTTCGAGCACGCCTGGCGTGCGCTCGGCCCGCTTCTCCGAGGTCTTCTCGAAGGGGGCCGCGGCGTGGCGTTCCACTGCCGGGCCGGGCTCGGCCGATCCGGCACGATCGCGGCCCGCCTCCTGGTCGAGCTCGGGCTCGAGCCCGAGGCGGCGATCGCTCGGGTGCGCGAAGCCCGCCCCGGGGCGATCGAAACGGTCGAGCAGGAACACCACCTCCTGACACGCCCCCGAACCGTGCCCTGAACTCGCGGCTCGGCCGGCCGCGGGCGACGACCCGCCGCCGACTCGCTCAATCGAGGAACGGGTTCTTGCGCACAGGCGGCGTGGCGAACGGGCGACTGCGGTGGGCGGCGGCCGCCTGCTCGCCGAAGGCCGCCGCGAGGTAATCCAGGAACATGTCTCGATATTCGTCCTCGAGCGGCGGCATGCCGTGTCGCTCGGTCATCCAGGAGAGCGCCGAGTCCCAGCGTTCGCGGCTCATCGCCTGGTTGGCGACCAGCCGCCCGGAGTGGCAGGCGGTACAGAAATGCGCCACCAGATCGCGGTTCGGTCCCTCCGGGAAGTCCTCGAGCGGGTCGCCCGTCTCGCCGGCCGCGCGGACCGGACCGGCGAGAGCGAGCAGGCCGAGGGCGAATCCGAGCGTCCGCATCAGGCCGCCGCAACCAGGATTGCCACGCGATGGTAGGCGTTGCCGCCGTACCCTTGCGGGTTCCAGTTGCCGGCCATGAAGGGCTGGCTCACCCCGTTCTGGTCGACCGCCCGGACCCAGAGCTCGTAGTAGCCGTGGGTCGGCAACTTCACCGTCTGCCGCCAGTTCTGCCAGGCGTGACGGTTGACCGGCCGATCGAGCTCGGCCTTCTGCCAGGTAGCGCCGAAGTCGATCGACGTCCACACCTCCTCGACCTCGAGATCGCCCGCCCAGGCGTGGCCGCGCGCCGCGATCTCGCGCGTGCCGGCCGGCAGCCGCGAGCCGTCCGCCGGGCTCGTCACGATCGAGCGGACGGGCATCGATTCGAGGATGCGGAAGCCTTCGCCCTTGCTGTCGCTGCCCGGCACGATCGGGGCGGTCGGTACGCGATAGGAGGTGCCCGTCATGCCCTGGCCGTCGTGCTCCTTGTCGCGAATCCAGATGCGCGTCAGCCATTTCTGGCTAGCCGAGCCCGACCAGCCCGGATAGAGCACGCGCACGGGCCCACCGTGGATGAGCGGTAGCGGCTCGCCGTTCATTTCGAAGGCGAGGATGCTGTCCTCGTCCATCGCCTTGGCGAGGCGGACGCCGCGCGAGATCGGTACCTTGGTCGGATCGCCCGAGAGGTGCGGGTCGGCCCCGTAATGCGCGGTGTAGACCGCGCTGCTCTTGAGCCCCGCCGCCTGCAGCACGTCCTTGAGGCGCACGCCGGCCCAGCGCGGGCAGCCGGCACCGCCCGTGGTCCACGGATTGCCGCGTGCCTGCGGGACGAACTGCGAGCGGCCGTTGCCGCCGCACTCGAGCATGAAGACGCCCTCGACCCGCGGGAAGCGGCTCTTGAGCTCGCCCAGGGTGATCTCGAGCGGGTTGTTGACCTCGCCGTCGATCTTGATCTTCCAGCTGTTCGGGTCGCTCGGCATCTCGGGGATGCCGCCATTGTTGCGAATGAAGAGCCGGTCGGTGGGTGTCACCGGATCGTCGAGCAGGTGCGCCGGCGTCTCGGCGACGAGCGGCTTGTCACCCAGCAGCACGAGCCCCGGATGCTTGCCCGGAAACTCGAACTTGCCTTCGGCAGCGAGTGCCACCGGCAGATAGCCCTCGGGCATGAAGCGGGCGAAGGGGATCGCGACACCGCCCAGGGCCGCGCTCAACGCCGCGAGACTCGCGCCTTTGAGCACCCCGCGCCGGCCGAAGGCCAGCGCATCGGCCCGCTCGGGATCGTCGCGATAGAGCTCGTGGAGGCTGCGTTCGCTGCGCATGGAGCGTGTCTCCCTGACCTGCTGCCGCCCGCCGACCGCGGATCATCGTCCGCTGATCAAGCTGTCGCTAACCTAGCAGCCGTGCCGGGAGCGGCAAGCGCCGTCGAGGCTGGCGCGCCGGGAGCTCCTCGCCTAACGGTGGTTCGGATCGCGCCGGGAGGTCTCCGTGTCGGGCGTGCAGTTCGCGGGCATCTACCCCATCCTCTACGCCTTCTTCCGCGAAGACGGCGGGCTCGACCGCGAGGCCATGCGCCGCCAGGTCGAGGCCTGCGTGTGCGGCGGCGCGCACGGGATCGCCGCCCTCGGGCTCGCCACCGAGGTGCAGAAGCTGACACCCGAGGAGCGCCACGCGGTGATGGAGTGGTGCCTCGCCGACGTCGCCGGCCGTGTGCCGGTCGCGATCACCGTGTTCGGCGAGACACCGGCGATCCAGATCGACTTCGTGAAGGCGGCGGCCGATCTCGGCGCGGCTTGGGTGATCCTCCAGCCGCCGCCGCAGCGGCCGATCGGCGAGGAAGAGCTCGTCCGTTTCTTCGGCACGGTGGCGGACGCCGCGCCGATCCCGGTCGCCGTACAGAACGCGCCCCAGTTCATCGGCGCGGGCCTGTCGGACGTAGGGCTCGTGCGGCTCTGCCGGGAGCATCCCAACGTGCGACTCCTCAAGGGCGAATCCTCGGCGCTCGAGATCGCGAGGACCCACGAGCTCCTCGGGCCCGAGGTCGCCATCTTCAACGGCCGGGCCGGGCTCGAGCTCACCGACGTGTTCCGCGCGGGCTGCGTCGGCATGATCCCCGCACCCGAATGTTTCGACGTGCAGGTGCGGATCTTCGAGGCCTTCCGGGCCGGCCGCGAGGGGGAGGCCGACCGGCTCTACGCCTCGATCCTGCCTCTGATCGTGTTCCTCATGCAGTCGGTGCCGCGCTTCGTCTGCTACGGCAAGCGCATCACGGCGCGTCGGCTGGGCCTCGGTCCCGTGGTCGATCGCGAGCCGTGCGAGCGGCCGACGGCGCTCGGCCTCGCCTGCATGGAGCGCTGGAGCCGGGACCTGCCGTCCTTCGTCCTCTGATCCGCGCCGATCGAACCGGCTCAAGCCGCAGCCGGCCGCAGCCGGTCGACCGGCTTCTCGACGATCGGCAGGTGCAGAAGGCCGGCCACGATGCCCATGGAGATCATGGTCGCCCAGACCGGGCCATAGGAGCCGGTGCGGTCGAACCAGAAGCCACCGAGCCAGACCCCGAGGAGTGC
>CALBAK010000112.1 GCA_937926445.1 uncultured Alphaproteobacteria bacterium
AAACGCCACTACGGCCGCGGCGAGGAAGGGCTGGGCGCGGAAGCCATGGGTGATGTCGAGGACCACCGGGCCCCCGGCGTCGCGCAGGGCTCGCTTCAAGATCTCGAAGAACGCGAGCTGTTCCGAACGCTCCTTGCCCGAGGGAATCCGCACGAACTCGGGCTGCGGGCCACCGAGGGTGGCGAGCACCTCGCCCAGCCCGGCGCCGTGCCGGGATACGGCCTCTTCGGTCGCGAGCACACGGATCGCCTTCGGGCGCAGAAGCTCGGCCAGCGCTCGGACGACGTAGGGGCTCGTGTCCGCCCGCGTTCCCTCGAGCTCGTAGGCGACGGGTTTGTAATCGCCCGTGCCGAGGAAGGTCACGAGGCGGGCGACATCCGCTCCATCGAGCACGACCGTTCTCCCTTGCGGTCGACAGCAACCGCTTCGTGTCGTGCCTTCAACCCGGGGTAAAGCCCGTGCACGGAACCGCGCCGCGTCGACCATCGCTCGAGGCCGCTGCACAGCGACGCTGTGGGCGCTCGCAGCGGCGGCTCGTCGGTGTCCGGCGCGCAGCGGACTACCTTGGGAGCGAGCGGCGCAGCTCGCGCGTTACGCACCGTCCGACCGAGCCGCCCGCACGTGCCTCGCGTACGCCTGTCGGAGCGCCTCGCGAGCCTCGTTGCAGAGGAGGGCTTTCAGAAGCTCGACCGCCGCGGGCGAGGCGAGGATCGCGCCGGCGAGCTTATGTGCGTGCTGGCGCTCCGGATCGGCGAGCGCCTTCGCGTGGCGAACGAATTCGCCCCACGCGCCCCGGTTCTGCCGTTCCGAGCAGGCGCGGAACAAGAACTTGTCGAAGACGCGGTCAATCGAATATCGTGACGTGTCATTGTGGATACGCAGTTAATCCATATTCCTGCAAACAGCCCGCCACTGACCGGTCCACACGCGCGTAAAAGTCGGGAAACGTCGCTACGCCCACCGCAGCCCGCGCATTGCTGTCGCAGGGCGGCCATGATGTTTGCGGATTACACAATAACGCCAGCTTGGAGGCAGCGGAACAAGGTCGCGATCGAAAGCAACCCTTGTTTTTCAAATCGGCAACATCCCGATTCAACGCCTTTCAATCGGAATTCGCACGATACAGTTGTTTCTCGAAATGCTCCCAAAAGAATACCTACTCGCAAGCGGCCAGATCGATCGCCACGTGAAACCAAGGGGTGCTACACATCCGGCTACACTCCGAGATAGGCCTCCCGCACCGCCGGGTCGCCCAACAGATCGCTCCCCGTCCCGCTGTGCGCGACCCGGCCGGTCTCGAGGACGTAGCCCCGATCGGCGAGCGAAAGGGCCGCCACCGCGTTCTGCTCTACCAAGAGCACGGTCACGCCCTCCGCGCGCAGCCGGGCCACCGTCTCCAGGATCTGCTCGACCAGAAAGGGCGCGAGGCCCATCGAGGGCTCGTCGAGCAGGAGGAGCTTCGGCTCGGCCATCAGCGCCCGGCCGATCGCGCACATCTGCTGTTGTCCACCGGAGAGAGCACCCGTCGGCGTGTCGCGCCGCTCGGCGAGCTGCGGGAAGAGCGCGAAGACCCGCTCGAGGTTCTCGTGCGTGCGCGCGCGGGCGCGGCGGAAGGCCCCGAGGCGCAGATTGTCGAGCACCGAAAGGGGCGCGAAGAGCTGGCGACCTTCCGGCACCTGGACGATGCCGCGCGCCACCCGCTCGTGCGGCCGCAGGGCTTCGATGGGCTCGCCCGCAAAGCGGATGGCGCCCGCGCGGATCGACAGGACCCCCGAGATCGCGCGCAGGAGCGTCGTCTTGCCGGCACCGTTGGCACCCACGAGGGCCGTGATCGTGCCCTCCGCCACCTCGAGATCGACGCCCTTGACCGCCTCGATCCGGCCGTAGCCGCAGCGCAGCCCCTCGACCCGCAGGAGCGGCTCAGGCGGCATGCGCGGCCTCGAGCCCGTGGCGACCGAGATAGGCTTCGATCACGCGCGGATCGCTGCGCACCGATTGCGGCGTGCCCTCGGTCAGCGCCCGACCCTGCTCGAGCACGAGCACGCGGTCGGAGATCCGCATGACGAGCTTCATGTCGTGCTCGACGAGGACGACGGCGATCCCCTTGCGCGCGATCGCCACGATCAGCCGGTCGATCTCCTCGGTCTCGACCGGGTTGCAGCCCGCCGCCGGCTCGTCGAGCATCAAGACCTTCGGCGCGCAAGCGAGGGCGCGCGCGATTTCGAGCCGCTTGAGGGCACCGTAGGGAAGGGCGGAGGCGGGGTCCTCCGCGCGCTCCGCGAGGCCCACGAAGTCGAGGAGCTCGCGCGCCTTCTCGCGGCTCTCCCGGTTCTCGCGCAGGACCGAGGGCAACCCCAGGAGCTCCGCCCAGAGCCGGCGGCGTTCCTTCAGATGCCGGCCCACCATGACGTTCTCGAGGGCGCTCATCCGGAAGAAGATCTGCAGGTTCTGGAAGGTGCGGGCGAGGCCGCGGGCGGCGAGCTCGTGCGGCGGCAGCCCGGTGACCTCCTCACCGGCGAGGCGGACCTCGCCCGCGTGCGGCCGGTAGAGCCCGCTCACGATGTTGAAGAGGGTGGTCTTGCCGGCGCCGTTTGGACCGATGATCGCGAGCACCTCGCCCGGGTCGACCGAAAAGCCCACGGCGTCGAGGGCGCGGAGCCCGCCGAAGGCGATCGAGACACCACGGGCCTCGAGCAGGCTCAAGCGAGCCTCCGTCGGGCCAAGAGGCCCGCGAGCCCGGGCACGATCCCTTGCCGCAGGAAGACCATGAACAGGATGATCAAAAACCCCAGAACAGCGTGCTCGTATTCGTGGAAGAGGGTGAGCGCTTGCGGCAGCACGGTGAGCAGTGCAGCGCCCACGATCGCACCCGCAATCGATCCCATGCCGCCGATCACGACCATGGTGACGAGCTCGATCGAGCGCAGAAAGCCCGCCACGTCGGGGGTCACGAAGCGGTTGAAGAGGGCGAAGAGCCCGCCCGCGATTGCCGCGTAGACCGCGGCGATCACGAAGACGACGAGCTTGTGGCGGGCCACGTCTACGCCCACGACCGAGGCCGCGATCTCGCTGTCGTGCAGGGCTCGGAGCGCCCTCCCCGTGGCGCTGTCCTCGAGGTTCAAGGCGAGCCAGGCCGCGAGCAGGAGGACGGTCCCGGTGATCCCGTACCAGAGTTCGGGCCCGACCAGGCGCCAGCCGAGGAACTCGAGGCGCGGCACCTGGATCCCGTCGGGCCCGCCAGTGATCGGCACTTCGCTCACGATCACGAGATGGACGAGGATGCCGAGGCCGAGCGTGGCAACCGCCAGATAATGGCCTTTCAACCGCAGGATCGGCCGGCCGACGAGGAGCGCCAAAAGGCCAGCGGCGAGCGTGCCGAGCGCCATCGAGGCGAGCGGGTCGAGCCCCAGATGCTTGGGCCCGAGAGCGGTGGCGTAGGCGCCGATGCCCATGAAGCCGGCATGGCCGAGGCTCACTTGACCCGCTTGGCCCATCAGGAGCGCGAGCCCCAGCGCTGCCGTGGCGTTGATCCAGACCAGCGCCGCCACCCGCAGATGGAAAGCCGAGGGCAAGAGGATCGGGACGAGCAGCAGCACGAGCAGGAGAACGCCCAGAACGGCGATCTTGGTGCGGGTCCCGGGGCTCATGGGCTCATACTCGCTCGACCGCACGCCGGCCGAAGAGGCCCTGCGGCATGAGGAAGAGGACGAGGAGGATGACCAGGAACGCGACGCCGTCCTTGTAGGTCGAGGAGATCCAGCCGGCGGCGAAGGCCTCGAGCAGGCCCAAGAAGAGCCCGCCCGCGACCGCACCCACGGGGTTGCCGATCCCGCCCAGCATGGCCGCGGCGAAGCCTTTGAGGGCCAGGAGCGTGCCGACGGCGTAGGAGGTTAGCGTGATCGGGGTCACGAGGATCCCGCCCACCGCCCCGATCGCGGCCGAAACCGCGAAGGCCAGCGCCAACACGAGCCGTGTGTCGATGCCGACGAGCTCGGCCGCGAGGCGATTGGCGGCGGTCGCACGCACGGCCTTGCCCAGAAGCGTCCGCTCCATGAAAAGCCAAAGGCCGAAGACGATGGCGGCGGCACCGCCGAGCACCCAGAGCGACTGCGGCAGGATCGCAGCGCCCAGAACACGCAAGGGCTCGTCGCCGGTGAAGGCGGGGAGCGCGTGGAACTGCTTGTCGAAGAGGATCTGGGCGAGGCCGCGGACGAGGATGGAGGCACCGATCGTGACGATGATCAGGGTGACGACGGTGGCCCCCTTGGCCGGCTCGATGGCGAGCCGGTGCAGGAGAACGCCCGTCGCGACCGCGACCAGCACGGCGAGCAGGGCCGAAAGCGGCAGCGGCAGGCCCGCCTTCATGGCGAAGACGGTGACCATGCCGCCCAGCATGACGAACTCGCCCTGGGCGAAGTTGACGACCTCGGAGGCCTGGAAGATCAAGGTGAAGCCGAGCGCCACCAGGGCGTAGACCGCGCCTGTGGTCAGACCCGCGAAGAGGAGCTGGACGAGCTCGGCCATGATCCGGCGGGGCCGGCCGCGCCGGCCCCTCCCCTTCTTCGGTGCTCAGTAGAGGAGCTTCCAGGTGCCGCCCCGGATCTCGAGCATCCGGAAGGCCGAGAGATCGAGTCCCATGTGATCGGTGGGGCTCATGTTGACGACTCCGCCCGTACCCACGAAGCCCTTGGTGGCCTGCAGTGCGTCGCGGATCTTGACCCCGTCGGTCGAGCCGGCCCGCTCGATCGCCTGCACGAGCAGCATGAGACCGTCGTAGGCGTGGCCGCCGAAGGTGCTCACCGGCTGATTCTGCGTACTCTCGTAGGTGGTCTTGTAGTCGAGCACGACCTTCTTCTGCGGATCGCTGTCGGGCAATTGGTCGGGCACGAGCATCGCTGCGGCCGGGAGGCGCACGCCTTCGGCGGCGGGACCGGCGAGGTCGATGAAGCTCTTCGACGCCACGCCGTGGCTCTGGTAGAGTGGCAGATCGAGGCCGAGCTGCTTGACGTTGCGGGTGACGATCGCCGGGCCCTGACCGAAATCGGCATTGACGATCGCCTGCGCCCCCGAGCCCTTGATCTTGTTGAGCTGCGGGGTGGTGTCGGTGTCGCCCGGCGCGTAGCGCTCGTCGGCCACGATCTGGATCCCGCGCTCGGGCGCGACCTTCAGGCACTGGTTGCGCATCGAGGCGCCGAAGCCGGCGGTCGAGCTGATGAGCCCGACCTTCGAGAGCCCGCGTTTCTTCACGTCCTCGAAGATCTTCTCGCAGGCCATCCGGTCCGTGTGCGGGGTCTTGAAGGTGAAGGGCTTGACGGGCTCGACGATCTCGATGCCACCGGCGAGGCTGATGA
Source organism: uncultured Alphaproteobacteria bacterium (assembly GCA_937926445.1). Classification (GTDB taxonomy): domain Bacteria; phylum Pseudomonadota; class Alphaproteobacteria; order Geminicoccales; family Geminicoccaceae; genus JANXAZ01. The sequence goes on from CALBAK010000112.1 coordinate 5,352, forward strand.
AGGGCACCTGGGCGTCCTCGAGGACCGGGATCGCCGCCATCGTGGTGGCGGTCGTCGTCCCGCCCACCACAGCGACGACCTTGTCGCTCTCCACGAGTCGCGTGGCGAAGGTGCGGGCGTTGTTGGCGTCCCCGCCGTCGTCGTACACCACGAGCTCGAGCTTTCTGCCGAGCACACCGCCTGCGGCGTTGATCTTGCCGACATAGAGCTCGAGCGTGCGCTTCTCCGGGTCGCCCAGGAAGGAGGCGGGCCCGGTCACCGAGAGGAACGAGCCGATCTTGATCGGCTCGGCCGCGGCCAGGGGCTGAGCCGCCAGGAGCAGACCGGCGGTCGCGACCCCTTGCAGAAGACGGCGTCGAATCATGCTTGCTCTCCCCGATCGCGGATCCCCGAAGGCTTCAGTCGGCTCGGAGCCGGCGGATACCGCAGAGGCGGCACCGACCGGCGACGAAGGCCGGGTCGACGAAGGTGGCGTTGCCGGCGGGATTGAGGCCGGTGACGTGGAAATCGCTGAAGGCCGCCGCCTGGTTGACGTAGATCGGCCCCTCGAGATTCACGGAGAGCGGCGCTCCCGCCTCGGCGAAGGCGTCTTGCGCGCGGGCGGCGAAGGCTTCGTCGAGCGCCCAGAGGGCGGCCGTGATCGCGCCTCGGGTGCGCGCGCTGCGGACCGCCCGTTCGAGTGCGTCCTCCGCGTCGCGGCAGCGGATCAGGAAGGCGATCGGCCCGAACCATTCCGAGCAATAAGCAGACTCATCATGGGCCACGAGCTCGACCAGGAGCGGGGTCGCAGTGCGGGCCGGGCCGGCATCGGGTAGCGGTGCGCTCTCGCGCAGCACCTTGCCGAGCGATCGGGCCCTTGCGATCCGCTCGAGGGTGGCCGGGTTCTGGATCGTACCCAGCACGGCAGAAGCCCGGGCCGGATCGGACAGGAGCGCGTCGATCGCGGAAACGAGCGCGCCTGCGACCTCCTCGAAGCCGATCGGCCCGCTCGGTGTGGCGATGCCGGAGGCCGGGAAAAAGAGGTTCTGCGGGGCCGTGCACATCTGCCCCGAATAGAGTGCCAACGAGAAAGCCAAATTGGCACAGGTCGCTTCGAGATCACGGCAGCCCTGGATCACGACCGGGTTGGTGCCGGCTTCCTCGGTGAACAGGAGCTTGTCGCGCAGGTTCTCGCGCAGCCAGCGGCCGAAGGTGGGCGAGCCGGTGAAGTCGACGATGCCCACCGCCGGATGCAGCGCCAGCTCCTTCGTGATCGGTGCGGCCGTGGTGTCGGCCGCGAGCTGGACGATGTCGGGATCGAACCCTTCCTCCCGCAGGACGGCCCGCGCGGTGCGCACCGTGAGCGCCATAGGCAGCACGGCCATGGGGTGCGGCTTCACGATCGCCGCGTTGCCTGTCGCAAGCGAGGCGAACAGGCCGGGATAGCCGTTCCAGGTCGGAAAGGTGGAGCAGCCGATGACGAGCCCGATCCCGCGCGGCACGAGCCGCCATTCCTTGTCGAGCACGATCGGCGCCGCCTTGCCCTGGGGCTTCTCCCACTGCGCCCGGCGCGGGAAGCGGGTCATCGCTTCGAAGGCCAATGCCACGGCCTCGAGGCCGCGGTCCTGGGCGTGCGGGCCGCCGGCCTGGAAGGCCATGACGAAGCTCTGCCCCGTCGTGTGCTGGACGGCATTGGCGATCAGGAAGGAGTCGCGGTTGAGCCGCGCCAGGATCTCGAGGGCGATCCCGACCCGGGTCTCGACCGAGGCCTTCGCCCAGGCGCCTCGCGCTCGTTCGGCCGCCGCCACGAGCCCTTCGACCTCGCCGCGCGGGTAGCGGATGCCGAGCGCCTCGCCGGTCCAGGGCGAGACTTCCTCGCCCACGGGCTCGCCCCGGCTCTCCTGATCGAGCGGGAAGAGGCTGCCGCGCAGAGCCGCGAAAGCCGCCTCGGCTTCGCTCTTGGCGGTTTCGCCGTAGATCTTGCCGGACGGCAACTCCGGATAGGGGCTCCAGTAGCCCCGGCTCCGCGTAGCGGCCAACGCTGCCTCCAGCGTGGCCCGATGCCGGGCGAAGAGCTCGCTCATCCCGCCTCCGCTCGTCCCCTTGTCGAGGCCCTTCGCGTTCGATATCTGAACGCTCGGTCAGCGAATGGCAAGAGGGGTCCGCTGCGAACCGTGCATGGCTCGCGGGACCCGTCGGGGAGGCGGCGATGGAGGAGCCCCTTCGGGTCGAGCCGCGCGAAGGCTTCTGGCGGATCGTTTTCGACCGCCCGGAACGGCTCAACGCCTTCGACCGGCCGATGCACGCGGCGCTTTCGGCCGCCCTCGATCGCGCGGCGGCGGACCGCGACTGCCGCGCGGTGCTCCTGACCGGCGCCGGCCGCGGCTTCTGCGCCGGGCAAGATCTGGCCGCGGTCCAAGGGGAGACCGATCTCGGCCGGCTCCTGGCCGAGAGCTGGAACCCGCTGGTCCTCAAGCTGCGTGAACTCCCGGTACCGACGGTGGCGGCGGTCAACGGCATCGCCGCCGGCGCCGGGGTCGCGCTGGCACTCGCCTGCGACCTCGTGCTGGCGGCCAAGAGCGCCCGTTTCTTCACGGCCTTCGCCAAGCTCGCCCTCGTGCCCGACAGCGGCGCCTCTTGGCATCTTCCGCGGCTTCTCGGACCGGCCAGAGCGCGGGCGCTCGCTTTTCTGGGCGATCCGCTCGCCGCCGAGGAGGCCGAGCGGTTCGGGCTGATCTGGCGCGCAGTCGAGGACGAGGAGCTCGAGGCCGAGGCCGAGGCGTCGGCGATGCGCCTCGCGCAAGGGCCGATCGCGGCGCTGGTCGCCACCCGGAACCTGCTGGACGCAGCGTTCGAGCGCAGCTTCGCCGAGCAGCTCGCTGAAGAGGCTCGCCTCCAAGGCGAGCTCGGTCGCGCCCCGGATTATGCCGAGGGGGTCCGAGCCTTCCTCGAGAAACGTTCTCCGCGCTTCGGAGGCCGCGCATGAGCGACGAGCGACGACCGCCGGTCGAGGCGGTGGCCAAGGCGATGTGGGCAGAGGACCGGGCGAGCCGCGGTCTTGGCATGGAGCTCCTGGAAGTGGGCGAAGGCCGAGCGAAGCTCGCGATGCGGATCGGCGAGACCATGGTCAACGGCCACGGCATCGCCCATGGCGGCTTCATCTTCGCCCTCGCCGACAGCGCCTTCGCTTTCGCCTGCAACTGGACCGGCGAGGTGACCGTGGCCGCGCACTGCCAGATCACCTATTTGCGCCCGGCGCGGTTGGGTCAACGCCTCGTGGCCGAGGCGGTCGAGACCTTCCGCGAGGGGCGGAACGGCATCACGGACGTGCGCGTACGGACGGAAGAGGGCGAGACGATCGCCATGTTCCGCGGCCATTCGCGCACGATCGGTGGCAGCATTCTCCAAGCGGAGACGCGCCCATGAGCAGAACCGTCCGACTTGGGCCGCCTGCCGATCCGGCCCTTCTCGATCCCATGGAGCGGGCTGGCCTCGACGAGCTGCGCAGCTGGCAGCTCGAGCGGTTGCAGGCCACGGTTCGACGGGTCTGGGACAACGTACCCTATTACCGCGAGAAATTCGAGGCGCACGGCGTCCACCCCGAAGATCTGCGCACGCTCGACGACCTGCGCAAATTCCCCTTCACGACCAAGCAAGACCTGCGCGCCACCTATCCCTTCGGCCTGTTCGCGGTGCCGCGCGAACAGGTCGTACGGGTCCATGCTTCTTCGGGCACGACCGGAAAACCCACGGTCGTGGGCTATACGAAAAACGACATCGAGACCTGGGCCGAGGTCGTGGCGCGCTCGATCCGCGCCTCGGGCGGTAGGCCGGGGATGATCGTCCACGTCGCCTACGGCTACGGCCTTTTCACCGGCGGGCTCGGCGCCCATTACGGCGCCGAGCGGCTGGGCTGCACCGTGATTCCGGTCTCGGGCGGGATGACCGAACGGCAGGTCCTTTTGATCGAGGATCTGAAGCCCGACATCATCATGGTCACCCCCTCATACATGCTCGCGATCCTCGACGAGTTCCACCGCCAGGGTAAGGATCCGCGCATCTGCTCCTTGCAGATCGGCATCTTCGGCGCCGAGCCCTGGACCGATGCAATGCGCGGCGAGATCGAGGAGAGCTTCGACATGCACGCGGTCGACATCTACGGGCTCTCGGAAGTGATCGGTCCCGGCGTCGCCAACGAGTGTGTCGAGACCAAGGACGGGCTGCACGTCTGGGAGGACCACTTCTACCCCGAGATCATCGATCCCACCACCGGCGAGGTCTTGCCCGAAGGCTCCTTCGGCGAGCTCGTCTTCACGAGCCTCACCAAGGAAGCGATGCCGGTGATCCGCTACCGCACCCGCGACCTCACCCGGCTCCTGCCCGGCACGGCGCGGCCCACCATGCGGCGGATCCAGAAGATCACCGGCCGCAGCGACGACATGCTCATCATCCGCGGGGTCAATGTCTTCCCTTCGCAGATCGAGGAGCAGATCCTGGCGACCGACGGGCTCGCCCCGCACTACGAGCTCAAGGTCACCCGCGAGGGCCGACTCGACCAGCTCACCGTGCGGGTCGAAGCGGCACCCAAGGCTGCCGCGCACGAGGCCCGGTTGATCCTCGCCGAACGGCTGGCTCATCACATCAAAAGCGTGATCGGTGTCTCCTGCACCGTCGAGGTGGTCGATCCCGGCTCGATCGAGCGGTCGGTCGGTAAGGCCAAGCGGATCGTCGATCTGCGGCCCAAGGATTGAGCCCTTGGGACGACCCCGTTCGGCCGACTACGAGGCCAAGCGCAAGCGCATCCTCGAAGTCGCAGCCCCGCTCTTCGCTCGCCACGGCTACGACCGCACCTCGCTCTCGATGATCGGGGCCGCAGCCGGTGTCGCGAAATCGCTCGTCTATCATTATTACCGCGACAAGGACGCGGTCCTGGCCGATCTCCTGCGCCGCCACCTCGAGGAGCTCGTCGCGGCGGTCGAGGCTGCGGCGCTGTCCGATGGGCGGCCGGCCGAGCGTCGCCTCGCCGACATGGCCGCGGCGCTGCTCGAACACTACCGCGACGCCGATGCCGAGCACGAGGTCCAGATCGCGCATCTGAAGCTCCTGCCCGAGCCCGTGCGGGAGGAGCTCTACGCCCTCGAGCGGCGGCTCGTGCGGCTGTTCACCGATGCGTTGGTGGCGGCGGTGCCCGGCCTCGCGGGCGACCGGCGACACCTCAAGCCGCTCGTGATGAGCCTCTTCGGGATGCTCAACTGGGCCTTCCTCTGGTTCCGCGAGGACGGACCCATGGACCGACGCTCGTACGCCGAGCTCGCCACCCGGCTCGTACTGCGCGGTGCGCAGGAGATCGCCGGAGAGGCGGCGAGCTCGCCCTCTCGCTCCAGTCGCCCGCTCGTTCAGGCGGCGTCGTAGTCGACCGCGAGCCGCTCGCTCTTGGGCCGGCTCTGGCAGGTCAGCACGTAGCCCGCTTCGAGCTCCCAGTCGCGCAGCGAATAGTTCTGGTCCATCGTGACCTCGCCCGCCGTCAGCTTGGCCCGGCAGGTGCAGCACATGCCGGCCCGACACGACCAGGGCGCGTCGATGCCGGCGCGCAGCACCGCCTCGAGCACGGTCTCGCCCTCTGCCATGCCGATCTCGCGGGCGATGCCGTCGAGCGTGACCCGCACCGTCGCCACGCTCGGCGCGTCGGCGGCGACGGGCTCGACCCGCCGCGGTAACGGTGCCCCTTCGGCCGGGCCGAAGCGCTCGACGACGATCCGCTCGGCCGATAGCCCCATGTCGCGAAGAGCCGCCGAGGCCTCCTCGGGCAGCCCCGCAGGGCCGCAGATATAGACGGCGTCGATCGTTTCGGGCGGGGCGAGCCGCGGCAACAGGGCCTCGAGATGCGTCCGGTCGATGCGGCCGTGGAGAACCGGCAGCTCGACCGCCTCGCGCGAGAGCAGGTGAACCAATGCGAAGCGGCCCAGATGGCGATCCTTGAGGTCCTCGAGCGCAGCTTTGAACATGATGTCGGCGCGGGTGCGGTTGCCGTAGAGCAGCGCGAGGCGCGAGCGCGGTTCGGCCCGCAGCAAGCTCGCGGCGATCGAGAGCACGGGTGTGATGCCCGAGCCTGCGGCGAGTGCCAGCACGGTGCGTTCGCGCGCGGGATCCGGCTCGAAGGTGAAGCCGCCCTCGGGCGGCATGGCTTCGAGCACCTCGCCGGGTGCGAGCTTCGCGTTGGCCCAGCTCGAAAAGCGGCCGCCCGGGACGCGTTTTATGCCGACCCTGAGCACGCCCTCCGCCGGATCGGCGCAGATGGAATAGCTGCGGCGGACTTCCTCGCCGTCGATCACCCGGCGGAAGGTGAGATACTGTCCAGGGACGAAGCGGAACAGCGCCGCTGCTTCGGGGGGCGGGACCATCGTGACGGCGAGCGCATCGGGGGTCAATCGCTCGATCCCCGTCACGAGGAGAGGCCAGAAGCGGGTGCGGCCGGTCGTCATGGGCGGGTCTCCGTCGCCTGTCGGGCCACGCTCGGGCCCGGCGGCGGGGTCAGAGGCACTTGAAGCGATCGAAGGGCTCGCGGCAGCTGCGGCAGCGCCAGAGCGCCTTGCAGGGGGTCGAGCCGAAGGCCGAGATCTCTTCGGTGTCCTCGCTGCCGCAGTGCGGGCAGCGCACGGGCTCCGCCGGCGCGCCGCGCGGCCGCGGCGGGGCGATGCCGTAGCGCTCGAGTGCCTTCCTGCCCTCGGGCGTGATCCAGTCCGTGGTCCAGGCCGGGCCGAGCAGGAAGCGCACTCGGGGCTTGCCGCAGCCCGCCGCCTCGACCGCGGCCGCCACTTCCTCGCCGATCAGCCGGGTCGCGGGGCAACCCGAGTAGGTGGGCGTGAGATCGACCTCGACCACCCCGTCGACAGCCAATCGCACGGCGCGGACCATGCCGAGATCGGCGATCGAGACGACCGGGATCTCGGGGTCGGGAACCGCCGAGACGGCCTCGATCGCGCGCTCGAGCCGGTCGAGGGCGACGGTCGTCACCACACCGCTCCCGGATAGGCGCGCTGGAGATGCTGCATGACTGCGAGCATGTGGCCGAGATGCTCGGTATGGACACCCCGGAGCCCGCCGGTCTGCATCCAGCCGGCCACGGGCCGCTCGAGGCCCGCTTCGCCGAGCAGGCGGTCGACGCTTTCCTCGAAAACCGGGCGGATCGTCGCGGGGTCGGGGGCGATACCGGCTTCGATCATCGCCTCGCCCACGGTGTCGACCTCGAAGAGCTCGCCCGTATAGGGCCAGAGCGTCTCGAGCGCCTCGACCGTCCGCCGCCGGCTCTCTTCCGTCCCGTCCCCCAGCCGCACGAGCCAAGCCCCGGCGTGGCGGAGATGGTAGGCCACCTCCTTTTCGGCCTTGCCGGCGATCCCCGCGAGCGTGCGGTCGGTGGAGCCCACCGCCTGCTGCCAGAAGGGGTGGAAGAAGGCCGAAAGCAAGGTCTGGCGGACGATCGTGAAGGCAAAGTCGCCCCTCGGCAGTTCGGCGATCAGGAGATTCTTGAACTGCGGGGCGTCGCGCAAATAGGCCAGATCGTCTTCGGTCCGCCCTTTGCCTTCGAGGCCGGCCGCGTGCTCGTAGAGAAGCCTCGCCTGGCCCAGAAGGTCGAGGGCGATGTTGACGAGCGCCAGATCCTCTTCGAGCATCGGTGCGTGGCCGCACCATTCGGAAAGCCGGTGCGCGTTGACGAGCGCGGTGTCGGCGAGCCGCAGCACGTAGGTCAGATGCGGAGTCTCCTCGAGGTGGATGGTGGTCAAGAGCGCCCTCCCCTGCCCGCGAGCCGCTCACATGTGGCCGACTTCTTCGGGGATCTCGTAGAAGCTCGGATGGCGATAGATCTTCGAGGCGGTGGGTTCGAAGAGCGGCCCCTTCTCGGCCGGGTCGGAAGCCGTGATGGCCGCCGACGGCACGACCCAGATCGAGAGGCCCTCGCCGCGCCGGGTGTAGGTGTCGCGTGCCGCCTGCAACGCCATTTCGGCATCGGCGGCGTGCACCGAGCCCACGTGACGGTGGGCGAGGCCGGTCCGCGAGCGGATGAACACTTCCCAGAGCGGCATCGGCTGCTCGGCCATGGTCTTCACTCCGCGGCGATCTTCTGCGCCCGCTCGCGCGCGCGGCGCTTGGCGGCATGGGCGAGTGCCGCCTCGCGCACCCAGGCCCCCTCCTCGTGTGCCTTGCGGCGCGCCGCCATGCGCTCCCGGTTGCAGGGGCCGTGACCTGCCAGCACTCGCCTGAACTCGTCCCAGTCGATCTTGCCGAAGCGCCAATGGCCCGTCGCCTCGTCGAAGCGCAGCTCCGGGTCGGGAAAGGTCAGGCCCAGATAATGCCCTTGCGGAACCGTCGCATCGACGAATTTCTGGCGCAGCTCGTCGTTCGTGAAGCGCTTGATCTTCCAGCGCATCGACTCTGCGGTGTGCCGGCTCTCGGTATCCGGCGGGCCGAACATCATGAGCGACGGCCACCACCAGCGGTTCAAGGCGTCCTGCGCCATCGCCTTCTGCTCGGCCGTACCGCGGCAGAGCGCGAGCATGATCTCGTAGCCCTGCCGCTGGTGGAAGCTCTCTTCCTTGCAGATCCGGATCATGGCCCGAGCGTAGGGCCCGTAGGAGGTCCGACAGAGCGGGATCTGGTTCATGATCGCCGCCCCGTCGACCAGCCAGCCGATGCAGCCGATGTCGGCCCAGGTGAGTGTGGGGTAGTTGAAGATCGAGCTGTACTTGGCCTTGCCGGCGAGCAGCTGTTCGTAGAGCTCCTCGCGCGAGACGCCGAGAGTTTCCGCCGCGGCGTAGAGATAGAGCCCGTGGCCGCCTTCGTCCTGGACCTTGGCGAGGAGTGCCGCCTTGCGGCGCAACGAAGGTGCCCGGGTGATCCAGTTGCCCTCCGGCAGCATGCCCACGACCTCGGAATGGGCGTGCTGGCCGATCTGGCGGATCAGCGTCCGCCGATAGGCCTCCGGCATCCAGTCGTTCGGCTCGATCCGCTCCTCGGCGTCGATGCGCGCCTGGAACGCCGCCAGCTTCTCCGGATCCTCGACGATCCGGGGCCCCTCGACCCGCTCGTTGAGCGCCTGGCTGTACACGGGTGGACCTCCCTGCCCGACCTCCGAAACCTTACAAAAAGTCGCGCCTTCGATCAAGAATCGTAACATGTGGCAGCCGCCGGCTCGGCGCGGGCGAGGTCGGCGAAGCGCCGGCGGAGCTCCGGCCCGGGCGGCGGCAGAGGCCCGCTTTCGCTCGCGGCGTGCGCATCGAGCCACGCTTCGGAAGGCTCCAAGAAGCGATACCAGAGCCGGGCGCAGAGCGCTCGCGCCTCGGGCTTGGGCCAGTCGGGCGGCAGGAGCGCGGCCGGCAGGAGCGGGTCCTTGAGGATCACGCGGCGATAGTCGTGGATCAGGAGGATGCGTGCCACGAGTGCCACGATCGGGGCGACCGGTCCCTCGGCCCCGAGCGCCGGCCGCCAGGTCTCGAGAAAGCGCCGGTAGCGCTCGGCGATCGCATCGAGCGGCCAGGCGAGCCGGGCGATCGCCGGTGCCGTGCCCGCCTCGGGCTCGGCTTCGAGGCACAGAAGCCCGGGCAGCTCGGGCACCGAGCGGCCCCGGGGTGCGACGAAGAGGCCGGGGGCGAGTGGGGCGAAGCCGGCCGCCTCGAGTGCGTTGCGGGCGCGCTCGCGCTCGGCCTCCGGCGTCAGCAGGACGAGGCGGAGCCGGCCGTTCTCGTCGACGGGTGGAGCCCCGTAGATGCGGCGGGTCGCCTCGGCGAACACCGATTGGCCGGCCCGCGCCAGGCGATAGAAGGCGTTGCGGCCGACCCGCCGGCGCTCGAGCCAACCCTCGGCGGCCAGGCGCGAGGCGGCGGTCCGCACCACGCCTTCGCCGATCCCCAAGGCCGCCATGATCGCGAGCAGCGAGCCGACCGCGAGCTCGCCGCCACGCGGCAGGATAGCATCGCCGAACAGTGTGACGATCAACGAGCCCGTACGGTGGGGGCCCTGGTGCAGCGCGGCGAGGCGGGGCGCGAGCCAAGGGGGCGCTTCGATCACGGGAGCGGCGCATGGCACGGACCGGCGCGCGCGGGAAGAGCCCCGCCCGTGTCGAGACGGCCGCGGTCGAATCGCCATATGGTGGAGGAAGCCGCGGCCGAGCGACCCGCGCCCGGTCGCCTCGATTCCACGACCCCCGAGGAGCAATGGAGCACGAGGCTTTTCCGGTAGGCACCGCCGACATCCTGCTCTACCTCGCCGCGGCCGGCGTGGTGGTGCCGCTCCTCCATCGCTTCGGCACGGGCCAGGTCACGGCTTTCCTCGTCACGGGCGTCCTTTTGGGCCCCCACGTCGCCGGCCGGCTCGCCGAAAGCGCCCCTTGGCTGCGCATCCTCACCTTCGAGGACCCGGAGCTGCTCGAGCGGCTCGGTGGGCTCGGTGTGGTGTTCCTCCTCTTCGTCCTGGGCCTCGAGCTCTCGCTCGACCGGCTCGTGGCCCTGCGGCGCTGGATTTTGGGCCTCGGCAGCCTGCAGGTATTGGTGACGGGTGGCGTGATCGCGGCGATCGCCACCGTCTTCGGCAACGATCTCGCCGGCTCGGTCCTGCTCGGGCTGAGCCTCGCCCTCTCCTCGACCGCGGTCGTCATGCAGCTCCTGATCGAGCAGCGCCGTCAGACGAGCGAGGCGGGCCGCATCGCGTTCGCGGTTCTCCTGGCCCAGGACGTCGCGGTGGTGCCGATCCTGCTCCTCGTGGGGCTCCTGACCGGGCTCGCCGCCGCGGATCCCTGGGGCGCGCTCGCCGAGACGCTGGCGCTCACCGTGGCGGCGCTGGCCTCTCTCCTGCTGCTCGGTCCGCGGGTGATCCGCCCGCTTCTGCGCCTGGCGAGCCGCGCCGGTGGCCGCGAAGTGCTCGTCGCGGCCGCCCTTCTCCTCGCGATCGGCAGTGCCGGGCTCACCGCCGGAGCCGGGGCCTCGCCCGCCCTCGGCGCTTTTCTGGCCGGCGTGCTCCTCGCCGAGAGCGAGTTCCGGCACACGATCGAGGCCGACATCGAACCCTTCAAGGGCCTCTTGTTGGGGCTCTTCTTCGTGACCGTTGGGGCCGATGTCGACCCGCTCGCGATCCTGCCCGACCTGCCGCTCGTCCTCCTCTCGCTCGCCGGGCTCGTCGCGATCAAGGCTGCGGTCCTGGTCGGGCTCGGCCTGGCGTTCGGGCTCGCCCTCCCGGTCGCGGTCGAGGTCGGCGTGCTGTTGGGTCAGGGCGGCGAGTTCGCCCTCGTCGTGCTGGCCCTCGCCGCCCGCGGCGGTCTCCTGGCGCCCGAAGCCGCCCGCTTCGTGATCGCGGTCGTGCTCGCCTCTATGCTCGCTTCACCGCTGCTCGCCCGGCTCGCTTCGGCGCTCGCTGCCGCCCTGCGCGACCGGTTGGGCCGACCACCCGGCGAGACGCCGGAGCTACCGCCGGTCGCCGAGCAGGCCGGACACGTGGTGATCGCGGGCTTCGGCCGGGTCGGCCGAACCGTCGCCCGGCTGCTCGACGAGGCGGGGCTGCCCTGGCTCGCCCTCGATCTCGACGCCGCCCGGGTCGCCGAGGAACGGGCCCACGGCCGGCCGGTCCACGTGGGTGACGCCGGCCGGCCGGAGATCCTCGCCCGCATGCGCCTCGAGGCCGCCCAGGCGCTGGTCCTCACCCTCGACCAGCCGGCCTCGGCGGAGCGGACCGTGAGTGCCGCGCGGCGGATCGCCGCGCACCTTCCGATCGTGGCGCGCGCCCGCGACGCTCGCCACGCCCGGAGGCTGCTCGAACTCGGCGCCGATTCGGTCGTGCCCGAGACGGTCGAGGCGAGCCTACAGCTCGCCGGCCGGACCTTCGAGACGCTCGGCCTGCCAGCGGACGAGATCCGTCTACGGCTCGACCGGGAGCGCGACCTCGCGCTCGATCCCGAGGCCGATTGAGGCTCCGAGCGACCGCCGACCGCTCAGCCGAGCGGCACGCCGAGCCGACCAGCCAGGTCCTGGACGAACTGGAACGCGACGCGTCCCGAGCGGGCGCCCCGAGTCGTCGCCCATTCGAGCGCCTCGCGCCGCCACCGCTCGGGCTCTACCGGAAGCGCGAAGCGGCGGACGTAGCGCTCGACCATCTCGAGATAGGTCTCCTGCGAGCAGGGATGGAAGCCGAGCCAGAGACCGAACCGGTCTGAAAGCGAGACTCTTTCTTCGACCGCCTCGGACGGGTTGATGGCGGTCGAGCGCTCGTTCTCGATCATCTGCCGTGGCATCAGGTGGCGGCGGTTGGAGGTGGCGTAGAAGAGGACGTTGGGCGGGCGGCCCTCGATCCCCCCCTCCAGCACCGCCTTCAAGGATTTGTAGGAGGTGTCGTCCTGGTCGAAGGACAGATCGTCGCAGAAAATGAGGCATCGCCTGGGGCTCGCCGCCAGGATCTGCAGGAGCCGCGGCAGGGCTTCGATGTCCTCGCGATGGATCTCGACCAGCACGAGCGGGCCCAGGCCCTCGGCATTGACCGCGGCGTGGACCGCTTTGACGAGCGAGCTCTTTCCCATGCCGCGCGCTCCCCAGAGCAGCGCATTGTTCGCCGGCAGGCCACGGGCGAAGCGGCGTGTGTTGTCGAGCAGGATGGCCGCCACCCGGTCGATGCCGCACAAGAGCTCGAGCTCGACCCGCGCTACCCTGGTGACCGGCCGCAGCCGCTCGCCGCCCTCGAAGACGAACGCCTCGGCGGCCGACAGATCGACCGAGGCGGGCGGCGGAGGAGCCAGCCGCTCGAGCGCGGCGGCGATGCGACCCAGGATGGGCAGGAGCTCGGGATCGGTCATCGGTGGCCTCTTCCGGGCGCGGTCTTCCGCTGGAGATCTTCCAGAGGTGGTGTTCCGGGAGCGAGGGTCCGGCGGCAGCGCTCGGCGAACGCCAACGGCCCCGGCCCGGGGTCCAGACCGGCGGCGGAGGCTAGCAGCGCGCCGGCCCCGGGCAAGACGTGCCGGCGTGCGGGGCCGTGGTTGCATCCCGGGCTCCCCCCGCTATAGTCCGCGGCCGATCGGCCTCACCACCCTCCGAGGAGCCCATGCTGGTCTCTCCGGCCTACGCCCAGGCCTCGGGCGCCGGGGGCGGCGACGTGTTCGTCTCGCTCATGCCCCTCGTGCTGATCTTCATCGTCTTCTATTTTCTGCTGATCCGCCCGCAGCAGCAGAAAATGAAGCAGCACAAAGCGATGCTGGAGGCCCTCAAGAAGGGCGACCAGGTGCTGACCGGCGGCGGCATCGTCGGTAAGGTCACCCGCGTCGATCCCGACGGGATGGTGATGGTGGAGATTGCCCAGGGCGTGCAGGTCAAGGTCGCCAAAGGCACCATCTCCGACGTTTTCAACAAGCCCGCGCCGACCGCGAACGAGAACGCCGGTGCCGCGGCGCCGGGCTCAGCGCCCGCCGCCGGCGGATTCTTGAGCCGCCTCTTCAAGCGCTGAGCGCGCGCCCGTGCGCATTCCGACCTGGAAGCGGGTACTCGTCGGCCTCGTGTGCCTCGTGGCCCTTTTCGCCCTTCTGCCGAACTTTCTCGCGAGGGAGACGGTCGCGAAGTGGCCGGGCTTTCTACCGCGCAACCACGTCGTCCTCGGTCTCGATCTGCAGGGTGGCTCCCAGCTCCTGCTGGAGGTCGAGGCCAAGGCCGTCGTGCGGGACCGGCTCGAGCAGCTCGTCGGCGAGGTCCGCCAAGCCTTGCGGCCGGCCCAGATCGGCTACAGGGGCCTCGGCGTGCAGGGCGAAGCGGTGATGCTCACCCTCACCGACCCGGGCCGTCTCGACCAGGCTCTCGCCGAGCTCGCCAAGATCAATCCACTCCTCCCGGCGGCCGGCTTCGGCGCCGGCTCCGTCCGCGAGTTCGAAATCGAAAGCCAAAGCGACGGTCGCATCCGCATCACCCTGTCGCAGCGGGCGCGCGAGGATCGGATCGGTGCCGCGGTCGCCCAATCGCTCGAAGTGGTCCGCCGTCGGATCGACGAGCTCGGGACGCGCGAAGCCTCGATCCAGCGCCAAGGCAGCGACCGGATCCTCGTGCAGGTACCGGGCGAGCGGAACCCCGAGGCGATCAAGCGACTTTTGGGTAAGACGGCCCGGCTCACCTTCCACATGGTCGCGATGGAAGCGGACCCGGCCGAAGTCCGCGCCGGCCGCGGGCCCGCGGGCCTCGTGATCGTGGAATCGGCCGAGCGCTCGGGCCCGCGCGAGTGGGTGCTGCACCGCCAGGTCGAGCTGTCCGGCGAGAATCTGGTCGACGCGCAGGCGACCTTCCAGAACAACGAGCCGGTGGTGAGCTTCCGCTTCGATAGTCAGGGGGCGCGAAAGTTCGGCCGCATCACGCAGGAGAACGTCGGCAAGCTGTTCGCCATCGTCCTCGACGACAAGGTCATCTCCGCGCCGCGGATCCGCGAGCCGATTCTGGGTGGCTCGGGCATTATCTCCGGCAGCTTCACGACCGAATCGGCCAACGAGCTCGCCGTGCTGCTGCGCGCCGGTGCCCTGCCGGCACCGCTCACGGTGATCGAAGAGCGGACCGTCGGGCCCGATCTCGGCGCCGATTCGATCCGCGCCGGGGCGATCGCATCGGTCGTGGCGCTGGTCTCCGTGATGGCCTTCATGGTGCTCTATTACGGTCTGTTCGGCATGATCGCCGATCTGGCACTCCTCCTCAATCTCCTCCTTATCGTCGCGGCGATGTCGCTCCTCGGCGCCACGCTGACCCTTCCCGGGATCGCCGGGATCGTCCTCACGATGGGCATGGCGGTCGATTCCAACGTGCTCATTTTCGAGCGGATCCACGAGGAGCTGAAGACCGGCCGCACACCGCTCGCCGCTCTCGAGACCGGCTTCGACGAGGCGCTCAGGACGATCGTCGACGCCAACCTCACCACGCTTATCGCCGGCGCGGTGCTCTTCGAGTTCGGGACCGGGCCCATCAAGGGCTTCGCCGTCACCCTGGTGATCGGGGTGCTCACGACCATGTTCACGGCCGTCACCGTGACCCGGATCATGGTCGCCGCCTGGTATTGGCGCGCCCGTCCGGCGCAGCTCGCGATCTGAGGCTGCCATGCGCGTTCTGCCGCGGATCGTCCCCGACGGTACGAACTTTCCCTTTTTCCGCTATCGGTACTGGGCTTTCGGCGCCTCGGCCCTTGTCGTCCTGCTCGCCATCGTCATGATGGTGGTACGCGGCTTCAACCTGGGCATCGACTTCGCAGGTGGCATCCTCCTCGAGGTCAAGACGCCGGGTCCGGCGCGGCTCGCCGAGATGCGGACCGCCCTCGGCGGCCTCGGCCTCGGCGAAGTGGCCCTGCAGGAGGCCGGGTCGAGCGACCTCGTCCTGATCCGGGTCGTTCGCCAACCGGGCGACGAGAGTGCCCAGCAAGCGGCGATCGAGAAGATCAAACAGGCGCTCGACCAGACCTTCGGCCCGGGACTCGACTATCGCCGTGCCGAGTTCGTAGGTCCTAAGGTCGGCGAAGAGCTCCGCCGCGCCGGTACGCTCGCCGTCGTCATCGCCCTCGTCCTGGTCCTCGTCTATCTCTGGTTCCGCTTCGAATGGCAGTTCGGCGTCGGTGCGATCGCCGCCTGCCTCCACGACGTCTTCGCCGTTCTGCTCGTCTTCACCCTGAGCGAGCTCGAGTTCAATCTATCCAGTATCGCTGCGATCCTCACCGTCGTCGGTTATTCGTTGAACGACACGGTCGTGATCTACGATCGCGTTCGGGAAAACCTTCGCCGCTACAAGAGTCTGCCGATTCCCGAGCTGATCGACCGCAGTGTCAACGAAACACTGGCCCGCACGGTGATGACCACCTCGACCACCCTTCTGGCGCTTCTCGCGCTCTACGTCTTCGGCGGACCGGTGATTCAGGGCTTCACCTTCGCCATGCTGTTCGGGATCCTGGTCGGCACCTATTCGACGATCTACATCGCTGCCCCGGTCCTGTATTATCTCAAGCTACGGCCGGCGAACCCACCGGTCGAGGCGGCGGCTCCGGGACAGGGCTGAACCCGTTGGAGCTCCGCCCCGTCCCGACCGGTGAACGTCCGTTCGTGCGGGCCTACGGGCCGGGCGGCTTCACGATCGGGACCACGCGATTCTCGGGATCGCTCATCCTGCTGCCAAATCGGATCGAATCCTGGACACCACGCGACCCGAGCGCGCTCGTGGTCGCCGATTTCGAGCTCTTGCGCCCGCTCGCGGGCGATTCCGTCGCGCTTCTCGTGCTCGGCCTCGGGCCCACCGGGCGACGGCTCCCCGCGCCGCTCCTGGCCGAACTCCGCGCGTGGGGGCTCGCGGTCGAGGCGGTCGCGACCCCGGCCGCCTGTCGCACCTGGAACCTGCTCCTAGCAGAGGAACGCCACGCGGCCGCCGCCCTGATCGCGCTGCCCCGCGAAAGCTAGTCGGTCTGCCACGCGAGTCCGCGCAGCGAAGCCCCCCGGCCCCGCTCTCACCGGACTGCACGCCGCGAGCACGGTGCCGTCGCGACCATCGCCGTCCTCGCGAGCCGCCTCTGCCCAAGACGGTTACGGCCCCTTTCCCGTGCGCCGCAGACAGGCCCCGTCCTGGCGGGCCTCGGGGTCTCCGACTGGCCCCCGTGGTCGATGTCGACGACTCTGCGGGCTCGTCGCGGCAGAAGCCGATGCACCGCGCAACTGGCACCGGATGGGGCCTGCACCGGTACGGGTGGCAGGTGGCCCCCTCGGAGGCTCCCGCGGCCGTCCCGTCAAGAGTATCGGCGGGCTACCCGGGCTTCGGGCGTACCTCGCGGGCCGGCATTCGCCCGCCCCTCGACACTTCAGAAGAGGCCAGCGACCACCCTCGCGAGGCCGTCGACGAGCTGCGGTGCGGCCTCCGGCCACTCGAGATTGACTTTGTTGGCCATCGACATGACCCGCGTGGTGTGGCGCTTCGTGTCGGTGGTCCGGCTCGTGCTCTGGGTGATCCTGCCGGAGCGGCCCTGCTTGACGTCGGCGGACTGTGTCTCGCTCACGATCTGACCCGGAGCGCGCTCCTGGATCTGAATGTCGGTGACGATGCTGTAGGTGACGTCCTGGACCGCGGTACCGGCGACGGTCTCGGCGAGACCGCCCACGACCGCCCCACCGAGACCCCAGACCGCCGCGTTACCCGGGGCCGACTTGCCGATCACGTAGCCGGCCGTACCGCCGAGCCCGGCGCCGACGACCGGTGCGCCGTAGCCGCGGCCGTACATCTGCTCCGCCGCGGTCTCGCTCGTCCGCCCGGCCTGCAACACGTTGGCCTGGAGAATGAAGTGCGCCCGGCGGGGATCGTCGACGATCTGGTAGCCGCGGCTCGCGATCCGCTCGCGGATCGGACCCTGGAGATCGAGGTCGGGCTTGTCGGAGGTGTTTTTGACCTCGACGTAAACGATCCGCTGCGATGGCGGCACGGGGTCGAGGAAGATCGTGTCCGTCATCTTGGTTTGCACGTCGAGATTGCGCTTGGCGACCGCCGTGTACGTCGCGGCACAGCCCGACAACAGCAGCGCGCCGGCCAGGAGGGCAATGCATGGACGCAGACGCGGAACGGACATGGCGACTCCCGATGGGCTTCGTCGAGGGGGCTGCCGGCAAGCGGCCGGCAGCCCGACCTCTACCATCAGGCGAGCGCGTTGTGCAGCTCCTGTTCGACCGCCTCCCAGTTGACGAGGTGGTTGAGGAATGCCGCCACGTAGTCGGGACGCCGGTTGCGATAGTCGAGGTAGTAGGCGTGCTCCCACACGTCGATCCCCAGGATCGGTCGCATGCCGTGGACGAGCGGGTTCTCGCCGTTCGGGGTCTTGGACACCCTGAGCCGGTCGCCGTCCAAGGAGAGCCAAGCCCAGCCCGAGCCGAACTGGGTCACCGCAGCGGTCTTGAACTGCTCGGCGAAGGCCTCGAAGGAGCCGAAATCGTGCTCGATGCGCTTGAGCAGCTCGCCACCCGGCTTGCCGCCACCGCCCCGCCGCATCACCTTCCAGAAAAGGATGTGGTTCCAGTGCTGGCCGGCGTTGTTGAACACCGAGGCCTTGGCGGGATCGTTGAAGGTCGACCGGCAGATCTCCTCGAGGCTCTTCCCCTCGAGATCGGTACCGGCGATCAGATTGTTGAGGTTGGTGACATAGGCTTGGTGGTGCTTGCCGTGGTGCAACTCGAGGGTCTCTCGGCCCATGTAGGGCACCAGAGCGTCGTGCGGATAGGGAAGGTCGGGCAGGGTGAAGGCCATGGTCTGGGCGCCTCTCCGTTGTGGGCTCGTCGCTGCCGTCGGACAGGCCGCTAGATAGGGCCTGCACGCGGTCGATGAAAGCCCGAGCCGCACGGGCGCCTCGGCCATGAGCGAAGAGGCCGGGCTCGATCGGCTCCTCGCCGAGGGTCGCCGTCTCGATCCCGACCGCACTCTGTGCATGCTCTTCGCGCCGGCCGCGCGGCGCGCCGAGCTCCTCGCACTCGTGCTGCTCAATCAGGAACTGGCGCGGGTCGCGGAGACCGTCCGCCAGCCGCTCGCCGGAGCGATTCGGCTGCGCTTCTGGCGTGACCAGCTCGCCGCAGCGAACGCCGGCACCACCTGCGATCACGCCCTCGCTCGCATCCTCGCGGCACCGTTGCGCGAGGGTCGGCTGCCGGTTCCCGAACTCGAAGCGCTGATCGACGCCCGCCAGAGCGAGCTCGATGGGCTCCTCGAGAAGGATTCGGTTCCGACCGGTCTCCGACCGTCGATTGCCGCACTCGAGGCTCACGCCTGCGCGACGTCGGGCAGGCTCGCGCGGGCGATGGCGCGCCTGCTCGACGCTCCGGATGCGATCGTGATCGCCGCCGAGGCCGCCGGCACGGCCTACGGCCTCGTCGGCATGGTGCGGGCGACGCCGTTCGAGGCGGCCCGAGCCCGCCGGATCCGCGCCCGCTCGCTGCTCGACGCCGCCGGCCTCGACCCCGGCGGGCCCGAGCGCGCGGAAGACAGGGATCGGATGTGCGCGCTCGCCCGGAGCCTCCTCGGCCGGGCCGAGGCCGCGATCGACGACGTCCGGGCGCACGGGAGGTGCGCGGACCGAGGCTTCCTCGCCCCGCTTCTGCTGGCGACGGTGGCCGAAGCGCAGCTGCGAGCCTTGCGGCGGGTGGGCTGCGATCCCTACCGCCTGCCTGCCCGACCGGGCGCGGCTCTCCTGCCTCTGCGGCTGCTGTACGCTTGGTCCTGCCGCCGGCCGTGAGCGGGCCAGCCGAGCGAAGACGTTCCGGAACTCGGCGAGGATGCCGCCGAGCTTCTCGGCGACGGCGCGGAGACGGATGGAAATGCCCTGGACAGAGGCAGAGAGCCGCATCGTCGAACCTCGGGGCTCCGCTCGCGCCGGTGCCGCGGGGCGCGCTCCGCACACGATCGTGGCGGCACGAGGTTGAGGAACGGTGAACGAAGGGTCGGCGGCGGTCGGCCCGTGATTTGCGTTTTGCCGAGCGTGCCTCGGGCGGATTTCCTCGATCCGGGAAGTGCGCGAGTAGGAGTTCGCGATGCGGATGCGGTTCGCGGCGCTGGCGTTGGCGGCGGGACTCGCGGCGAGCGAGGCCGCTGCGGTCGACATCAAGTTCACGCTCGACTGGGCGTTCCAGGGCCCCACCTCGGCCTTCCTCGCGGCCCAGGAGCTCGGATACTTCAAGGAAGCCGGCCTCGAGGTCACGATCGACCGCGGCGCCGGCTCGGCCGGCGCCATCCAGCGGGTCGCGACCGGTGCCTATCAGATGGGTTTCGCCGACATCAACGCTCTCGTCGAGTTCAACGTCGCCAATCCGGGCCAAGCGGCCAAGGCCGTGCTCATGGTCTACGACGCGCCGCCCTTCGGCCTCTACACGCTCAAGAAGAGCGGCATCAAGGAACCCGAGGACCTGGTCGGCAAGAAGCTCGGAGCCCCGGTCTTCGACGCCTCTTACAAGCTCTTCCCGGCGGTCGCCGCCAAGGTCGGCATCGATCCGGCGGCGGTCCCGCGTGTGAACATGGACCCGCCTCTGCACGAGGCCATGCTCGTCCGCGGGGAGGTCGACGTCATCTCGGGCCATTATTTCAGCTCGATGCTCGATCTCCAGTCCAAGGGCGTGAAGCCCGAGGACATCACCGTGATGCTGTACAAGGATTACGGGATGGACTTCAACGGCAATGCGGTGATCGCCGCCCAGCGCTTCATCACGGAGCAACCCGAGGCCGTCCGCCGCTTCAACGGCGCCGTCACCAAGGCGATGCGCTGGGTGATCGCCAACCGCGACCGCGCGATCGACATCGTCGCCAAGACCGACCCGTTGATCGACAAGAAGCTCGAGCGCACCCGGCTCGACATGGCGATCGACCTCAACATCCTGACGCCACGCGTCAAGGCCGTCGGCATGGGCGCGGTCGAGGCGGCCCGGCTCGAGAGCGCGATCCGGCAAATCTCCCAGGCGGGAGAGCTCGCGAGTGCGCCGAGAGTCGAGGACATCTGGACCGACGCCTTCCTTCCGCCTCCGGCCGAGCGCAAGCTCGTCGACTGAGCCCCCTGGACGGTTCGTCTCTATGGCGCTGATCGAGGCCGAGCGTGTGGCACTCCGCTATGGCGGACCCGCCGGCACGCTCGCTCTCGAGGATTTTTCGCTCACCGTGGAGCCCGGCGAGTTCGTCGCTCTCGTCGGGCCCTCGGGCTGCGGCAAATCCTCCTTCCTCAAGGTGGTCTCGGGCCTTCATCCCGTCTCGGCGGGCAGTGCCCGGCTGCACGATGCGCCGATCGCCGGGCCCCAGCACGGCATCGGCATGGCCTTCCAGAACGCTACCCTCTTGCCGTGGCGGACGACCCTCGAGAACGTGCTCCTGCCACTCGAGGTGAGCCGCGACCACCGCGCGACCTTCCGCCGGAAGCGGGCCGAGCACGAAGCTCGTGCGATGGCTCTGCTGCGCACCGTGGGGCTCGCCGAGTTCCGCGACCACGCGCCCTTCCAGCTTTCCGGTGGCATGCAGCAGCGCGCCAATCTCTGCCGGCCGCTCGTTCACGAGCCCGAGATCCTGCTCCTCGACGAGCCCTTCGCCGCCCTCGACGCGTTCACCCGCGAGGAGCTCTGGGGAGTGCTGCAGGATCTCTGGACGCAGCGCCGGTTCACCGTGCTGCTCGTGACCCACGACCTGCGCGAGGCCGTGTTCCTGGCCGATCGGATCCACGCCGTGAGCCGCCGGCCCGGCCGGATCGTGAAGACTCGCGCCGTGGATCTGCCACGACCGCGCACGCTCGCCACCACCTTCGAGCCCGCCTTTGTCGACATCGTCCACGAACTGCGGGACGAGATCAGCCGCGTGCGCCAAGCATGAGCGAGACCCGTCGCCTTCGGCTCGCCCCCTGGCTCGCCACCCTCGCCCTCGTGGCCGTCTGGGAGATCGGTTGCCGGGTCTTCGCAGTCGAAGAGTTCCTGTTGCCGACCCCGAGCGCGAGCCTCGCGCCGCTCTGGGAGTATGCCGGCGCGATCTGGCACAATGCCGTTTTCACCTTGTGGGTGACGCTCCTCGGCTTCGCCCTGGCCGTCGTGTTCGGCCTGCTCCTCGGCGTAGCGACAGGGGCGAGCCGGCTCGCTTACGCCGCACTCTACCCCATGCTGATCGGTTTCAACTCGATACCGAAGGTGGCGATCGTGCCGATCCTCGTGATCTGGTCCGGGATCGGTGCGGTGCCGGGGGTGCTCACCGCCTTCTTGATCAGCTTCTTCCCGATCGTCGTGAACGTCGCGACCGGCATCGCCACCCTCGAGCCCGAACTCGAAGACGTGCTCCGCTCGCTCGGTCCCCGCCGGCGCGACATTCTGCTCAAAGTCGGTCTGCCGCGGGCGATGCCCTACTTTTTCGCCTCGCTCAAGGTGGCCGTGACGCTCGCTTTCGTCGGCTCCGTGATATCCGAGACCATCGCCGGCAATCGCGGTATCGGCTATCTGATGGTGCAGGCTTCCTCGAGTTTCCGCACTCTGCTCGTTTTCGCCGGGCTCCTCACTGTCGCGGCCATGGGTATCGGCATGTACGCTCTGTTCGCCTGGCTCGAGCAACGGATGACCGGCTGGGCCTTCAGAGGTCAACAGCCGATCGGCTGAACCCACGGGCCGGCTCACGACCCGATCCCTTACCTCGCCCTCCCTTCACGAGACGAGGCTCGGTCGCGTCGTGGCTGACCTGGCGAGCCAGCCTCAGTTGACGTAATATTTGTGGTACTTACTGTAATAATGATCGACGCCGCCATAGCCGTAACGGGCGTGCTTCTTGACGTCGACCTGGGTGATGACGCAGCCGCCGAGCGGTACGCGGTGCTCGACGAGCTGCTTCAACGCATCCTCCGCAACGTCCTTAGTGGTCTTTTCCCACCGGACCACGAACAGTACCACGTCGGCGTGCTCGGCGGTGAGCTTGCTGTCCGTGACCCCGAGCACGGGCGTACTGTCGAGCACGATGTAGTCGTAGCGCTCGCGTAGAGACGCCAAGAGCTCCTTCATCCGCTGCGAGGCGATGATCGCCCCGGGGTTGGCCGATTGCCGATCGACCGAGATCACGTCGATCCCGAGCTCCGGAACGGGATAGATCAGCTCGTCGGCGGAGACGTCGCCGGCCATGTATTCGACGAGCCGGCCGAGCGACTTGGTGCCGAGCTCGCGCCCCACCGAAGGATGGCGGATATCCAGATCGACCAGCACCACCTTGTGACCCGCCTGGGCGAGAGAGGTAGCGAGGCTGATCGAGAGCGTCGTCTTCCCTTCCGCGGGCACCGAGGAGGTCACCTGGATCACCCGCGGCGGTCGGTCGACGTTCGACAGCCGAAGGGCGGTGAACACTTGGCGAATCGTCTCGGCGTAGATCGAAAGTGGTTTGGCGACCTGATAGCCGGCGAGGCCGCCGTGCTTCCTGGTCACGCTCGGGCTCACATAGGGAACGAGGCCGAGACAGGGCAGTCCGAACAGTCGCTCGATCTCCTTGCCGCTGCGGATCGTGTTGTCGAGCCGCTCCACCGCCCAGGCGAGGCCGGTGCCGGCGAGCGAAGAGACGAAGAAGCCCGCCAGCACCCAGAACAGTGGCGGCAGCGAGGAGGGGGACTCCGGCGGTTTCGCGCGTGCCACGACCTTGGCGTCGGCAGCTGCCAGTTGCTGCTGCTCGCGGGTTTCCTTCAAACGCTGGAGGAACTGCTCGTAGAGCGCGCGGTTCACGGCGACCTGACGCTCCAGCTCGCGTAGCTTGATCTCGGCTTGCCCTGCCTTGTCGGTCTCGTTCATGAGCCGGGCTATGTCCTGCTCGATCGAGCGTTCGCGGGCTTGGAGGACGCGGATCTCGTTGGCGGTGTTGTCGACGATGCGCTGCACCTCGGCGCGGATCTTGTCCGCCACTTTCGCCTGTTCGGCCTTCAACAGCTGGACTCGCGGATGTTTGTCACCGAAGGTGCTCAAGAGCTCCGCCTCGGCCTTCTGCAGCTCGCGCTCCTGCTCCCAGAGCCGGGTCATGTACGGCGAATTCATAACCTCGGAAAGCGTGTAGAGGCTCTCTCGCCGGCTCTGCAGATCTCGAATGTAGCGCAGCCGGGATTCCTTCTCGCTCCGCTCGGCCCGCGCCTGGACCAGCATCTGGGTCAAATTCATGATCTGTTGACCCTGGAGCGACAGACCCTTGGTCTCGTAGAGTCCGTATTTCGAGCGGTACTGCTCGATCTCGGCCTCGCCGGCGACCACCTGCTCCTGAAGCTCGGCGACCCGGATTTCGAGCCACTCGGTGGCCTTCTGCGTGATTCCGGCCTTCTCCTGCACCTGTGCCGCGATGTAGAGGTCGGCGAGACCGTTGGCGATCCGCGCCGCCTCGGCCGGGCTCGGCGAGGAGTAGTTGATCGACAGGACCAGCGAGCGACCTTCCTGCTTGACCTTCAGATTCTCCGACAGCTTGTCGATGCGCTGCTCCTTGGCGACCTCGTAAGCGAGCTCCGGCTCGACCTCCGGCTGCTCTTGCGCGAGGCCCGTCGCGAAGAGCCAATCCTGCGGAAGCCACGGCCCGACCGTCTCCGCGAGCCACGCTACAATCGGACTCTTCGGCTCGGGCGGCAGCAGTGGGGCGTTACGGTCGACCAGATCGAGCCGCTCGACCAGCTGTTCGAGCATGGCGCGCGACTGAATCAGCCGGATCTGCGTCTCGACGGTGGCGGCATCGGCCGACAGCCCCGCTGCCACCGCCTGGATGTCGATGATCTTGGCTTCCCTGGGCTCGATCTTGACGAGCGCTTGGGCGGTGTAGACCGGCTTGCGCGAAAAGCCCCAATAGCCGGCCGCCAGCGTCCCGACGAGCGTCGCACCCAGAATCAGTCCCCGGCGCCGGCGGAAAAAAGCAAGAAGACCGCGGAGATCGAACCCCTCCTCGGCCGGCTCTCGTGGCGCGGCGTAGTATCGCCCGCCGGCCGTCTCCGCGTCCGGCTCGCCCCTTCCGCTCATCACTCGACCCGCATTTTCCGCC
>CALBAK010000113.1 GCA_937926445.1 uncultured Alphaproteobacteria bacterium
CGCGCCTGGAGCACGATGTCGATGAAGCAGAGCTCGTCCGCGAGCGCGATCGCCGGATGGGCGTCGAGCATGCGGGCCAGCAGGCTCGTTCCCGAGCGCGGGGCGCCCACGACGAAGATCGGCGAACAGTCCTCGAAGCGCTCGCGCAGCCCGTGGACCTCGGCGGCGCGGTGCACCGCGGGCCGGGCGAGGGCCGGCCGCGTGCCGGTTTCGGCGAGCTCGATGAAATGCCCCGGGGCGGCGCCGAACAGGCGGATCTTGAGCCGCTCCGCCCAGCCGACGAACCCGGGCGCGACGCGGTCGAGCAAGTCGGCTGCGACGCGCAGCGCGTTCCAATTGACGAGCCACCACCGAACGAGCACCCGCCGGCAGGCCCGTCGCTCCTCCTCCGGCAAAGACTCGCTCGCGACCAGGCGGCAATAGGTGCGCCAGAGCTCGAGCGCCGGGACCGGCCGGCGCGGCGATCCGGCCAGGTGCCAGTCCTGCCGCGCCGTCCCGCTGCGCTGCAGGCGGGTGTAGCGGTTGGCGTGCTCGCGCATCTCGACGAGCGCCGGCTCGAGCTGGATCATCCGGCCGCGCAGGGCGAGCTGGGCCAGGAGCGCCCGGTCGGCGCCGTGGAACGTGCCGTGCAGGAGCGAGCCTTCGAGCGCGGAGCGCCGGATCAGCCCGAAGAAGTCGACGCAGCTGTGCGAGCGCAGGACCAGGGCGGCGAAGCGCTCCGAGGGCCGCTCGGACGCAGCCGAGGCGAGGGGGGTCCGATAGGTACCCAGGAGCACCCCGTTCGCGTCGATGTAATCCACCGTGGTGTTGCAGAGGACGACGCCCGGGTCCGCCTCGAGGACGGGCACGGTCGCCGCGAGGAAGCCGGGTCGGAGCCGATCGTCGTGCGCCAGCCACTTGAAGTAGCGCCCGCGGCTCTCGGCGAAGGTCCGGTTGTAGTTGGGAGCGGCGCCCAGATTCCGCTCGTTGCGCAGGACGCGCACCCGCCGATCGGTGGCGGCCCAGTCGCGGCAGATCTCGGCGGTGCGGTCGGTCGAGGCATTGTCCGAGATCACGAGCTCGAGGTCGCCCATGGTCTGGGCGAGGACCGAGCGGATCGCTTCCTCGAGAAAGGCCTCGCCGTTGAACACCGGCAGCCCGATGCTGACGAGCGGCCCGGGGGCATCCATACCCAGCCGTTTCCCCCCTGGGTCCGAAGACCCGCTCCCGGTTTTCAGCGTTCATGATAGCATGGCTCGCCGGATCCGGAGCAATCCCCACGGGGTCGCAGGGGCGGGTCCGCCGCGAGCCGGGTGGTCTCGAGACCGAAGCGTCGCACGAACACCGCACGACGGACCGTGGCGCTACACTGGCGGTCGTTCGGGATATCGGCCGATGAGCCGAGACGGCGTGCCGCTCGGGTCGGCGGTGCGGGTGGGGCCGATCCTCGAGGGTTGGCAGGGCCGGGCCGGCGAGGCGCTCCGCGCCCTCGGCGCCGGGCCGGTGGCCTGGCTCGGGGGCGGGCCAGACGGGTCGGAACCCCGGCTCGCCGAGGCCGACCCCGAGCTCGCCGAACGCTTGGCGCGGCTCGGCGTCGACCTTCTGGTCGATCTCTCCTTCGCCCCGCCGCGCCTCGACCTCGGCGTGCCGGTCTGGCAGCTCCGCTTCGGGTCCGAGGGGCGGCTCGGGCCGCCCGGGGGGGCGGAGCTGGCGCGTGCCGAGCGCACCGTGCTCTGCCGGCTGATCGAGCTCGAGAGCGCCGAGCAGGGCCGTGTGCTGGTCGAGGGCCGGCTCAAAACGGTGGGCCATTCGCTCCGGGCCACCCGGGAGCGGATCCTCGAGGTAGTGGCTCGCTGGCCGGCGCGGGCGCTCGCCTGGCGCCGAGCCGGGCTCCTGCCGGCCGGGGCGGGGGTCGTCCGTCGGCTCGCACCGGCGCCCGAACGGAAGCCGTGGCCGCTCCCGGTGCCGGAAGCGCTGGGGGCATTCCGGAAGCTCGCCGCGTGTGCGGTCGAGGAAGATTGGCGGATCGGGGTGATCGAGGCCCCGGCCGCCGCGCTGCTCGAAGGCGCTCGACCGCCGATCCGCTGGCTGCCGCCGCCACCGCGCGGCTGGCTCGCCGATCCCGTCGGCGTCCGCGACGGCGTGGTGCTGGTCGAGGCGTTCGATCCCACCGACCGGCGCGGCTTTCTCGCGCGGACGGGCCTGGAGCCCGGGGCCGCGGTCGTGCCGGTCGTGCGCGCGCCGCATCATCTCTCCTGGCCGTTCCTGGTCGAGGACGGCGGCGAGATTTTTCTCTTGCCGGAGGCGAGTGCGGCGGGCGCCATCCGACTCTACCGAGCGGCGCCGTTTCCCGACCGCTTCGACCCCGATGCGGTGCTGGTCGAGGGCTTCGCGGGAGTCGATCCTGTCGTGGTCCGCCACGAGGGACACTGGTATCTGTTCGCCACCGACCGGGCGGATCAGGACGAGGCCCGGCTCCACCTCTTCGTCGCGGACGCGCTGCGCGGGCCCTGGCGGCGCCACCCGATGAGCCCGGTGGTCGACGATCTGGGCTCGGCGCGGCCGGCGGGGCCGCTCTTCGAGCACGAAGGGCGCCTCTTCCGCCCGGCCCAGGACTGCACGCGGACCTATGGCGGGGCGGTCGTGATCAACCGGATCGACGCGCTCACGCCCGAGCTCTTCTTCGAGGTGCCGGTCGCCCGGCTCGATCCCGACCCGACCGGACCCTGCCCCGACGGGCTGCACAGCCTGGTCGCGGCCGGGCCGCGCACGATCGTCGACGGCAAGCGGGAACGCCGCTCGCTCCGTGCGCTCCGTGCGAACCTGCGGGCGTTACTGGCGGAGCGGCGCGCGGCTGCGGGCGCTCCGGCTCAGCCGGCCGGATCAGGGGCGGCGAGGACCGCGCGGTAGACCGCCTCGAGGCGGTCCGTGGCCCGTTCCCAGCCGAGCAGGGCCTCGGCGCGCCGCCGTGCCGCCCGGCCCATCGTCCGGCGCCGCTCGGGGTCGTCGAGGAGGTACTCGATCGCCCGGGCGACCGCATCCGCATCGCCGGGCGGCACGGCGATGCCGGCTTCGCCGAGGCCGTCGGGGCCGGTGGCCCCGATCAGATCGGGCAGGGCACCACAGCGGCTCGTGACACAGGGCAGGCCCGAAGCCAGGGCCTCGGCGACCGGCAGGCAGAAGGGTTCGTTGCAGACCGAGGGGGCGACCAGGAGGTCGGCCGCCCGGTAGCGCTCGGCCAGCGCGTCGTGGGGGAGGGGACCGGGGAGCAGGACACGCGGGCGCAGCGCGTTCGGCAGCCGGCCGAGCGCGGTCTCCAGATAGCCACGGCCGCCGGCGAGCCCGCGCCGCAGCCGGTCGAGCGGGCCCTGGCCGTAGAAGGCGAGGGCGGTCTCGAGCGCCGGTGTCCGCTCAAGGAGCTCGAGGAAGGCTCTCGGCATGAGACCCGGCTCGCCGACGAGCTCGAGAACGAGGCCCGGCCGTCGCGGTGCCAGCCTGGCGAATGCCTCGAGCAGCACGTGAACGCCCTTTTCCGGGGAGATGCGGCCGACGAAGAGCAGCCGGGCACCCCGCTCGGCCGGCCGCTCGTGCCCGGCGGGGGCGAAGGCGGCGAGGTCGACGCCGTTGCCGATCGGGTGGATCTTGTGCGCCTGGTCCGGGAATCGTGCGGCCAGCCGCTCGGCGAGCCAGTCGCTCACCGTCACGACCGCCGAGGCCGCCGCCAGGCGGGCGCTCGCGGCTTCCCGCTCGAGGCGCAGCAAGAGCTCGTCGTGGAGGTGGAGGACGAGCGGCCGGCCCGGCACGCCGCGCGCGAGGCCCGGCAGCAGCTGGGCCAGGGTCATGACGTGGACGAGGTCGGGGCGGAAGGCTTCGAGCGGGCCGGCGAGCCGGCGCGGATAGCCCGCGAAGTAGCGCGGCCGTGCCATGTGCGGCAGGGATCCGGAAACGAGCCCGTCGGCCGCTTCGAGCAGGCGGTGCAGGCTCGAAAACGGCGGCGGCTCGCGGACGATCCGCACGCCCTCGGGGGTCTTCTCCTCGATCGGTTCGCCGGGACGGCGCGGGGCCAGGACCAGGACCTCGTGATGCCGGGCGAGGCGGCTCGCGAGCGCCCAGAGCACGATGGCGACCGAGCCGCGTCGCCCGGGCCCGGCCGCGATCGGGTCGCGCGGCTGGCTCAGGAAAGTGATCCGCAAGCGCGATCTCGAAAGGCCGCGGCGTTCGGGCAGTGGCGCCGGTAGAGCTCGAGCAGCCGGTCGGCGATCGTCTCCCAGCGGAACCGCTCGAGGACGCGCCGACGGCCGGCCTCGCCCATCGCCCGTCGCCGGGCCGGATCGGCGAGCAGCGCATCGAGCGCCTCGGTGAGCGCTTCGACCGACCCGCGTTCGACCAGGAGGCCGGTGCGATCGTGCTCGACGGTCTCGGCAAGCGCACCGGCTCGGCCGGCCACCACCGGCAGGCCCGCCGCCATGGCCTCGACCGGCGGCATGCCGAAGGGCTCCTGCCAGATCGTCGGGAAGGCGAAGATCGCCGCCTGGGCCATCACCGCGGGCAGCTCGCGGTGGAGCAGCGGGCCGTGCAGATGGACCCGGCCCGGGCGGCGGGCGGCCAGCTCCTCGAGGTGCCGACGCCAGGCCGCGGGCCGGCCGAACCAGGGCCCGAGCGGGCGGATCAGCGGGTCGCGGTCGAACGGATCGACGAAGGCCTTGGGCGAGAAGTCGGGCGCACCCACGAGCTCGAGCCGGGCCGTCGGGTGGCGGTCGGCGATCCGGTCGAAAGCCTCGAGGAGGAGATGCACGCCCTTCTCCGGCGCGAGCCGACCCACGAAGAGGATCCTCCGGCTCGTCCCGGGGTCGGCCTTCACCTCGAGGAAGCGCGTGTCGACGCCGTTGTGGAGCGTCGCGGTCCGCCGCGCGAGGTCGGGGAAACGCGCGAGCACGCCGTCGCGGACATGGTCGCTACAGGCGAGCAGGAGGCGCAACCGTTGCAGCCGCGCGGCCGTGCGCTCGGGAGCGAAGTCGGCGAGCGCGTGGTCGTGCTGGTGGAGGACGAGATCGGCCTCCGGCAGGTGCCGCGCGAGCGGTTCGACGAAGCAGGCGTTGTTGTGCAGGTGGACGATGTCCACGCCCATGCGGGCGAGCTCGCGGGCGACGATTCGCACGAAGAAGGGGTAGTAGAGGCCGCTCACGCGCAAGGGCCGATCGGCCGGCCGCAACCGATCGAGGACGCGCAGGCGGAAGAGCAGATGGTCGCCGAGCTGGTAGAGGCGCCGGACGGCGATCCCGTCGAGGATCGAAGCGGCCGGCTCGCCGCGGCGGCGGCGGACGAAGGCCGTGACGGAACAGCCGCGCTCGACCAGCCGGCGGCCGAGCTCGACCAGCACCACGGCGAGCGCATCGGCGATCCCGTCGCCCGACGGGCCGAGCTGGGCGTGCGGATAGACGAAGGCGACGCGCAGTGGGACCGTCACGGCTGTCCCTGCCGTGTCGACCGCGGGCGAGCCAGCGTCGCTCACGCCTCGGTGGCCGGCCCGTCGCCGAGCCGCGGGTCGGCACCGCGCAGGACGCGGACCAGATGATCCGTCACGGCGACGGCGAGCAAGGTGACGCCCAGGGCCATCGCGCTCTGGGGGATCCAGAGCGGCGTGGCGTCCTGCCCCTGGCTCACGTCGCCGAGCATCCAAGAGAAGCGCACACCACGAATGGCATACCAGGCGAAATACCAACAGAGTGCGCTGCCGACCAGGAGAACGAAGAGCTCGACCCGGCGTCGGGCCGGTTCGGCCAGACGCTGGAGGAGGAGCTCCACGCGGATGTGCCCGCCGCGGCGGAAGGTGTGGGCGAGGGCGAGGAAGGAGGCGGCGGCCATGCAGTAGCCGGCATAATCGGTGCCGCCCGGGAATTTGATCGCGAGGAGCCGGGTCCCGATCTGCGCTACGATGATCACGAGGATGGCGACCATGAAGACGGCCGCCAGCCAGCCGGCCAGATCGTAGAGCAGGTCGAGTGCCCGGCGGATCATCGCGGGTACGGGTCGTCTCGTCGACCTCGCGAGGCCTCGGGGGCGGGTGCCGAGCCCGCCCCGCTGGGCTCACATCTTGCGGTAGGCCTCGACGATCGCCTTGCCGTCCTCGCCGGCCTTGGCGAGCCAGTCGTTGGTCATGATCTCGCCGATCTTGGCGAGGTCGGCCTTGAGCTGCGGGCTCGCGGGCTCGATCGTCATGCCCTTGGCCTCGAGCTGTTCGATGTACCAGCCGGCGAGTTCCTTCGAGCGGGCGGTACCTTCGGCCTCGGCCTTGGCGGCACAGTCGCGCAGCACCTTCTGTTGTTCGGGCTTCAATCCGTTCCAGACGGCCTTGTTGACGAAGACGGAATTGCGGGGCAGCCAAGCCTGGGTGTCGTACCAGTACTTGAGCTGCTCCCAGACCTTGGCGTCGTAGCCCGTGGAGCCCGAGCTGATGAAGCTCTCGACCACGCCCGTCGCGAGCGCCTGGGTGAGCTCGGCCGCCTCGATCTGGACCGGGACGGCACCCATGAGCTCGGCCATGCGGGCGGTGGCGGCGTTGTAGGAGCGGAACTTCACCCCTTTCATGTCGGCCGCCGAGTTGAGCGGCTTTTTCGTGTAGATGCCCTGCGGTGGCCAGGGGACCGTGTAGAGGAGCACGAGGTTCTGCTTGTCGAGCAGGGCCTCGAGCTTGGGCCGGGCGGCCTTGGCGAGCTTCTCCGAGGCCTCGTAGGAGGAGGCGAGGAACGGCACCGCGTCGTAGCCGAAAAGCGGATTCTCGTTCTCGTGGGCGGAGAGCAGCCGCTCGCCGATCGGCGCCTGGCCGGTCTGGACCGCACGCTTGATGTCGTTGCCTTTGAAGAGCGAGCCGTTGGCGTGGGTGACGATCTCGATGGCACCCTTGGTGCCGTCTTTGACGCAGGCTGCGAACTTCTTGGCGTTCTCGGTGTGGAAGTTGGTCTCGGGATAGGCGAGCGGCATGTCCCAACGCTCCGCCGAGGCGGCGCCGGCGGCTGCGATCCAGGCCGCCGTGGCGAGAGCGAGACGTCGCGTGCTGCGCAGCATGGTGCCTCCGGATCGAACTCCTGACGCCGCGACGAGCGCGGCCCTGGCGCTACCCTAACGAGCGCGGCGTCCCCCGGCAACGATGCCCGGACGAGCGCGCTTGCCCCGCCGCTCCCCGGCTCGTAGCCTCGGGCGGAAGAGGCGCGGGGGCTCCCTCGATGGCGACGATCCTGGTGGTGCACGGCGCCTGGTCGGGTGGCTGGGCCTGGCGGAAGACGAGCGCCATCTGGCGGGCCGCCGGGCACGAGGTGTGGACGCCGACCCTCACCGGCCTCGGTGAGCGCGGTCATCTGGCCAGCTCCGAGATCGACCTCGAGACCCATATCCGAGACATCGTCGCCGTGCTCGATTGCGAGGACCTCGAGGAGGTCGTGCTGATCGGCCATTCCTATGGCGGCATGGTCGCCACGGGCGTGGCCCAGCGGCGCTCCGAGCGGCTGCGTCGGCTCGTCTATCTCGATGCGCTCGTCCCCGAGCCGGGCGAGGCCGTGTTCGATCTCGTGCCACCGCAGGCAGCGGCGCGGATGCGGGCGGCGGCCGAGGCGGGGGGCGACGGGTGGCGGATCCCGCCCGACCCGATGCCACCCGACACGCCGGCCGAAGACGTGCTCTACGCCCGGCCGCGCCGGCTGCCGCAGCCCATCCGCACCTTCGAGCAGCCCTTGCCCTCGAGCGCGGTGCCGAAGCTGCCGCGGGCCTATGTCGTCTGCACCCGGGTCGGGCCCGACGACACCTTCCGACGCTTCGCCGAACGAGCCGCGCGCGAGCCAGGCTGGACTCTCGAGACGATCGACGCGAGCCACGGGCCGCACGGAACCTGCCCGGACGTGCTCGCGGGGCTGGTCGAGCGGTTGCTCTGAGCCGCGGCCCGAAGGCCCGGCCGATCGCTCCTGCGCCTCGGATGCGCGAGCGCGGCCGGGCTCGGGGTCGGGCTCAGGAGCGGGCGAGGCCGAGTCCCGCGCGGCCGGCGAAGAGGGCGCGTCCGCCGAGCGCCTCCTCGATCCTGAGCGCCTCGTTCCACTTGGCCATCCGTTCGGAGCGGGCGAAGGAGCCGACCTTGAGTTGGGGCACGCCCCAGCCGACCGCGAGGTGGACGATCGTCACGTCCTCGCTCTCGCCCGAGCGGGCCGAGACGATCGCCCTCATCCCGGCCGCCCGCGCCGCCGCGAAGGCGGCCCGGGTCTCGCTCAAGGTGCCCACCTGGTTGGGCTTCAGGAGCACCGTGTCGCACCAGCCCTCGGCCGCGGCGCGGCGCACCCGCTCGGCCGAGGTCACCAAGAGATCGTCGCCGACGATCTGCAGGCGGCCGCGGAAGCGGGCAGTGAAGGCGCGAAAGCCCTCGATGTCGTCCTCGGCCAACGGGTCCTCGATCGAGACGATCGGATAGCGGGCGATCCAGGAAGCCAGGAGCTCGATCATGCCGGCCGAATCGAGCGCGCGCCTCTCGGCCGCGAGCCGGTAGCGGCCGCCCCGCCCGAAGCTCGAGGCGGCGACGTCGAGCGCGATGCCGACCTCCTCCAACGGCCTCAGCCCCGCGAGCTCGATGGCGCGGGCGAGCAGATCGAGGGCCTGCTCGTTGTCGTCGAAGGCGGGCCAGAAACCGCCCTCGTCGGCGACACCCTGGAGCCGGCCGGCCTCGGCCAGGAGCCGGCCCGCGGCGTGATAGACCTCGGCGGTCCATTCGAGGGCCCGGGCGAAGCTCTCCGCCCCGGGGCAGACCAACAGGAAATCCTGGATGTCGAGCCGGCCGGCGGCGTGCTTGCCGCCGCCCAGGATCTGGATCTCGGGAAGGGGCAGGGTGCGGGCTTCCGCGCCACCGAGCCAGCGCCAGAGTGGCAGCCCGTGGGCCGTCGCCGCCGCCCAGGCCGTGGCCATCGAGGTGGCGACGAGCGCGTTGGAGCCGAGCCGGGATTTCTGGGGCGTGCCGTCGAGGGCGATCAGGCGGGCGTCCACGGCCTCCTGGTCGGTCGCGTCCAGGCCCTCGAGCGCCCGGGCGATCTCGCTCGAGACGGCGGCCACGGCCCGGCCGACGTCGAGGCCGCCGAGCCGGATCCCGCCGTCCCTGAGATCGATCGCCTCCAGGGAGCCGGTCGAGGCGCCGGCCGGGGCGATCGCCCTGCCGACGGCGCCACCGGCGAGCTCGACTTCGGCCTCGACCGTCGGCCGGCCGCGACTGTCCCAGACGCGCCGCCCGCGCACACCCACGATCCGCGTTCGGCTCACGCACCCACCTCCGCGGCCCAGGCCGCCCGCAAGGGCGCCAGCGTCCGTTCGGGTACGGCGAGAAAGCGCCTCGCCACCCGCCGGACCCGATCCTTCTGCGCCTCTTCGGTCAGGTACTCGACCGGCGACTTGCCGTCGACCCGGGCGAGGAAGAGACCGGGCAGGAGCGTGGCGACCCGCTCCTCGAAGGCCCCGCGCGGCTCCCAGAGCACGCCCTCCATGTAGGTCTCCAAGAGGCCGTCGAAGCAGGCGAGCAAGCCCGCGGCCGCCGCCGGCACCAAGAGGCACTTGAGGAGCAGGTGGTTGAGGCAGAAGGCAAGATCGAAGGCCGGATCGCCGTACCAGGCACACTCGGCGTCGAGGAACACGGGTCCTTCGGGCCCGAGCAGGATGTTCTTGGGGCTCACGTCGCCGTGCACGAGGGCGATGCGGGTGGCGGCGGTCCGCGCGGCGAGTCGCTCGAGGGCGGGCGCCAGGTCGGGATGCCGTCGCGCCGTGGCGAGCAGATAGGGCTCGAGCCGGATCGCATGGAAAATCGCACCGTTGTCGAAGCGTGCTGCGACCTCCCCGTCCCGTGCGGTCGCCCGGTGCAGCCGCACGAGCCGGTCGCCGACCGCGGCCGCCGCGCCGGGCTCGGCCCGCCCGGCGGCGAGCTCGGCCTTCCAGAGCCGGTACTCGGCGGGCTCGAGATAGGGCATGACCAGAGCACCCGCGGCCCGGTCGTAATGGAGGAGGTGCGGTACCACCTCGGGCAGGATGCGCCGCGCGGTTTCGAGGAAGGCCGCCTCGTAGCGCGAGCGCTCGAGCGGGGCGCGCCAGTCGGCCTCGACCTTGAGGCGGGCGAGCGCGCGCTTGACGCAGACCGCGCGACCGTCGAGCGCGACCCGCCAGATGTCGGAAGAGACCCCGCCCGACAGCGGCGCCATGCTCGGCCGCAGGTCCGGCGCGGCGAGGCCGGCGCGACAGAGCACGGCGTGCATCACGGCCGAGGGATCGCTGCCCAGCAAGGGACCGGTCTCCCGGATCGGGGTTGCGGCTGGCCGGGCGATGGTGCGACCCTGGCCTCCGACGGAAGCCTGCGGCAGGCGCAAGCGCGATGCAACGCGTGCTGTTCCATCACGAGGCGAGCCCGGGACTGCGGGCCCGGCTCGCGGGTCTCCTCCGCGAGGGCCTCGAGGTCGCGGTGGTGCCGGCGGAAGACCGGGCCGGGCTCGCCGCCGTTCTGCCCGATGTCGAGATCCTCTGGCACGTGCTCGAGCCGGTCACGGCCGCGCTGCTCGAGGCGGCGCCGAGGCTGCGGCTCGTGCAGAAGATCGGGGTGGGCGTCAACACGATCGACCTCGAGGCCTGCCGGGCGCGTGGCATCGCTGTCTGCAACATGCCGGGCACGAACAGCCGGGCGGTGGCCGAACTGGCGCTCGCTCTGATGCTCGCGGTGCTGCGGCGGATCGCCTGGCTCGACCGCGAAACCCGAGCGGGTCGCGGCTGGGCGCTGCCGGAGGACTTCGCCGACCGGCTGGGCGAGCTCGCCGGCCGTCGGGTCGGGCTCGTCGGCATGGGTGCGGTGCCGCGCCTGTTGGCTCCGGTGCTCGCCGCGATGGGGGCGGAGCCGGTCTATTGGAGCCGGCGCGAAAAGCCGGATGCGCCGGCCCGCTTCCTGCCGCTCGACGAGCTCTTGGCGACGAGCGACGTGGTCTCGCTCCATCTGCCGCTCCTGCCCGAGACGGCGGCGCTGCTCTCGGCCGAGCGGATCGCCCGGATGAAGCGAGGGGCGGTGCTGATCAACACCGCCCGCGGCGGCCTCGTCGACGAGCCGGCGCTGCTCCTCGCCCTTTCCGACGGGCACCTCGCCGGCGCCGGGCTCGACGTGTTCGAGCGCGAGCCCCTGCCCGCCGACCATCCGCTCCTCGCCCGACCGGAGGTCGTCGTGACCCCACACCTCGCATGGCTCACGCCCGAGACGCTCGAACGCTCGCTCGAGGTCGCGGTCGAGAACGCCCGCAGGCTCGCCGTCGGCACGCCGCTCCTCAACCGGGTGGCCTGAGCGGCCGGCTCAGAGCGGGTACTGGGTCACGGGGTCGATCCCGCAGTCGGTCAGGAAGCGGCGCAGCTCGCGGACCTCCGCGGGGCTCGGATCGTGGCCGTGGTGGCGGAAGGCGTGTGCCTTGCCGCCGAGCCGCACCTGCAGCTGTCCGTGGCCGCCGGTCGACAGCTCGGCGCCGAGCTCGCGCAACACCGCCTCGACCCCGCTCACCGGGATGTTCGCGCTCACCGGATGGGCGAAAAGGGCGTGGAGGATCTTGCGATGCCGATGGTTCACGAGCAGGCTCCTCGCGTGCGTGTCGGCGCCGAATAGGGGCTCGCCGGCGGCGGAGCAAGCGGCGGCCGGGGGACGCCCGGTCGAGCGGGAGGTCGCGAGCGGGGCCCGGGGCCCGCGGGAGATCCCGTGTCGGCAGGAGAGACGGTGATGAGCGCTTCGAGCTTTCACCCCAGCGTGTGTCCGCACGACTGCCCGAGCGTGTGTGCGCTCGAGGTCGAGCGCACCGCCGACGGCCGTCTCGGCAAGGTCCGCGGCTCGGAGCGCAACCCGTTCACCGCCGGCGTGGTCTGCGCCAAGGTGGCGCGCTACGCCGAGCGCTACCACCATCCCGACCGGCTCGGCTTCCCCCTGCTGCGCACCGGCCCCAAGGGTTCGGGCCAGTTCCGCCGGATCGGCTGGGAGGAGGCGCTCGACCGGATCGCCGAGGCGTTCCTCGCCGCCGAGCGGCGGCACGGGCCGGAAACGGTCTGGCCCTACTGGTACGCCGGCACCATGGGCCTCGTGAACCGCGACGGCATCAACCGGCTGACCCACGCCAAGCGCTGGAGCCGCTTCTTCTCGACCATCTGCGTGCTGCTCTCGGACACCGGCTGGCGGGCCGGGCACGGCAAGCGCTGGGGGGTCCCGGCGACCGAGGCGGGCGAACATGCCGATCTCGTCGTGATCTGGGGCTGCAACCCGGTCAGCACGCATGTCAACTTGATGACCCACGTGGCGCGTGCCCGAAAGCGCGGGGCGACGCTCGTGGTGATCGACCCCTATCGTTCGCCGACCGCCGAGCAGGCCGATCTCCATCTCGCCCCGCGGCCCGGCACCGACGGGGCGCTCGCTTGCGCGGTGGCACACGTCCTGTTCGAGGAGGGGCTCGCCGATCTCGCCTATCTCGAGCGGGTCTCCGACACACCGATCGGCGAGCTGCGCGAGCATTTCGCCCGCCGCACGCCCGAGTGGGCGGCCGCGATCACCGGCCTTCCGGCCGCGACGATCCGCGATTTCGCCCGGCTCTACGGCCGGACGAAGCGCTCCTGGCTCCGGCTCGGCTTCGGCTTCACCCGCTCGCGCAACGGGGCGGCGGCGATGCACGCCGCCTCCTGCCTCGCGGTGATCGCCGGCGCTTGGCAGCACCCGGGCGGCGGTGCCCTCTACAACATGGGCGATCTCTACCACTGGGACAAAACCCTGCTCGAGGGGCTCGACGTCCTCGACCCCGCGACCCGCGCGCTCGACCAGTCGCGCATCGGCCCGATCCTCGTGGGCGAGCCGGATGCGCTCCAGGGCGGCCCGCCGGTCACCGCCATGCTGATCCAGAGCACCAATCCCATGTGCATCGCCCCGGAGCTTTCCAAGGTGCACCGGGGCTTTTCCCGCGAGGACCTGTTCGTGGCGGTGCACGAGCAGTTCCCGACCGAGACCGCGATGATGGCGGACGTGGTACTGCCGGCCACCATGTTCCTCGAGCACGACGACGTCTACCAGGCGAGCGCGCATTCGCGGATCCAGGTCCACCGCAAGGTTTTGGAAGCCTTTGCCGAGTGCCGGAGCAACCACTGGGTCGTCTGCGAGCTGGCCCGCCGGGTCGGTGCCGAGCATCCGGGGTTCGCCATGAGCGAATGGGAGCTCGTGGACGATCTCTTGCGCCGCTCGGGCTGGCCCGATGCCGAGACCGTCCTGCGCGCGGGCGGCTGGGACACCCTGCCCGACTCCGACACGGCGCATTTCCGGAACGGCTTCGCGACTCCGGACGGCAAGTTCCGCTTCCGCCCCGACTGGGCCTCGATGGGGCCGATGGGTGCTCTCATGCCGCGCCTGCCCGACCATCTGGCGGTGATCGACGAGGTGAGCCCGGAGAAACCCTTCCGCCTCGTGGCCGCACCGGCCCGGCAGTTCCTCAACACGAGCTTCACCGAGACGGCGAGCAGCCGGCGGCGAGAGGGCCGGCCCACGGCGCTGCTCGCACCGGAGGTGATGGCCCGGCTCGGCCTTTCCGACGGTTACCGGGTGCGGCTCGGCAACGAGCGGGGCGTGGTGACGCTGCACATCGCCGCCCGCCCCGGCCAGCACCGCGACACGATCGTGGTCGAGAGCATCTGGCCGAACCGCTATTGGGAAGGCGGGATCGGCATCAACGCGCTGATCGGCGCCGACCCCGCCCCGCCCGGGGGTGGGGCGCCGATCCACGACACGGCGGTCTGGCTCGAGCCGGTGGTCGGGCCGGTGGGGACCGAACGAGCGCGGGCGGCCGTGGCAGCCTAGGGCCGAGGGGGCGATGGGCCGTGGCGTGGCCGAGCGGCCCGGGCTCGGGCCGCGGCAGACGGGTGAGGCGCGTTGACAGGGCGGGGCTCGGAGCTATAGTGCGAACTCGCGCCGGCGGAAGCGGCGGCGCAAGGGCGTTTCTCGTTCCGACTTCGGACGCTCCCGACCATGTACGCAGTCATCCGCACCGGCGGCAAGCAGTACCGCGTCGCCAAGAACGACGTGATCACGATCGAGCGGCTGCCGGGCGAGGCCGGGCAGACGGTCGAGTTCGGCGAAGTGCTTATGCTGGGCGGCGAGCAGCCGCTGGTCGGCACGCCGCTCGTCGAGGGCGCCAAGGTCGTGGGCACGCTCCTCGAGCAGACCCGCGGGCCGAAGATCATCGTCTTCAAGAAGCGGCGGCGGAAGAATTATCGTCGGCGCACCGGCCACCGTCAGGATCTCTCGGTCGTGCGGATCACCGAGATCGCGCGGCCGGGTGGGGCCTGAGACGGGCTCGGCCGGTAACGCGGCGAGGAGGGAACCATGGCGCACAAGAAAGCCGGTGGTAGCTCGCGCAACGGGCGCGACAGCGAAGGCAAGCGGCTGGGCGTGAAGAAATTCGGCGGCCAGCACGTGATCCCGGGTAACATCCTGGTCCGCCAGCGCGGCACCAAGTGGCATCCGGGCCCGGGCGTGGGCATGGGCCGCGACTACACGCTCTTCGCCAAGATCGAGGGGCGGGTGCGCTTCAAGGACGGCCACGACGGCCGCGCTTACGTCACGGTCGTGCCGGAGGCCCGTGCCGCCGAGTGACGGTGCGCGGCCGGCACCCGAGTGGCGGGCGGGAAGCGCCCGACGGGTCGCGATGCGGTTCCTCGATTCGGCCAAGATCTGGGTCAAGAGCGGCGACGGCGGCGACGGCGCCTGCAGCTTCCGGCGCGAGAAGTTCATCGAGTTCGGTGGGCCGGACGGCGGCGACGGCGGCCGCGGCGGCCACGTGATCGCGGTGGCCGATCCCGACCTCAACACGCTCATCGACTACCGTTACAAGCAGCATTTCAAGGCCGAGCGCGGGCAGAACGGTATGGGCCGCCAGCGCACCGGCCGCGACGGTGCCGACGTCGTCCTCCGCCTGCCGGTGGGGACGCAGATATACGCCGAGGACGGCACCACACTCCTGGTCGATCTGAGCGAGCCGGGCCAGCGGGCGATCGTCTGCCGGGGTGGCGAGGGCGGCTTCGGCAATCTGCACTACAAGAGCTCTACCAACCGCGCACCCCGCCGCGCCGATCCCGGTCGACCCGGCGAGGAGCGTTGGATCTGGCTCAAGCTCAAGCTCTTGGCGGATGCCGGTCTGGTCGGCCTGCCGAACGCCGGCAAATCGACGTTCCTCGCCGCGGTCACCCGGGCACGGCCCAAGATCGCCGATTATCCCTTCACCACCCTCGAGCCCAAGCTCGGCACCGTCGTCCTCGACGACGAGACCTTCGTGCTCGCCGACATCCCCGGGCTCATCGAGGGGGCGAGCGAGGGCCGGGGGCTCGGCGACCGGTTCCTCGGCCATGTCGAGCGCTGCGCCGTGCTGATCCACCTCGTGGACGGCACCCAGCGCGAGGTGGTGCGGGCCTGGCGGACGGTCCGCCGCGAGCTCGAGGCCTATGGCCACGGCCTCGCCGAGAAGCCCGAGATCCTCTGCCTTTCCAAGATCGACGCGCTCGATGCGGCGACCGTCGGCCGCAAGCGGCGGGCCCTTTCCCGGGCCGCGGGAAGGGAGGTGTTGCCGATTTCGGCGGTCGCACGCCAGGGGCTCGAGCCCGTCCTGCGGCGCGCGCTGGCGCTCGTTCAGGCGGCTCGCGCCGGGCGGCGGGCGGCGGCGTGAGGGCCCGGCTCGAACGGGCGCTCGCCGCCAAGCGGCTCGTGCTCAAGGTCGGCAGCGCACTGCTCGTCCGGCCGGACGGCGCCGTGCGCCGCTGCTGGCTCGAAGCGCTCGCCCGTGACATCCGCGCCGCCCGCGAGCGCGGCCAGGAGGTCACGGTCGTGACCTCCGGGGCCATCGCGCTGGGTTGGCGAGTACTCGGCCTGCCGCGCCGGCCGGTCCGCCTCGAGGAGAAGCAGGCAGCGGCGGCGGCCGGCCAGATCCGCCTCGCGCGGGCCTGGCAGGCGGCCCTCGAAGGCGTGGGCCTCGAGGCGGCCCAGGTGCTCTTGACCCTCGGCGACACCGAGGACCGCCGGCGCTACCTGAACGGCCGTGCGACCCTCGGCACGCTCCTGCGGCTGGGTGCAGTGCCGGTCGTCAACGAGAACGACACGGTCGCGACCACCGAGATCCGTTTCGGCGACAACGACCGGCTCTCGGCCCGAGTGGCGGTCATGCTCACGGCCGAAACACTCGTGCTTCTCTCCGATGTCGACGGGCTCTACACGGCCGACCCGCGCAAGGATCCGACCGCCCGGCATCTGCCGCTCGTCGAGGCGATCACCCCCGAGATCGAAGCGATGGCCGGTGGGGCGGGCACCACGGCCGGGACCGGCGGGATGGTGAGCAAGCTCGCCGCGGCGACGATCGCCACCCGCGCCGGTTGCACGGTCGTGCTGACGGCGGGTGCGGTCGAGCGACCCCTCGCGGCGCTGGCCGGCGGCGCGCGCTGCACGCTCTTCGCCGCGGCGACGAGCCCGCGTCGGGCGCGCAAGGAGTGGATCGCGGGCGCGCTCGCGCCGACCGGCGCGCTCTGGCTCGATGCCGGTGCGGTGGCGGCGCTCGAGCGCGGCTCCTCGCTCCTGCCGGCCGGGGTGACGCGGGTCGAGGGCCGGTTCGAGAAGGGCGATGCGGTGCTCGTGCGGGCACCCGACGGGCGGGCCGTGGCCAAGGGCCTCGTGGCCTACGACGCGGCCGACGCCGAGCGCCTGATCGGCGCTCGCACCGACGAAATCGAGGCGCGTCTGGGCTGGCGCGGGCGCGACGAGCTCGTCCATCGGGACGATCTCGTGCTGCTCTGAGACGTCCTGCCGCTCGGTCTCGGCGATCGGCCCCCGCTTGTCGTGCGGCCGGATCGAGCCTAGCTCGCCGGCATGAGCATCGAGGTCCCGGCCGCGTCGCGGCCGAAAGTTGCGGTGGTGGGGGGCGGGCCGACGGGGCTCGCCGCCGCCCTGGCCCTCGCCCGCGCCGGCTGTGCCGTGAGCCTGCTCGATGCCCGCCCGCTGCCGGCCGCCGGCGCGCCTCTGCCGGAGGAGGCGCGGACGGTGGCACTGCTGGGGCCTTCGATCGCGCTGCTCGAACGGCTCGGCGTCTGGGGGAGCCTCGCTGTCGACAGCACGCCCTTGCGGGCGCTGCGGCTCGTGAGCCTCGCCTCCGACGAGGCCGAGCCCGAGGCGGACGTCACCTTCGAGGCGGGTGAGATCGGTCTCGGCGAGCTCGGTCGCAACCTGCGGATCGGCCGGCTCCGGGCCGTGCTGCTCGAGGCGCTGCGGGCGGCGGGCGCCGCGCTCCTGGGCGAGGCCCCGCTCGAGACCGTGGCCCGCGAACGCGACGGCCTCCTCCTGGTGCACGGACGCGGGACGCTTTGGGCCGATCTCGTGGTCGCGGCCGACGGGCGGCGCTCGGCGGTGCGGCGGGCGCTGCGCCTTCCGGCCGAGCAGCGGCCGAGCGGCCGCGTGGCGATCGGCACGAGCTTCGCCCACGAGCGGCCGCACGGCTGCGTGTCGATCGAGCTGCACCGTCCGGGTGGTGCCTTCACCATGGTGCCGCTGCCGGGTGACCGCTCGAGCCTGGTCTGGATCGAGCCCGAGGCGTCGGCGCGGCGGCTGATGCGGCTCTCGGATGCGGCCTTTGCGACCGAGGTCGAGCGCCGCGCCGGGCGCTGGCTCGGGGCGGTGCGGGAGGTGGGCCCGCGCGAGACCTGGCCGCTCGTGCCGATGGTGGCCGCCCGCCTCGTCGCGCCACGCGCGGTGCTCCTGGGCGAGGCGGCGCACGCCCTCTCGCCGGTCGGTGCCCAGGGACTCAACACCTCGCTTCGCGACGTGGCCGTCTTGGCCGATCTCGTCGAGCGGGCGCGGGCGCGCGGCGAGCCGCCGTTGGCACCGGGCGTGCTCCTCGCCTACGAGCGGGCGCGGCTCCCCGACATCCGCGCCCGGCTCGCGGTGACCGAGGGCCTCGCCGCGGCGGTCGCGAGCGATCTCGCCCCGGTGCGGCTCGCTCGCACGCTCGGCCTGCGCCTTCTGACGGCCCTGCCGCCGCTCAAGCGGCGGATCATGCACGGGCTGATCCGGCCGATGGCGCTGCCGCTGCCCCTGCCGTTCCCCTGAACCCGTACTTCTCGGGCGAGCCCCCGCTTGGCGGACGGCCGTCCTCGGTGCTAGGCGCGGACCGGCTGGCGGAGGGTGCGATGGCGAGCGAGGCCGTGGACGATCTCGAACGACGGATGCACGAGCTCGGGGCGGGCGCCCGACGGGCCCAGCGGACGCTCGCCTCGGTTCCGCGCGCGACCAAGGACGCGGCGCTGCGGCGGGCCGCGGCGGAGATCAGGACCCGCCGCCACCACATCCTCGCCGTCAACGAAGAGGATCTCGCCGAAGCTCGGGCGCGTGGCCTAGGCAAGGCGATGCTCGACCGGCTGATGCTCGACGAGAAGCGGGTCGAGGCGATCGCCAAAGGGCTCGAGGAGATCGCCGAGCTGCCCGATCCGGTCGGCACCGAGCTCGCCCGCTGGACGCGGCCGAACGGGCTCGACATCGCCCGCGTGCGGGTCCCCCTCGGAGTGATCGGGATCGTCTACGAGAGCCGGCCGAACGTGACCGCGGATGCGGGTGGCCTCTGCCTCAAGGCCGGCAACGCCGCGATCCTGCGAGGCGGCAGCGAAAGCTTCCGCTCGAGCCGGGCGATCCTCGCCTGTCTGCACGCGGGCCTCGAGGCGGCCGGGCTGCCGCCCGCCGCGATTCAAGCCGTTCCGACGACCGATCGCGCGGCGGTCGGGCACCTTCTCAAGATGAACGAGTTCGTCGACGTGATCGTGCCCCGTGGCGGCAAATCCTTGATCGAGCGGGTCTATGCCGAAAGCCGGATACCCGTGCTCGCCCATCTCGAAGGCAATTGCCACACCTATCTCCACGAGAGCGCCGACCTCGACATGGCGGTGGCGGTGACGGTGAACGCCAAGCTCCGACGGACCGGGATCTGCGGGGC
This sequence comes from uncultured Alphaproteobacteria bacterium, assembly GCA_937926445.1. Taxonomy (GTDB): domain Bacteria; phylum Pseudomonadota; class Alphaproteobacteria; order Geminicoccales; family Geminicoccaceae; genus JANXAZ01. The sequence continues at coordinate 19,002 of CALBAK010000113.1, forward strand.
GACCGAGACGCTCCTGTGCGACCGCTCGGCCGCCGCCCGGCTCCTCCCCCCGGTGCTCGACGCCCTGATCCGGCGCGGCTGCGAGATCCGTGGCTGCCCCGAAACCCTGGCGCTCGAGCCGCGCGCGGTGCCGGCCGAGGAGCGGGACTGGTGGACCGAGTATCTGGACGCGATCCTGGCGGTGAAGGTGGTGGCGGGGCTCGACGAGGCCATCGAGCACATCGAGCGGTACGGCTCGCACCACACCGATGCCATCGTGGCCGAGGATCGGGCCGCGGCCGAGGCGTTCCTCGCGCGGGTCGACAGCGCGATCGTGCTGCACAATGCGAGCACCCAGTTCGCCGACGGCGGCGAATTCGGGATGGGCGCGGAGATCGGCATCGCCACGGGTCGGCTGCACGCCCGCGGGCCGGTCGGCGTCGAGCAGCTCACGACCTTCAAATACGTGGTGCGCGGCAGCGGTCAGTGTCGACCGGGATGAGCTTCGCCGGGCCGGAGCCGCCGGCGGATCCGACGGGCGGTCTCCGGCGCCGGGTGCGGCTGCTCCTGCCGCTCCGATCCGACGAGGCCGAGGAGGCGGCGGTGCCGGCCGGCCGGAGGCTGCGCGTGGGCCTGCTCGGCGGCTCGTTCAACCCGGCCCACGAAGGTCATCTGCATGTGAGCCTCGAGGCCCTGAAGCGGCTCCGTCTCGACCGGGTCTGGTGGCTCGTGAGCCCGCAGAACCCCTTGAAGCCCCGGGCGGGCATGGCGCCCTTCGCCGACCGGTTCGCATCCGCCGTGGCGATGGCGCGTCATCCGCGGATCCGGGTGCTCGACCTCGAGCGCCGGTTCGGCACGACCTACACCATCGATCTCCTGCGCCGGCTCACCCGTTGGCACGACCACCGCTTCGTGCTGCTCATGGGTGCCGACAACCTGGCCCAGCTCCCTCGCTGGCGGCACTGGGAGGAGATCCTGGCGCGGGTGCCGGTTGCCGTCGTCGTGCGCCACCCTTATGCTCGTGTTGCGCTGGCCGGGCCCGCGGCGCAGCGGCTCGCCGGCGCCCGGCTCGATGCCGGCAGGGCGAGCGAACTCGTCGAGCGACGGCCGCCCGCCTGGGTGTATCTCAAGGTCCGGCCGCACCCGGCGTCGAGCACGGCGATCCGAGCGGCCGGGGTGTGGCCGCCCGGGTGAGCGGCGAGCTCGGGCCCGGGCGAGCAGGAGGACGAGCGATCGACGAGCCCGAAGTGGCCGACGGCCGGGACCGACCGAAAGTCGCGGCCGCGCTTTCGAGCGACGAGCTCCTCACCCTCGTGACCCGCTCGCTCGAGGACGACAAGGCGCTCGACCCGGTGGTCATCCCGCTCCAGGGCAAGACGCAGATCGCCGACTGGATGGTGGTGGTGACCGGTACCTCGAGCCGGCACATCGCCTCGATGGCCGACAAACTGCTGTTGCGCCTCAAGGAGGCGGGGCACGGCTCGGCCTCGGCGGAAGGCCTCGAGGACCCGAAGGCGAACTGGATCCTGATCGATGCGGGCGATGTGATCGTGCATCTGTTCCGTGCCGAGACGCGCGCCTTCTACGACATCGAGAAGCTCTGGTCGCTCGTCCCGCCGAGCCGCGCCGCCGTGGGCTAGACGGAGCGTATGCGCTGCCTCGTGCTGGCCGTCGGCCGCTGCCGCGACCGGCCGATCCTGGAGCTGGTCGAGCGCTATCGTTCCCGGCTGCCCTGGCCGCTCGAGCTCGCCGAGGTCGAGGGGGCGACCGCCGATCCGCAGCGCCGCCGCTCGGAGGAAGGGCGGGCGCTGCTCGCCCGGCTGGCCCGCGAGGACCTGCTCGTGGCGCTCGACGAGCGGGGCGAGGCGCTCGGGAGCCTCGACTTCGCCCGGCGGCTCGGGCGCTGGCGGGATGAGGGGCGGCGGGTAGTCTTCGCGGTCGGCGGGGCCGACGGGCTCGATCCGGCGGTGATCGCGCGGGCCGATCTCGTGCTCGCCCTCGGCCGGCTGACCCTGCCGCACGAGCTCGCTCGGCTCGTGCTCGTGGAGCAGCTCTACCGAGCGCACTGTATTCTCGCGGGCCACCCCTACCATCGGGCGTGATGCCGCCTTGGCGGCCGGCCACGCGGTCTGTAGAAGCGCCGCGCCGAGCGATCCGCGGTGTGGTCCCCGGGAGGAAGCGATGCGCGATTTCCACCTGCTCGGTCGCTCGACGGCCTACGGGGTCCAGGGGATGGCCGCGACCTCGACCCCGCTCGCCACCCTCGCCGCCCTCGACGTCCTCCGCTCGGGCGGCAACGCGGTCGACGCGGCGCTGGCTGCGGTCGCCGTGCAGTGCGTGGTCGAGCCGGCGATGACCGGCATCGGCGGCGACTGCTTCGCGCTCGTGGCGCCGGCCTCGGGCGGCGTCGTGGCGATCAACGGCTCGGGCCGGGCACCGGCGGCGGCGACGGTCGAGCGGCTTCTGGGGGAGGGGCTGCGCGAGATCGGGCCCGGCAGCCCGCACGCGGTGACGGTGCCCGGGGCGCTGCGGGCCTGGCAACTCCTCGCCGAGCGGTTCGGGACGCGGCCTCTGGGCGAGCTTTTGCGGCCGGCGATCCGGCTCGCCGAGGAGGGTTTCCCGGTCGGCCCGCGGGTGGCTTTCGACTGGCGGCGGGCGGTCCGCACCCTCGAGCGCAGCGAGTGTGCCAAAGCCTTCTACCTGCCGGGCGGGCGCCCGCCGGCGGAGGGACGGGTGATCCGCTTCCCGGTCCTCGCCCGCACGCTCGCGACCGTGGCCGAGCGAGGGGTCGAGGCGTTCTACGAGGGCGAGCTCGCCGCCCGGATGGTAGCCACCCTGCGCGGGCAGGGCGGGCTGCACGAGGAGGCGGACTTCGCGGCTCAGAAGGCCGAGGCCGTCGAGCCCGTCCACAGCGCCTATCGCGACGTTCGGGTCTACGAGTGCCCGCCCAACGGGCAGGGCGTCGTCACGCTCCTCCTCCTCAACCTGCTCGAGGGTTGGACGATCGGCACGCTCGACCTGCTCGGCGCCGAGCGGCTGCACCTCTTCGCCGAGGCGAGCAAGCTCGCCTTCCGTGATCGCGACGCGCTCCTGGCCGATCCCGCGGCCGTGCCGGTGCCGGTCGAACGGCTGCTCGACAAGGCCTATGCCGGCCGGCTGCGCGAGCGGATCGACCCGGAACGAGCACTCGTCGAGCTGCCGCCCCCGCTCCTCGAGCCGCACAAGGACACGACCTATCTCACCGTGGTCGATCGCGACCTCAACGCCGTCTCGCTCATCAACTCGCTCTTCGAATCCTTCGGCTCGGGGATCTGCTGCCCCGAGACCGGCGTGCTGTTCCACAATCGGGGCAAGTCCTTCCGCCTCGATCCCGCGCATCCCAACGCGATCGGTCCGGGCAAGCGGCCGATGCACACGATCATCCCGGCCATGGCCTTCAAGGGTGGGGAGGCTTGGCTCGCCTTCGGGGTCATGGGCGGGCATTTCCAGCCCATGGGCCAGGCCCAGCTCCTTTCGGCCGTGGTCGACCACGGGCTCGACCTGCAGGCGGCGGTCGAGCTGCCGCGCTTTTCCGCGTACCCGGTCGACATGGAGGTCGAGCGGCGGGTCCCGGCTGCGGCACGCGCGGGTCTGCAGGCTCGGGGCCATGCCATCGTCGAGCCCGAAGGGCCGCTGGGTGGCGCCCAGGCGATCCTGATCGACAGGAAGCGCGGTGTGCTCGTGGGCGCGAGCGATCCCCGCAAGGACGGACTCGCGCTCGGATTCTGATCGGCCCGGGAGGGGGGGGAGCGGCGGTGTCGGGTTGATCTTTCCGTCCGCCGATCCATAACGCTTCGAGCGCCGGCCGCCGCCGGCCGGCTCGCGTGGCCCTTCGAGGTCCCGGTCGGTCGGTGCCGAGCCCGACCGCCTCGAGATCGAGGAGAGCCCGAGCGCGGCCGATGAACCTCGCCCTCGTCACCCTTCTGCCCTTCCTCGGGGCGGTGTTGCCCCCACTCGTGATCCGGTCGGGCCGCAACGTCTGTGCGGTCACGACCGGCTCGGTGACCGCACTCGCGCTCGCCCTCCTCCTGATCGAGGCACCGGCGGTGATCCGCGGCGAGATCGTCCGCACGAGCCTGCCCTGGCTGCCACAGGCCGGCCTCGAGGCGAGGTTCTTCCTCGACGGGTTCGGCTTCTTCTTCGCCTTTTTGATCCTCGCGATCGGCCTTTTGATCATCGTCTACGCGCGGTTCTATTTGTCGCGCCAGGATCCGATGGGCCGGTTCTACGCCTTCCTCCTGCTCTTCCAGGGTGCGATGCTCGGCATCGTGCTGTCCGACAACGTCGTCCTGCTCGTCGTCTTCTGGGAGCTCACGAGCCTCGCCTCCTTTCTCCTGATCGGCTATTGGCGGCACCTGCCGGAAGGCCGCCAGGGTGCCCGCATGGCGCTGATCGTCACGGGCGCGGGCGGGCTCGCGCTGCTCGCGGGCCTGCTTTTGCTGGCCGAGGTCGCCGGATCCTACGACCTCGCGACGATCCTGGGGAAGGGGGAGGCGGTTCGCGGCTCGCCGCTCTATCTGCCGATCCTCCTCCTCGTGCTCGCGGGGGCGTTCACCAAATCGGCGCAGTTTCCGTTCCACTTCTGGCTGCCGCACGCGATGGCGGCACCCACCCCGGTCTCCGCCTATCTGCACTCGGCGACCATGGTGAAGGCCGGCCTGTTCCTTCTGGGCCGGCTCTGGCCCGTGCTGGCCGGCACCGAGGCCTGGTTCCTGATCGTCTCGGGGACCGGGCTCCTGACCATGCTGATTGCCGCCTGGATCGCGATCTTCAAGGACGATCTCAAAGGGCTCCTGGCCTTTTCGACCGTGAGTCATCTCGGGCTCGTGACGATGCTGTTCGGGCTCGGAACCGGCAGCGCCGCGCTCGCGGCCGTCTTCCATGTCCTCAACCACGCGACCTTCAAGGCGGCGCTCTTCATGACCGCCGGCATCGTCGATCACGAGGCCGGCACCCGCGACGCGCGCCGGCTCGGCGGTCTGCTCCGGCTCATGCCGATCACCGGCTCCCTCGCGATCGTTGCTTCGCTGGCGATGGCCGGCGTCATTCCGTTGAACGGCTTTCTTTCCAAAGAAATGATGCTCGAGGAGGTGCTGCACACCGTTTGGTGGGAGACGGAGCGGCTCTTCCCCCTTATGGCCGTGGCGGCCGCCAGCTGCTCGGTCGCCTACTCCTTCCGTTACGTCGTGCACGTCTTCCTGGGGCCGGTGCGCGACGACTATCCGCATCGGCCGCACGATCCGCCCGCCGGGATGTGGCTTCCGGTGGCGATCCTGGTGGTCGCGGTCGTGCTGCTCGGCATTCTCGCCGAGCCGATCGCGGGACCGCTCGTTCGGCTGGCGGCCGCGGCGGTCACGGCCGGGGCGGCTCCGCCGACCGTGTTGAAGCTCTGGCACGGGGTTACCCCGGCGCTCGTGGCCAGCGGTATCGCTACGCTCCTCGGCCTCGTCATGCTCGCCGCTTTCGCGCCGCTCGCGAGGCTGCGCGCGTCGGTTCGGCGACCGGAAGCGAAGCGGATGTTCGAGGCTACGGTCGACGCCGTCGCTCGGGCGGCCGGTCGGGCGAGTGGTGCGATCCACGACGAGCGGTTGCAACGGATGGTCGCCTGGGCGCTTCTCGCGGTTCTCGTCGTGGGGCTGTTCACCGGCCGGGCCGGGATCGGTCCCGGCGAACGGCCGGGCCTGCCGCTCGCTCCGCTCGCGGTGCTCCTCTGGGCCGGGGCGCTCGCCGCCGCGCTCGCGGTAGCGGCCTTTCACCGACAACGGCTCCTTGCGCTGATCGTGACGAGCGTCGTCGGGCTGATCGTGTCCTTGACCTTCGTCTGGTTCTCCGCACCCGACCTCGCCTTGACGCAGCTCTCGGTCGAGATCGTTACGACCGTGCTGTTGCTCCTGGCGCTCAATTGGCTGCCGGCGGAGAGCCCACGCGAATCCTCCGCCCTGCGGCGCGGACGCGATGCGCTCGTCGCGGCCGCGGCCGGGCTCGCCGTGTCGGTTCTGCTCTACGCGATCTTGACGACCGACTTCGCGCTGCCGTCGATCTCGGCCTACCACCTCGCCGAATCGAAGCCCGGCGGCGGCGGGACCAACGTCGTCAACGTCATCCTGGTCGACTTCCGCGGCTACGACACGCTCGGCGAGATCATCGTGCTCGGGATCGCCGCGCTCGCGATCTTCGCGGTGCTCGACAGCACCTTCCGGGGTGCCGCGGCGGAGCGGTTGCGCACCTGGTCCCACGGACCCGAGGCGGCCGATCGCCACCCCATGATGCTGGTCGTCGCGACCCGGATCATGCTGCCGCTCGCCCTCGTGGTCGGTGTCTACATCTTCTTGCGCGGCCACAACCAGCCGGGCGGCGGATTCATCGCCGGCCTCGTGGTGGGTGTGGCCCTGATCGTCCAGTACATGGCCTCGGGCTGGGCCTGGGCGCGCGCCCGCACGCGGATCGACTATCACGCGCTCATCGGCTTCGGCGTCTTCGTCGCCACCGCCACGGGCGTCGGCTCGTGGCTGTTCGACCGGCCGTTCCTGACGAGCAGCTACGGCTACCTCCATCTGCCGCTCGTGGGCGAGGTCGAACTCGCCACCGCTCTGTTCTTCGACCTCGGCGTGTTCTCGACGGTGGTGGGTGTCGTGATGCTGGTCCTCGCCAATCTCGCCCGGGTGAGCGCCCGGGTGGAGCCGCAACCCTCGACCGGTCCGGCGATGGATTCGGTGCCGGGGCCGACCGAGCCAGCGGCCGCCGGGGCAGCCGTGGCCGATGCGCCGGCGCCGCAGGGGGCTTGAGATGGAGCTCCTGTTCGCGAGCGGGGTCGGCGTGCTGACGGCGGTCGGTGTCTATCTGTGCCTGCGCGCGCGCACCTTCCCGGTCGTGCTGGGCCTCTCCTTTCTGTCCTACGCAGTCAATCTTTTCCTCTTCGCGAGCGGGCGGCTCGTCGTCGCGCGGCCGCCGATCGTCGGTCCCGCGGCGCCCGGTTACACCGATCCCCTGCCGCAGGCGCTCGTGCTCACCGCGATCGTCATCTCCTTCGGGATGACGGCGCTCGTGGTCGTCCTCGCGCTTCGAGGCTTTCTCGAGGCCGGAACCGACCATGTCGACGGTCGCGAGCCCGATCGGGAGGGACGATCGTGAGCCACGCGATCGTCGCACCCGTCGTCCTGCCGGCCCTGGTGGCGGCCTTCGTCGTGATGGCCGCTCGCTTCGACCTCGTGTTGCAGCGCACGCTCTCGATAGCCGGGACGCTGACGCTCTTGGGCCTCGCCCTGCACCTGTTCCTTTTGGCGGGCGACGGCGTGCCGCGACCCTACCTCTTGGGCGCCTGGCCGGCGCCTTTCGGGATCGTTCTGGTCCTCGACCGACTTACGGCGACGATGCTGGTCTTGGCACAGGTTCTGGCAATCGCCGTACTCCTCTATGCGGTAGGCGGCTGGGACCGACAGGGGCGACATTTCCACGCCCTCTTCCAGTTCCAGCTCATGGGTGTGAACGGCGCATTCCTCACGGGCGACATCTTCAATCTCTTCGTCTTCTTCGAGGTTCTGCTGATCGCCTCCTACGGTCTCTTCCTGCACGGTGCGGGCGCGGCTCGTCTGGTCGCGGGATTCAAGTACGTCACCGTCAACCTCGTCGCCTCGACGCTCTTCCTGTTCGCCGTGGGGACGATCTACGCCGTCACCGGCACGCTCAACATGGCCGATCTGGCCGTCAAATCGGCCCAGCTGGGGCCGGAGCAGAGCGGTCTCTTGCGGACCGGGGTCGCGCTCCTGCTTCTCGTCTTCTCCGTCAAGGCGGCACTCGTTCCCCTCCATCTCTGGTTGCCGGGAACCTACGGGGTCGCCTGCGCGCCGGTTGCCGCACTCTTCGCGATCATGACCAAGGTCGGGGCCTACGCCATCCTCCGCGTCCACCTCCTGGTGTTCGGGGGGGACGATTTGCCCACGGCCGGGCTCGCCGAGCCCTGGCTGGTGCCCGCCGCGATCGCCACCCTCCTGCTCGGGACCCTGGGCCTGCTCGCGGCGCGGACCGTTCAACGGCTCGCGGCATTTTCGGTTATCGCCTCGATGGGCACGCTCCTGCTGGCGCTCGCCATGCCGGGCCCGGCAGCGACCGCGGCCACCCTCTACTATCTGCTGCACAGCACGGTGGCGGCGGCCGCACTCTTCCTTTTGGCCGATCTCTTGGCGGAGCGACGTGGGGCCGTGCGCGACGGGATCGTCGCCGCTCCCGGCTTCCCGCAGCTCGATCTGCTCGCCGGCGGTTTCCTGCTCGGCGCGGTGGCGACCACCGGCCTGCCGCCGCTGTCCGGCTTCCTCGGCAAGGTCTGGATCCTCGAGGTCGTCCGCGCGCATCCCGCTTGGCCCTGGCTCTGGACCGCTCTTCTGGTCACGAGCCTCCTCGGGCTCCTGGCGTTCGCGCGGGCCGGCAGTCTGCTCTTCTGGAAACCCGCCGCCCTGCCCGCCCCGGTCGACCCGCAGCCGCAGGCCCGGCCTGTGCTTCCGCTGGTCGCCACCGGCGGACTCCTCGCCCTGCCGGTGCTGCTCGCTCTCTTCGCCGGACCGATCGGCCGCGCGCTCGAGGCGAGTGCGGCCCAGCTCCACGACCGGCGGGGCTATGTCGAAGCGGTGCTCGGCCCCGGACGGTCGGCGGCGATGGTGGAGCGCTGAGGCCGTGCTCGCCCGCCTGCTGCCGCATCCGCTCCTGACGCTGCTTTTGACCCTGGTCTGGATCCTGCTCGTCAACGGGCCGAGTGCGGGCAGCCTCCTGATGGGCCTCGGGCTCGGGATCGTCCTGCCCCTCCTCACCCGCTCGTTCTGGCCCGACCGGCCGGTGGTCCGAGCGCCGCTCCGGGTGGTCGAGTACGGACTGGTGGTGCTCTGGGACATCTGTGTCGCCAACGTTCAGGTCGCCTATCTGGTCCTCTTCAAGCGGCCCGAGGAGCTCCGATCGCGCTTCCTCGTGGTGCCGCTCGACACCCGCATACCCGAGGCGATCGTGACGCTCGCCGGGACGATCACCATGACGCCGGGAACGGTGAGCTGCGACATCTCGGCCGACGGCCGTTCGCTCCTGGTCCACGCCCTCGACGCGCCCGACCCCGAGGCGGTCGTGGCGACCATCAAGCAGCGCTACGAGCGGCGACTTCTGGAGATCTTCGGATGATCGCGATCGCGCTCGGCATCGGGTTCGCGGCGGTCGGGTTCGGCACGGTCTTCTGCTTGATCCGGCTCGCGCTCGGGCCCGACGCGGTCGATCGCGCCCTCGCGCTCGACACGCTCGTGGTCAACGCCGTGGCCCTGATCATGCTGCTCGGCATCGCCCAGGCCACGGCCATTCATTTCGAAGCGGCGTTGTTGATCGCCATGCTCGGCTTCGTCGGCACGGTCGCTTTCTGCAAGTTCATGCTCCGGGGCGACGTCATCGAATGAACGCTCCGATCACCTCGCTTTTGGGCGAAGCCATCGTCGCGCTCTTGTTGCTCGCCGGCAGCTTCTTCATGATCGTGGGCTCGTTCGGGCTGTTGCGCTTGCCTACGCTCATGCAGCGGCTGCACGCGCCCACCAAGGCGACCACCCTCGGCGTCGGCGGGATCCTGATCGCCTCGATGCTCTACTTCGTGTTCGAGACGGGCCGGCTCTCCGTTCACGAGTTGTTGATCACGCTCTTCTTGTTCCTGACTGCCCCGGTGACGGCCTACATGCTCGCCAAGGCCCATCTGCATCGGGCGCGCGCGGAGCGCGAACTGCCGCCGACCGGCCGGCCGGTCGGATGGGCGACCTTCGATCCCGGCGAGGGCTCCGATCGATCGGACGACGGCTCGCGGCCGGGCCGGTAGCGCTCGGCAGCGCAGCGAGTGCAGACAGGGCGGCCGTCCAGCCGGGACTTCGCAGCCGGCAAACGCGCCCCCAGCCGGCCGGAGGGCAAAGGCGATCCGCCCTTGGCCACTGTCGTCGTCACCCGCGAGGAGGGGGGCATCATCGGCGTTCGAGCGCGGGAACCGCGAACGAACGCCGGCTCGAGGACCGGCCCGCGCGGGCCCTCTTTCCTTTGCCCCTCCGCAACGTCTAGCTCGCGGACGACCGACCGTCCTTTCGAGGGAGACGAGGATGCCCCAGCCCGACCGGGTCCACGCGCTTTCCGGGGTGCCGGTGCCCACCCGCGAGCAGGTCTCCGAGGCGACCGGGCGCTATTGGGACAAGTGCGTCGAGAAGCTCGGTATGGTTCCCAACGTGCTCGTCGCCTACAGCTTCGACGACAAGAAGCTCGCCGGCTTCACCACGATGTACAACGAACTCATGCTCGGAGATTCCGGTCTCTCCAAGCTCGAGCGCGAGATGATCGCGGTCGTCGTCTCCTCGATGAACCGTTGCTATTACTGCCTCGTCGCACACGGCGCTGCGGTTCGCGAGCTCTCGGGTGATCCCGAGCTCGGCGAGATGCTGGTCATGAACTACCGGATGGCGGAGCTCTCGCCGCGCCAGCGGGCGATGCTCGACTTCGCGGTCAAGGTGACGGAAGCCAGCTACCTGATCGAGGAGCCCGATCGCGAGGCGCTACGGGCCGTGGGCTTCACCGACCGCGACATCTGGGACATCGCAGCGGTCGCGGCCTTTTTCAACATGACCAACCGTATGGCCTCTGCGATCGCGATGATGCCGAACCGCGCCTATCACGGGGTGGCACGCCGGCCGCGCGAGGAGGGGCCGGGTTGAGCCCGCTCAGGCGGCGAGCAGCGCGAGCACGAGGCAGGCGCAGACCGCGAGCGTCAAGGGCCAGCGCAAGCGCGGGTACCAAGCGGGTGCCTCGCCGCTGCGCACCGCACCGAGATCGTAGGCCAAGAGCGATGCGAAGCTCGCGGCCAGGATCACGAAGCCGGGTCGACCGCCGATCAGAAGGCCCGCCCACCCGAGGAGGGCCGGCACGACGCTCGCGCCGTAGCGGAGGAAGGAGGGACGCGCCGCGGTCATGGCGAGCCCCCAATGCACGCCGCCCATGAAGGAGAGGATGACCGCGGCGTAGCCCAGGAGCGCGCCGCGCAACCAGGCGCCGGTCTGGCCCGGCAGGAAGCCACCGATCGCGCCGACGACGAAGGGAAGGAGCCCGGCCGCGCCCAGAAGTGCGGCGGGCTCGGGGACGGCCGAGCGACGGACGAGGCCGAGCATCTCCACGCTGCTCCACGGAGCGACGCGCCCGGCTCTGCCCTTGCCGCGGCGATCGGCGCGGGTCAACCTGCCGAGGGGACGGGGTGGAGAGGGACGGATGCGGCGCAGGGCGATCGGGATCGGGTTTTTGGCGCTCGCCGGCCTGTTCGGGAGCGAACCGCTCGGGGCGGAGGAGCTCCCCGTCGACCTCGAGCTCGTGTTGGCGGTCGACGTCTCGGGCAGTGTCGACGATCACGAGGCCCATCAGCAGCGCCAGGGTTACATCGCGGCGCTGCGCGATCCGCTCGTGCATCGGGCGATCGCCCAGGGGGCCAACCAGCGCATTGCCGTCGCCTACGTGGAATGGGCGGGCGCCGGCTATCAGCAGACCGTGGTCGACTGGACCCTGCTCGACGGGCCGGCGGCCTGCGAGCGGCTCGCCTCGCTGTTGGCCGAAGCACCGATCGGCCGCGGCCGCTGGACTTCGATTTCCGGTGTGATCGATTACGCGGTAGGTCTGTTCGACGGCAATGGCTATGCCGGCGAGCGGCGGGTCATCGACATCTCCGGCGACGGCACCAACAACAACGGCCGGCCGGTAGAGGACGCTCGTTGGGACGCGCTCGAGCGCGGCATCGTCATCAACGGCCTGCCGATCCTCAACGATCGACCACAGCCCTTCGGCATGCCGACGCCGCGCCAGGTCGCGCTCGACGACTATTACGAGCGCTGGGTGATCGGCGGGCCGGGCTCGTTCATGGTCGTGGCGACCGACTTCGAGGACTTCCGCCGCGCCGTGCTCGCCAAGCTCGTTCGCGAGATCGCGGGCGTCGACGATCGGACCGGGGGCGTGCTCGCCGTCCGGTGAGGGGGAGGCCGGCGCTCGTCGCGCACGCGGACTGGTCGGCCTCTCCCGCCGGCCGCGCCGTCGTGCTCGCCGAGCGAAGTGCGCGCACCGGGATCTGGTGGCTCGCGCCGGCCGATCCCACGGGTGTCCGCGAGCTTCTCGCGACCCCGCGCGCGCTCGTGGGCTTCGACGCACCTCTGGGTCTGCCGCGAGCCTATGCGGAGGCCCGGGCTATTCCGTCGTTCCGCGCGTTCCTCGCCACGTGCTCGGCCGAGGATCCGTTCTGGACGCCGGTCGCCCCGCCCGAGCAGCCGAGCCTGGCCCGTCCTTTCTATCCCGCCCGAGCCGGAGGGGCACGGCGTGCCGACCTCGAGGAGGGGCTGGGGCTCGGCCCGTTCGCGACGCATCTGCGGGTCTGCGACGGACTGACCCGTGCGCAATGCCTGTTCTGGACGCTCGGGCCCAAGCAATGCGGCCGAGCCGCACTCGCGATCTGGCGCGAGCTGCTCGCGGGCTCGAGCGCGCGGTCGGCGATCTGGCCGTTCGACGGCCCGCTCGACCGGCTGCTCGAGGCGGGCCGGCCGATCGTCGCCGAGACCTATCCGGGTCTCGCCTACCGCCTCCTGGGCCTTCCCCGCTTCGCCAAGCGGCGTGCGGCCGACCGGGCGCGACTGGCCGGCTGGTTGGGCGAGCGCGTGCTGGCGCTCGACGCCCGCCTCTGCTCGGAACTCGAAGCCGAGCTCGAGGCGGGGTTCCCCGCCACCCGGGATCACGGCTTCGACGCGCTCGTGGGCTGCCTGCTCCTGCTCGAGATCGTCGAGCGCCGGCGGGGATCGGGGGATCCGGTGCCGGCCGAGGCGGCGCGGATCGAGGGCTGGATGCTCGGGCTCCAAGCCTGAGTCCGCCGGAGTCACCAGGTGCCGGTATTGGGCATCGAGACCCAGGGCTCCTGCGGCGGCTTGGGCGAGCCCTTCTGGAGGAGCTCGATCGAGATGCCGTCCGGGGTCTTGATGAAGGCCATGTTGCCGTCGCGCGGCGGGCGGTTGATCGTGATGCCGGCGTCCATGAGCTTCTTGCAGAGCGCGTAGATGTCGTCGACCTCGTAGGCCAGATGGCCGAAGTTCCGGCCGCCGGTATAGACCTCGGGATCCCAGTTGTAGGTGAGCTCGATCAGTGGGGCCTTGCGGTTCTCGGGCCCGGTCAGCTGGTCCTCGTCGGCGGCGAGGAAGACGAGCGTGTAGCGTCCCTGCTCGTTGGTGACTCGGCGCACCTCGCGCATGCCGAGCTTGTTGCAGAAGAAGTCGAGCGACTTGTCGAGGTCGCTGACGCGGATCATGGTGTGCAGATAACGCATCGGGATAACGTCCCCCCTCGTCTGGTGACCGGGCTGCGCGCTATCTATCGCGCGCCGCCCCGGGCGACCAGCGAGGCGGCGCATGGCGGCTGCGCCGGGGGCGAGCGGTGGTCGACGAGCTCTTCCTGACGCTCTTGGCGGCGGCGGCCCTGTTCCTGTTCCTCTCGGGTCCCGTGGTCGGCTGGGTGGCGTTCCTGCGCCTGCGGCGCCTCGAGGAGGAGCTCGCGGGGCTCCGGGCCCGACTGGCCGTGGCGCCGGCACCGGCTGCGCCCGAGGTCCGCAGCGCCGAACCGCTCGGCGAGGCCGAGCCCGCGACCGGGAGCGTGGCCGAAGCCCCGCCCGTCGGACCGAGCCCGGCGCCGGAGCCGTCGGCCGAGCACGCTGAACCCGAAGCGAGCGGCGTGCGCAGCGATGTCGAGGGCCGGCTGGCCGAGCGTTGGCTCGTCCGCCTCGGCGGACTCGCGCTCGTCCTGGGCGGGCTGTTCCTCGCCGGTTGGGCGGTCGAGCAGGGGCTTCTGGGCCCGCGGGCCCGGCTCGGGCTCGCCTTTTTCGCGGCTCTCGTGCTGCTCGCTCTGGCCGAGCAGGCCTGGCGGCGCCGGCCCGCCGAGGCCGATACCGTCTTTCTCGTGCCCGCGGCCCTGGCGGCGGGTGGTGTGGCGACGCTCTACGGCGCGACCCTCGCCGCGCACCTGCTCTTCGAACTCGTGCCGGCGGCGGTCGCCCTCGCCCTCCTCGCGCTCGCAGCCGCGCTCGCGGTGGCGCTGGCGCTGCGCTACGGCGCGCTTCTGGCCGCGCTGGGGGCGTTCGGCGCCTTCGCCGCCCCGGCCCTCGTGGCGAGCGCCGCCCCGGCGCCCTGGGCGCTCGCCCTCTATCTCGCGGTCGTCGTGACGAGCCTCGCCGGGATCGCGGTGCTGCGCCGTTGGGTGTGGCTCGCTTGGCTCGATCTCCTGGGCTTTCTCGGCTGGGCGATGCTTCTTTTGCTCGGGGACCGGCTCGTCCCGGCGCCGAACCCCGGCGCCTTCCTGTTGCTCGCGGGGGCCGCCTCCGGCCTCGGGTTCCTGCTCGAGAGCGGCCGTGGTGCGCCGGGGCTCGCCCGACCGGGCGGTACCCTCGTCGTCGGCACCGCACTCTTCCAGCTTCTCCTCCTGGTCGAGAGCGAGCATGCACCGGGGCCTGCCGCCGGCCTCGCGCT
>CALBAK010000114.1 GCA_937926445.1 uncultured Alphaproteobacteria bacterium
GCGATCGCGAGCCAGTCGGGCCCGCTCGTGGGCAGAAACGCCGCCGCCTCCTCGTCCCAGGCGAGCGCACCACCGGCCTGGCTCCAGAGCTGGACGGACGGTGTGAAGCCGCCCGCCACGAGCAGCCCGTCGCAGGCGACCGTCCGCTCGGCCCGGGCCTGCGGCCGGCCGGCCGCATCGAGCGGGACGAGCCGAACGGCGGACAGGCCCGGCCGACCCTCGCTGCCGATCACGGTCCATCCCCCGAGCACCGGAAGCCCGGCCGCCGCCGCCCGTGCGGCGAGCGCTCCGGGCTCCCGCCGCGGATCGACGATCGCGCGCACCCGGGCGCCCGCGGCGGCGCATTCGAGCGCGGCGGCATAGGCCGAATCGTCCTGCGCGGCGATCACGAGCTCGCGGCCCGGGAGCACCGCCTGGCGGGCGAGATGGGCGCGCGCCGCCTGGGAGAGGACGATCCCCGGCCGATCGTTGTCGGGAAAGACCAGCGGCCGCTCGATCCGCCCGGTGGCGAGCAGGACCGCGCGCGGCCGGATCTTCCAGAGCCGCTCGCGCGGCAGGCGCGGGTCGGGCTCGAGCCGATGGTCGGCGACCCGCTCGAGCAGCAGCGCGTGGCCCGAAGGGTGCAGCGCGAGGCAGGTCGTGCGGGCGAGCCGGGTGAGCCCCGGCGTGCCGTCGAGGGCCACGAGCAGGCCCGCGAGCCAGGCCTCGGCCGACCCGCCCGCGACCCGCGGTCCGAGCGCTCCGCTGTCGGCGAGCCCGCCGCCCGGGGCCGCCCGCTCGTCGGCGAGGATCACCCGCGCGCCGGCACGGGCCGCGAGCCGTGCGGCCCAGAGGCCCACGGGCCCGCCGCCCACCACGAGCAGATCGCAATGGGCGTGGCGGTGCAGGTAGCGATCCGGATCCGGCAGCTCGGGCGCCCGGCCGAGCCCGGCCATCCGCCGGATCGCCGGCTCGAAGAGCCGCTCGAAGGCCCCCTGCGGCCGGAAAAAGGTCTTGTAGTAGAAGCCCGCCGGCAAAAAGGCCGCGAGCCGGTCGGCGAACGCGCCCCAATCCCGGCGCACCGACGGCCAGGCGTTCTGGGTCGAGGCCGAGAGCCCGGGTACGAGCTCGACCAGCGTGGCCCGCGCGTTCGGCTCCACCCGGCCTGGCCCCCGCTCGATCCGCAGGAGCGCGTTGGGCTCCTCGGGCCCGGCCGAGAGGATCCCGCGCGGCCGGTGTCGCTTGAAGCTGCGGCCGACCAGTCGGATGCCGTGGGCGAGGAGCGCGGAAGCGAGCGTGTCGCCCGCGAAACCCTGGAGCCTGCGGCCGTCGAAGCCGAAGGCGATCGGCCGCGCTCGGTCGATGCGGCCGCCCGAGGCGAGACGGAAAGGCTGCGTCATCCGCCGCCCTCCCCGAGCCCGAGCCCGGCGGGCGGCGCCGCGCCGATCGGCCAGGAGCCGAGCACCCGATCGTCGCGGGTATCGCGGGCCAGGAGGAACCAGCGGCCGCAGCCCGCCCGGTGCCACCAGACTTCGTTCTGCGGCCCTTTGCGGTTCACCCGGCCGTAGAGCCAGGCGGTCCAGGCGGCGTCGTCGAGCGCGCGCGGATCCGTCGGCCGCGGCGCCCCCGCCTCGCCGCCGCAGACCATCTCGACCTCTTCGCGCGGCCCGCAAAACGGGCAGGGGATCAGAAGCATCGGCGGCCCTCCGGCCAGGCCTCGCACACACAGCGCACCGTCCCGTCGCTCCAGCGCTGCCGGCGCCAGCGCTCGCCGTCGCCTGCCCGGACGAGCTCCTCGCGGGCGATGCCGGCAGGAGGATCGACAACCGCCCGCCGCTCGACCGGAACGAGCCCGCGCGCCAGCAGATCCGCGGGCCCCGGCTCGGCAGCGGCCGCCCGGGCGAGCAGGAGGAGCGCCGCCCGACCCACCGTCAGTGCTCCACGGCGGCGGCCGCAGCCTCGTCGATCGGCCGTCCGGCGGCGAAGCGCTCGAGGCCGAAGGGGGCGACGATCGGGTGCGGTCGGCCGTGGGCGATCGACCAGGCGAACAGGTGGCCGGAGCCGGGCGTGGCCTTGAACCCGCCCGTACCCCAGCCGCAATTGAGCCAGAGGCCCCGGATCGGGCTCTCGCCGATGACCGGCGAGCGGTCGGGCGTCACGTCGACGATCCCGGCCCATTGGCGCAGCATCCGCACGCGGCGGAAGATCGGGAAGAGCTCGCACACCGCCTCGAGCGCATCTTCGATCACCGGCGGCGAGCCCTTCTGGCCGTAGGAGGGATAGCGGTCGGTCCCGGCGCCGATCACGAGCTCGCCCTTGTCGGACTGGCTCACATAGGCGTGGATCGTCCCGGACATCGCCACACAGGGAAAGCAGGGCTTCAAGGGCTCGCTCACGAGCGCTTGGAGGGGATGGCTCGTGATCGGCAGCGCGAGCCCGGCCATGGCAGCGAGCACCGAGCTGTGGCCGGCCGCGACGAGCGCCGCCGTCTCGGTAGCGATCGGGCCCTTGCTCGTCTCGAGGCCGACGAGCCGGCCCGCCTCGACCCGGATTCCGCCGACCTCGCAGCCCTCGCAGATGTCGACGCCCAGCGCCGAGGCGGCCCGCGCATAGCCCCAGGCGACCGCGTCGTGGCGGGCGGTGCCGCCGCGCCGCTGGAGTGCCGCACCCAGCACGGGAAAGCGCAGCGAGCGGAGCTCGAGCGGCGGGCAGACGGCCTTGGCCTCGCGCGGGCTCAGCCAGACATTGTCGACACCGGCGAGCCGGTCGGCGTGCACGTGCCGCTCGAGCACCTCGACCTCGTGGCGGGTGTGGGCGAGCATCAGCACGCCGCGCGGGCTGAACATCACGTTGAAATCGAGCTCGGCCGACAGCGTCTCCCACAACCGCAGCGCATGGTCGTAGAGCGCGATGCTCTCGGGCCGCAGATAGTTCGAGCGGCAGATCGTGGTGTTGCGGCCGGTGTTGCCGAGCCCGATCGGGCCCTTGTCGAGCACCGCCACCCGGCGGATGCCGTGCCGGCGCGCGAGATAGTAGGCGGTCGCGAGCCCGTGCCCGCCACCGCCCACGATCACGACGTCGTAGCTGCGAGCCGGCTCGGCCTTGCGCCACTGTTCGGGCCAGTCGGCGTGGCCGCGCAGTCCCTGCCGGACGAGGTTGAACAGCGAGAAACGCACCGGCGGCCGACCCCCTTCCTCGACCTCGGCTAGCCGCTCGCACCCGCCTTGTGAAGCCGCTCGAAAGCGGCCGCGGGCCGCCGGGCGGGGCCGCGCCGAGCCGCCCCTTAGCGGCCCTCCTTGACCCTGGCGCGAGATAGGTCTAGTATCCTCATCAAGGATTATAGACAGTGGAGCCGCCATGTCCGCCACCGCCACGAGCCCGGTCGACCGGCTCGCCGCCACGCTCGCCGAACGCGTGAGCGAGCGCGCCGCCTTCCTCGGCCCGCTCCCCGAGACCCCCGCGAGCCCCGCCCTCGCCCTCCTCGAGAGCCGCCTCGAGCCGGCCGACCGCGCCGCCCTCGACCGGCTGCGCCACGGCTGGCACGCCCGCCTCGAGCCCTGTGACGAGCCGGAACGCACCGCCGCCGACGGCATCGTCGTCGCGCTCTGGCGTCAGGGCGCGCTCGCCGCCGTGGAGGAGCGTCTGTTGCGCGACCTTCTCGCCGAGGGACCTAGTGCGGCGACGGTGCGCGCGCTGGCCGTGCTCTGCCGTCTGCGGGCCCGGCTCGAGAAGGACCGCACGGCCGCCGAGCGCGATCTGCGCCAGCTCTACCGGCTCCGCCCGCAGCCGATCGATCGCCCCGATCTCAATCCGGAACGGCTCGAATGGCTCGCGGCCAAGCTCCGCCGCGAGCGGACCCGGGCCGAGGTCGAACCGACGCGGCAGGCGGCTCCCGAGAGTGCGACCCGGGCTCCCGACCGCAGGGCCGAGCCCAGGGCCGAGGACGCCGTACGGCGGCAGTCGGAACCCGAGGCCCGATCGCGGCCGGGCGGCTGCGCACCGGCGACGGCGCGGACCGCCGAAGCGTGTGCCACCACGGCCTTGCCACGCGAATCCCGGCAGCCGGCCGACCCGGGCGCCGAGGCGCGGGCGGCGGCCGACCCGCTCGTCGCGTTCCCGGCGGCGGCGCCCAAGTTCCGCGATGGTCTGCTCGCCGGTGCGGCGCCGCCCTTCTGAGGTCGGGCAGCCTCGGGGCGGCTCTCAGAGTTCCGGAGCGACCTGCAGGGAGAGGCCGCCGTCCACCGGCAGGCAGTGGCCGGTGATGTAGGCGGCATCGTCGGAGGCCAGGAACACCGCGGCCTTGGCGACGTCCCAGGCCGTGCCCATCCGCCCGGTCGGGCAGACGGCGTTGCGGGCCGCCACCATCTCTTCCTTGCTGCGGTAGCGGACCGAGATCTGGCCGTAGATCATCGGCGTGTCCACGAGGCCCGGCATGATCACGTTCACTCGGATCCCGTGGCGGGCGTATTGCAGCGCGAGACCCGCGCTCATCTGATTGATCGCGGCTTTGGAGGCGTAATAACTCGCGTAAGGGTACATGTAGCGGATCGCGGCCAACGAGCTCACATTGACGATCGCCCCCTTGCCCTGCCGCAGCATCACCGGGATCACGTGCTTGCAGGCGAGGAAGACGCTCTTGAGATTGACATCGAGCACGCGCTGCCATTCGGCCTCGTCGAGTTCGACCGGCCCGCCCATCACGGCGATCCCGACATTGTTGTGCAGCACGTCGATCCGGCCGTGGCGGGCCGTGACCTCCTCGACCAGGCGGGCGATCTCGGCGCCCCGCGTCACGTCGCAGACCGCGGCCTCGCCGCGATGGCCCTCGCTTCGGATGATGGCCGCGGTCTCTTCGGCCGCCTCGGCCCGGTTGTCGACCGCCACCACGGTGGCCCCTTCGCGGGCCATCAGGACCGCGGTCGCCTTGCCGTTGCCCCACCCCGGGCCCGAGGACCCCGCCCCCATGACGAGCGCCACCCTGCCTTCGAGCCTGCCGGCCATCGCCACCCCCCGAACGCTGCCCGTAGCCGTTCTGCCGCGCCCGGGAGCGGGCGGGAAGTGCGGCGGGCGCCGGGTGGCTCAGAGCCGGCCGAGGAGCAGCTCCGAGACGAAGCGGGTATTGGTGTAGGCGTAGCGCCGCCAGAGCCGGCGCGGGTCGGCGAGCAGGCGGAAGGCCCATTCGAGCCCCAGCCGCTGCAGCCAGGGCGGGGCCTGGGGGACCTGCCCGGCGAGGAAGTCGATCGCCGCCCCGACCGCGAACAGGACCATCGGCAGATGTGGGGCGTTGAGTGCCACCCAGCGTTCCTGCTTCGGACAGCCCAGGGCCACGAAGAGGATGCGCGCACCCGAGGCGCGGATCGCTTCGAGCGTCTCTTCGTCCTCGACCCGGGCCGGACGGACCGGCGGGCTCCAGGCGTAGACGATCGCGAGGTCCGGGAAGCGGCGGCGGAGCTCGCGCCGGGTGCCCTCGAGGGCGGCCGGGCTACCGCCGAAGAGGCCGACCGGCACGCCACGGGCCGCCGCTCGGTCGCAGACCTCGAGCATGAGGTCGGGCCCGTAGACTCGCTCCTGCCCGCGATGGCCGAGCCGGCGCAGCCGCCAGACGAGCGGCATGCCGTCGGGGGTGACGAGGTCGAAGCCGGCGAGCACGGCGGCGAAGGCCGGGTCGTCACGGGCCTCGACCAGCATGTGGACGTTGGCGGCCGCCACTTTGCGGCCTTCGCCCGCCTCGGCCCAGCCGAGGATGCGCTCGGCGGCCTCGGCCAGATCCAAGGCGTCGACCCGGGTCCCCAGAATGATCGGCAAGGGCGTTTCCTCGTGTATCCGAGGGCGCCGGCGCTGCGGCACCCCGATGTCGCAGCATGCGGATGGCGGCTGAACGGGTCAACGCGCTACGACAAAATCTACACACGAGAGGGCAGCGTCGAGATTAGGCGATTGCGCCTCGAAGGCGAAAAGGTGTATCGAACGAAAAAGTAGGACGATAATCAACTGTAGGTATACACAAGAAGTTCGAAAGGAACTTCGGCGGTGAGTGATTCGGCGTCCGCGGTCCTGGTTCGCGAGGTCTCCGGTCTACGGGTGGCGCCCTCCGCCCGTGGCTCCGTTCCGGCGGCCGAGCCGACCCCGGCGGCCCTCGAGGCGATCGGCGAATCGACGCTCGCCCCCTCCCGCCGGATGGTTTCGGCGGAGCTCCTGGGGGCGCTCCTGGCGGCGGCCGACGCGGTCGTTGCGGTCGGCGCGGCCCTCCTCGTCTTCTACGGGTTCTACGAGGCCCGCTACGCCGACAGCGGCCTGGCGCTCACCTACGCCGGTTACGGTGCCCTGGGCGGCCTTCTGCTGGTCCAGCGGCTCTGGTCGGTCGGGGCCTATTCCTGCCGTCGGCTGCTCGACCTCGAGGCCCAGACCCGGCTCGCCTTCACCTCCTGGACGCTCGCCGTCGGGCTCCTGCTCGGTGCGATCTTCCTCCTGCACGCCGCCGGCGAGCTCTCCCGCGGCTGGTTCCTCGGCTGGTACGCGACCGGGCTCGCCGGCCTCCTGCTCCTCCGGCTCGGCTTCCCGAGGCTCCTTCGCCGGCTCGCCGAGGCCGGCCGGATCGCCCGCCGCGGTATCGCCCTGGTCGGTCCCGAGCCGCAACTCTCGGTGGCCGAGGCTCTGCTCGCCCCGGCGCTGCCGCATCTGCGCCTGACCCGCCACCCGCTCGACCCGGGCGAGGTCGAACGCGGCGGTCCGAGGCTCGCGCAGACGCTCGCGGTCCTGCGGCGGACCCTGCGCCGGGAGGGGGTCGAGGGGGTCCTCGTGCTGCCGCTGAGTGCCCGAGCCGAATCGCAGATGGGGGTCCTAGACCAGTTGCGCGAGCTGCCGGTCGACATCTTCTATTGCCCGGTGGTCGAGCCGCGGCTCGCCCGGATCGGCGCCACCACCTTCGGGCCTCTGCCGGCGCTCCTGGTCTGGCCGCAGCCGCTCAGCATGGCCGAGCAGCGGGTCAAGCGGGCGGCCGACCTCCTCCTCGCCGCGACCGCCCTCGTGCTGACCGCACCGCTCCTGCTGCTCGCCGCGATCGCTGTCAAACTCGACAGCCCCGGGCCCGTCTTCTTCCGCCAGGAGCGCTTCGGCTTCAACAACCGCGTCTTCACCATGCTCAAGTTCCGCACCATGCGGGTGGCCGAGTGCGATCCGAGCGGGGCCCGGCGTACGGTACGCGACGACCCGCGGGTCACCCGGGTCGGCCGGTTCCTGCGGCGGTCGAGCATCGACGAGCTGCCGCAGCTCTGGAACGTCTTGAAGGGCGACATGTCGATCGTCGGGCCCAGAGCCCATCCGATCGAGATGAAGGTCGGCGACCGCTACTATCACGAGGTGGTCGAGGGCTATTTCGCCCGCCACCGGGTCCGCCCGGGCATTACCGGCTGGGCTCAGGTGCACGGGCTCAGAGGCGAAGTCGACACGCTCGAGAAGGCCCGCGCCCGCCTCGAACACGACCTCTACTACGTGGAGAACTGGTCGCTCTGGCTCGACCTCGAGATCCTCCTCCTCACCGTGCTGCGCGGCCTCCGCTGCCGCAACGCCTATTGAGCCGATCCGGGGCCCCGCCGGCACCGGCCGAACCGGCCCCGGGATCCGGCGGCGAGGCCGATCGCGGCGACCGGCACGAGCAGGGCATCGAAGGGGATGCGGAAGCGTACCCGCGTGAAGAAGAGAGCGTAGGCGAGGGCGGTGGCGAGCCAGGCGGCCCAAGAGGCAGCGAAGAGCCCGCGATCGAGCCGGCCGGACCGGACGGCCAGGAGCGTACCCGCGAGCGCCGCCGCGAGAAAGCCGTACCAGCCGACCGCGGCCAGGAACGCGCGGCCGCTCCCCGCCTCGCCGGTGGTCGCGAGGCGGTCGCTCGCCGCCCACCAATGGCCGAGCTTGCCGAGACAGAGCAGGCCGGCCTCGGCCGGATGGGCGCGTATCCACTCGAGGGCGATCGCCCGGAACAGCCGGTCGGCCTCGAGTTCGGAGAGCCCGCGGGTCAGGGGCTCGTAAGCGGCGAGATCGAGCCTCGGGCCGGTCTGCGGGCTCACGCCCGGAGCATTGCCGAGCAGGAGGTTGACGCCGCTGTTGGTCGTCAGGACCGGGGCTCCGAGAACGGCCAGATTGCGGGCGGCCCATAGCGCGGGCGGCAGGGCGAGCAGGGCGCCGCCCAGAAGCAGGGCCGCGATCCGGCGCCCGCCCCCGAGCCGGAGCCCCAAGACCAGGAGGTGGATGGCGACGGCCGGGAGCGCGTTGGCCACCAGAAGCGTCGCGATCCCGCCGAGAAGGCCCGCGAGCGCCGCGCGGCTCGGGCTCGCCCGGCCGAGGGCGAGGGCCGCCGATCCGGCGAGCAGAGGGGCCAGGAGGGCTTGCGGGTAGAGTGTCGTGGCGAGGAACAGGCCTTGCGGATAGGCACCCCAGAGAAGGAGAGCCAGAAGGCCGGCCAGCGGCCCGGCTCGGGCCCGGGCGATCGCCCGCAGGATAAGCCCGGTCGAAAGCCAGAGCGCGAGCTGGACCGCCTGGACGAGCGCCACGCTGTCCCGCAGCGCCAGGATCGCCGCCAGGAAGGCGGGGTAGGCCGGCAGCCGGTAGGCGGTCGGCGTCTTCCCCTCGAGGCCGAAGGTGCCGTTCTCGAGGAGGTTGCGGGCGAGGGCCAGATAGTCCCGCTCGTCCGGGAAGACCACCGTCCCGCCGCGCCAGAGGAGCAGCCCCGCCGCGACGAGAGCGAGGGCCGAAAGGACAATGGCGACGGCCCGGCTCTCCGAGAGTCGGGCGAAGATCGCAGCATCCGCCGATCCCGCCTCAGTGCCGCCACCCGCCGCGGCCACACCCTCGCCGCCGCCCACTGCGGTCGCTGCGCCGGCCCGGTGCACCACGTCCGGCTCCTCACCGGCGCTCGTCGCCACGGGCTCGCCGCCTCCCTCTCAGCGACCCCGCGCGAGGAGCTCGAGGAGCCGAGGCTCGATCGGCGGGAGACCGAGGCGGCGGGCGAGAGCGTCGGGTGCGAGCCGCAGATCGAGGGCCGCGGGATCGCGAAAACCGGCCTCGCCCGCACGTTCGGGGCCGGCCACGTAGCGCGAGCGGGCCCAGAGCGCGAGATCGCCGACACTCCGCCCGCCGGGCAGCCGGTCGGGCCCGGCTCGGAAGGAGCCGGGTCCGAGCGCCGGGCCGCCGTAGAGATTGCCCGCGAAGACCGCCCCCGGCCGCTCGGCGACGTCCCAGATGTGGACGGCGAGGGAGCCCGGCCGCTCGAGCCGAACGATGTTGGCCTCGAACCGGTTGCCGGCCATGGCCGGCCGGCCCGTCGTCAGCGGGGTCTTGTCGTCGACCCCGAACGCCGCACCGAGCACGTCGAGGAGGAGGTTGCCGCGGATCCGGTTGTCGGAGCCGTTGACGATCGAGACGCCCCCGTAGTCGCGCATCGAAAGGTTGCCCTCGACGGTCACGCCGCGGGCGTACCAGTCGAGATAGATCGCCCAGGCGATCGGCTGCGGCCATCGTCGGCCGTCGAAATCGTCGGGAGCGAAGAAGCGACCGTTCGGGCCTACCATGAGGTGGGTCGTACCCTCGATCCAGTTGGCCCGGACCTCCGCCTCCATGGGCTCGTCCTGGACCGCGGCGAAGAACTTGATACCGCCGCCGTCGGCCGTGCGTCGATTGGCCTCGCGGATCCGGTTGGCCTCGATCGTCACCCGGCGGATCGCGTCCTCGCCGTTCGGCCGCGACTGCATGGCGTAGACGCCGAACTGCGCGGTCCGCTCGATCCGGTTGCCGGCCACCCGGACGTCGGCCACGCCCTGGAGGAGCACGCCCGCCGAATCGACGAAGCGGTGGCCGATCTCGGCGATCGCGTTGTCCTCGATCCGCACGCGCCGCGAGGGCCGACCGCCCCAGGGCATGCCGACATAGACGCCGTTGCCGGCGGTGCCCTCGATCCGGTTGCCGGCGAGGAGGACCTCTTCCACCGAATGGAGCGCGACGCCCACGCCCACGTCGCGGATGCGGTTGCCGCAGAGCGCGATCGTGCGGGAGGCGTCGACCCGGATCGCCCCGCCGCCGATCTGGTTCCAGGGCATCGCCCGGTCGCTGCCGTGCGGCGAGCCCTCGGCGAGCTCGAGGCCGCGGACCACGATCCGCTCCGTCTGGGCGATGCGCAGGAGCGTGTCGAGCCGGGCCGCGACCAGCCGGCGGCCGGAAAGGCCGCCCCCTTCGGATGGGCGGAGTGCCAAGATGCGGCTCGAGGGCTCGAAGTGCCACTCCCCCGGCCGGTCGAGGAAGCGCCGGCTGCCGAGCCAGTGATAGGGCGTGCCGGGGCCGAGCCGGTGCCAGTCGACATTGTCGGCGAGCTCGACCAGGCCGCGGGCCGGATCGATCCGAGCGACCCGGACCAGGTTGGTCGACCATTGATGGGCGTCGTAGATCAGCACCGAAAGGCCGGGCTCGACCGCGATGCCGGCGAGATCGGCCGGCCGGGCCCGAATAGCGCGCGTTCCCTCGGTGCCCGGGGCGGTGAGCAGCCAGCCGGAGCGGAGATCGCCCGCCAGCGCGTTCGGGTGACGGGCGGGCTCGAGGCGTACGCCGTCGAGGTGGAGATCGCCGGGGCCTTCGGGCAGGAGGACGGGATCGAGGCGGGCCTCGAGGGCGCCGTCCGGGGCGGTGCGCCAATCGGCGCGGGAGAGGTCGATCCCGCCCAGGAGGAGCGCACCCTTCGAGCCCGCGCGCAGGACGAGCCCGGCATGGGCCGGGCCGAGCTCGAGCGTCCGGTCGAGGAACCAGGTGCCCTCCAGCTCGAGGACCGTTCGACCCGGAGCTTCCCGGGCGCGATCGAGCGCCGCCTCGAGCGCACGCGGCGAGCCGTCGGCCGGGGCCACGATCCGGAGCAGGCGTCGGCCGGGTTCGTCGGCGGGCGTGCAGGCGGCGGGGTCGGCGGCCGGGGCTCCGCTCGTGGCGAGCGCCGCGGCTAGAGCCGCGGCGGCGGCGCGGAGGATGCGGCGAGCCCGGAGGGAGGGGCGGCTCACGACCGGCCGGCCGGGGCGGGCCCGGTCCGCACGAGGAAGGCCACGAGCAGGAGCCAGGAGAGATTGGTCTGCTGCAAGAGCTCGGATTCCACGAGGTTGCGAAACAGGTGAGCGAACAGCAGCAACAGGGCGGCCTGGCCGAGGACGGCCTCCCGGCGGGCGAGGGCCGACAACGCCCGAAGCCCGGCCTGGGCGAGGAGAAGGAGGGTGAGCCCGAGCCCGATCCACCCCAGGCCGAGGGCCACCTCGAGGTAGCCGGAATGGGCGTTCGGGGCGTTCCAGCCGAGGGTCACGAGGACGTAGTCGGCGAAGGACGGGACGGTGAAGAGAGCCTGGTAGCCGTGGCCGAGCCAGGGCCGCTCGGCGATCCGGGCGAGGACGAGGTCCCACAGAGGCAGGCGGCCGGTGAGCGTGAGGTCGCGGCCGAGGAGGGCGACCGCCTGCTCGGGCTCGAGGAGGAGCCAGAGGGCGGCGAGGGAAAGGCCGGCCGAGGCGAAGGCGAAGATCGCGGCCTTGGCGAGCGGCGCCGGACCGTCGCGACCGAGCAGCAGGTAGCCGCCGCCCGCGGCGAGGGTGACGACCAGCGCGGTGGCCGAGCGGCTCAGCACGAGAAAGAGAAGGGCGAGGGCCAGCGCCGGCAGGAGGAGCGCCCGGCCGACGAGCCGATGCCGCCAGCCGACCAGGAGGATCAGGACCGCGAAGCTCGCCATTTGGCCGAGCACGTTCTTGTGGGCGAAGGCGCCGCGCCAGGCCCCGTCGGCCATCACGGCGAGGCCGGGTAGGGCCAGTCGGAAGAGGAGGGCGAGGCCGAGCAGGACGAGGGCGAGCCAGAGGAGCCGCTCGACGAGTTCGCGGCCGCTCCAGCGGACGCCCATGACCACGGCGAGCAGGGCGTAGGCGGTGAAGGCGACGGCGCGCCGCAGCGTGACGCCGGGCTCGACCGACCAGGCCGTGGAGGCGAGGGCCAGGAGGAGGAGGGCCGGCAAGACGGGGGCGCGCAAGAGGGCTTCGAGGACCGCCCGTCCGTGCAGCAGCACGACCGCCGGCACGAGCGCCAGGACGGGCAGCAGGGTGAGGCGGAGAAGGGCCGAATCCTCAGGGGCGAGGCTGTCGCCCGGGCCCATCGCGAGGAGCGGCAGGACCGCCCCGGTCGAGATCACCAGCACCCAGGCGAGATACGCCTCGATCAGGAGCCGCACCGCCCGCCCGGCCGGCCGCGAGCCGGTCGCAGGGGAGCCCGGCAGCGGCAGAGCGGTCATCGAACCGGTCCCACGGGCCGCAGGGCGTCGCGCCGACGGAGAAGGTCGGATAGGCGGAAGGCGAGCTCGCGAGCGAGGGCGGGCTGGAGGGCGAGGGCGGCGAGCCCGGCCGTGGCCGCGGCGATGCCGGCGCACGCCGGAAGGAGGAGCACGGGGGCGGTGGGCAGGGCCTCGAGGAGGCCGCGCGCGAGAAGCCCGCAGGCGAGGCCGGCTGCGAGCGCCACGAGGTCGACCGCGAGCCCCGCGAGCTCGGCCCGCCACCTCCGGTCGAGGCCACGGGCGGCGGCGCCCGTGACCACGAGCCAGCCGATCGCGGCGCGGGCGGCGCGCAGGGCCGCGACGGCGGGGAGGGCGACGGGGCCGGAGAGGAAGAGGAGCGGGAGGGTGAGGCCGTTCTCGGCCAGATAGGCGTCGAGGCCGGCGCGCGGCCGACCGGCCGCGGTCAGCGCCACGGTCGGCAGGAGACGACGGAAGAGGAGGAGGGCGCCCGATGCCAGGATCTGGACGGCCGGCGCGGCCGGTGCCCAATCGGGGCCGACCGCGACCGCGATCAGGAGGTCGGCCGCGACGAGGAGCGCGGCCACCGCCGGGACGACCGCGAGCATGAGCAGTCGCACCGCTTGGTCGAGGCGGACCACGAGGATGGCCCGCTCGCTCTGCAGCCGGCTCAGGAAGGCGAGGCCCACATGGTAGAGGGCGGTGCTCACCACGCCCGCGACGTTCTCGACGAGCCGGCTCGCGAGGCTCCAATAGCCGGCCGCGGCGAGGCTCAGCTGGTGGCCGACATAGGCGAGGAAGAGCCGTTCGCTGCCCTGGATGAGGAGCTGGGTCATGACGATCGGCCGGCAGAAGCGGAGGAGCTCAAGAAGGGCGACGCGGTCTATTCTGCCCGGCCGGGGGAGCGGGGCCCGGTGCGCCAGGAGGAGGGCGATCGTGCCGGCGGCGGCGAGCTGCTGCGCCACGATCGCCCACGCCCGACCGCCCAGGGCAGCGACCGCCACGCCGGCGAGCGCGCCGAGGCCGCGGCCGAAGAGCAGCCGGCGGGCGACACCCGCGAAGTCGAGGGCGCGGCGGCGGCGCGCGAGAAGCGGCGCGTTCACCCCCTCGAGCAGGAGGAGGGGGGCCATCGCCGCGACGAGCGGGGCGAGGCGCGGCTCCTCGAAGAGCGCCGCCAGAAGGGGGCCGCTCGCCACGGCGGCGAGCGCCAGGGTCGCACCCGCCGCGAGCGAGGCGATCCAGGCCGCCCGCCAATGGGCCTCCCCGAGTTCGGCGCGCTGGACGAGCGCATCGTGCACGAGCGAGCCCACGAGCACGAGCGGGATCTGGACGAGGCCGAGGGCGAGCGCGCCGAGGCCGAACTCGGCGGCCCCCAGAAAACGCGCGATCGCCAGCACCGAGCCCACCGAGATGGCGAGCGAGAGCCCGCTCTCGAGGCCGGCCCAGAGGACCGAACCCACGACCGAGCCACCGCGCCCGCTGCTCATCCGAAAGCTCCGACGAACGCTCCGTCCGGGCCCGCCGGGCTCTTGCCGGCCGGCCCGGGGCGCTGCCAGGATCGACCGGCAGTTGAAAGGCCGCGCGGGGCTTCCCGCCCGGCCGAGCGGGGGCCGGATCCGAGCCGATGGCCGAGCGCGAGGTGGGAGCGGAAGGCAGCGTGCCGCCCGCTCGGCGGCTGCGGGTCGGGATCGCCGTGCCGGGCGGCTTCGAGCTCGGCGGGATCGGCCGGATGATGCTCTATCTGACCCGAGCCTGGGACGCCTCGGGCCGCGGCCCGGCCTGGTTCCTGGTCGACGCGCGCGGGCAGGGCTCGCTCCTGCGCTCGCCCTTTCACCTCTCGCGCAGTCTCGCGCTCCTGACCCGCGAGCGGCGGTCCGGCCGGCTGGATCTGTTGCATCTCAACGTGGCCGGCCGGGGCAGCACGGTCCGCAAGGTCGTCTTGGGGCTCTGGGCCGAGCGGCTTCGCCTGCCGACGGTCGTTCATCTGCACGATTACGACTATGCGGCGGATCTCGCCCGGCGGCCGCCATGGCAGCGACGGCTCGTGCGCCGGCTGTTCGGCCGGGCCCGGCTCTGCATCGCGCTCGGCGAGCGCGACCGCCGGTTCCTGATCGAGGGGCTCGGCGTGGCGCCGGAGCGGGCGGTCGTGCTGCACAATGCGGTGCCCGACCCCGGCCCGCCGCCCGACCGCGCCGACCGCGGCGGGCCGGTGCGGCTTTTGTTCCTGGGTCACCTGAGCGAACGCAAGGGAGTGGGCGAGCTGCTCGAGGCGCTGGCCCGGCCGACCCTTCGAGCGCGCGCCTGGCGACTCGACCTCGCGGGCGCCGGCGAGGTCGAACGGTTCCGCGCTCTGGCCGAGCGGCTCGGTCTCTCCGACCGCTGCCGCTTCCACGGCTGGATCGCGAGCGAAGCCGCGGCAGCCCTCCTGCGGGAGGCCGACATCCTCGTCCTGCCCTCGCGGGCGGAGGGCCAGGCGATGGCGCTGCTCGAGGCGATGGCGCACGGCCTTTCGATCGTCGCGACCGCGGTCGGGGCCAATGGCGAGGCGGTCGCGGACGGCGTCGAGGCGCTGCTCGTGCCGCCGGGCGAGGTCGCACCGCTCGAGGGGGCTCTCCGGCGGCTGATCGCCGACCGGGGGCTCCGCCTGCGGCTCGGCGCCGCGGCTCGTGCCCGCTTCCTCGAGGGCTTCGCGATCGACCGCTACGCCGAACGGCTGGCGGTGCTCTACGAGAGAGCGCTCGCGGCCGCCGAACCGGCGGCCGGCGGCGCGATCGCCGGCTGAGGTCGCTTCGCCGGACGGCCGGCGTTCAGGCGGCGAGCCGGACGGCACGGCGGGCGAGGGCATCGGCGTAGAGCTCGATGGCGAGATCCGCCACCCGCTCCGGCGCGAGCGGGCCCGCGGCCGCTGCGGCACTCGCCCGGGCGAGACGGGCCCGCTCCTCGGGATCGCCGAGTACGGCCAGGAGCGCGCGGGCGAGGGCGGCCGGATCGGCCGGCGGCACGAGCCGGCCCATGCCGGTCTCGCGCACGGTCGTGGCGAGATCGCCCACCGCGCTCGCCACGACCGGCCGACCGAAGGCGGCGGCGAGCGCCAGGACCCCGCTCTGCGAGGCCTCGATATAGGGCAGAACGACGAGATCGGCGTCGAGGAAGGCCTGCGCCGTCGCGCGATCGTCGAGCCGGCGGTCGACCAGCCGGACGCCCGGAAGATCGCGCACGGCGCGGGCGAGCCAGGCGGCATCGGGCCCGCTGCCGGCGAGCAGGAGCTCGGCCCCGGGAAGCGCCGCGACCACCGATGGCCAGGCTTCGAGCAGATGGGGCAGGCCCTTGTAGCGCATGAGCCGGCCGAAGAAGAGGACGCGCGGCGGACCCTCGGGCCGGCGGAGGAGGCCCCGGGCTGCGGCGAGCCGGGCGTAGCGGCGAAGTGCCGGATGCGGCAGCACCCGGACCTCGCTCTCCGGGCGGCCGAGCTGGGCGATCGCCTGCCGACGTTGGTCGGGTCCGTGTACGACAAGGAGCGTGGCGGCGCGGCGGAGCTGGTGGACCGTGAGGCGCGGTAGCTTGCGGGACTGGACGTCACCCGGATGGAGGTGGACGTCGTGGATCGTCACGATCTTCGGCAAGTGGCGCAGGAAGGGCAGGGCGAGGTTGAGCCAGAGCGTCGAATCGCCGAGGAAATGGACGAGATCGGGGCGATGGCCGCGGATCCGGGCCAGCGCCTCGGGGACGAGGCGGAGATTGGCGAGGCTCCTGTGCCGCGGCCAGGGCAGCGGGGCGAGGGCGAGGGCGGGCGGCAGCTGGTCGCGGATCGGGACGAGCTCGGCCGCGGGGCCGATCAGGAGCACCTCGGCCCGCTCGCACAGCGCGGCCGCGAACTCGACGCAGTAATCGAGCGGTCCGGTCTGGAGGTAGACGACCCGCATCGCGCGCTCGCCCCTTCCTAGCCGCCGCCGGCATAGTAGCGGGCGTAGTGGCCCGTGTAGCGCAGCGGATCGGCGCTGCCGTAGCGGCTGTAGGCCCGCAGATCGACGGCGTTCAAGGCGACGCCCGCGACCGGCACACCGACCGAGGCGAGCTCGCGCGCCGTGGCCCGGACGGCATCGCGCGGCGTGCCCTCCCAGCGGACCAGGAGAAGCGCCTCGTCGAGGGCGGGGGCGAGGGCGAGCGCGTCGCTCACCGCGAGCACGGGCGGCAGATCGACGACCACGAGATCACACACCTCGCGCAGCGCGCCGAGCAGCACCCGGGCCTTGGGCGAGGCCAAGAGGTCCTGCGGGCTCTCGGGCGAGCCACCGGCCGGCAGGATCTTGAGCCCGCTCCCGGCCTCGCTCAGCATCGCCCGGTCGATCGAGCGGCAGTCGCCGCTCAGGATCTGGACGAGTCCCGGCTGGTCGGCGGGTACGGCCAAGAGGCGGTCGAGCGAGCGGCGCCTGAGATCGGCGTCGATGAGGAGGGTGCGACGGCCACTGCGGGCGCACTGGCGGGCGAGAGCCAAGGCGAGCGTGCTCTTGCCGTCGCCCGGGAAGGCCGAGGTGACGGCCACCACCCGGCCGCGCCGGCCGACCCGTTCGCCCGACTCCAGCAAGAGCCGCGAGACGATCCGCTGGACGGCCTCGCGATAGGCCGCGGCGAGCGGCGACTCGGCCTCGCCGCCCTCGGCCTTCTCGCCGAGGAGCGCTCCGAGCTCGGCCTCGGTCAAACGCGGCAGCACCGCGAGGACCGGCAGACCGAGCTCCCGCTCGAGCTCTTCGCTCGTCGCGAAGCCGCGGCGGCGGAGCTCGCGCAAGAACGCGAGACCGCAGCCGAGGCCGAGCCCGGCCGCGGTCGTGAAGGCCAGGACCAGAAGCTTGGGCGCGTTGCTCGGCCGGGCGGGCGGGGTCGGCGGCGAGATCACCCGGGCCGTCGAACGGACGAGCTTGGCCTGCTCGCTCGCCCGGCGGTAGCGGTCGAGCATGGTCTCGTAGAGCTTGCGGGCGCCCTCGGCGCGCCGGGTTAGCTCCTCGAGCTCGACCTGGCTCGAGCCCGCCGTGGCGAGGCGCCGCTCGGCTTCGGCGAACTCGGCCTGCAGGCGGGCGACCCGCTCGCGGGCGAGATCGCGGTCGTGGGCGAGGGAGGCCGCGATCCGGTCGATCTCGAGGCCGATCGAGCGGCGAATGTCGGCGAGCTCGGCCCGGGCGTTCTGCATGAGCGGATGGCGCGGCCCGTACTGAGTGGCGAGGTCGGCGATGCGGCGAGCGAGCTCGGCCTCCTGGCGGCGCAGCTCGCCGATCACGGGCGAGCCCGCGACCTCGCGCAGGCCGGCGAGGCCGCCCGTGCGGCGCGCCCCCTCGAGCTGGGCGAGCCGCGCCTCGGCCTCGGCGAGCTGGACGGTCGCCTGGGTCAGCTCGCGGCCGAGCTCGCTCCAGCGTCGCTCGAGGGCGGAGACACCCTCGACGCTGAAGAGCCCGGTCCGGCTCTGGAACTCCTTGACCCGCCGCTCCGCCTCCTCGAGCTCGCGGGCCAGCACCGAAAGGCGCTCCTCGAGGTAGCGGGCGGTCTGCTCGAGAGCCTCGCGCTGAGCCGCCACCCGTTCCTCGAGATAGACGCGGGTGAGGCTGTCCACCACCCGGACCGCCTGCTCGCGCTCGCTCGCCCGATAAGCGACGGTCAGCACCCGGGCGAGCGGATCCCGGCGTACCGCGAGATCCGCGTAGAAGCGCTCGAGGACCGCTTCGGGATCGGGCGCCGCGACCTCGGGCTCGTCGGGGGCGCGGGCGGCGAGGTCGGTCGGGTAACCGGCGAAGCTCGAGCGCACCCCCGCCACCCAGTCGAGCAGCCATTCGCCCGCACCGGCGAGGAACGAGCGCAGCCGGCGGCCGAGCGGCTCGGGCTCGACGACCTCGGCGAGCCGCTCGCGCTCGATGACCCTGAGGGCCACCCGGCGCGAAGCCAACAGGCGGGCCTCGCTCTCGACATCCGCCGGCTGCAGCCGGTCGACCCGCAGATCGATCTCCTCGCGCAGATTGGCGAAGCCCCGATCGTCGGGCTCGATCAGGAGCTCGGCCGTGGCGGTCCACTCGATCGGGCGGACGAGCAGCCAACCCGCCACCGCGAGGTCGACCAGGAGCACGGTGCCGAGCACGAGGTGGAGGTTACGCCGCAGCGCCGCCAAAAGGCGCCCCAGCACCGCCTCCGGTGGCGCGCCGACGGCCGTGGTCGGCGATCCGAGCGAGCCCGGGGGAAGGGCTCCGGCGGGCGCCGGCATGCGTGACTCGACCAATGGCGTCTCCTGCCCGACACACGGGGCGCTGGCGCACCGCGGGGCGCGCCACGTCCGGAAGATCCGCTTTCGCGCCGTCGAGATCAACCCGCGCGCCGAGGCCGCGGAAGACCGGCCGTATCCGGCTGTGCCCGGTCGACCGGAAACGAGGCGGACGCCGGCTGCGACGGCCTCGCTCGCGGACCGCCGGCGCGGACCACCGGCGGCTGTAACGAAACCGCCGAGATGCTTCCCTGAGCGCGGGGGGCGTTCGGCCCGTGCCCTGATGGGTTGCCGCGGGCCGCCCACGGTCGCGGAGAGAGGTCGATGGCGAAGACGGGCGGAACGGACGGGCGCGGGCTCGACCGGCGCAGAGTGCTCGAGCTCGGGGCGGCGACCGGCGCCGCCCTCGCGGCCCAGGCGATCGTGAGCCGGCGGGCGCTCTCCTCTTCGGCCGCGCTCAATCTCTACACCTGGTCGGACTGTGTCCATCCGGAGATGGTGGAGTCCTTCACCGAGCAGACCGGGATCGAGCTCAACCTCGCGACCTACGGCTCGAACGACGAGGTCTCGAACAAGCTGCGCGCCTCGGGCGGCAAGGGCCTTGACCTGGTGATGCCGTCGGTGACCTACACCCCGGCCCGGCTCGCCCAGGGCCTCTTGCGGCCGCTCGACGGGAGCGAGATCGAGGTCTCGGGCGTGATCCCGTCGATGTGAAAGTCGTCGGCCGAGCTCGGGGCTGTCTCGGGCGGCAAGCGCTACACGGCAGCCTTCAACCGGGGCACCGAGGCGATCCGCCTCGACACGCGGGCCGTCGAGCCGATCCGGGGCGAGATCTTCCAGGTCACACTTTGGCAGCCCGAGTTCCGCGGCAAGCCGACGGTGCGGGCGCACCCGGCGCTGTCGGGCATCGGGCTCTGTCTCGATGCGATCGGGAAGATGCCGTCGAACGCCATGCGCGACACCTACAGAGACGAGATGGGCATGCGCGAAGTGTACGAGCAGTGCCTCGCCTTCGCGATCCGGAACAAGAAGAACGTCGTGCAGTTCTGGTCGAACGCGGAGGAGACCGAGGTCGCGTTTCTGCAGAACGGGGCGATGATCGGCCAGACCTGGGACGGGCCGGCGATGCGGCTTCGCTCGGAGAGCAAGGGCCGCTACACCTACCTCGCGCCCAAGGAGGGGGCGCTCACCTTGATGGACGGGATGAGCATCCCGATCGGGGTCGAGAACATCGAGCAGGCCTATGCCTGGATGAACTGGTACTACAGGCCCGAGAACGCCGCGATTCACGTCCCGCTCTCGGGCTACAACGCGGTCACCCGGGGAGCGGCCGAACTCGCCGGCGCGGAGTACGCCGCCAACTTCGAGGCGGCCTGTCCGGACTATGCGATCGAGAAGCTCTGGTGGTACCCACCCGAGCCGCCCTGGTTCATCGCCGTCCGCAACGAGTTCCGCGACCGCTTCCTCTCGGCCCGAGCCGGGAGCCGTGCGGGCGGGGTCGAGCGCGTGCAGGGCGCCGAGGTCGAGCTCTGTGGCGTCGGCCTCGCCTATGGCGCCTTCTGGGCGGTCCGCGACATCGACCTCACGATCGAAGCGGGCGAGTCCTTCTCGCTCCTCGGCCCCTCGGGTTGCGGCAAGACGAAGATCCGGCGGCTGGTTTCGGGTTTCGTCGAGCCGAGCGAGGGAGAGATCCGCATCGCCGGCCGGGACGTGCGGGGGCGGGGCCCGCCGCCCGGCCGACCGCGCTCGCCTTCCAGAACCTGGCCCTCTTCCCGTTGATGCGGGTCTGGGAGAACGTCGGCTTCGACCTCGAGGTGCGCGGGGTGGGCAAGGCGGCGCGGCGCGAGCGGGCGGAGGAGCTGCTCGAGCTCGTCGCGCTGCCCGGCTTCGCCGACAAACGGGTGGACGAGCTCTCGGGCGGCCAGCGCCAGCGCGTGGCGATCGCCCGGGCGTTGGCCGTCGAGCCCCGGGTGCTGCTGCTCGACGAGCCGCTCACCGCCCTCGATCTCAAGCTCCGCCAGCACATGCGGGCCGAGCTCAAGGC
>CALBAK010000115.1 GCA_937926445.1 uncultured Alphaproteobacteria bacterium
TCCAACGGCACGGCGGTTCTGGGTCTCGGCAATCTCGGTGCTCTCGCGAGCAAGCCCGTGATGGAGGGCAAGGCCGTCCTTTTCAAACGGTTCGCCGACATCGACAGCATCGACCTCGAGGTCGACACACGCGACGTCGACGCGTTCGTCCAGTGCGTGAGCCTCTTGGGCCAGACCTTCGGCGGCATCAACCTCGAGGACATCAAGGCTCCCGAGTGCTTCGTCATCGAGCAGCGGCTGCGGGAGCTCATGGACATTCCGGTCTTCCACGACGACCAGCACGGCACGGCGATCATCGCAGCGGCCGGTCTGATCAATGCGCTCGATTTGACCGGCCGTTCGCTGCGCGAGGTGCGGATCGTAATCAACGGTGCGGGTGCGGCCGGCATCGCGTGTGCCGAACTCGTCAAGGCGATGGGTGTCCCGCACGATCACGTGATCCTCTGCGACACCCGAGGTGTGGTGTACCGCGGCCGCGAGAGCGGCATGAACCAGTGGAAGTCCGCGCACGCGGTCGACACCGAGGCGCGCACGCTCGCCGATGCCATCCGCGGCGCCGACGTCGCCTTCGGCCTCTCCGCGAAAGGCGCGTTCAGCCCTGCGATGATCGCCTCGATGGCCAAGAACCCCATCGTCTTCGCGATGGCCAACCCCGATCCCGAAATCACACCCGAAGAGGCCCGCGAGGTCCGCAAGGACGTGATCATCGCGACCGGTCGGAGCGACTATCCCAATCAGATCAACAACGTTTTGGGATTTCCCTATATTTTTCGAGGCGCCCTCGACGTTCGAGCCTCCACGATCAACGACGCGATGAAGATCGCGGCCGCCTACGCCATTGCCGCCCTGGCGCGCGAAGACGTCCCCGACGAGGTCACCGCCGCCTATCGTGGCCGACGGCTCCGCTACGGGCCCGACTACTTCATTCCGACCCCCTTCGATCCCCGCCTGATCACGCACGTGCCGACGGCGGTGGCCAAGGCCGCCATGGAGAGCGGGGTTGCGCGCCGGCCGATCCTGGACCTCGACCGCTACCGGGCACAGTTGCGGAGCCGCCTCGATCCGACGGCTTCGCGGATGCAGCTCGTCATCGACCGAGTGCGGGCCCAGCCCAAGCGCGTCGTCTTCGCCGAGGGCGAGGAGGAGAAAGCGATCAGCGCGGCACTCGCCTGGCGCGACCAGAACCTCGGAACTGCGATCCTGATCGGTCGCGAAGAGCGGATCGCCGCCACCCTGCAGAGCATGGGCCTCAAGGGGCTCGACGGGGTGGAGATCCACAACGCCCGGCTTTCCGAGCACAATCGCACCTACGCCGAGTTCCTCTACCGTCGGCAGCAGCGCAACGGGCTCCTCTTCCGCGACTGCCAGCGGCTCGTGAACCAAGACCGCAACGTGTTCGCGGCCTGCATGGTGGCGAACGGCCACGCCGATGCGATGGTAACGGGTCTCACCCGCAACTATCACGACGTCCTTCAAGACGTACTTCGCGTCATCGATCCGAAGCCGGGCCATCGCGTGTTCGGCCTCACGATCATGGTCGCGAAGGGGCGGACCGTGTTCATCGCCGACACCAACGTGCACGAACTGCCCGACGCCAAGACCTTGGCAGACATCGCGATCCAGACTGTCCGGGCGGTCCGCCGGATGGGTGTGACGCCGCGGGTGGCGCTGCTCTCCTTCGCGACCTTCGGCAACCCGCCGGTTTCGAAGGCCGCCCGGATCCGGGAGGTCGTCCTCGAGCTCGACCGCCGGCAGGTCGATTTCGAGTACGACGGCGAGATGGGTGTCGACGTCGCCCTCGACCCCGATCTGATGGCGCTCTATCCCTTCTGTCGCCTCAAGGGTCCGGCCAACGTGCTCATCATGCCCGCGCTGCATACCGCCAACATCAGTTACAAGCTCCTGCAGCAGCTCGGCGGTGGCACGGTGATCGGACCACTCTTGGAGGGCCTTTCGCATCCGGTGCAGATCGTGCCCATGAACGCCACGGTGTCGGATATCCTCAACATCGCGGCGATGGCGGCGCACGATGCCATCCGCGAGCCCGAGCTCGTGGCGAGCCGAGCAGCGGCAGAATAACGGGTCGGCTCAGGCAAAAGCGGCCGGCCGCTGCGCGAAGCGGGCGGGACCGAGGCCCGCGAGGCTCGTGGAGCTGTGGCCGTCGAGGATCAGCTCGGCGAGCACGGCTCCGACGGCCGGTGCCAGCATGAAACCGTGGCCCGAGAAGCCGAAGGCGTGGAAGAGACCCGGCACGCGGGCGCTCGGCCCGATAACCGGCCGATCGTCCGGCATCCGGCCCTCGATGCCCGCCCAGCTGCGAATGATGGTCGCC
This sequence comes from uncultured Alphaproteobacteria bacterium, assembly GCA_937926445.1. Classification (GTDB taxonomy): domain Bacteria; phylum Pseudomonadota; class Alphaproteobacteria; order Geminicoccales; family Geminicoccaceae; genus JANXAZ01. The sequence goes on from CALBAK010000115.1 coordinate 2,333, forward strand.
GAGGCGAGGCCCGGGACGATTCTACGAGCCTCGGCCAGGGTCGCGAGTGTCGTCGAAAACAGCGGCCGACAGCGAGCCTTGGCGAGATCGGCCGCACCCCGGCCGCCACCGAAGATCACCGAGCCGGTCGGTACCTGGCGCAGATAGATGCCCGGACCTGCCATGCCCAGATTGGGCTCGATGCGGTAGGGAAGGGGCTCGCTCACCAGCATGTTGGGCGCGATCACCTCGCCGGGCAGCTCCTCGCCGAGCAGGGCCGCGATCGCCGGTCCCCAGGCCCCCGCCGTATTCACCAAGACCCTGGTCTGGATCTCGGAGCCCCCCTGGATCACCACCCGGAAGCCCCGCCTCGAGCGCTCGACAGCGGTCACGGGTTTTTGCTCGAGGATGCGAGCGCCCTGCTCGCGCGCGGCGCGCGCGAAGAGAAGTGTGGTCAGGCGCGGATTGGCCTGTCCGTCGTCGGCGCAGAAGGAGCCGCCCGCGAGGCCGCTGCCCAACCATGGCCAACGGGCGGCGAGCGCATGCGGGCCGAGGATCTCGCAACGCACGTCGAGCCGGGCTGCTTCGGCGGCCCACTGCTCGAGTGCGGCGAGCTCCGCCGCGTCGCGCGCGAGCCGCAGATGGCCCGTCGGCCGGAATTCGCTGTCGTGTCCCACGAGAACGGCGAGCCGACCCCACATCCGGCGAGCGCGGGCGGCGAGCGGCAGCTCCTCGAGGGCTCGACCCTGGCGGCGGACGCCCCCGTAGTTCACGCCGGAGGCGTGCGTACCACAGCGCTCGCGCTCGACCAGCACGCAGGGGGTCCGGCGCCGGGCGAGCGCCAGAGCGGTGGCGCAGCCGACGAGACCGCCTCCGACGATACACACCTCGGTCGCGAGCCGCTCGCTCAAGCGGCGGTCTCCTCCTCGACGCGGCGCGCGCGTGCCGGCAGCGGTTCGACCGGCGGCTGGGCGCGAAGGCGTCCCACGGAAGCGAGATCGAGGCCCCGGGCACCGGCCAGAATGCGCGCGGCACTCGGCCCGCAGAGCCGTCCCTGACAGCGTCCCATACCGCAGCGGGTCAGGGCCTTCGCGCGGTTGATCTCGTCCGCGTCGAACGCGCGCGACGCGGCACGCAGGGCCGCGGCCGTGACACCCTCGCAGCGGCAGACCACGGTGTCGTCGGCGATCGCCTCTTCGAGCGCGCGCGGAAACGGGAACGCTCGGCCGAGCGCGCGGGCGAAGCGGCTCTGCCGCTCGAGTTCTCGATCGAGCCGAGCGACGCGTGGCCCATCGACCGGCCGGCCGAGATCCTCGAGGAGTGCCAGGGCCGCGCGTTCACCAGCGAGCTCCGCCGCCCGGGCGCCCCGGATCCGCCCGCCATCGCCCGCCACATAGACGCCGGGGAGCGGGGTGCGGCCCGCGCGGTCGAGCTCCGGGAGCCAGCTCTCGCTCTCCGGGTCGAAACGGAAGGGCGCGTCGAGCAGGTCGAGGAGCTGGAGCTGCGGCACCAGGCCGAAGCCGAACGCGACCGCATCGCAATCGAGCTCGCGCGGGCCCGCGCGCGTCTCTAGCCGCAGACCTTCGACCCGATGCCGCCCTTCGACCGCGAAGGCCCGCACACCGCGGAGGATGGGCACGACCGCGCGACGCAAGGCTGCGAGGCAGCGGGCAGCGAGCGCAAGGCCCGACCGATCGGCGGCGAGACCCGGCAAGGCAGCGAGCGCTTGATGCAGGCGCGCGGTGTCCGCTACCGCGACCACCGAAGCGCCGGCTGCGACGTGCCGGGCGGCGACGAGATAGAGGAGGGGTCCCGTGCCTACGAAGGCGATCCGCCGACCGACGAAGCACCGTAGCGACTCGAGGGCGGTCCGGGCCCCTCCCGAAGTGTAGACACCCGGCAAGGTCCAGCCCGGTACGGGCAGGATCCGCTCGATCGCACCCGGACAGAGGATCAGGCGGTCGAAGCCCGTGGAGTCCACGGCACCCGAGGCGCCGAGTGCCCAGAGCCGGTCCCGCGTGAGGTCGACGACCGTGGTCGACGGGTACCAGTCAAGCCGGCCGTCGCGCGCGAGCTCGAGGAACGCCGTGCGAGCACGGCGCGCTTGCGACGGATCGTGGCCGGGCAGGGACGGCTCTTCGCCCTCGCCGACCGGCTCCCGCCAGACCTGCCCGCCGGGCCGAGCGGCTTTGTCGAGAACCATCGGCCGGAGACCCTCCTCGGCGAGAACGCGCGCGGCGGCCATCCCGGCTGGCCCAGCCCCCACTACGACGATCGTGGCCCCGGCGCTCACCAGCGCTCCCCGTCGTCCTCGAGCAGTACCGCCAATCCGGCCACGAGGGGCGTGGTGCAGGCTTGGACCCGGCCGCCGTCCGCGAGGCGGACCCAGCAATCCTGGCACGCTCCGATCAGGCAAAAGCCGGCTCTGCGCCTCGGATCGGGGGCTAGGGCCCCGAGATCGGGACGGATTGCCAGAATGGCGGACAGCAGCGTGTCGCCCTCCAGACCGGTGACGGCGATCCCGTCGATGGTGAACGGCACGCTCGCCCGGCGGTCATCCGTCAGACGAGCGAAGCGCGGAGGCGCGTCGACCAGGCCTTCCTCCCTTCTCGCTCGCCGCAGCGGGTCACCTCGGCGGCGAGTGCCGGCGGCTGGTCTTAGCGTCACCCGGCGCGGTGCGGAAGCGGGGCGCGCCTCAGAGCGCGGACGAGGCCGGATACAACGGGAGTGCGGCCGCCTCGCCACGGATCCGTTCGCGCAGCCACCGGAAGATCACGTAAAGCGTCGGGATGAAGAAAATCCCGATCGCCGAAGCGGCGATCATGCCCGCGAACACGGCGGTGCCGACGGCGCGCCGGCTCAGCATCGCCGCACCCTGGTCGAGGACGAGCAGAACGAGGCCCGCGATGAAGGCGAAGCTCGTCATCATGACGGCGCGGAAGCGCTTGCGGGCTCCGGCCACAGCCGCCTCCACGGTCGAGAGGCCTTCCTCCCGGCGCATTTTCGCGAACTTGACGATCAGGATGCCGTTTTCGGCCGCGAGCGTGATCAACACGACCAAACCGATCTGGGCGTAGACGTTGTTGTCGAGCCCGGCCGCGAGGAGGCCGACCATCGCCCCGGCGATGGCGACGGTGGTCGAAAAAAGAACGGCGACAGGCAAGGTCCAGCTCTCGTAGAGGGCGACGAGAAAGAGGTAGGCGAACAATACCGCCATGGCCAGGATCACCGTCGTCTGGCCTGCTGCGAGCTTCTCTTGGAGAGCGGTGGACGTCCATTCGAACCCGTAACCGTCGGGGAGGGTGCGAGCGGAAACGGTCTCCATCGCAGCGATGGCCTCGCCGAAGCTCACGCCCGGAGCGGACACACCGTTGATCGCGACGATGCGCTGCTTGTTGTAACGGATCACCGATTGCGGTCCCAGGATCGGCCGGACCTCGGCGAAAGCGCGCAGCGGAATCATCTGTCCGTCGCGATTTCGGACATGGATCCGGTAGATGTCGGTGATCGCCGCGCGGTCGGTGGCCTCCACCTGGAGGTTGAGCTGCCACGTCTTGCCGAAAAGATTGAGATCGTTGACGTAATAGCCTCCGAGGATGGCCTGCAGCGCGGCGAAGATATCGGACAGTCTGATGCCCAGGGTTTGGATTTTATTGCGATCGATATCGAGATAAAGCTGCGGTGTGGCAGCGGAAGGGGTCGTAAAGACGGCGCCGAGACGCGGCTCTTCGTTGGCGGTTAACACGAGGGAGCGGGCCACTGCCGCCAAATCCGCGACCGTGCCAACTTTGAGATCCTGCAGTTGGTATTCGAACCCGCCGCGAGTACCGGGGCCGATGATCGGCGGGACGTTGAAAGCGATGAGGTTCGCTTCGCGGATCGCGCGTCCTTCGCCGACGACCTTGCGGATGATCGAGTGCACGTCCATGCCCGGCTCCGTGCGCTCCGCGAACGGTTTCAGCAGGACGGCGATGAAGACGGTGTTCGATTTGGCGAGTCCCTCGAGGAAGCGTAACCGACGACGGTACTGATGTCCGCGACCCCGGGCAAAGCTCTGACCAACTCTTCTACCTGCTCGACGACCCGCGCGGTTCGATCGACCGAAGCGCCTTCGGGAAGTTGCAGCTCGGCGAAGAAGCCGCCCTGATCCTCTTCGGGCACGAACCCGGTCGGTGTCGCACGAAACAGCCCGACATTCGCCGCCAGGACGCCCGCGAGCGCCACCAACGAGAAGACCGCCACCCGCACGAGCCGCTTCACGATCGGCGCGTACCCGTCGCTGGCCAGGTCGATACCCTTCAGGACGAAGGCCATCGGCCCGCCCTTGGGACCGTCATGATGCCGGAGGAGAATGGCGCAGAGGGCCGGCGACAGGGTCAAAGCACTGATCGCCGAGATGACCATCGCAACCACGACGGCGACCGCGAACTGCTGGAAGAGCTGACCGACGATGCCGGGAATCAATGCGGTCGGGACGAACACGGAAAGGAGGACGAGGGTGATGGCGACGATCGGTGCCGTGATCTCGCCCATCGCGAGCTTGGTCGCTTCGGCTGGGCTCATCTCGGGATTTCGCTCGAGCTTGGCCTCGACCGCCTCGACGACGACGATCGCATCGTCGACCACGATACCGATCGCCAGCACGAGGGCCAACATCGAGATCATGTTGAGCGAGAAGCCGAGTGCGAGCATCACCGAGAACACGCCGATCAGCGAGACCGGCACCGCGATCAGCGGGATCAGCGTGGTCCGAAGGCTCCCCAGGAACAGGAACACCACGATCATCACGAGAACGAAGGCCTCGATGAGCGTTTGGAGCACTTCCTCCATGCTCTGCTTCACGAACCAGGTGGTGTCGTAGGTAACCTTGTAGTCGACGTCTTCGGGAAAACGGGCTTTCGCCTCCTCCATGAGCCGGATTACGCCACCGGCCGTGTCGAGTGCGTTGGCGCCCGGCGCGAGAAAGATCGCGATCAGAGCGCCCGGGCCGCCGTTGAACCGGCCGAAGGAATCCGACGATCGCGCGCCGAGCTCGACACGGCCGATATCCTTCACGCGGACGAACGAGCCGTCGGGATTCGCGCGGACGACGATGTTCTCGAACTCGGCGACGTCGGTGAGCCGGCCTTTGCTCTGGATCGTCAGTTGAAAAGCCGTATCCTGGCCGATCGGCTGAGAGCCGATGCGACCGACCGCGGCTTGGATGTTCTGCGCCTGGAGTGCGGCGATGACGTCGTTCGGCGTGATGCCGAGCACGGTCATCCGGTCCGTGGAGACCCAGACGCGCATGCTGTAGTCGAGGGAACCGAACAGGAATGCATCGCCCACACCGGGCACACTTTTGATGTTGTCCAGGAGGTTGATGGTCGCGTAGTTCGATAGGAAAAGCGTATCGTACGTTCGTTTCGGCGAGTATATCGCGAATATCTGGAGAATAGCCGAGGACTTCTTCTTTACAGAACGTCCCTGACGGCTGAGCTCCTGCGGCAGCTGCGGAAGAGCGAGCTGAACGCGGTTCAACACGTTGACCGTGTTGATGTCTGGGTCGGTACCTAACCTCGAAGGAAACATTGAGGGTGTAGCTGCCGTCGTTGCCCGAGGTCGACTTCATGTAGAGCATCTTGTCGACTCCGATGACCTGGCTCTCCACGGGTTGAGCCACGGTCTCGACGACCACCTCGGCCCCGGCGCCGGGATAGCGCGCGGTGACTTGCACCTGGGGCGGGACGATCTCGGGAAATTGAGCGATCGGCAGGGCCAAAAGCGCAATCAGGCCCGCGAGCGTGATGACGACCGAGATGACGATCGCGAGACGCGGTCGATCGACGAAGGCCGCGGAGATCATTGCCTCAGCTCCTGAGCACCGAGGCTTCGAGCGGCGGAAGCGGTGCCTCGGTCGGCGCGACGGCGGCGCCCGGGCGGACCTTCTGGATACCCTCGATGATCACGCGATCGCCTTCGCGCAGGCCCTCCTCGACCGCGAAGAGGGCCCCGTAAGCGGAGCCGACCCGAACCCGGCGTACCCGAACCTTGGCTTCGGGGTCGACCACCAGGACGAAACGACCGGACTGGTCGAACTGGACGGCGTTCTGCGGCACGAGCAGGGCCGATTGAGGCTTCGCGGTCTCGACCAACACCGTCACGAGGGCACCGTCGATCAAGGTTCGCTTCGGGTTGGTGAGCTCCGCGCGGAGCGTGATCGTGTCGGTGCCCGGATCGACCTGGACACCGACGAAGTCGAGACGACCGACTTCCTCGTAGAGGCTGCCGTCGGCGAGTTTGACCCGGACCTTCACGGCCCGCGGGTCGTTACCCGCCGCCTCGGCTTTCCGGCGCACTTCCAGGAGCTGACGAACGGCGACCGGGAAGGTGACGTAGATCGGGTCCTGGCTCACGACGGTCGCCAAGGGCGGGCTCGCCGGTCCCACGAGGTCACCGACCGACACGCTCGAGCGCCCGATCCGGCCACTCACCGGGCTTGCGATGTCGGTATAGGTCAGGTCGAGCCGCGCCCGTTCGAGCGTTGCTCAATGGGCGAGCAGTGCGTCTTTTGCCTGCGCTTGCTTGGCGATCGCCTCGTCGAGCTTGGCCTGGGCCACGGCCTGGCGTTGAACGAGTACGGTCTACCGGTCGACCTGGCGGTCGGCGAGCTTGAGCGAGCCATCGGCCGCCAGGACCGCCGCTTCCGCTTCTTTCACTTTGGCGATGTAAGGCCTCTTCTCCATCACGAACAGGAGTTGGCCGGCCTCGACATCGGCACCGTCGCGGAAACGGATTGCCTCGACAAATCCCTCGACATGAGCCCGCAGATCGACCTTGTCGACCGCTTCGATGCGGCCCGTGAAGCGGGAAACGGGTGTGACCTCCCGAGGCTCGACCACGACTACGGTGCCCGCGGGCGGCGGCGAAGCAACCGGTTGTTAAGCGGCGGACTGGCCCGCGGCGAGCAGCAGATCGAGAACCGATACGACCCGAACGAGGCCCGAAGAGCGCCCCGGCATGACGCGATCTCCCGACAGACGCCGCCCGGGTCCGCACGGAGCGGAGGGTGCCGACCGCATCCGCGAGGCGATCACGGCATGACGATCTGCCGAATCGCTGCACCGCGTGCAAGCCGGTCGAAGCCTTCGTTGATCTCGTCGAGGGCGAGGCGACCCGACATCAACCGATCGACCGGGAGTCGCCCCTTCCGGTAGAGATCGATCAGCCTGGGTACGTCGCGGGCAGGAACGGCGGTTCCGATGTAGCTGCCCTTGAGCGCCCGCTCCTCGGCCACGAGCTGCACGATCGGCACCGGAAGGCGCGCCGACGGGTGCGGCAAGCCGGCCGTGATCGTGGTCCCGCCTCGCCGGGTGATCGCCCAGGCGAGCTCGAG
>CALBAK010000116.1 GCA_937926445.1 uncultured Alphaproteobacteria bacterium
CCGTAGATGTCGAAGTCGAAATATTTCTTGGCGATCTTGTCGTAGGTGCCGTCGGCGCGGATCGCCTTGATCGCCTCGTTGAGGAGCGCGCGCAGATCGCCGTCCTCCTTGCGGACGGCGATGCCGGCGCCCTCGCCGAACCACTTCTTGTCGCGCAGCTCGGGCCCCACGAACTCGTAGTCCTTGCCCTTGTCGGTCTTGAGGAAGCCGTCGAGCAGGGCGACCGAGTCGGCGAGCAGCAGGTCGACGCGGCCCGCGAGCATATCGAGATTGGCCTCGTCCTGGGTGCCGTAGCGCACGATCTCGACCGTGTCGCCGTAATTGTCGGTCAGGTAGTTGTCGTGGATGGTGGCGCGCTGCACGCCCACCTTTTTGCCCTTGAGGCCTTCCTTGGTGATCTCGATGCCGGAGCCCTTCTTGCGGACGAAGCGAGCCGGTGTCTGATAGTATTTGTCGGTGAAGTCGACGCGCTTCTTGCGCTCCTCGGTGATCGACATGGAGGCGACGATGGCGTCGAATTTCTTGGCGAGCAGCGCCGGGATGATGCCGTCCCAATCCTGCTGGATCAGCTCGCACTCGGCACCGATCTTGGCGCAGAGCGCCATCGCGATGTCGATGTCGAAGCCCTTGAGCTTGCCGTCCGGACCGACCTCGGAAAAGGGCGGGTAGGCGCCCTCGACGCCGATCCGGATCTTCTTCCACTCCTTGGCGGCGAGCGGACCGGCCACGAGCGCGAGCGCGCCGGCCATCAACACGAGGACGAGCCTGCGGACCATGGGTGCCTCCCGAGAGCTCTCGGGCCGCAGAGTCCGATCGCCGCCCGGCGTCGTCAAGCCGCGCCGAGGGGGCCGGCGTGGAACGGTCGGCGCGGTGACTCAGCGCGGGTCGATGTCGAAGCCGAAATAGGCCTTGGCGATCTTGGCGTGCTCGCCTTTGGCGCGGATCCGCTCGAGCGCCGCATCGAGCCGCTCGACCAACTCCCGGTTGCCCTTCTTGACGGCGATGCCGGCACCGTGACCGAACCAGTGCGGGTCGGTGTAGTTCGGTCCGCAGAACTCGAACGCGCCGCCGTCGCGGGTCTTGAGGACACCCTGTTCGAGGGCGAGGGCATCGGCCATCAGCAAATCCACCCGACCCTCGCGCAGGGCCGCGACCGCCTGCGGCAGGGTCTCGAAGCGGAGGATCTGGGCCTCGCCGCCGAATCGCTGGGTGACGAACCGGTCGTGGGTGGTCGAGGCCTGGACGCCGATCCGGCGGCCCTGGAGACGGCCGGCGACAGGCTCGATGCCGCTGTCTTTCTTGCGCAGGAAGCGCGCCGGCACCTGGTAGTAGCGGCGGGTGAAGTCGGCGGTCTGTCGGCGGCTGTCGGTGATCGAGACCGAGGCCACGATCGCGTCGACCTCGTTCCAGAGCTCGGGCTCGAGACCGAGCACGGCATCCTGCAGGACGGCCCAGGGCCGCTGCACGAGCCGGCAGCGGACGGCGAGCTCGGCGCAGAGGGCGTTCGCGATGTCGACGTCGAAACCCTTGAGGCGGCCCTTGGCGTCGACCTCGCTGAAGGGCGGGTAGGAGCCCTCGACGGCGAGCCGCAGCACCGGGCCGGCGGCGGTCGGTGGAGCGGGCGCCGGGGCGGGCTTCCTCGCCGCGGGAGCCAGGGCGGCCTGCTTGCTCGGCTGCGGCCTCGGCTTGCCGGGTGCCGCTTTGGGCGGAGCGGCGGCCGTCTTGGGTTGGGCGGTGCCATTACCGGAGGCGGTGGCCGCCGGTGCGGGACCCGGGGCGATCGCCCAGAGGAGGGCGAGAAGGGCCGGGATCAGATTGGCGCGGCGCATGGGCTCGGCCTCTGCACGGGGGGACGCAAGGCTACTCCCCGGATCGGGCTCGCGCGTCAAGGCTGCCGAGGCCGCGGGCGCGGGCCGTGTGGCCGGCCAAGAACTGGCGCAGCCGTTCGGACCGCGGTCGGCCGAGCACCTCGGCGGGCGGCCCCTGCTCCTCGATTCGCCCCTGATGCAGGAACACGACCTCGCTCGCGACCTCGCCCGCGAAGCCCAGCTCGTGGGTCACGACCAGCATCGTGCGGCCCTCGAGAGCGAGATCGCGCATGACCTTCAGCACCTCGCCCACGAGCTCGGGGTCGAGCGCGCTGGTCGGCTCGTCGAACAGGAGGACCGCGGGCTCCATGGCGAGGGCTCGGGCGATCGCCGCCCGCTGCTGCTGGCCACCCGAGAGCTGGGCCGGGTAGTAGTCCCGCCGCTCGAGGATGCCGACCTTGGCGAGCAGCGCCTCGGCCCGCTCGATCGCCTCGCGGCGGGGCAAGCCGAGGACGTGGATCGGGGCTTCGATCACGTTCTCGAGCACCGTCATGTGCGACCAGAGATTGAACTGCTGGAAGACCATGCCGAGTCGGGCGCGGATCCGCTCGACTTGCCGGCGGTCGGCGGGAACAAGCCCGCCGCGGCGTCCGGCAACGAGTCGCAGCTCCTCGCCCGCGACCCGGATGCGGCCGGCATCGGGCGTCTCGAGGAGGTTGATGCAGCGCAGGAAGGTACTTTTGCCCGAGCCCGAAGCGCCGAGCAGGGCGATCACGTCGCCCTGCCGGGCGACGAGCGAAACACCTTTGAGGACTTCGAGGTGGCCGAACGACTTGTGGATGTCCTCGACCTCGAGTGCCGGAGCCGCCGCCTCGCCCATGCCGCCTCCCCGAAGCCGAAGGCAGGCTCGAACGGGCTTTCGTGCCTTGTCAAGGGCGGCCGTCGATGGGAGACAGCACGAAGGCCGGGTCGGGGGGAATCGCGGCCGAATATCGCGTGAGAAGGGAGGTTCGAGCATGTTCGCGTCGATCGGGCGCTCGCCGCCGAGGCGTTCGGCACGTTCTGTTTGGTGCTGGGCGGATGCGGCGGCGCCGTTCTGGCGGCCGCCTATCCGGAGGTCGGGATCGGCCTGCTCGGGGTGAGCTTCGCCTTCGGCCTCACGGAGCTCACGATGGCCTACGCGATCGGTCCGATCTCGGGCTGTCATCGCAATCCCGCGGTGACGCTCGGGCTCGTGGTGGCCGGCCGGTTCGAGCAGAGCCGGGCGCTCGGCTACATTGTGGCGCAGGTCGTCGGCGCGATCGTCGCCGCGTTCCTTCTTTTATTCTTTTAATCGTCGCCTCGGGCAAGCCCGGCGCCGAGCTCGGTGGCTTCGCGGCGAACGGCATCGGCGAGCTGTCGCCGGGCAAGTACGGCGCCCTTGCGGGGCTGATCACCGAGCTCGTCATGACCTTCATGTTCCTGATCATCATCCTGGGCGCCACGAGCCCGAAGGCGCCGGCCGGCTTCGCGCCGATCGCGATCGGCCTCGCGCTCGCGCTGATCCACCTCGTGAGCATCCCGGTGACCAACACGAGCGTGAACCCGGCGCCCAGCACCGGGCAGGCGATCTTCGCTGGCTGGCCCTACCTGATCCAGCTGCCCTTCTCCTGGTTCGTGCCGATCCTCGGCGCCATGGGCACTGGTGCGGTCTGGAAGTGGCTCGCGGAGGAAGAGCCGGCGCGCTCCGCCACGGCCGCGGCCAGCGCGCCCCGCCGAGCCTTCGGACGCTGCCGCTCGGGGCGGTCGACCGAACCGGCCGTCCCTCGCCCGCTGCGCCCTCGCCCGCGGCGGGTCCGGCGGCGGGCCGGCATCGGCGGGCTCGCCGTACGAGCCACCAGCCGGACGGCGAGTGGTCCGCTGCGGCCGCGCAGCGCCACCAGCCGCCGCTCGGCCGACCGGGTGGAGCCCCCTGAGGTCGGCGAACAGCACGGCGATGTCCGCTCGCGGCCCTGGGCCGGATCCATCGGCCGGCGAACCGCGGCGCGGGCCGGATCGGGCAGGCGGGCCGGGCCTCCGGCGGCGCGTGGACGCGCGCCAGGAGCCGGGCCTCGATCCCCTCGGGTGGCGGCAGACGGTCGAGCCCGGCGGTGACGCGCACGCGGCAGGTCGAGCAGCGGTGGCCGCCGCCGCAAACCGCGGCGTGCGGCGAGCAGGCCACGCAGCTGGTCGCGAGGAGGGTGAGTCCGGCCGGCACGGGGACCGTCCGGCCGCCGACGAAGGTCGCCGCGCCGGCAGGATCCTGCCGGCGGGGCCGAGCCAGCCGGCCACCACGGACGCTCTCGATCGGCCCCGCGCGGAAGGCACGAGCACCGGCCCAGCGCCGGGCGGCGAACTCGACGAGTCGGCCGCCGGCCGTGGGATCGATTTCGCGCAGGCGGCCGAGCTCGCGGCCGGCCGAGACGGTTCCGGGCGGCACGAGCCGGCCGAGAACGGGCGCCCGCCGAACCGCGCGGAAGACGCACCCGCGTCCAGTAGATCGTGAGGAGTGGAGGCCGAGGGCGTGATCGAGGAGGCGGGCGGCGGCGGAAGCGAAGAAAAAGAGACTCCGGGCCTGCCGAGGGCGGGCGACGAAGACCTTGGGCACAGGGCCGGCTCAACTCCGCGGCGCCGGCCCCGTCTCCGTGAGCAGACGTTCGATGGCGGCCGTGATCGCGGGCGCGTCGGGCTCGACCGAGGAGGGCCAGGCGGCGATCGCGCGACCGTCGGGACCGATCAGGAACTTGTGGAAGTTCCAACGAGGCCCGGCGGCCTCGCCGAGTTCGCGGCGCAGCCAGGTGAACAAGGGATGCGAGGCGGGCCCGCGCACGCTCACCTTCTCCGTCATCGGGAAATCGACTGCGAAGTTGGTCTCGCAGAACGTCTTGATCTGGGCATTCGAGCCCGGCTCCTGGCCGCCGAAATCGTTCGACGGAACGCCGAGCACGACGAGGCCGCGGTCGCGGTACCGTTGCCATAGCCTCTGCAGCCCGGCGTATTGATGAGTGTAGCCGCACAGAGAAGCGGTGTTCACGACCAGAACCGGCCGCCCGGCGAAGCGCTCGAGCGGCAAGGGCTCGCCCTCGATCGAGGTGAAAGCGAAGGCGTGCGCGCCGCGCCCGTCGGCACAGGCGGGCGACACGGCGAGAACGAGGGCGAGGGCGGCGAGCAACAGACGCACGGTTCGGTTCTCCGCTTCGGTGGGCGCGGCCCGGGCCGCGCGCTACAAATCTGTCGAGCGGTTTTCGATACGCGCGACGGAGCCGGGCGGACCGCCGGGCGGGTCGAGGAGCACCGATGAGCAATCTCCTGGTGGCCGCTTTGTTCCTGATCGGGACGCATCTCGGCATCGCCAGCAGTCAGCTCCGGCCGCAGCTCGTCGCCGCGATCGGCGAGGGGCCGTATCGCCTCCTCTACTCGCTGATCGCCCTCGTCGCCATCGCCTGGCTCGTGCACGCCTGGAGCACGGCGCCCGTGCGGTTCTTGTGGACACCGGGCCCGGGCCTGCGGCACCTGCCGCTGCTCGTGATGCCGATAGCTTGTCTCTTGCTGGTCTGTGCGCTGAGCCAGCGCAATCCGACCGCTCTCGGCCAGGGCCCCGATCCCGATACGGCCGAGCCGGCGCGCGGGATCGTCCGGGTGACCCGGCATCCCTCGATGTGGGCGGTGGCGCTCTGGGCGATCGTGCACGTGCTGGCCAACGGCGATCTCGCCTCGTTGATCTTCTTCGGCGCGTTCGGGGTCCTGGCGCTGGCCGGCACGGTGCTGATCGACGCCCGGCGGACCGAGGAGCGGCCGCCGGGCTGGGGCGTGTTCCTGCAGCGGACCTCGAACATCCCGTTCCTGGCGATCCTCGAGCGGCGCCAGCGCCTCGTTGCGAGCGAGATCGGGCTCGCTCGGGTAGCCGCGGCGCTCGCCCTCTACGTGGCCCTGATCTGGCTCCACCCCGCGCTGTTCGGTGTCGCCGTCACACCCTGAGCGAGCAACGGTACAGCGGACCGTCGGCCCCTTCCCGGCAAACCTTCGTTAACCTTTTCGTGCGAGGAACAGTGCCGACTCCAAGGCGCGAGGACCGGTGTCGCTCTCCCTGCTCGTCCTGCTCCTCGTACTGCTCGCGAGTGCGGTCATGCTCGCAGCTCCCGGGCGCGCTCTCGCGCTCGAGGGGGCTCCTGGGCGCGAGGCCGCGGGAGCGGCGGGAGACCCCTCGTCCGGCAGCCGTTCGGGCTTCCCGAGGAAGGCGGCCGGCTCAGCCGAGGAACCAGCGGGCAGACTGCAAAAGCGCCCAGAGGAGCCCGACGGCGAGGCTCGCATAGGCCGCGAACGAGGCCATCCGCCGCAGCCCCGGCTCGTTAACCCACTGCCCCGAGAGCAGCCAGAAGAGAACCGCGAGACCGGCTGCGAGCGCGAGGAAGCGGCCTTCCTCCACCGTGTGCGGGCCGTTTCAGCCGACCTCGTCGATCGAGACCCAGCGCCGCTCGCGCGCCGAGAGGAGGACCGCGTCGACCACCCGTTGGACCTCGTAGGCCTCGCGGAAATCGGGCCGGAAGGTCGGACCGTCGGCCATGGCGAGGGCGATGTCCTTGACCTCGATCGCCTTGATCTCGTTGAAACCGAGCTGGTGCCCCGGGGCGGGGCAGAAGGCCGCGTAGTCGGCGTGCTCCGGCCCGGCGGGGATCTCGACGAAGCCGGCGCGGCCGGCCGCCTGGCCTTTCACGAAGAGCCGCAGCTCGTTCATCCGCTCCATGTTGAGCACGATCGAGCCCTTCGATCCGGTGAGCTCGAAGGCCAGGTGCATCTTGCGTCCGGTGGACACCCAGGAAGCCTCGATCGTGCCGGCCGCGCCGTTGGCGAAGCGCACGAGCGCACGTGCCTGGTCGTCCACCTCGACCGGTCGGACCGGCGCGCCGCCACGGGTGATGGCCCGCTCCGGGATCACCGTGTCGAGGTCGGCCACGAGCTCCTCGATCGGCCCGACCACGAAGCGGGCCATGGCGACGATGTGCGAGCCGAGATCGGCGATCGCGCCGGCGCCACCCGCGGGATCCAGCCGCCAGGACCAGGGCACGCCCGGATCGCTCATGTAATCCTCGGCATGGATGCCGCGGAAGCTCCAGGGCTCGCCGATCTCGCCCGAGCTCACGAGATCGCGAGCCAGGCGGGTCATCGGATTGCGCAGATAGTTGAAGCCCACGAAAGTCGGCAGTCCGGCGTTCTCGGCGGCCTCGGCCATGTCGCGGGCGTCCGTGGCGGTCGGCGCGAGCGGTTTCTCGCAATAGACCGCCTTGCCGGCCTCGATCGCCGCCATTGCCATCTCCTTGTGGAGCGCGTTGGGCGTAGTTATGTCGACGAGATCGATCTCGGGGTCGCGGATCAGGTCGCGCCAGTCGCCGGTTGCGCGGGCGACTCCGAGCTGGCGAGCGGCCTGGGTGGCGAGCTCCTCGGTGCGATCGGCGAGCACAACCACCTCGGGCCGCACCGGCAGCTCGAACACGGCCGGCGCGATGCGCCATGCCAATGCGTGGCTGCGACCCATGAAGCCCGAGCCCACGAGGCCGATGCGCAACGGCCGGCTCATCGCAGCACCTCCGGGTTGACGACGACCCCGGGCCGCAGCCGGCCCGTGAGCCCGGCCAGCACGTTCTCGGCCGCCTCGAGCGCCATCCGTCGGGCCGACTCCGCGGTCACCCCGGCGACGTGGGGAGAGAGGAGCAGGCGCGGGGCGCCGAGCAGCGGATCGTCTACGGGAAGCGGCTCGTGGAGCGTAACGTCGAGTGCCGCTCCCCCGAGCCGGCACTCGCGCAGTGCGGCCACGAGCGCCGCCTCGTCGACGAGGCCGCCGCGCGCGGTGTTCACGAGCAGGGCACCCGGCCGCAGTCGATCGAGACGCTCGCGATCGATCATGCCCCTCGTCTCGGTGGTCAAGGGACAGTGCAGCGTGATGACGTCGGCCCTCGCGAGCCCATCGTCCAGGCTCGCGACCGGCTCGCAGCCGGCCGAACGGATGCGCTCCGCGGGAACGTATGGGTCGAACACCAGCACGCGCATCTCGAAGGCGAGCGCACGGCGGACCACCCGCGTGCCAATCCTCCCGAAACCCACCGCGAGCAGCGTCCTGTCGGCGAGCTCGAGCGGGACGAGCCGGTGGCGGGCGTTCCAATCGCCGGCGCGAACCGCGGCGTCCATCGCGCACGAGAGCTTGGCGAGGGCCAGGATCTGGCCCCAGGTGAACTCGGCGACCGAGGTGGCGTTGGCGGTCGCGGTGACGGTCACCGGAACGCCACGGGCGGTGGCCGCTTCGACGTCGATGTTGTCGTACCCCACGCCGTGCTTGGCGATCACCCGGAGTCGCGGGGCCGCCGCGATCGAAGGATCGGAAAGCGGCGCCGTCCGCACGATCACCGCTTCGGCCGCGGAAAGTGCCCGCTCCAGCGTGTCGCGCTCGCCTTCGTCGATTGTATCGACCGAGAGGCCCGGCTCGCTGCGCAGGAGGGCGATGCCCGCCTCGTGGATCCGCCCTACGACCAGGACTCGGGCCACCGCCCCGCACGCCTCAATAGGTGGAGCTCTTCGGGCCCTCGACCCTGGTTCCCATCTCCTCGACGAGCTCGACCGCCTTCATGGTGAGGATGCGGGCGTCGGAGAGCAGGGTCGCGAAGTTGAGCCCCTTCGCGATCATGGCCTTGGCGTAAGCCGGGGCGCCGCAGTGCATGCCGGCCCAGAGACCCGCTTTGCGGGTGGCCGCCACCACCCGCTCGATCTCGCGCACTACCGCGGGTTCGGTCGGGTCGAGCTTCGGGGTGTAACCCATGGACAGGGCCAGATCGGCGGGACCTATATAGACGCCGTCGAGGCCGGGTGTCGCGAGGATCGAATCCAGATTGTCGAGGGCTTCGACGGTCTCGATCATGGCGAGCGCGAGGATTTGATCGTTGGCTTTCGCCCCGTAATCGGCGCCGTGGGCGATCAGCGCCCGGGTCGGACCGAAGCTCCGCTGTCCCTTGGGCGCGTAGCGGCAGAAAGACACGAACTCCTCGGCCTGAGCCCGGTCGTTGACCATCGGACAGATGATCCCCATCGCGCCGGCATCGAGCAGCTTCATCACGATACCCGCCTCGCGCCAGGGCACGCGGGCGAGGGGTATCGTGGGCGTGGTGCCGATCGCCTGGAGCATGCCGACGGCCGCCTGATAGTCGACGAGCCCGTGCTGCAGATCGATCGTCAGGCTGTCCCAGCCGCAATGGGCCATGAACTCGGCGGCGACGGGGTGAGGGATGGCGCACCAGCCGTTGACGGTGGCGATACCCTGGCTCCACTTCGATTTGAGCGTGTTCTCGCGCACCGGTCGACCTCCTGGGCGGCTGCGGCGCGGAGGCTAGTGGCCGGGTCGGGGCCTGTCCAGGTCGACCGCAGGCGCCGTTCCCGGCCGACTCGGGAAGCTCCCTTGTCGTTACGGTATGCGATCGCTCTCTTCGCGGGACTTCTCATGGCCCTGCCGGCGGCGGGGCGGGATCTCGCGATCGGGATCACCCAGTTTCCTGCGAACCAGCATCCGAGCATCGACACGATGGCGGCGAAGAGCTTCGTGCTCGGTCTGACGCAGCGGCTGCTCACGACCTACGACGCCAGCTGGCGGCTCGTGTGTATGCTGTGCACGGAGCTGCCGAGCTTCGAGAACGGTCTCGCCGGGCGAGAGCTTGCACCCGGCGGCGGCGAGGGTGTGGCACTCCGATTCGAGCTGCGGCCCGATCTGTTCTGGGCCGACGGCGAACCGGTCACGAGTGCCGACGTGCTCTTCGCCTGGGAGGTCGGCAGACATCCTCTCTCGGGCATCACCAATGCCGAGCTCCATCGACGTATCTGGAATGTCGAGCCGCTCGACGAACGCCGTTTCGTCCTGCACGTCGATCGCGTGAGCTTCGACTACAACACCGTCAACGATCTGCGCCTTCTGCCCGCGCACCGCGAGCGCGCCGTTTTCGAGGCGGATCCGGTGCCCTATCGGAACCGGACCCTGTTCGATACGGTTTCCACCGACCCGGGAATGGCGATGGAACCTCACCGGATCGCCGCGGTCGCACCCGGTAGCCGCAGCGACCTCGCCCGCAATCCCCACTGGCGCGGACCACGACCGGCTTTCGAATGGATCGTCGTCCGGGCGATCGAGAACACGGCCGCCCGCGAAGCCAACCTGCTCTCCGGCGAGATCGACATGATCGAGGGGTCGTTGGGCCTGCCTCCCGATCAGGCGCTCGCCTTCGAGAAGCGACACGGCGAGCGTTTCCGCGTGGTCTACCGACCGGGGCTCGTCTACGAACACATCGCTCTGCGCCTCGACAACCCGATCCTCGCGGATGTACGGGTCCGCCGTGCCTTCGTGTCGCACTCGATCGCGGGCTTCTCGGCCGTCAGGTGTTCGAGGGCCGTCAGCCGGTGGCGCACGGCTTCATGAGCCCGCTCGATCCGATGCAGGCCGAGGACCTGTCGCGCTGGCCGTACGATCCGGAGTGCGCCAACTCGCTCCTCGACGAGGCCACCTGGCGACCGGGACCGGGCGGTTTCCGGCGCAACGCCCGGGGCGAACCGCTCCGGCTCGACTTCCAGACCACGGCCGGCGACCGGTCGCGCGAGCTCGTCCAGCAGGTCCTCCAGGGCATGCGGCGGGCGGTCCGGGTCGAGGTGGTGTTCCGCAACGAGCCACCGCGGGTCCTGTTCGGCGAAACCCTGGCCAAGCGGCGGTTCACGGACATGACGCTCTTCGCCTGGATCTCGAGCCCGGAGAACGTGCCGCGCTCCATCCTCCGTTCGGCCGAGGTGCCGAGGCCCGAGAACGGTTGGGCCGGACAGAACTACACGGGCTTCGCCCATCCGCGGGTCGACGCGGTGCTCGACGCGATCGAACGGGAGCTCGACGAGGAGCGCCGACTCCGGCTCTGGCACGAGCTGCAAGCGATCTACGCCGAAGAACTGCCGGCGCTGCCGCTCTATTTCCGGGTCGATGCGCATGTTTGGCCGCGCTGGCTCGACGGTGTGGAGCCGACGGGCCATCTGGCGCCGACCACCTTGTGGGTCGAGCGCTGGCGAGTGGCGCCGTGACCCGTCGCAGTCGTCGGTCGAGGGCGTTCGTTTCGGAGCCAACGGTGTGAGCGACGCCTACCGCGACAAGAGGCCCGACAGGGCATTTCCGCGGCAGTGCGCGGGCGGGTCACTCGAGCGAATGGCCGGACGCGGGAAGGCCCGCGCCGCATTCGGGAACGGCGCGCGCGAGGTTCGCCCAGGGCACTCGACAGGGCGGGCTTCCGCGGGAGGCCGGGAATCGAGGACATCCGGTACCTACGGGACACGCCTCGGATTTCGCCTGGCGACCGTCCGCGCCCGGTTCGAGCTCGCGCCTCGCACTCGAAGACGGCTCGTCCGTTCCGACCACGGGTCCTTTCCGGCGTTTCCGTGGTTGTCTGGGGCCCGGAGGATGCCGTCGCCCGGAGATCCACGGCGCGGCGCCGGCATGGGTTTGTCGTACGGCCGTCCGGGGTGGGAGGTATCGGGCGCGCCCGACGGTTCTCGTGGGAGAAGCGCCGATTCGAACAGCCGGCGTGCCGAGGATCGGCGGCGAACGAGCCTGGAGAGGTTCGCCGAGGAAACCCATGCCGTCTAACGGGTCGCGTCGACCCGAAGAGCCGGGCAGCACCCCGGCTCTCGAATACGCGAACCCTCGGCGCTCGCGCGACGAACCCGTGATGGGGTGAGTAGGCGCGCCGGTTCGCGACCGTGAGCCCGTCGCTGGGCCGCTAGCGCCCGGGCCCCGTTCGGCGCGCTCGACCGGGGACCCCGGCCGGCACCGCCGACCGTTGCAGCCGAGCGTCGCTGGACGTCGCGCCGGGTGACGAGGTCCGGACTGCCGATCGCGATCTCCGCACACGGGCATCAGACCCGCGATCGGGTGTCGCGTAGCCGCGCGGCGCCCACTCGGGGCCGAGCTCGGAGGCCGGACCGAGGCGCGAGCAAAACCGCGGCAAACCCGAATTCGCGCCCGCCCGGGTCGCCCAAGAAGCGAAGGAGTGCCCTGCGGCCTCGCGACGAGGGCAGTGAAGGCAGTGCGGGCGGGACGAATCCCCGCTACTCGACTCGGCTCGTCGGAACGGTGCCGACTACCAATGAGGATAGCACGACACCGGGCGTCGCCGCGCGAACCCTTTCGGTTGCTGCCGACGACGAGAAGGCGGACACCGGGCGGAACACCAACACTGAACTCGAACACCGCTGGTAGATCCGACGGGCCGAGCGAACCACCCCTTCGCGGACACCGGCACCCCAACGCGCAGCCGTGGCCCCTTTTTCGGGGAAAGCGGATCGTGTCCGGTGGGGTGGTGTGGGTGGCGATCGCTCATCGTGGCGTCCTGCGGGTTGCGGGTTGGTCGGGCTACCGTATCGGACGGTCCGAGGAGGGGGTACTCGCCGAGCGAGCGCGAGGCCGGGAAGCCCCCTATGGTGGGCGCGGCGGAGGGCCCTGCCTCGGTCGGGCTCGAGCGGGCCGGCGGTCACCCGATGGGTCACGTCGGCCTCGTCCGTGGCGGCTTCGTTTGGGAGGCAGCGGCGGCCGCGGTGTGGCGTTCGATCCTGTCGTCGGGCCGCTCCGGTCGTTTCGTGGAGTGCGGCTCGGCGCCCCGGTGATCGCTGCTTTGGGCCGTGCCGACCGATTCGTCCTGCCACCTAATGCCGCCTTTCTCGAGCAAATTCTGACCCGTCGAGCGAGCGTTGCTCGGATCGCGGTGCCGGATCCGGCTCGGCCGGGCGCCGATACCGATCGGCTGCTGCGGAGCTTCCCGGCGATCTGGTCGCGTGGCCCGCCCCGAGGGGGATGGCGGCTCGTCTACGATCGAAGCGGGTGGCGGGTTTGGTGTCGCGAGGACGGCGGCGAAGCCGGGCGCGACGACACTCCTCCGGGTCGGCTGGACGTGACCCGCGCCGAAGCGCCCTCTCGGCCGAGCCGACCTCCCTGGCGCTCGGAGCACGCGAAAGGGAACGAAGTTGTAGGAGCGAGGTCGCGCATGAGCCGCCCGTAGGTATCGTGTCGGTCGGGGTGGTGTGATTGGTGGTCGCTCATCGCGGCGTTCGGGAGAATCGGCTTGGGTCGGGTTACCGTATCGGGCAGTCCGAGGAAGGAGATGTCGCCGGGGAGCACGCGATGGGGGTAAGGTTCGGGCCGCGGGCGCGGCGCACGGTCCACCTTCGGTTGTGTTCGGGCAGGTCGGCGCCGGCCGGGCGAGTGATGGTGGCCTCGTCGGTGGCGGCTTCGTCGGGAAGGGAACGGCGACCGCGGTGTGGCGTTCGATCCGGCCGTCGGACCACCCCCGTCGACTTCGTCGAGTGCGGCTCGGCGCGACGAGCGGCCGGTAAGGTCGTGTAGCTCGGCCTGACGGCGGCATCTTCCGTTGGACGGGCGAGTTGGGGCGGAACCGATCGGCCCCTTTGCGCCACCGGCACCCGACCGCCTCGGTATCGTGCTGGGCGAAGGCGGTGGCGATGACGGCGGAGAAGACGAGGTGCCGGCCGTAGCGACCGGTACGGGTCGGTGCGTCGTGCACGAAGCGGGTGCAAGAAGGCTGCCCTGGTGGCACTGACACCTCGGTGACCTCTGGCTTCGGGACCTCGTGGGCATCGCAGACCACAGCTCGATGCCGGGCAGGCCGCGGTGGGCGCGCGTACAGGGCTCCCGACCGGAACGGCGCCCCTTCGGACGGGCCGATCTCCGGGCCGAGCATCTCCCCCCGCCGTCAACGACCCGACAGCGATTGTCAGCGCGACCGGGAGGATCGTCCGGTTCGGCGCACCTTCGGCTAGCCGGCATCGTCCTTGGGATACCGTCGGTCACCCGGCGGTCGGGGGAGGCTTTGCGCCGTTCCCGGAGCTTCTCGTACGGCCGACCGATCCGGCCCCGGGGCGATACCCGACGTGCCGAGAGACTTCATCGGGTCCTCGATCGGCCCGGTCGCGATGCCCTGGGCGGGGGCCTGCCGCATCACCGCCTTCCACGCCTTCTCGGCGGCCGGTCGGACCGCGGGAAGCCGAGAAAGGCACTAGCCTCGTGTCCCTCCGGGGACGCGCGGCTCCATCGCGGCGGACCGGCTCTCGGGATCGCCCTCGCACCAGCCGGCGCGCCGCCCTCGGGTGCGAGCGGCCGCTCCGCGGCCCAGCCGATGGCCTCCCGCAGCCGTTCCATATCCCTGGTCTTCTCGACCAGCCTGCGCAGGACGGTCATCGCATCGATCGTCGCTCGTTTCTCGCGCCCCGGGTCGGAGCCTGCGACGCGGCCAGACCGGTATTTGTCGACGACGACTCACGAGTCGGCCCCTCGTTGCGCCGCCGCCCGACGACTCGGGAGCAGGCCGCTTCGCGACCGCCCAACCCACACCCGCGCCAGAGAGACGGCCATCGGAGCTCTGCGGTGTTCCGGCGGGGCCGGTCGCCTCTGGCGTCAAAAGAGCCGACACCGACCCCGGCGAAGCGCTCGAAGCCAAGGCCGGAGCAGCAGCGGATCGGTGGAAGTCATCTCGGAGAGCCGGCTCCGTTCTCCTCGGACTTCGGGGAAAGTCGCAGCATCTCCGGTTTCGGGGAAGGACGGTAGCTCGCGACACGACGTCCGCGTCGCGGGCTTCTCGGTTCCGGGGGGCGGTTCCCGACGAGTGGTCGGAGCTCTCGATGGTCTGCACGGCGATGCCGGGGTCCGATGGCGTCATGCCGGGCGAGGCGCGGCGCGGTCCCCGAGGCCCGGGTGGGCGAGGGTCGACCGGGGGCAGCCGGGCCGGTGCTCATCGGGCAGACGGGGGCCCCGCACCTCCCCTCGAGGCGATCGAAATGTCGGCAGTCGGGGCGAGAGACGTCGGAAGCGGTACCGATCGTGCGGTCGGCAGCGAATCGTGTAGCCGGGCCGTGGGGATAAGGCACGGGGGAGGCGTGAGCCGGGAGGCGAGGCCGAGAACGCGCCGACCGCGGTCGCGGCGACGCTCTCGATCGGCCAGGTGATCCTGGGCGAGTCCGTCTCGAGCTTCCTCGGGCTCGGAATCCGACCGCCCACGCCTTCCTGGGGAAAGCCTTCCTGGGGAAACATGCTGAGCAACGCCCAAGAGATGCTCTGCCAGGCGCCCCGGCTCGCGCTCTGGCCGGGCGTCGCGATCCTGCTCGCCGTGACGGCGTGCAACAGGTTGGGGGATACGCTCGCCGAGCGCGCCGATCCCCGCTCGCGTGGCCCGTGAGGCCGGGAGGAGAAGCGATGGAACTGGTCTGGTGCTACGTCACCTGCGCCTCGGTGGAGGAGGCCGAGCGCATCGGTCGGGCGGTGGTGGAGGAACGCCTCGCCGCCTGCGCCAACATCCTGCCGGGCGCCACCTCGATCTATCGGTGGCAGGGTCGACTCGAGACGGCATCCGAGGCGGTGCTCGTGCTCAAGACCCGGGCGGGGCTCGTCGATGCACTCGGAGAGCGGGTCAAGGCATTGCACTCCTATACCGTGCCCTGCGTCGTCGCCCTGCCGATCACGGCCGGCAATCCGGACTATCGAGCCTGGCTCCTGGCCGAGACGGCGACGCCGGCGGAGGCCGCGGCTGCCGGAGCTAACGAGGCGAGGTGACAGACTCTTCTACTTAGAGTAGAAGAGACGAGGCAACCTACCGAGGACCGGTGCCCTGGTCGTCGAGTGGCTCCGTTCGGCCTCGCTCGTCCCGGCGATCGGCCGGCTGGCGAATGCCGCGGTCGACCTCCTCCTGCCGCCGCGCTGCCTCGCCTGTGGTGAGCCGGTGGGGGAGCAAGGGGGCCTGTGTGCCGACTGCTGGTCGCCGCTGCGTTTTCTCGGTCCGCCCTGCTGCGAACGCTGCGGTTGGCCGCTGCAAACGATCGAAGCCGAAGCCGGGCTCTGCGCTGCTTGCATGGAGCATCCCCCGCCTTGGGACCGGGGCCGAGCCGCCCTCGCCTACGACGAGGCGAGCCGCGGGCTCGTCCTCCGCTTCAAGCACGCGGGTCGCACCGAGGCGGCCGCGACCTTCGCCCGCTGGCTCGCGATCGCCGGCCGCGACCTGCTGAGCGATGCCGATCTGATCCTGCCGGTACCGCTGCATCGCTGGCGACTGTTGCGGCGCGGCTACAACCAGTCGGCCCTGCTCGCCGGCCGGCTCGCGCGGCTGACAGGCGTAGCCTGGTCGCCCGCCGCGCTCCGCCGGCGCCGCGCCACCGCCTCGCAGCAGGGTCTCGGAGCCGCGGCCCGGAGGGCCAACGTCACCGCCTCGGCCTTCGAGGTGCCGGCCGCGCGGCGAGCGGCGATCGAGGGGCGCCGGGTCGTGCTGGTCGACGACGTTCTGACCACCGGTGCGACGCTCGGTGCCTGCGTCCGGGTCCTGCGTGCGGCCGGCTGCGCACGGGTGGATGTGCTCGTGCTCGCTCGGGTGGTGAAGCCGGCGTCACTTCCTATATGACCGTGCGGGTGCCGTGAAACGACCGCGTGGACCTGCCGTCGATGGCCAAGGTCGAGATCTACACCTCCCCGCTCTGCCCTTACTGCTGGCGGGCGAAGCGCCTGCTCGGCGCCAAGGGCGTAGCCTTCGAGGAAATCGATCTCTGGACCGATCCGGCGCGTCGGTCGGAGATGATCGAGCGATCGGAAGGGCGGACCACCGTGCCGCAGATCTTCATCGATGGGCGGCTGATCGGCGGCTCGGACGACCTGCACGAGCTCGAGCGCCGGGGCGAGCTCGACCGCCTGCTCGCCGGGGCCACACCGTGATCCGCTTCGCTCTGGCTTGTTCCGAGGGGCACGAGTTCGAGGGCTGGTTCCACAGCAACGAGGCCTTCGACCGGCAGCGCGCGGCGGGCGAGCTCGCCTGCCCGGTCTGTGGCGTCACGTCGGTCGACAAGGCCATCATGGCGCCGGCGGTCGCCCGCTCCGGTGCGGCCGACCGGCCCCCGCCGGAGCTGGTCGCCCGCTTCCTGGCGATGGCCCGGGCGCTGCGCGCGCATGTCGAGCAGAACTTCGAGAACGTGGGTGCTCGCTTTCCCGAGGAGGCGCGGCGGATCCACCTCGGCGAGGCGGAACCGCGCGACATCTACGGCGAGGCCACCGCCGAGGAGGTCAGGGAACTGCTCGACGAGGGGATCGAAGTGCGGCCGTTGCCCTGGGTCCCCAAGCTCGACGGGTGAGCGACGACCGGTCACCAGAAGAGTGACCTTCGGCCGGCGAGATCGAGAACTGCGTCCTTGCTTTCGCGGGCGCGAAGGTCTTTCGTCCCTGCTCCGCAAGCGGGGTGAGTTTCCTTGCACGAGCCGGTCAGTGTCGTCCTTCCTACCTGGAACCGGGCCCATCTCCTGCCACGGGCGATCGGTTCGGTCCTCGCCCAGCTCGAGCCTGGTGACGAGCTGATCGTCGCCGACGACGGCTCGACCGACGGCACGGCTGCCCTCCTCACGGGCTTCGGGCCGCCGGTGCGGTACCTCGCCTTGCCGCACGGTGGCGCGGGTGCCGCGCGCAACGCCGCCTGGCGAGTGGCGCGCGGGCCGCTCGTGGCGTTCGTCGATTCGGACGATCGCTGGTTGCCCGGCAAGCTCGCGCTGCAGCGGGCGCTCCTCGCGAGACGACCCGAGCTCGTCTGCTGCTTCAGCGACTTCCGGACCGCGCATGGGGACGGCATCGAGCGAGCCGACGGGCTCGCCGGCTGGATCGGCGGGCCGCCGCGTTTCGCGAACCGCGTCGCCCCGGCCGTGCCCCTCGGCAGCCTGCTGCCGACCGGCCCCTGGGATCCCTCGATCCGGGTCCATATCGGCGACTTCGCTGCGGCGGCGATGCGCGAGCCGATCGTCAATCTCGGCACGGCGCTCGTGCGCAAGCCGCGGCTCGGCCCCGAGCTCGGCTGTGCGGAGGATCTGCCGACCTTCGAGGAGCAGCCGGCCGTGCTCCGCATCCTGCGGGCGGGAGCGGCCGCGTTCCTC
The DNA here is from genome assembly GCA_937926445.1 of uncultured Alphaproteobacteria bacterium. Classification (GTDB taxonomy): domain Bacteria; phylum Pseudomonadota; class Alphaproteobacteria; order Geminicoccales; family Geminicoccaceae; genus JANXAZ01. Next base: position 17,796 of record CALBAK010000116.1, read on the forward strand.
GACACCGCGACCCTGGTCCAGCACGATCACACCGGCCCGCGGCTCACGCGGGCCGACCACCGGGCCCGGGCACGCGCCCGGATCGCGGTGCTCGAGCGAGCCTTCGCGGGCGACCCGGCGTTCCTCGCCCGGCACGGGGAAGAGCTCGCCGCCCGACTTGCGGCCGAGCGGGCGAGACTCGCCCGGCTGTTGCTGGCCGGGGGTGCCGCGGCGGATGCACGGCGCGTGCTGGCGGCGATCCCCGAACCGCCGCCGGATCTGGTCCTGCTCAGCCGGCTACCGGGCCCTTTCGTGGCGGCGGCCGCCCGGGGGCGGCGGGCCCTGCGCCGCGCCTGCGCCCTTTTACCGTGGTTAGCGACCCTCGGCTGAGGCCCGGCCCATCGGTCTCAGTGGGAAGTCTCGATGTTGATCGTGAGCGTCCGCCGCATGGCTCCCTTGGGACCATGCATCGGACGCACGCAATGCCAGGAATTGAACGTCTTGACGAAGAGAACGCACTGGTTCGGCTCGAAATCGAAGGTTTCGAGTGTCTCCATGTCTTCGAAATCGGCCTTGCCGTTCATGCGGTTGAAGCTGAGCTCGGGCTTGCGGTGGCGATTGACCTCGGTGCCGCCGCCATAAGCCGGATCCCATTCGCCTTCTCTGGCCATGGACACGACCATGGTCACGATCTTGTCGGGATTGTCGGTGTGCGGGGTCACACAGCCGCCGTCGGCCGGGAGCATCGAGAACTCGAAGCGAGCCGACAGCTTGGCCGGCGCCTTCCACCACTTGCCGCGCACCAGGTTCTTGAGGTTGCGCTTGAGGCGGCCGCTGCTCGACAGGCGTTTGAAGCCGAGGTCGATGTGGAGATCTTTCAGATGATCGAGAATCCCCCACACGAAATCGTCGGACTTGATCCAGCCGTGGAAGTCCTTCCAGACCGAATGACTCTCGATCCATTCATGATACTGCTTGGGGTTGTATTTCTCCGACAAGCAATACTTGTGACCGACCTTGGGGATATACTCGAAGAGCTCGATCGGAGGGTAGGCATCGAGGAGAGCCCGGTAACGGTCCTGGCTCATGATCGGCTTGGCGAGCCCGATCGGAAACGGCTCGTAGCGAAGCCGGAGATTGTCGAGCGAGAATGCTGCCTGTGGCATGAGCTTCGGGTCCCGGACGTTGCCGAAACACCCCGGAAACGGGGATCGGCGCGTCAGATAGGTGAGGCCGCCGGCGAGAACAAAGGGTCGCAGGGTCGCAGCGCCGCAGCAACGAGACGTCTCGACAGCCATCGCGGCCTGGGCGAAGGAAGCATGCCATGAGGATCCGCCGGTCGACCGTCCGCCGATGATCGCCCTGTTCGAGCGTCTCGAGGCCTGGCGCCAAGAGCGCCGCTGGCGGGCCAAGCGGGCGCGGATGTTTGCCTCGGCCGATCTCCTCGTGGTCTCGCACACCAAGAGCGGCCGGACTTGGTTGCGGGTCATGCTCTCGCATCTGTGGCATCTCGAGCACGGTGTGTCGGCCAACGAGCTCGTGCGTGGCGACAATTTCAAGCGCCTCGTCCCTGCGATCCCGGCCGTGCACTTCGCCCGTGACACCCGCTTCCCGCCCGAGACCGGTGCGCTCGTGGTCGGGCCGCAGCAGCACCTGCTCGTCCTCGTGCGCGACCCGCGCGACGTCGCCGTGTCCTTTTGGCTGCACGTGCGTTACCGCGCCTCCGAGGCCGAACTCGCGCGCAAGGGGATTCCGCCCGCGGCGCGGAACCTCGAGCTCTTCGCTTTCGCGACCGACCCCCGTCTCGGCGTGCCGAGAGTGATCGGCTTCTACAATCGTTGGTGGCGCGACCTCGCCGCCCATCCCCGCTCGGCTCGGGTCCGCTACGAGGACCTGCGCGCGAACACCGCGACCGAGCTCGAGCGGATCACCCGCTTCCTCGGCGAGCGGCATCCGAGCGAGCGGATCGCCGCGGCAGTCGCCTTCGCGAGCTTCGAGAGCCTGAAGGAGAAGGAGCGACAGGGCTTCTTCGCTTCGGGTAGGCTCGGCCCGCCCGAGGCCGCGGCGGCTGCGGGCGCGGTGGAAGATCCCGCACTCTACAAGGTCCGCGAGGGCAGTGTGGGCGGCTGGCGGCGGCACTTCACCGCGGCCCAGGCGGCCGTCCTCGACGCCCTCGTCCGTGATGGCCTCGAACCGGGATGGGGGTATCGCGGATGAGAGCCGCGGTGCCGCCGGGAACCCGCCGGGTGGCAGTCCATCCGGGCTTCGTCAAGACCGCCACGTCCACCCTGCAGCGGCACGTCTTCCCGCGCCATCCGGAGATCGCCTTTCTCGGGCTGCCCGCGCCCTACACGGAGCTCGAATGGGCGATCCGCCACCTGTGCCAAGCGGACAGCACGCGCTGGCAAAGGGAGCGGGTCGCCGAGGTCCTGCGCGAAGCCGCCGAGGCCGCCCCGCCCGATCGACTCCTTCTCGTATCTTACGAGAATTTCGCACTGCACGAATCGACCGACAAGGGGCTCGTGGCCGAACGTCTCGCGGCTCTCCTGCCCGGTGCGTCGATCCTCTTCACGATCCGCCGCCAGGAGGAACTCGTCACCTCCTGGTACCTGACCAAGCTGCGCGTGCGGATCAAGCGCAAGGCCTTCGTCCCGTTCGAGGAGTGGTACTGGACGGAGCGCCGCGAGGCGCATCTCTCGATCCTCGACGACCTTTGCTACGCCCCTACGATCGAGGCGTATCGCCGGCTGTTCGGGGCCGATCGGGTGCGCGTGGTGCCGTTCGAACTCCTGCGCCGCGAGCCCGCGGCCTTCGCCCGCGCCTGTGCCGCTGCCCTCGGCGTCGACGGCGACCGCTTCGCCCAGCTCCTCGAGGGTCAGCGGGAGAACGCCTCGATGTCACAGCGCTATTTCGACTTCTGGCGGCGCTTCGGGTATCTCCTGCCGCGCAGGCTCGTCCGCAAATGGGCCCGCCGCATGCCGATGCACGACGGCCCCTCCGCGCGGATCCCGCTGCCGGAGGCGATCCGGGCCGACATCGCGCGGGAGGTGGCCGAAGACAACCGGAGACTGGCCGAGCTCACCGGGCTCGACCTCGAGGGGCTCGGCTACACGCTCCGGGCCGAAGCGATGCCCCGGCCCTCGGTCGGCGCGGCAACGGTGCGAGGGCGGTAGACGGCAGCGTCCCCTCAGCCATTCCCGGCCGGGTTCGGATCTGCCATAAGGCCGGCGGAGGACGCGCCGCGAGGCCGCATGCGCAAGCTGGGCAGCCGCCTGCTGATCTACAGCCACGACAGTTTCGGCCTCGGTCACCTCCGGCGCTGTCGTACCATCGCCCACGACCTGGTCGAGCGTTGGCGCCAGCTCTCCGTCCTGATCCTCTCGGGATCGCCGATCGTCGGCAGCTTCGAGTTCAAGAGTCGCGTCGATTTCGTGCGGGTCCCGGGCGTGATCAAGCTCAGGAACGGGGAGTATACCTCGCTCAGCCTGCACGTCGACATCGAGACGACGCTGGCGATGCGCAGCTCGATCATCCAGCACACCGCCGAGATCTTCGAGCCGCAGCTGTTCCTCGTCGACAAGGAGCCGCTGGGTCTGCGCGGCGAGGTCAAGCCCGCACTCGAGCTCCTGCGCTCGCGCGGGGTGCGCTGCGTGCTCGGTCTGCGGGACGTGATGGACGAGCCGCAGAGCCTGATCGAGGAGTGGGAGCGCAAGGGGGTCTTCCCCGAGCTTGACCGGCTCTACGACGAGATCTGGGTCTACGGGCTGCCCGAGCTGTTCGACCCGATCGCCGAGATTCCGGGCCTGCGCGCAGTCGCCCACAAGATCCGCTTCACGGGCTATCTGCGGCGCGATCTGCCGGGCGAGAGCGCACCGAGCGCCGATTATCTATTGCCGTCCGAGCCCTATGTCCTGGTGACCACGGGGGGTGGAGGGGACGGCGGCGAGTTGATCGACTGGGTCCTCAAGGCCTACGAGGCCGACCCCGAGCTGCCCTACCCCGCCGTGATCCTGTTCGGACCGTTCTTGCCAGCAGACGAGCGCGCCCAGTTCCAGGTACGGGTGGCGCGCGACCCGCGGCTTCGGGCGATCACCTTCGAGGCCCGGGTCGAGCCGCTGTTCGAGCGCGCGCTCGGCGTGGTGGCGATGGGAGGCTACAACACCTTCTGCGAGATCCTCTCCTTCGGGAAGCCGGCGCTTCTCGTGCCGCGCACCGAGCCGCGGCTCGAGCAGCTGATCCGCGCCGAGCGTGCCCAGGCGGCCGGACTCGTCCGGCTCCTGCCGCGCGGCCGGGACAATGATCCGTTGCGGATGGCCTACATGCTGCGGGCCCTGCCGCACGTGCCAGTCGCCGACCGGGCGGTCCGGGCCCGCATGCTGACCGGGCTCGACCGAATCGCCGATCTCGCCGCACCCTATCTCGACGTCGCCCGGCGGACCCGCGCCGCCCGGCGCAGTGGCCTTGCCCGCGCCGCCGGCTGAGCCCGCGGTCGCCGTCCTGCTCAAGGGCTGGCCGCGGCTCTCCGAGAGCTTCATCGCCCGCGAGCTCGTGGGTCTCGAGGCGCGTGGGTTGCAGCTCTTATTGGTCTCGCTCCGCCACCCGACGGACCCGGTGCGACATCCCGACCACGACCGAGTGCGTGCGCCGGTACTCTACCTTCCCGAATATCTCTACCAGGAGCCCCTTCGAGTCCTGCGCGGCTTCTTGCGGGCCCTGCTGCGTCCGAGGCTCGCCGCGACCCTCGGGGTGTGGCTTTTGGACTTCTTCCACGATCCGACCCCGAACCGCGGTCGCCGGCTCGGCCAGGCGCTCGTTCTCGCGGCCGAGCTGCCGGCGAGCGTGCGGCATCTCCACGCCCACTTCCTGCACACCCCTGCCTCTGTGGCCCGCTACACGGCCCTCCTCCTCGGCCTGCCCTTCTCGATCTCGGCGCACGCCAAGGACATCTGGACCACACCAGCCCGCGAGAAGCGGGCGAAGCTGCGCGCCGCTCGCTTCACGGTCACCTGCACGCGGACCAATCTCGAGCACCTGCGAACTGTGGCGCCCGAGACGGACACGAGCCTGCTCTATCACGGGGTGGATGCCCGCCTGTTCGCCCCGACGGCCCGCCGCTCGGACCGCGACGGCGGCGATCCGGGCGACCCTGTGCGGATCCTCGTGGTCGCCCGGGCGATGCCAAAGAAGGGGCTCGACACCCTTCTCGAAGCCCTCGCCCTCCTCCCCCGCGGGCTCGCCTGGCGGCTCGACCATGTCGGCGGCGGGCCGCTCCTGGACGAGCTTCGGGCGCGCTCGATGCGGCTCGCGATCGCGGACCGGATCGGCTGGCACGGCGGCCAGCCGCAGCCGCGGGTGGTCGAGCTCCTGCGGGCG
>CALBAK010000117.1 GCA_937926445.1 uncultured Alphaproteobacteria bacterium
CGGTGCCGGCTTCGGCCCGACCGGATCGTGCGGCCCTGAGGCGTGCCGCCGCCAATAGGTCGCGGTTCCGGGATCGCCGGTCGGCCGCGGATAGACCGCGACGAGCCGACCGGGCACGCTCCGGTCGCGCTCGAAATAGCAGTCGACATCGGCCAGCGTGCGGTAGCAGAAGACCGGCTCCTGCGGGCCTTGGGCGCGCGGCGCGGGCGGCTCGCGCCAGGGGGAACCGGTGGGCAGCGCACAACCGCCGAGCAGCAGAAGGCCCGCGAGCCGTGCGAGCCCGATCGATCGCGAGGTGTGCAGCCGGACCATCCGCTTCCCGTCCCGTCCACCCACTGGAGGCGCGGGCGAACCCTAGCGCCGACCGGTTAACCGATGGTGAACGCGGATCGCGACGGGACCAACGCCTTCCTCGACCACCCCGCCGCCGAGGCAACAGCGGTGCTCGGTTCGGGGCCCCTGCGCGCTTCGGCGACAGCCTGCCGCTGCCGCCCTTCGCCGCCCGAACTCCGCCCTCCCGCCCAACCTTCGCGGGCGCGCGGATCGGGCGCGTGGAGCACAGGGTCGTCGCCGCCGTGCGCGGGCTCCTGGGCGTCGGCGAGGCCGCCGGCCGTCCCGCCGAGCCGCAGCGAGCGCAGCGATCGCACACAAACCCTGTCGCCCGAGCCGCCTCGCTCTGGTCTTAACGCCACGAGCCGTCCTGGCTCTACCCCCCTCCCTCCGGATCGCCGCAGATTGTGCGGCGGGCTCGTGCGCGACGCCCGGTGCTCGGGGAGGTGGCGAATGAACGGCCGTGCGATGCGCCGGCTGCTCGTGGCAGCGGCTGCTCTCTTCCTTTTCGGCGAGGCGCAGTCCGGCCGGGCGGCGATCCCGGACGAGCTGTTCGCGGCACTCGGGCTCTCCCGCAACGCCTCGCCCAAAGAGCTCTACGACAAGCTCGTCGAGCGGTACCGCGACCCGGCTCGAGGGGCCGGCAAGGGCGCCTTCGCCGATCTCTGGGAGCCGATCGCGATCTCGAAATATTTCGATCCCGCGACCTTCTACAAGCCACCGGACGTCGCGCTCGTGGCCAAACGCGAGGAGTGTGTGAGCTGCCATGAGCAGGTCAATCCGGGCTGGGTCCATTCCTGGGCCAAGAGCGCCCATGGCAATCTGCAGGCGATCCGGGCCCTGCCGGCCGGTGATCCGCGGGCCTACAAGAAGGAGATCGTGGCCGAGGTCGAGGCCAATCTGCGCTCCATGGGGCTGCTCGGCGCCGATCGGCCGCTCGCCCAGGTCTCCTGCATCGACTGCCACGTGGGCGTCGGTCGGAGCGAGGCGAACCACAAGACCGACCTCAAGATGCCGGACGGGGCGACCTGCGGGCAGTGCCACCTGCAGCAGTTCGCCGAGCGCGAGAGCGAGCGCGACACCCTGACCTGGCCACAGGGTCAGTGGCCGGCCGGGCGGCCCTCGCACGCGCTCTCCTACCGGGCCAATGTCGAGACCGCGATCTGGGCGGCCATGCAGGAACGGGAAGTGGCCGAAGGCTGCACCCAGTGCCACACGACCCAGAACACCTGCAACCAGTGCCACACCCGCCACGAGTTCGCCGCCGCCGAGGCTCGCCGGCCGGAGGTCTGTGCCAACTGCCACAACGGCGTCGACCACAACGAGTACGAGAACTATCTGCTCTCGCGGCACGGTATCCTGTTCCAGGCGAACGCCGAAAAATGGGACTGGAACGTCCGCTTGGCCGATGCCTACGCCCACGGGCAGAAGTTCCCGACCTGCCAGACCTGCCACATGGAGTACGAGGGCGCGTACTCGCACAACATGGTGCAGAAGGTACGCTGGGGCTTCGCGCCCATGAAGTCGATCGCCGACAATCTCGGTCATCCTTGGTTCGAGAAACGCAAGGAGAGCTGGATCGCGAGCTGCGGGCAGTGCCATTCGCAAAGCTTCGCCCGCGCCTGGTTCGAGATGATCGACAAGGGAACGACCGCCGGCATCGGGCTGGTCGAGGAGGCGCGTGCGATCATGACCAAGCTGCACCAGGACAAGCTCCTGGTCGGCCAGACCACGAACCGGCCCGATCCGCCGCAGCCCGACAAAGACGAAGCCGGCGGCTTCTTCGGCCTGTTCTGGTCCAAGGGCAACAACCCGACCCGGATCGACGTCGAGTTCGCGGAGATGTGGGAGCAGCACGTCATGCGCCACTTCAAGGGCCTGGCGCACGTCAATCCGGGCGGATTCACCTACACCGACGGCTGGTCGAAGCTGATCCGCTCCCTGGCCCGCATCCGCGACGAGGACACCCGGCTGCGCGAGCGCGCGGCGCTCGAGGCCCGGGTGCAGGCGCTCGAGGGCCAGCAGGGTCGCCGCCAAGGGCTGCTCGAGCCGCCGACCCGCCACGCACTGCTCGGATTCGGCATGGCGGGTGCCGGCCTCGTGATGCTGGGTGTTCCCGCCTTCCTGCGCCGTCGGGGATGGCGGGGATGAACTCGATCGGGGCGGCCGCGGCCCGCGCGGCCGGTGTGCCGTCCCGCATTCTCGGCTTCGCGGGTGCGGTCCTGGTGCTGGGCGGCCTGGCGCTGGTGGGAACCGCTTTTCTCTCGCCGCCTCCGCCAGCGACCGCACCACCCTACGAGCTGCGTCCGGCGGCTCTGGAGCCCGAGCCGGCGCTGGTCGAGCTCGCGGCCTTCGCCCCGAAAGCACGGCTCGAGGCCGAGGAGGTCGTGGCGTCGGCGACCGGCCGGGCGGTCGCCACCGGCTGGTGGCTGCGGAACGGAAGGGCGCCGCCCGTCCTGCTCGCCTGGAAGAGCACCCTCGGCGAGCCGATCCTCCATCCCGACACCGACCCCGCCGAGGAGCTGCGTCTGGTGCGCGCCCTGCGCCGTCACTTGTCCGAAGGGGCGCGGATCCTGGCACTTCCCGAACGTTCCCGCCGGCTCGCCCGTCTGGCCGGCGTCACCGCCCCGCTCGCCGGCGCCGACGACACGGCCGGGCTGCGGCTCGTGGAGCCCTGGCTCGCCGCCGAGGCGGCGATCCGGGCCGCCGAGCGGGCCCGGCTCGGCTCGCCCCCCGATCCGGTTGGGGCCGCCGCGTTCGAGGCCTTTCAGGATGCGCTGCTCTCTCCGGTCGAGGAAGGCGTCGCTCGTCTGCAGGTGCTGGCCGGTGGCGGCGAGGCCTATCTCGTCCTCCACCTCCTCGACGCCTTCACCCTGGGGCTCCTGCGGCCGCAGGCGGTGGCGATCGGCCTGCACGACATGCCGGGCGGGGCGGCCATCCACGATTCGGTTCGCCTCGTTAAGAGCTGGATCCGCGAGCAGGGGCACGCGGCCTATGCCACTCTGCCGCGCACGGCCGGGGTGCTGCGCGTCTTCTTCCTCGCGCGTAGCGAAGACACCCGCCTCCTGCTCGCCCACGTCCTGCCGTTCGACACCGCCGATCTCGGCGCGCTTCCGGCTCTGCGCCTGGTCTTCCAATCCGGTGGCTACTGGATCTGGCGGCTCGAGCCCGTGGTGTCGGCTTCCGAAAACAGCTAGAAGAGAACGATCTTTTCGTCGAGGGCGGTCCGATGCAGCTGGCGCTGCCCAACGATCCGGCCGATGGTCGTACCCTCCAGGAGCGGGTCTATCGCGAGCTCCGGGCGATGATCGACGACGGTCGGCTCGGGCCCGGAGCGCGGTTGCCGGCGACCCGTGCGCTGGCCGCCGAGCTCGGTTTGTCGCGCACCACCGTGGTCCTCGCGTTCGAGCGGCTCGCGAGCGAGGGCTACATCGAGACGCGCGCGAAACGCGGGACCTTCGTCTGCGCCGTGCCGCCCGAGCGGACCCTGCGCGCAGCTTCGGCCGGAGCGCCGACGGCTCCCGTCGCCGCGGCGCCACCGGCGGTGCCCGCCCCGGCGATGCTGGCCGTGGTCCGCCCGGGCCGGCCCCGCCCCGAGCTCGATCTCTGGGTGGGTCGGCCCGATCCGGCACTGTTCCCGCTGCGTGCCTGGCGCGAAGCGATCGAAGCTCGGCTCGCCCGCCCCGGACCCGCCCTCACCGACTATCGTGACCCGTCCGGCGATCCCGAGCTCAAAGCCGCGCTCGCGGCCCGGGCCGGCCCCGCCCGCGGGATCGCCGCCACGGCCGAGGACGTGATCGTCGTCCAGGGCTCGCAGGACGGTCTCAACCTCCTCGCCCGGATGCTGGGCGACCGGGGCCGGCTCCTGGTCCACGAGGACCCGTGTTATCGCGGCGCCGTCGAGGTGCTCGGCCGGGCCTGTGGCCGGCGAATGGCGGTGCCGGTCGACGACCGGGGCCTCGACGTCGACCGCCTGCCCGACTGCCGGCGCGGCCTTCTCTACCTCACCCCCTCGCACCAGTATCCGCTCGGCACCACGCTCGCTGCCGAGCGGCGCGGGCGGGTGCTCGACTGGGCCGAGCGTACCGACAGCTGGGTGGTGGAGGACGACTACGACGGCGATTTTCGCTACGAGGAGGCACCGCTCCCCGCTTTGAAGGCGCAGGACCGAGCCGGGCGGGTGATCTATCTCGCGACCTTCTCGAAATCGCTCGGCCCCGGTCTGCGGCTCGGCTATTTGCTCGTCCCGCCTGGCCTGCGGGAGGCGGCGGCGGCCTGGAAAGCGCTGATGAGCATCGGAAGCCCCTGGCTCGAGCAGGCGGCGATGGTCGAATTCCTGGTCTCGGGAGCCTTCGACCGGCATCTGCGACGGATCCGGCACGTCTACCGGGCCCGCCGCGATGCGCTCGCGATCGCCCTCGAGGAGCGCTTCGGGCCGGTCGAGCTCTCCGGTCGGCGCGGTGGCATGCACCTCGCTTGGCGGCTGCCCGAGACCCTGCCCCGAGCCGAGGAAGTCGAGCGTCGCGCGCTCGAGGTCGGGGTCGGCGTCTACGGGCTCCGCTCGGCCGGGGCGTGGGCATCGCCCGGCAGCCCCCGGCTCGAGGACACCCTGCTCTTGGGTTACGCCGCACTCGCCGAGCCGCAGATCCGCTGTGCGATCGACCGGCTCGCCGGGGCTTTGCCGGTCGGCTCGGCGCCGCGCCGCACCGTCGCCCTGGCCGCTCCCACCGGGCGCGCGCCCGACGGCGGCGCGGTCCGGCCGCCGGTTCCGGCCCGGCCCTGATCGGCGCCACACCGGTCGGCCCTCACCCCTGGTGCGGCCGGCCGTCGCCGGGCGACACGGGCGCGCCCGCGACCTGCTCGTCGACGGCCGATCGCGAGCCCTAGAGAGCGCCGTGAAGGCCACCGACCGGCCGGGGCCCGCGGGCGACAGCCTCGAGCGGAGGGGGCGCGAACCTCGCGCGCACGAGCCCTCGGACCGGCCTCCTCGGCGCCCTCCCGCCCTTCGCCAGCCGAGCGGCCGGCGCCCGACGGGCGAGCTCCGGTCCACCCGCCCCGACCGGCGGTCCGATCGCCCGGGGCGCGGTTGATCGGCCCGTTGCGCTTCGCGTCCGCCCCCGGAGAAAGGATCAGGCGGCACGCGGACCGGCCAGGGCGAGGCCGACCCGGACCATCCGCATCGCGTCCTCGGCCGCCCGGCGCAGGAGCTTCTCGGCCCGAGCGATCGCTTCTTCGAGCGAGCAGGGGCCTTCGACGATCGAGGCGAAGGCGGCGATGCCGTGCTCGAAGGTGGTGGCGGCGCCCTTGCCGATCGTGCCGGCGAGCGCGATCACGGGCTCGCCCTCGGCGGCCGCCCGCCGCGAGACCTCGCAGGGCACCTTGCCGAACGGGCTCCGACCGTCGAGCGCGCCTTCCGCCGTGATCACGAGATCGGCCTCCTCGAGCAGCCGGTCGAGGTCGAGGCAGCGCAGCACGATCTCGAAGCGCGGATGCAGCGTCGCCCCGGCGAAAGCGACGAGCCCGGCGCCGAGCCCGCCCGAAGCACCGGTCCCCGGCATCGCGGCGGCGTCCAGGCCGGTGGCGGCGCGGATCGCCTCGGCCCGGCGTTCGAGGCCGCCTCGAGCAGCGGCACCTGCTCCGGCGCGGCCCCCTTCTGCGGGGCGAACACCCGCGCCACCCCGCGCGGGCCCGAGAGCCGCTCGTGCCCGTCGACCGCGGCGTCGATCCGCACACGCGAAAACCGCGGGTCGAGGCCGCTCGTGTCGATCCGGGCGAGGCGGCGGAGCGCGCCGCCGCCAATGGACCCCCTGGTCGAGGGCGGCGCGGATCGGCTCGCCCACCCCGTGGCTCGTGGTCCGGGTCGGGTCGCGGCGGTCGCGCGGCACGAGGCGCAGGCCGGCTGCCGCCGCCATCTCGACCACCGCGGTCTTCGCCCCGGGTCCGCCCATGAGACCGAAGAAGGCGTCCACCGGTTCGCCCACGGGCCCCGTGACCCGCACCGGGATCGGCCGGCCGCCGGTCGCCCGCACGAGGGCCGCGATCGTCTCCTCGCCGCCGTCGACCAGCGGGGCCGTGAGCACGCGCGCCTGCGGCATCGCCCGCAGCACGCCGGCCGCGATCGCGCGTGCCACCTCCTCGACCGCGAGCGATTCCTCGAACACCCAGAGGGTGACGAGGACGGTGAGAGCCACGGGAGTCCCCCTTCTTCGATCGATGCACGGAGAAAGGGTCGGCGGAGCCGCGCCGGCGGCCCGGCCCCGGTCGGTCGCGGACCGGCGAGGCCGGCAGGTGCCGGTCGCTCGAGCCGCGGGCGCCGAGCTTCGCCGGGTCGGCGACGGCGGGGATCGGCAGGACCGGCGCGCCGGGCCTCGAGCGCGCCCGGCGAGCCAGTGGTCCGCGCCCGAAGCCGCGTCGCCTCGGCGATCACGAGCGTTGCGGCCACGAAGAGCAGGAGCTCGAGGTCGACGCTGCGCAACACCTCCTTGGGCTTGCGGGCGGC
>CALBAK010000118.1 GCA_937926445.1 uncultured Alphaproteobacteria bacterium
CGTCGTCGTCATTCTCGTCCGACTAGGCTTCGTCGTCGTCCTCATCAGGCGATCCGTGATCGTCGTCGTCGCCGCCCGAGGAGGCGCCCCCGCCCCCTTGTCGCGAACGAGCCGGCCGTCGGCGACGTAGGTGTGGTCGCCGTCGAGCCGCAGGTCGAAGAGCGGCAGATCCTCCGAACAGACCGCCGCCAGCAGCGAGACGACCTCGACCGCCTCCTCGACCGGCTCGGCCACCGTCGCGAGCGCGAGCGTACCGGCCGAAGAGGGGCCGCTCGCATCGACCAGGCGCAACGGTCGGTCGCCGCGGACGAGCGGCCGCACCGGCAGCAGCGGGTTCTCGAGCGCGGTCGCCCCGGGATCGATCGCCCGCCAGCCGTCCGGCCCGAGGAAGGGGTGCTCGATGGTCACGAAGGGCCGCGAGCCGCTGATCGCCCGGAGCCGCGGGCGGCCGAGCCGGGTCCGCTCGACGCCGAGCACGGTGTCGATCCGCCCTCCCCGGCCGCGCACCCGATCACCGACCCGCAGGCTCTCGATCGGTCGCGTCGAGCCGTCGGCCATCAGGACCTCGGTGCCGGCCCGAAAGCGGCATGTGTCCGCCCGCGCGCTCTTGAGGACGAGGCCCCGGTCACCATCGAGCTGCACCGGTGCCGCCACCAGTGCCAGGGCGAGCGCCGAGGCCGGGGCCAGGAGGAGAAGCCGGGCACGCCGGCGGCCGTGATCGTAAGAACGGGTCGTGGCTCCGCTGCGCAGGTCGTCGAACCGCGACGACGATCCGGCGCCGAGCCCGTTCCCCACTCGTGGCAAAAGCGTCACAGGCCGAACCGTAGCCCGCTATCGTGGACAGCCAGTCAGGCGACCTCTTTCTGGCGAGCCGCCCGCCGCCTTGCGTGCGGGTCCAAGAGCCGCTTGCGAAGCCGGATCGCCTTGGGGGTGACTTCGACGAGTTCGTCCTCGGCGATGAAGGCGATCGCCTTCTCGAGGGTCATCTCGACCGGCGGGGTCAACAGCACGTTGTCGTCCTTGCCGGCGGCACGGATGTTGGTGAGCTTCTTCTCGCGCAGCGGGTTGACCTCGAGGTCGTTGTCGCGGGTGTGCTCGCCCACGATCATCCCGCAATAGACCTTGTCGCCCGGCCGGACGAAGAGCGGCCCGCGCTCCTGCAGGTACCAAAGTGCATAGGCCACCGCCTCGCCTTGCTCGGTCGAGACGAGCACCCCCGTGTGCCGCTGCTGGATCGGCCCCTTCCAGGGCTCGAAGCCGGCGAAGGTCCGGTTGATCACCCCGGTGCCGCGGGTGTCGGTCAAGAACTCGCCGTGATAGCCGATCAGCGCCCGGGCGGGAGCCCTGAAGACGAGTCGCAGCTTGCCGGCCCCGGCGGGCTTCATCTCGAGGAGTTCGGCCTTGCGCTTCGAGAGCTTCTCGACGACCACGCCCGCGAATTCCTCGTCGAGGTCGATCACGACCTCTTCCACCGGCTCGAGCTTCCGCCCGCTCTCCGGGTCCTCGCGCAAGAGCACACGCGGGCGGCCGACGCAGAGCTCGTAGCCCTCGCGTCGCATCTGTTCGATCAGGATCGCCATCTGCAATTCGCCGCGGCCCTCGACCTCGAAGGCGTCCTTCTCGGCACTCGGCTTGACCCGGATGGCGACGTTGCCCTCGGCCTCGCGCAACAGGCGATCCCAGATCTGGCGGGAGGTTACCTTGCTCCCGTCCTGGCCGGCATAGGGTCCGTCGTTGACCCGGAAGGTCATGGTGATGACAGGCGGGTCGATCGGCTGCGCCGGCAAGGGTGCTTCGACCGCCGGATCGCACAGCGTGTCGGCCACGGTGGCTTTCTCGAGGCCGGCCACGGCCACGATGTCGCCTGCCACCCCCTCCTCGATCGGCTGGCGGGAGAGGCCGCGAAAGGCCAGGAGCTTGGTCACCCGCGCGGTCTCGAGCGGCCTGCCGTCGCGGGCGATCGCCTTGATCGTGGCACCCGGGCGGATCCGGCCGCTGTCGATCCGGCCGGTGAGGATCCGGCCGAGATAGGGATCGGCCTCGAGGATCGAGACCAGGAGACGGAAGGGCCCGTTCGGATCGACCACGGGTGGAGGGGTGTGGGCGACGATCCGGGCGAAGAGCGGGCTCATGTCGAGGCGCGGGTCGGCCAGATCCTCGACCGCCCAGCCCTGCTTGGCCGAGGCGAAGAGGTGGGGGAAGTCGAGCTGGCGCTCGTCGGCGTCGAGTGCGGCGAAGAGATCGAAGACCTCGTTCAACACCTCTTCGGCGCGCTGGTCGGGCTTGTCGACCTTGTTGATGACGACGATCGGCCGAAGCCCGCGCTGCAGCGCCTTGCCGAGCACGAACTTGGTCTGCGGCATCGGCCCTTCCGCGGCGTCGACGAGCAGCAGGCAGGAATCGACCATGCCCAAGATGCGCTCGACCTCGCCGCCGAAATCGGCGTGGCCGGGTGTGTCGACGATGTTGATCCGGGTGTCGTTCCAGACGACGGAAGTGCACTTGGCGAGGATCGTGATCCCGCGCTCGCGCTCGAGCTCGTTGGAATCGAGCGCTTGGTCGGGGACCTGCTGATTGTCGCGGAAAGTACCGGACTGCTGGAGGAGGCGATCCACGAGCGTCGTCTTGCCGTGGTCGACGTGCGCGATGATCGCGATGTTCCGCAGGTCCATGGGATCTTCCGGGAGAAACGGAGCAGACGGGGCGGCCGCGCGCACGATATAAGGAGCTCGGCGGCGGGCGACAACGCGCCGGCGACGAGAACGGAGCGAACGGAAGAGGGTGAGAAGGCCGATCGCGTTGAGCACGTTGTTGGCCGCTGCTCTGGGCGCGGTCGTGCTCGCGGGCATCGCCGCAGCGGCGGGTATCGGCTGGCTCGTGAGCCGCGACCTCACGCAGGACCTCTTGGGAGAACGTGCCGTGCGGGCGATCGAGCGGCTGGAGCGCGGCCTCCTGGAGCAACTCGAGCAGGCCGAGCACGACGTCCGAGCGCTCGCGGCGCTCGTCGAGGAGGGCCTCCTCGATCCCGCCGCCACGACCTCGGTGGAGGCCGTCTTGCGGGCACTCGTCCTCGGTCACACCGAGCTCACCGGTCTCGGAATCGCGACCCCGGATCGTCGGGTACAGGCGGTCCTGCGGCGCGCGGACGACACCATCGAAACGTACGAGCAGGCGCCCGGCGTCGGCCGGGATCCGCAGCTCGAGCGCCGCTTGGCGCTCGCCGAGGCCGTCCCGGGCGTGGTCTGGGTCGAGCCGACCTTCGGCGGCCGGCTCGGCGAGGCGGTCTTGTTCGTCCTGCACCCGGCCCGACGCAACGGCGAGCTGGTCGCCGCGGTGAGCGCCGGGATCACCGTGGGCCGGCTTTCCGCGCTCGTGGAGCATCTCGCCGGCAACAGCGGGACCCGTCCGTTTCTCCTGCTCGGCCGCGACCGCGTGCTCGCCCATCCGCTCCTGCGCAAGACCAAGACCGCGACGCGCCGCGAGCCTCTCGCGCCGGTCGAGCGGTTTCCCGATCCGGCGCTGGCCGGCCTCGCCACCGGAGAGCCCGTGGCCGGCTTGAGCGGCACCGAAGCCCACGGCTTGCGGGTGGTCCGGGTGCGCCGGCCGGACGGTGGCAGCGAGTTCGTACTCTTCAAGGAGCTCTCGGGCTTCGGTCCGGCACCCTGGACGATCGGCCTGATCGAGCCCGAGGTGCTGATCGACCCGCTCTTGATGCCGCTGCGGATCTTCGCCTTGGCCGCGATCGGGGTGGCGATCGTGGCGGTCGCGGCCGCGATCTTCCTGGGCCGGATGCTGGCCCGCCCGGTGAGCCGGGTGACCGCGGCGGTCGAGCGGGTCTCGAGCCTGGAGCTCGAGGCGGTCGAGCCTCTGCCGCCGAGTCGACTGGCCGAGCTCGACGCGCTCTCGCGCGCCTTCAACGCCATGCTCGCGACCTTGAACGCGTTCGCCACCTACGTGCCCAAGAGCCTCGTCCAGCGGCTCATCCGTGCCGGCCGGCCGGATGCGGTACCCTCGCGCGAGCGCGATCTCGCGGTGATGTTCACCGACATCCAGGGGTTCACCGCGATCGCCGAGAGCCTCGCGCCGGGCGAGGTCGCGCGCCTGTTGAACGAGCATTTCGCGCTGCTCGCCCGCTGTGTGGAGGAGGAGGGCGGCACGGTCGACAAATATCTGGGCGACGGTATGCTGGCATTCTGGGGTGCGCCCGAGAAGATCAAGGACCGGGCGCTGCGGGCCTGCCGGAGCGCGATCGCGATCCGCCACGCGATCGCAGCCGACAACGCCCGCCGGCGCGCCCGCGGCGAGCCCCCCTTCCGGGTCCGGATCGGCCTGCACCGAGGTCCGGTCGTGGTCGGCAACATCGGTGCCCCGGGCAAGGTCGACTACACGGTGGTGGGCGACACGGTGAACCTCGCCCAGAGGCTGATGGACCTCGCCCGCGCGCGCGTCGAGGGCGAGCAGGAGGTGGCGATCGTGGTGAGCGAGGCGATCGTGGCCGAGACCGAGGCCGCCTTCCGCTTCGCCGAGATCGGCACCCTCTCGGCCCGTGGCCGCGAGCGGCCGGTGCGAGCCTTCGAGCTCGTGGGCGCGCTCGAACCCGGGACGTCGGCAGCGGAAAGACCGATCGCTGCCGCGGCCGAATGAAACAGGCCGCTCAGCCCGCGGTCTTGCGGCGCCCGGCGAGCCCGGCCAGGAGGTCGCCCGGCAGCGGGAAGACGATGGTGTTCGACCGCTCGCTCGCGATCTGCAACAGCGTGCCGAGATAGCGCAATTGCATCGCCTCGGGCCGTTGGCTCAAGATCTCGGCCGCCTGGGCGAGCTTCTCGGCCGCCTGCAGCTCGCCCTCGGCGTCGATCACCTTGGCCCGCCGCAAACGCTCTGCTTCGGCCTGTTTGGCGATCGCGCGAATCATGTTCTCGTTGAGATCGACATGCTTGAGCTCGACGTTCGAGACCTTGATCCCCCAAGCATCGGTCTGGGCGTCGAGGATGCGCTGGATGTCGGCATTCAGCTTCTCCCGCTCGGCCAGCATCTCGTCGAGCTCGTGCTGGCCGAGGACCGAGCGCAGGGTGGTCTGGGCGAGCTGGCTCGTCGCCTCGTCGAAGTCGACCACGTTGATGATCGCCTTCTCGGGATCGAGAACGCGGTAATAGACGACGGCGTTGACCTTGACCGAGACGTTGTCCCGGCTGATCACGTCCTGGCTCGGCACGTCCAGCACCCGGGTCCTGAGGTCCACCCGGACGAGCTGTTGGACGAGCGGGATCACGATCACGAGCCCGGGCCCTTTCACCTTCCAGAAGCGGCCGAGCATGAACACCACGCCGCGCTCGTACTCGTGCAGGATTCGGAACGAATAGGCCAGGATCACGATCAGCACGACCAGCGGCAAGCCGGTCGCGATCAGGTCGGAAAGCAGCTCGATCCTCACGACGGCTTCTCCCGGATCGGCTCCACGGTGAGCACGAGGCCCTTGCGGGCGATCACCCGGACGGTCGTGCCCGGAAGCAGGAGCCGGTCGGCACGGGCTTCCCAAAGCTCGCCCCCGACGCGAACGCGGCCCCGCTCGCCCTGCCAGCCCACGACCTCCCCCTCGGCCCCGAGGATCGCCTCCGCGCCATAGACCACCCGCCGGCGCCGAGCTCCCATCGCCGCACCGAGCACGCCGACGAGCAGCAACCCGGAGACACCGGTGGCGGCGATCGCCACCGGCCAGGCGACCCGGAGATCGAAATCGGCCGCCGCCGGATCGAACAGGAAAAACGTGCCCGCCGCGAAAGCGACGAGCCCGCCCAGGCCCAGGATGCCGAGGCCCGGCGTGAAGGCCTCGGCCACCATGAGGGCGACACCGAGCAGTAGAAGGGCCACGCCGGCCATCTGCACCGGTAGGACGCTCAAGGCGGCGAGCGCCAGGAACAAGCTGATCCCACCCACGATGCCGGGGACGAACGTGCCCGGGTTCCAGAACTCGAACAGGATCCCGTAGACGCCGAGCAACAGCAGAACGAAGGCGATGTTGGGATCGGCGATCGCCTGGAGGACCCGCAGCCTGAGCCCGGGGTCGAGGGTCTCGACCGGCCGATCCGCGAGTTCGAGCACGCGCTCGCCCTCAGCCATCTTGACCGTCCGACCATGCGCCTTGGCGAGCAGCTCCTCGATCGTGCCGGCCAAGAGATCGACCACCCCGCGCGCGGCCGCCTCTTCGGCGGTCAAGGTCGCCGCCCGCTCCACCGCCGCCTCGGCCCATTCCGCGTCGCGGCCGCGGAGTTGGGCGAGGGCGCGCAGATACGCGATCGCATCGTTCAAGACCTTGCGCTCGGCGGCGTCCAGCGGTGCCGGCCGCTCGCCCTCACGGCCCGGCTCGCGCGGCGACTGCGGCGGGGCGCCGAGTGCGATCGGCGTGGCGGCCCCCAGATGCG
Organism: uncultured Alphaproteobacteria bacterium; assembly: GCA_937926445.1. GTDB lineage: Bacteria > Pseudomonadota > Alphaproteobacteria > Geminicoccales > Geminicoccaceae > JANXAZ01. The sequence continues at coordinate 6,420 of CALBAK010000118.1, forward strand.
TGCCCGGAGCCATCGCTGCGACGTGCGCGGCGTAGCTCAGATAAGTGCCAGCCGAAGCCGCCCGAGCACCCGCGGGTGCCACCCAGAGGATCACCGGGGTGGCCGAGCCGAGGATAGCCTTGATCATCGTCCGGGTGGAGGTGACGAGGCCACCGGGCGTGTCGAGCCGAATCACGAGGGCGACGGCGTCGCGCGTGCGCGCTTCGGCGAGCGCCGCCTCGAGCTGCTCGCTGCTCGCCACGCCGATCACCCCGTCGATCGCGATCAAGAGCACGGGCCTCTGGCCCGCCAGCGCGCCCGGGGCGAGCAGCATCAGGACGAGCAGGACGAGGCTCGCGAGCCCGGCCCGAACGACCCCTCTCACCGGCATCCTCGCGCGCCGCTTCTGCCACATGCTGACGAGATCAGCCGATCCGGCGGCCCTCGGCAAGGGGCCCCGGCCACAGCCGAGGCGACGATGGTCGCCCACGCCCGCTGGGGCGGCACCGGCGCTCGGCCGGCCGCGCGCGGCTCGGCGGCTTTCGTGCGGCCCGGTCGCACCGAGCCGAGACGGCGGCGGGACGCTCTCGCGATCCGCGCGCGGGGCTCCGCCCGCGGCTCCCCGATCGCGCGCGTCCCCGCCCCTCGCCTTTTCGCCGGCTACATCACGATGCCGCCGTCGACGATGTGGATCGCCCCGGTGGTGAAGCTGCTCTCGTCAGAAGCGAGGTAGACTGCGAGCCAGCCCACTTCTTCGGGCGTGCCGAGCCGGCCCATCGGCTGGCGGGCGACGAAGGCCGCGCGCGCCTTCTCGTAGTCGCCCTGCGCGCGCATCCGCTCCTGGAGCGAGGGGGAATCGATGGTGCCCGGGCAGATCGCGTTGCAGCGGATGCCGCGGGTCACGAAATCGGCGGCGATCGCCTTGGTGAGGCCGATCACGGCGGCCTTGCTCGTCCCGTAGACGAAGCGATTCGGCAGGCCCTTCACGCTCGAGGCGACGGAAGCGATGTTGACGATCGAGCCGCCTCCCTTGGCGAGCATCCCCGGCAGGACCGCCTTGGTCATCCGGTACATCGAGCGGACGTTGAGGTTCATCGTGAAATCGAAATCGGCCTCGGAGCAGTCGAGAATCGTGCCGTGATGGACGAAGCCCGCGCAATTGGCGAGCACGTCGAACGGCCCGTGCGCCGCCACGATCGCCTCGATCGCCGCCGCATCGAGCACGTCGAGCCGTTCGACCCGGGCGACCGCGAGCCCCTCGAGCTTGGCGGGATCGACGTCGGTCGCCAGCACCTCGGCACCCTCGACCGCAAAGAGCGCGGCGACCGCCCGGCCGATCCCCTGCCCCGCCGCCGTGACGATCGCCTTCTTGCCTGCGAGCCTGCCCGCCATCGCCGCCTCCCGCCTTCCTTCGAGGCGGGCGCGAGTTAGGATGCGCCCGTGAAGAGCGTCAAGCCGCCCGCCCCGCAGGAGCCGGCCCCGTCCGCCGCGACCCTCGGCTCGGCCCGTTCGCCGGACCTCGCCGTGGCCGGCCTGTTGCTCGCGGTCCTGCTCCTGGGTCTGACGGGTTCACTCGTGCTCCTCGCCCGTTCCGCTGCCGATCCGGGCCGAAGCGGCCGCTTCACCGCGCTCTTCCCCCCGGGCTGGAGCGCCGAGGCGCGGCTCGCGGCACTGGTGGCCGCCGATGTCCACCCCGGTGCGCGAGAGCTGGATCCCGGGGGCGGTCGAGCTCGAGGGTGAAGCGCTCGCGGTCGTCGGTCGGTTGCGGTCGACGGGTGCGCTCCTCGTGCTGGCCGGCCTGCCGAGCGATCTCTTGGCGGCAGGCGGCTGTTCCTCCGGTCCCCTCGGCCGCTTTCCCGACCGGCGGGCGCTGCACGAGCTCCCGGCGGGGCCGTTCCGAGATCCGCTCAACCCGGGCGCTCGGCTTTTCCGCCACCGATGCCGCCCCGGCTCAGATAGGATTCCGATCCCCGCAATCCCTGTTCCGAAGCAGCGTCCCATTCCCCGTTCTCGATACTGCTGGCAGAGCCGGTCTCCTGGGCGATCGAGCACATCGATGCCGGCGCAGCTATCGGGCGGAAGCTCGGGCCTCCCCGAGTCGAGCCATCCCGGATCGTCTTCGTCGATGCGCCGTCTGATCGAACTCGGGACACATTCGGCGCGGGCGGTATCGGCCGCCAGTGGATCGAATCCAACACTTGGTACCCTCGGCGGGCCGCGGCGATGATCGTGTCGGGGTCGGCGGTCCAGACGAAGGGCTTGGGGTTGTGGTTGTGCTCGGTGAGGTAGCGGTTGATCGCGGCCTGGAGGTCGACCAGGGAGTGGAACATGCCACGCTTCAGGCGGCGGTTGGTGAGCTTGGCGAAGAAGCCCTCGACGGCGTCGAGCCGCGAGGCCGAGGTGGGCGTGAAGTGGAACGTCCAGCGCGGGTGGCGGGCGAGCCAGGCGCGAACCTTGGGGTGCTTGTGGCTGGCGTAGTTGTCGAGGATGACGTGGACCAGCTTGCCGGCGGGCACCTTGGGCTCGATCGTGTTCAAGAAGCGCTGGAACTCCTGGTGCCGGTGCCGCTGCATGCACTGGCCGATGACCGTGCCGTCGAGCACATTCAGGGCGGCGAACGGGGTCGTGGTGCCGTTGCGGATGTAGTCATGGGTCATCGTGCCGGCCCGGCCCTTCTTCATCGGCAGGCCGGGCTGGGTGCGGTCGAGGACCTGGATTTGGCTCTTCTCGTCGACCGACAGTACGACGGCGTGGGCCGGCGGGTCGATGTAGAGCCCCACGACATCGCGGACCTTGCCGGCGAACTGCGGATCACGGCTGAGCTTGAAGGTCCTCAGCCGGTGCGGCGCCAGACCGTGGGGGCGCCAGATCTTCTGCACCGTGCTGATCGCCACGCCCGTCACCTTGGCCATCGCCCGGCCGGTCCAGTGCGTCGTCTCGCCCATGGGGGGCGCCCAGCGTCCGCTCGATCAGTTGCGCCACCGCCGCGGCCGGGACCGGCGCCTTGCCGGGCTTGCGCGTCCTGTCGCGCAGCAAGCCGTCGACGCCCGCCTCCATGAAGCGCCGCTGCCAGCGCCACACGGAGGGCTTGGACACCCCGGCCCGGCGCATGATCTCGGCAGTGCCGCAGCCTTCGGCCGTGGCGAGAACGATCCGCGCCCGCCAGACATGCTTCTGGGCGCTGTTCCGATCGGCCAGAACGGCCTCCAGCCGCTCCCGATCACCCGGCCCGAGCCGGACCTCGATAGAGGTTCGCATGTCCGGATGATACAGCAAAGCCCGCGCCAGTGGAATCCTATGTATCGTTCAGTCCACTAGCGGCTTTTTTATTTATACTTTCTTCACCATGGCAGAGGACGGCTCGATGAGCCAGTGGGATCTGGCAGATCGATTTTGGTCGCAGTCCTTAATCACTTCTTGACGAGCTCGTCGACCGCAACCAGACAGCGGGCAAATCGAAGACCAGCATCGGATTCGCTATGTTCCGGCGCTGGGTACATGCCCGTGGCGAACAGTACGGCATCGCTCGACGCGCAAGTCGAGCAGTCTGGACCCTCGACCCGGTCCAGCCGAACCCCCGCCGCGCGGATCCGAGGGCACCTTCACCCTTCGTCGCCGGCCCGGCGAACCGCACGGACCCGGACGCCTCCAGGGCACTCGCGCCGCCAGTGCCCGTCCGAGCGAAGGTCCCGCGCCGGAACGTCAAAGGCGGCAGTTCGGGCTCGGCCGCCACCCGTGGCGATCGTAGCCGGCAGCCGCCCTTCTCGGGAGCTGCGCCTGCGTGCACCATGCGCCGGGCCGGCGCCCTCGGCTGTGCTCGCACGCCTCGGCCGAGCTGCCCGGCTCGGAGCGGGCTCGTCGGTTCGAAGCGGCGGCACGGCCGTAACCGGGTCGGCATCGCACGGCTCGGAACCGGCCGGTGCCACAACGAATTCGGATGGCCCGAACTCGCCCGAGATCTCCCGGCTTTCGCGGCGATGCCGAGCTTTCGGGCCGAGGCGGATCCTCCGACGGCGATGGCTCGCCCTCAAAGGCGGCTCGCGACGAAAGCGGGAAGCTGGAAAGCGGACGGTCCCGTTGCGGGCACTCGAGTCCCGAGACGCGCTCGCCCGTCGACTGGAAGGCCCTGTGGCCGAACGGCGCGCGCCGGGTTCGACACGACCGAGTTCCGACGATCCGATGCTTTCGGCACCGCCGATCTGCGCTCGCTGCGAAATGCCTTTCGCCTCCTCCCACGGCCAACGTTGGTTCCCGAAACGCACGAAGCATTCGCGGCTCTCGCGTCGTCTTCGCGAAGTGTCGGCATGCCTCGCCGCGACGATGGCGCACGTATCGATATTCATGGTTATAGTAAAGTTTTCTTGGAAAACTTTGAAGAAAGTCGCCGATGGACGCGTTTCGGGCAGTGATCCCTTCGCTCGAATGGATGTCGTAGCCGAGCCCCCGAAGGTCGAGAATCGAAGCTGCCGCTGCCCCCGCCCGGGCGGCGGCCACGCCCTCACGCCGCCCGTGGCAGGCAAGCCGGACCCGTGGGCTCGAACTGCTTGTAGCCCATGATGAACTCGCGATGGCCCAAAAGCTCGCTCTTGGTCCGCTCGCCCGAGGCCACGCGCTCGATCAGGGCGAGGATCTCGCGGCCCACCTCGTCGAGCGTGGCCCGCGCCTCGAGAATCCTCCCGGCGTCGACGTCCATGTCTTCTTCCATCCGCCGGTAGGTCGCCGGGTTGGCACAGACCTTGACGACGGGCGCGATCGCCGAGCCCACCACCGACCCGCGGCCGGTTGAGAACAGGATCACCTGGCTGCCGGAGGCGATCAGCTCGGCGATCTCCACGTTGTCGTTGATGTTGGGAAAGCCGAAGCGCGGCTCGCCGTCCGGCACCACGTCCATGAGGTAAAGTCCGCCCGTCGGTGGATAATCCCCCGGCTTGATTAGCCCCACGATCGGCGAGGATCCCGACTTGGCGTAAGCCCCCATCGACTTCTCCTCGATGGTAGTTAGTCCGCCCTCGGCATTACCCGGAGCGAAGGAGGATTGGCCGAGTACGCGATAATAGCGAGCCGCCTTGTCGACCGCCGCGACGATCGCTCGGCCGAGCTCGGGGGTGGCCGCCCGGCTCGCCATGTGCTGCTCGCAGCCGATGAGCTCGCCCGTCTCTTCGAAGATGCAGCGGGCCCCGGCCTGCACGAGAAGGTCGAAGCAGCGTCCCATGGCGGGATTGGCGGTGAGGCCCGAGGTCGCGTCCGACCCGCCGCAGATCGTGCCCACGGTGAGCTCGTCGAGCCCCATCGGTACGGGCGACTGCGCCTTCAGGATCTCGAGGGCCTCCCGCACCCAGGCCCGACCGGCCTCGACCGTCTTCCGCGTGCCGCCCGCGGCCTGGATGACGAGGGTCTCGACCGGCCGGCCGCTCGCCTCGATGGCCGCCCGGAGCGCCGACCGGTCGAAGCTCTCGCAGCCGAGCGAGCAGAGCAATACGGCCCCCACGTTCGGATGAGTGCACAGACGGCTCATGATGTCGAAGCCGTACTGGTTGCGATAGCAGCCAGGAAATCCGATGACGTGGACGTCCTCGTCCTCGAACGGCCGAGCGATCGTCTCGGCCGCGTGCCGCGCGCATTCCACCAGATACGCCACGGCAACCACGTTGCGGATGCCTTTGCGCCCGTCGCTCCGCAGCCAGCCCCGCATCCTCGTCACCCCGCTCGCCAACGAGGAGTCTCCCGCTGGGTTCACGCAGGGGATAGACCCGTGAGCGGGCCGGGTCGAGCGCGCTTCCCGCAGCCCTCCTACGCGACCCACGGCGCGCGTCGTCCGGCCCGTCGTTCACGGATGCGGCTCCGCACCCCGCAGGGTCCTCCGACAGGTGACGGCATCTTTCCGCGAAGAGCGCCCGCCGCGGGCGACGTCGTCCGCACCCTTCGACTGCGCCCGTACCGCGCCTTCGGTCCGTGCACCGAAGCAGCGTCCGGAACAGAGCACTCGCGGCACGCTTTCCGATCGCCCCCGACACCCCGTTGCCGCGCTCGGATCGTGGGGGCGAGTGGAGCGCCGCGCCGGACCCCTCGGCAGAGGCGCCGCACGACCGGCGAGCGAACCGCGCGATCGAGTTCCCTCGGCACGCTCGGCTCCTCCCGCCGTGCCGCCGGCCGGCCCAGCGCGATCGAGGCTTCCAACTGGCTTCTCCTCCTTCCGACCCGAAGCCTCAGACCACGAGCACATCGGCGCCACATCGAGCCAACTCGGTTGTCCAAACTCCTCGACTTGCATCTTCGCTCGCCGGACACGGCCGAGGGTCCGAAGCGGCCCACCACCGATCGCCGCACGTGGTTCCCCGCGCACCGGGTCCGGGTGCCGCCGCGTCACGAAATCGCCCATGCGCGGGCTGGGGTCGCGTGCACCACGCCGCCACCCCGACCCTCCGCCGGGCGAACGCGCAGCGCCGACGCAAAGCTTCGACCGGCCGTCCCCGGCCTCGGCGAGACCGCCCTGGGCGATCGGTGGCGTCGATGCAGCCGTTCCCTGCTTTCGCAGCCTCGCCCGGCGGCCCGACGGATTGTGGTCGGGGTCACGACTCCACCACTCGGCTATCGCCGGCCGCTTCCGCGCCGGCCGACTGCGGCTGGCCGCTGTCGGCTCCAAGGGATTCGCTCGGCGCTCGACACGAGCCCGTCTCGCGCAGCAGCATCGTCACCGCGCCACGGGATGGATCCAGGTGCCGACCCCCGGTCTCGAGCCGCTTCCGACCGGCCGGGCCGGCCGTCTCCCGGTTACGATAGTCACCGTGGTTGCCGTGCGATCCCGTTGCGAACGGAGCGGATGCCTCCGGCCCGGAGGGTCGTGGCGGGCGCAGTGACCCGGCCGCCCGCCGTCGCCGGCCGCCTCCCGCGGCGTGCGGAGCACCATCGACCGTTCCCCCTCGGCTCGCCTCCGATCGCAGCAGCGGCGGTCGTCTGGGGGTCGGGCCGATCAGCGCGCGCCCCCTCGAGGCGGCCGTCCGCTCGGGCACGCGAAACGCGAGACCCCCGCCGCCGAGGCTGCGCCGCCCCGGTTCCCCGCCGCCACCCGCCCCGGGGCCGGCTCGTGACCCGATCGGTACGCACGGGCTCGCGCGCCTGCTCCCGCGTCACCGGTCCGCCGACAGCGAACCCGGTCGTATCTTCGACATCGAGCTGGTCCGAAGTCCGCGGCCGTGACCTTGCGTGGGCCGCCCGAAGAACGAAGACTTCGGCGCCTGGAGCCTCGAGCCTGCAGAGCGAGTGCGAACCGGGTGGCTTTGCGGCTGAACGAGCTCATCGATCGGAAGAACCTCTCCGAGCAGATCGAAGTGTCGGCCCACTGCGATCCGGACAGCTGCACCTCTTCGGTCGACCAGATCGTCGTCCGACTCGCGGAAAGCGTTTTCGCGAGCATCGGAGCCGAGGGCTCACCGGCAGTGGGAGGTCGCGACCTCCCGACTCGAGATTAGAGAGCTCCTCGGCCCCCTACTTCGCCGAGCGCCCGCGAGCCGACTCGCTCGACGCTAGTCCCGAACCGCTCGCCGGCTCGAGCCGGCCAGCAAGGACGAGCAAGGAGATGCAGCCGGACTTTTGGCTTCCCGGGCTTCGGCTGGCTGTCCCTCGACGTTCGAGGCGGTGGCGGGCGACCCGCTCCCCGAGCCGGCCGTCTCGACTGGCAAAGGCTCGGCCCCGGCTCCGGCCGAGGAAGAACGTCGGGCCGTTCGGATCTGCTCTGCCATGCCGTGAGGCTGATCCCCGCGCGCAGCGAAACGGCGATCCGGCCCGCTGCCGATGCGGGCTATGCGGTCGGGTCCCGCCCTCCCTCCCGGGAGGGCCGGGCGGCGGGTCCGCTCCGGCCCGGCGCGTACCCGCAGTGGCCGAAACGGAAAAAAACGGACCCGGTCGGTCGCGGCCGCCGGGAGCCGAAGGCCCCCCGCCGCGTCGGGCCGATCGACCATCGACAGGCGACCACAACTCGGCCGTCGGCGTCCGCCCGACAGCTCGCGGGGCGCGTCCATGCCGGGTGGCTCGTCGCTCGCCCACGCCGCCCACCGTCTGGTGAGCGTCTGGGCCGCCGTGGCCGGTTGTCGACAGGACACCACGGCCCAGCGCGCAGCGGCTGCGATCGAACGGGAGGCGGCGGAGCGCGCTGCCTCGCGCCGTGCCCTCCGAGCCGGCGCATCCACGTCCCGGCGCCGACCGCAACGAGATCGTTTCGGCTCGGCCTTCGCACGGCGTGCCGGGTTCGACGGTGGCGCCGCGCGCCCACGTGCTTCTGGCCGCGGCTGCGGCCTCGTACGTATCGAAAAGACCGGCCGACCCCCGGGAGACAGGCTCGATCAGGCGGCCGTCTTCATCGCCCGAATCCCCTGGCCGAGGAGATCGAGTTCCTCCCAGTCCGGCGTACGGGCCAGAACCTCGCGGGCATCGTGGCGAACGTGGTTGGCCCGCATCTCCGCCTCGAGCATGGCGTCCGTCACGACACCCGCCTTCATCGCGTCCTTCAGAAGCGCGAAGAACAGACGCTCCTGACGGGGGTCCGGATGCGGCTTGTACGTGCCCGAGTAGCGGTAGTGACCGAAGAGCGAGCGCTGCACCTTCTGGATCCAGCCCTTGGGAGACCAGAGCTTGAACTTGTCGGCCTCGACGAAATCGATGGGCAGCCCGGTCTTCCAGGGCTGCGTGTGGCGTTTCGTATTGTGGATGAGCTTGGTCTTCTCGTCGAGATGATCGAAATCGTTCCACTCGGGTTCGAACAAGCCGATCGTCGCCGGGTCTTCGTACTCGAGCTCGATCCAGCGAGCGTAGTCGCGCTCGCCCGTGAAAAGTTCGGCGAAATTCTGCTCGACCCTCCAGTGCTTCAGCTTCGCGCAGTCGAGCAGCATGCAGGAGGTGGCATAATGGCCCGGAAGGTTCTCCTTGCCCGGCCGCTTGCGACAGAGAATGGCCTTGCCGCCCATGTCGCGCGTGAGCAGCTCCCGAACGTCGCCGACCGCGAAGATGTCCGGATCGACGATCACCGCCCGCCCCTCGAAGCCCATCTGCTCGGGCGGCGCGAAGCGCAGCGGCGTGAAAGACTGCAGATCGTCCATCCGCCATTCGCGCCACTCGCTGCCCCGCTTGAACTTCCGGCCCTGGTGTGCCGCGAGGAACGGAAAGTCCCGCGTGTGAAGGATCTGGATATCGAGGGCCTCGGGATGTTTGCTGTTCCGCCGCATCGAGTGCGCCGAGACGAGGGCGCCGACATACTGCCGCTCGTTCGTATGGATGAACACAGCGAGCTTCACGCGCGCTCCTCCGGATCGTGACCCTCGCTTGGCTAGCAGAGGCCGGTGCCCACGCCAAGTCGACCCCTGCTCGCGACTTGCCGACCGTGGCGGTCGGGCCTAACTCCGCCCGGGTGCCGTCCCGGAGCCCCGCATGAGCCCGCCCCGCTGTCTGCCGATCCTCGAGACCCTCGTGGGCTTCGACACGGTGAGCCGCAACCCCAACCGACCCCTCGCCGACTGGGTCGAAGACTATCTCCGAAGGCTGGACGTGCCGGTCCACCGGGTCAGCGATCCGACCGGCCAGTGGGTCAATCTTTTCGCCACGATCGGTCCCCCGGACGTGCCCGGCTACGTGCTCTCCGGCCACACCGACGTCGTGCCGGTCGACGGCCAGCCCTGGAGCGCCGACCCGTTCCGTCTGCGGGTCGCCGACGGTCGAGCCTTCGGCCGAGGTACGAGCGACATGAAGGGCTTCGACGCCTGCGTCCTGGCCATGGTGCCGGCCATGCTGGAGAGGCCGCTCACCAAGCCGATCCACATCGCCCTCTCCTTCGACGAGGAAGTCGGCTGCAAAGGCGTGCGCCTCTTGATCGCCGAACTCGACCGGCTCTGCCCGGTGAAGCCCCTGGGCGTGATCGTGGGCGAGCCCACCGGCATGGAGGTGGTGATCGCCCACAAGGGCAAGGAGAGCTATCGCACGAGCGTCACCGGGACCCCGGCCCACTCCTCGCTCGCCCCGACCGCGGTCAACGCTGTCGAATGGGCGGCGGAGCTCGTCGTCCGGATCCGCGACATCGGCCGCAGGCTGGCCACGGAAGGCCCGTTCGACCCGCTCTTCGACGTCCCGCACTCGACCGCGCACGTGGGCCAGATCCACGGCGGCACGACCCTGAACATCGTCCCCGAGATCTGCTGGTTCGACTGGGAATTCCGGACCCTGCCCGAGGTGGATCTCGCGGCCCTCGTCGCAGAGGTGAAGGCCCACGCCGAAGCACGGATGCTGCCGGCGATGCGGAAGCTCGCCCCCGCTGTCGAGATCCGCTTCGACCAGACCACCGAGCTGCCGCCGGTCGACATCGCCGCCGACCACGCGCTGACGACGCTCACCAAGGCGCTCGCCGGCAAGAACGGCCACCGAAAGGTGGCCTACGGAACGGAGGGTGGCCTCTTCCGCCGCGACGGCGGGATTCCGGCGATCGTCTGCGGCCCCGGTGACATCGCCCAGGCGCACAAACCCGACGAGTTCGTCGAGCTCTCCCAGCTCGCCGCCTGCGAAACCTTCCTCGAGCGGCTGATCGCCCACTGCCGGGCCTGATCCACCGGCTCCGTGTCCAGCGCCGGCTCGTCTCGCCTCGAGAAGAAGGCCCGCCTCGACGCGCCCGAGGACAGGCGCCAGGGCGTAAACCGATAGGCCGGCGAGCGTACCCACGAGGGAGACGAGAGTCGCCGCGAGCCGCACCCACCCCCGCAGCTCCGGCCGGGGCGAGCACGCGAACGTGCTCGTTTCCCGCGTGCGGCTCGCCGCGTGGTGCGGACGGCGCGGCACGGTACGGCCCGTCATGGCACGGATCGCCTTCCTGTCTTGCTCTCTCACCGACGCACGTCTCGGCGTCCGCCGCGAGCTTCGCCGGAAAAGGTTGAGAACAGGTTAACGACAGATTGGAGCATCGGCGCGCCCGCGTGCCGCGCCCGACCATCGTGGGCCTGGGCCGAGACGCGACCCGCGGCGACCGTGGGAGCGCGCGCCGGCCGGTGCAGGGCCGCGGCGATGGTGCGTCGGACGCGGGCCACCCTCGTCGCACGGGTCGGCTGTGCCCGATCCAGAAAACGAACACCGGACCGCTCGACCCAAGCCCCATCCCGAGGCCGGCCTGCTCAGCCGCGCCCGCATCGACACGGCCCTTGCCCCGGCCACGGCCGAACGGCTCCCCGCCCGAGCGGGGAACGCCCGCTTCGAGCGGCCGTCGCGGATCTTCGGTGAGGACGTCGCCGACCTCGCGGGCGCTGCGTCGCCGGCGATCCGCGCCGTCGCCGTCCGAGGCCGATCAGCCGGGCGGCGGCGCCGGGTACCAGACCTCGGGTTCGGGCATCGTGAAGTCCGCCGGGATGTCGAAAATCTCGAAGGTCGTGCTCGTCGCCTCTTCGGTGCCGAAATAGGCCCAGGGCACGATGCCCAGCCACTTTCCGGACTGGATACAGGCGAAGCCGCGGCTCTCGAACGAACGGACCCTATCCGCCCAAGGGAGATCGCCGCAAGCGAAGGCCACGTGATGCACACCCTCCCCGTGCCGCTCGAGGAAGTCCTTGTAGATCGAGGGGCCCTCGAGGGGCTCGACGATCTCCCAGAACATTTGCCCGGTCCAGGCCATGCAGAGCTTGAACGTGAAACGCTCGGGCCTGCCCCGGTAGGTCATTTCCGTGCAGCTTTCGGGCCCGAAGGTGTAGACCCGCCAGGGGCCGATCCCGGCCTTCACCATGCCTGCCATCGTGCGGCGGTGGTCGCGGGTGACGACGCAGACCTGGATCGTCTCGGTGAGAAAGCTGTTCGACAGGGTCGTGGGCCCGGTGACACGGGGCTCGCTCATGGCCGCCTCCCTCGGCTCGTTCGACGGTCCGAGGGTAGGCCGTCGCGTCCTCGGCCGCCATCCCCGACCGCGCCCCGGCGCGGACCGCGCCTGCGGCCGCGACGATTGACCGCGGCGGAGCCGGCACAAAAGCTGCTTCGGAAGCCGCGTACAGGGTGCGGCGCGGGAGGAAACCATCCGGCACACGGGATCGAGCTGGTCGCGACGGGATCTCCTCGGTGTCTCGGTGGGGGCGCTCGCGGCGGCGACGACGGGCTTCCACGGCCCGCGCCGCGCCTTCGCCCAGGCGGGGCCCTGGGCCGTGCCACCCGAGTCCGAGTTCGACGACGTCAATTTGGTTGTCTGGACCTAGGGCGACATCTATACAAAGATCGAAAAAAACACCGATGACTGGGGTGTCACGGTCAATTTTACCACCTCTTCCTTCAACGACCATCCGACCGAGCTCATGACGATGTTCGCGGGTGGCGAGACGATCGACGGCTCGCAGAGCTCGCCCTTCAGCTTCGCCAACTTCGTGATGCAAGGGCTGGTCGATCCACTCGACGGGCTGCCCGGGGCGGCCGACTACGCCGCCGACTTCACGAGCTTCACCAAGCAAGTGGCGATCCGGGGCGGCAAGCTCGTGGGCCTGCCCTATTTCTCGGCCGTCCTGGTCTGGAACTATCACCAGGACCTCATGGACAAGGCCAAGATGGAGCCGTTCCGGTCCTACGAGGAGCTCCTCGAACATTGCCGAGAGGCCAAGAAGGACGGCGTTTGCCAATATCCGATCCTCTGGGTCGCGGGCGCCGGGCTCGAGCAGCTGCCCGGCACCTGGTACCAGATGACCTGGAACAAGAGCGGCACCTTCTTTGACAAGGACGGCAAGCACCAAGGAGGAGCTCACCGACCCGGAGAGCCTCGAGGTGCAGTTCACCGCCCGGGCCAAGGCCTTCGGTGCGGGCAAGAACCTCTACCGCGGGCCCAACCACCATGACGGGCTCAATGTCGCCAACGATCCCGCCCAGTCGCCGACCGCCGACAAGGCCAAGGTCCGGGGCTCGCCGGGCGACGGTCGGACGGTGGGGGTGACCCACGTCTACTTCCTGTGCACCGCCAACCGGGACAAGGGATGGGCCTGGAAACTGCTGCAATACCTGGGCGGGCGAACCAAGGACGGAAATTACACCCAAGCGGAGAACCTGGCGCGCGACGCCATGTTGGGCTCGGGCTACCAGTCGGTAATGGACAGCGAGGTGATCGGGACCGGCTGGGCGCCGCGGGGTGACGTGCCGGCGATCCTGGAGATCTGGAAGAAGGCCACCTATCTCGGCGAGGTGGTCGACTCGATGTACTAGCCCTGGCACTTCCCCTGGTCGGACCGCCTCGACATCGAGCTTCAGAAGTGCCTCACGGGCCAGATCACGGCCGATCAGGCCTGCGACAACCTCGTCGAGGCGATCGACGAGGCGAAGCGCGCCTGAGCCGGCTGGGCGAACCCCGTGGCGAGCCGGAGCGAGCCGGCCGCGGCGGCGGCCCCGGCCCGTAGCCGCAGCCGCGAGCCGGCACCCGGCCGGCTCGCGCTCGTCATGAACCTGCCGACGCTTTCGACCATGGCGCACGTGCTGCCCTACCCGATCGGCTACGCCGCCTGGCTGAGCTTCAATCGGGTGGGCCCGGCGCAGCTGCGCCGCGGCGAGTTCCCCTGGGCCGGCTCGACAATTACTTCCACTTGTTCAACGATTTTCTGTATTTGCTTTCGCTCAGGAATACCTTCGTCTTCGTGGCGATCGTGGTCGTGGCCGAGCTCGTGCTCGCCGTGGCGATCGGCCTCCTCATCAACCAGCAGGGGATCCGGACCTCGCGGATCACCCGCATCCTCATCCTCCTGCCCTAAGCCATCCCGCCGATCGCCAACGGCCTGATCCGGTCCTTCCTCTACTGTTTCCAGTTCGGTTTCTTGAACCGCATTCTGTTCACCTTCGGGCTCATCGACCAGCCGATCGACTGGGCGGGTCATCCCGCGACCGCGCTCCATGCCGTGACCGTACCCTGTGTCTGCCGGACCTTGCCGTTCGCCGTGCTGCTCGTCCACGCCGCGCTCCAGGGAATAGGTAGCGAGCTACACGAGGCGGCAGCCGTCGAAGGGGCCACCGCCTGGCAGCGCTTCCGCCACATCACGCTGCCGCTCCTGATCCCGATCATCGTCGTGATCCTCGTGCTGCGGACCTCCTTCGCCTTCACCGTCTTCGAGGAGATCCGGGTGATCACCCACGGCAGGCCCGGTGATGCCACCTGGGTGGCCGGCTGGTACAGCTACAAAAAGGCCTTCGGGCCGCCGAACGACATCGGACTTGGGGCCGCCTGGGCCTGGGTCTTGGCGCTGATCGTGGGCGTATTCGCCATCGTCTACGTCGAGACGATCTACCGGCGGATCCTCTAGCCGATGCTCGCCCCCGGCCCGGTAGCCCGCCTCTTCCTGCACTTCGCCGACCTTGCGGTGATAGCCTTCCCGCTCTTGCCGATCGCCGCCGTCACGCTCGGGGCATTGCAGGCCGAAAAACCCTGCAGACGGACACGCGAGCTCTTCTGCCGCCAGAATGGACGCTCGACAATTTCCGGTTGATCCTGTCGGGCGGCGAGCAGCGTGGTGCGATCTTCGAAAAGGTCACCAATCTGCCCGACAATGTCACGAAAATTCGCTATGCTTTCACCACCAGCACTGTAATCCCGTTCTCGGTGATGTTCCTTACGGTCACCATGGGCGCACTCTCGGCCTAGACGATCGTTCGATTGCGCTATCGCTGGACCCGTTGGCTTGTCAACGCGAGCCTGTTCGCCCGCTTCGTGCCGGCGATCACGCTCATGATCCCGATCTACTTGGCTTTCCGCCAACTCGGACTCTTGAATTCGATCGCAGGTGCGATCGTGGCGCTGACGGGTTTTCTTTTACCTTATGCGATCCTGATCTCGGCGTCCTATTTCGACCAGATCTCGAAAGAGCTCGAGGACAGCGCCCGAATCGACGGTCGCTCGCGCTTCGGCGCCTTTTGGCGGGTGAGCCTGCCGCTCGCCGCGCCCGGGCTCGCCTCCTGAGCTGCCCTCGTCTTCGTCATCGCCTGGAACGAGCTGTCGATCCCCTCGTCTTCGTGAACGAGGCCGAGTTCATGACGGTACCGGTCGTCGTCGACAGACTCGTCGGCGATGTCCACGTCTTCTTCGACCTGACGATGGCTTCAACCTGACGATGGCGATCTGCCTCCTGGCACTCCTGCCCTCCGTGATCCTCGTCTCGTTGCTCCAGAAAGTCGTGGTCGCCGGGCTGCAGGTGGGTGGCGTGAAGGGGTGAGGTGCCGTCGAAGACGGCGGCGACGGCCGGCGGCGCACGCGCGTTCACCTTTTCTTCATTTCTTCGCTCTAGACACTGCTCGCGAGAGACCAGGCCGCAGAGGTGGCGGGGCTCCGGCCCCGCCGAACCGGATGGAACCGGAGCCGACGATGTTGGGCGTACACGATCTTCACGGGTTCGCCGCGAACAGACCCTCCCGCCGTCGAGCAGTCCACAGAAGATCGGTGTCGGCGGGAATGAATCGGCAGCGTTCGCGTCTACTCCATCGGAGGCTGCCGAGCGCGGCCTCGCAGTCCGGAACCGCCAGCCAGGAGTTCACAATGCGCGAAGGTACCGTGCGCAGCCTAGTCCGGCGTTGCGCCGCGATCACGGCCGTGGCGGCGACGCTCGGCGTCGTCGCGGCCGATCAGGCGGTGGCGCAGGCCTATTGGCGGAGCGGCATGAGCTGCCATTACGGCAACATGTTGTACACGCTCGAGATGTGGCGCGGTACGCCGTTCAGCGCCCTACACGGGTGGGCTCCCCAGGACACGTGGTCGAACATGCTGACCTTCTTCAGCAGTACGGTCGGGAGCGAATTCGCCGCCAAGCGTGGTAACGGGCGGGTACTGGCGATCAGCACCCCGCTCCTGACCTACGAGTCCAGAGGTCAGTTCGCCCAGTGCGCCGCTGGGGCCTTCGACAATCACTATCGCGGCATTGCCCAGAGACTCGTCTGGCGTGGAGCGACGGACGCCATCATCCGGCTCGGCTGGGAAGCGAACGGGAACTGGTTCCCCTGGTCGATCAACGGCAACTACAGCGGCTTCAAAGCTTGCTTCCGTCGCGCCGTCCAAGTTATGCGATCGGTCGTGCCCGGTCTCAAGATCGAGTGGTCGGTGAACCGCGAGTCGTGGAACGGAAAGTACCAGAACGTCGCTGCCAATGCCTATCCTGGCGACGACGTCGTCAACGTGATCGGCCTCTCCTTCTATGATCAGTGGCCTGCAGCGACCAGTGAATCGGTGTGGCAGTCCTCTTTCAAGCCCGAGCTCGACTTCTGGGCCAACTTCGCGCGAAGCCGGGGCAAACAGCTGGCCATCGGCGAATGGGGGTTGGGCAACAAGAGCGGTGGCGGCTTCGACAATCCGTTCTATATCCAGAAGATGCGCGAATTCTTCGCGCAGAACGCCGGCCTGATCGCCTACGAAGCCTACTTCAACTGTGAAGCTCAGAATTTCCGGATCTATCCGGAGTGGAACAATCCGCGAGCTGCGCTGGCCTACAAGAACTTGTTCTGAAAGGCGCTCCGGTCGGAGGCACCAACCCACCCGGCGAACGACCGCGTCGCCCGAGCGGCCGGTGGTCGCACCGCCGGATCCGAAGGGGTCGGTCCTCCGACCCGACACGTATGGGACCTCGAGGACGGGTGGCCACCGGTGGGGTCGGCTGGTCTCTGGCAACCGGCACGTGGGTACGGTCCGCGCTGCGAATCGCTACACGGCAGGCGTTCCTCCGAAATGCGCCTCGAGGGTTCGAAACGACTGCCGCCCGGCCTCGGCCGGTGCTTCGGTCGCACTTTCGAGGGAGCCCGTCCACCGGGCCACTGGCGCGCGTCGCCGCGACGGCCGAAAAGACACGGATCGATCGTCCGAGCCCGAGCCGGAACGCGGGTCGGTCCCTTTCGAGGAGTCGAGACGCCGATAGATATGTTTCGAAGCCCGGCCCTCGAAGACCCGACCGCTTCGGCTACGGCCCTTCGCCATCGAGCTCCGACACGTCGGAGCATGGACATCCGGAAGGTGGCCGGGTCCGCTTCGAGGTTTCGCCGAATTCGAGCATTCGCCGAAGACGTCGATGCCCGCGCCGGTCCCTCCCGTTAAGATCGGACGATCCGACCGGGACCTCCTCCTCGTGGAGCATATGCGACCGCGGACCCGGCCCAGCGGCCGGCAGGGCACTCCGTTCCGAACGGGGTCTCGAGACCGATGTCGAAGAATTCCGGGTGGATTCGAGGCCGCACCTGGCATGGCTCGAGGGCGGATCGTTTCCCGGCCCGCGCTCGCTCCTTCGGACCTCGACGACGGCAACACCTGGACCCGATGCGACGGGAAGAGCGGCGATCGCCCACCAGGTCGCGAGGTCCGACCGTGCCGCCCTCGGACGGCTCGGGCGCACCGAATGCGGGATCCGTTGATCGGCCCCGAACTTTCCTCTCGAGGGAAGAAGCTCGCAACGAAGGAAGCTCGCAGCCCGCGGTCGAAGCTGGAGATCCGAACTCGGCCAGCGGCGGGACGGCTCCCCGGTGCAGGGCGGAGCGGTGCCCGACAAGGTGACGGATCCGTTTCCGAAGCGAACTCGAGCGGAGGAGACTTCGTCACTTCCGCATCCTCGACCCGGGCAAGCCCGAGTGCGGGCCCCGACGAGGTCGAGTGCACCGCCGTGTCGCTCGGAGCGGTTGCAGGACGAGCAACTCCGGGACACCGGGTCCGACCCGCCGAGGAGCAGAAGGCACCGGATCGATTTCGCCGAGCGGTCGACGGGCCCGCGGTCCCGTGCCGCCGCGATCGATTTTCGCTTCGCAGACCCGCCGCAATCCGGTGATCGGATCGTCATCGAACGGCCGGCGAGCCCCTCGACGTCGGCGGCGCCATGGCGCTCGGGTCGAGTCGGGTTTCCGGTTTCTCCCGAGAAGTGTCGCCTCCGCACCCTGTCCAGGGGCGCGAGCCCGGTCGGCTCGCCGCCGCGGCCCGGCCGGCCCCGATTCGAGGGTCTCACGCGGCCGGAGAAGCCCAGCGGCCCGTGCGGCGCAGGCCCGGGGCAGAGAGCACCGCCCTGCCGTGCGGGCCGAACAGATGGCAGGCCTCGATCGGGATCAGGATCCGCAGTCGCTCGCCCGCAACGACCGGGACGTCGCCGCCACTGCGGACGGTGAGCGGCCCAGCCTCGGTCTCGAGGTGCAGGTAGGACTCCGCACCCAGATGTTCGGCGAGCCGGACCCGGCCCGCCACTCCGGCCCCGTCGAACGAGCCGATCGCGAGATGCTCGGGCCGCACGCCGAGCGTGAGATCGGCGAAACCGAGCGCCGCATCGGGCATGGCCAAGAGATCGCCCGAGGCCAGCCGCACCCCGCCCTCGGCCGGCCGGACTTTCAGGAAATTCGTCTTGGGACTGCCGAGAAAGCCGGCGACGAACAGGTTGGCGGGGCGATGGTACAGCTCGAGCGGCCGGCCTGCTCGATCCGCCCCCCGGAGAGCACCACGATAAGGTGGGCCATTGTCGTGGCCTCGACCTGGTCGTGAGTGACGTAAATCATCGTGTTGCCGAGCCAGTCGTGGAGCGCCTTGAGTTCGATCCGCATCTGGACGCGGAGCTCCGCGTCGAGGTTCGAGAGCGGCTCGTCGAACAGGAACACCTCGGGCTCGCGGACCACCGCCCGGCCGATCGCCACCCGTTGCCGCTGGCCGCCCGAGAGCGCCTTGGGCCGACGGTCGAGGAGTTCCTCGATCCGAAGCATCCGCGCTGCCTCGGCGACAGGGCGGGCGATCTCGGCCTCGGGCGTCTTCAGGTTCTCGAGGCCGAAAGCGAGGTTCTGCCGCACCGTCATGTGCGGTTAGAGAGCATAGGACCGGAAGACCATGGCGAGACCGCGGCGAGCCGCCGGGATCTCGTTGACCCGGACCCCGTCGATCCGGAGCTCGCCCGCGCTGATCGGCTCGAGACCGGCGATCGTGCGCAGGAGCGTCGACTTGCCGCAGCCGGAGGAGCCCACGAACACGCAGAAGGCATCCGAGGGAATCTCGAGTTCGACGCCGTGGATCACCTCGACGGTGCCGTAGCGTTTGACCATCCGATCGAGCTCGACGGTGGCCATCGAACGCGGCCCACTTGATCACGGTCGTGGCGATGCCGTTCGTGATGTAGCGTTGCAGGAAACCGAAGACGAGCGTTATCGGCAACAAAGTCAGCACCGTCATCGCCAGGAGATTACCCCATTGCGTGTGCATCTCGCCCTTGAAGGAGTTGAGGGCGACCTGGAGCGTGAACTGCTCCGACCGGGAAACCACAATCAACGGCAAAAGAAAGTCGTTCCAGCGCCACATCACCGCGAAGATAGCGAGGACGGCGAGCGCCGGGGCGGCGAGCAGAAACACGATCCGCCAGTAGATCTTCCATTCCGAGGCATTGTCCATCCTCGCCGCGTCGATCAGCTCGTCGGGGATCGTGAGCATGGATTGGCGGAGGAGGAAGACGCCGGTCGGGGTCGCCGTACCCGGCCAGATCACACCCCAGGGGGAATTCAACAGCCCGAGTTCGGAAACGACGAGGAAGACCGGCACGAGTACCACGGTCGGTGGGATCAGGAGCGTCGCGATGGTGAGCACGAAAACCAAGTCACGGCCGCGGAAGTCGTATTTCGCGAGCGTATAGGCCGCCATCGAATTGACGAGCAGCATGATCAGCGTGGCGGTCACGGTGATGAACACCGAGTTCCACAAATAGCGCAGGAAGTGAAAACGCTCGAAGAGGGCCGTGTAATTCTCGTTGGCGAGGGAGAGGGCGCGGACCGGCTCGCGATCGGCGACGTCGACGCGGATCACCCGCTCGGGCGCGGCCGGATCGACCATCTGGGCCTGGATGCCGATCCGGCGGAGTTGGGCCATCTCCGCGACCGCGCCGTCCGGCAGGCGGACGCGGAAGAGCGGCAGAGGCTCGGGATGGCCCGGCACGGTCACGGTCACCTGGCCGTAGGGCAGCGCCGAGGGCGGGAACTCCACGAGCTGGGCCTCGCTCTTGAAGGAGCACAGGACCACCCAGACGACGGGCCCGAACATCGAGGACGACGCCGAGCAAGAGATAGCCGTAAGCGAGCCGGTCGGTCCGATGCAGCCCGCCCTTACCGCGCGTGCGGGTCAAGAAAAATCGACGAGGCCCGGAGTGGCGGCACTAGCCACGGTAGCTCGTCCGGTTCGCCCGGAGCTGGAGGAGGGTGAGGACCATGAGGAGGGCCGCGAGGAGGAGGGAGGCGAAAGCGGCGAGCCCGAAGAGCCGCGGCTGTACGGCGAAGCCCGTCTCGTAGATGTACTGGACGATCGGCATCGTGGCAGAACCCGGCCCGCCGCCCGTCAGGACGTGGATCTCGTCGAAGGTCTGCACGCCCTTGATCAAGGCGAGCACGATCACGACCAGCATGATCGGCATCAGCGACGGCAGGGTGATCCGGGTGAGCTTGCGCCAGGGCGAGGCCGTATCCATCTCGGCCGCCTCGTAGACGTCCTTCGGGATCGCCTGCAGGCCGGCCAACAGGATGAGCGTGTAGAAGCCCGTGTGCGCCCAGATCGAGACGAACACCACCCAGAAGAAGGACCAGCCCGCGTCCATGAGCCACAAGATCGGCTCGCCACCGAAGGCGGCGATAAAGGCATCGAGCACGCCCTCGCGCTGGAGGATCCACTTCCAGATCAGAGCCAAGACGACGGGATTCAACAGCACGGGGTAGAAGAAGACGCCGCGGAAGAAGCCGCGCCCCTTGATCTCGCGGTCGAGCACGAGGGCCGTGATCAGCGAGAACAAGACCATGAAACCGACCTGGAGGAGCACGAACCGGCCGGTGTTGAAGAGCGCGCGCCAGAAGAGGTCCTTCGAGCAGGTCGAGGGGTCCAGATAATCGCGGCAGTCGAGCAGGCTCGCGAAGTTCTCGAAACCGACGAAAGGCCGCTCGGTCGCCAGGACCGCGAGTCCACCGGTCGTGGCGTAGCCGAAGTTCAAAGCGATCGGCAAATAGGTCAAAATACCGAAGATCACGAGGTTGGGCGGGAGGAAGATCCAGGCGAAGCGGTTCCGGCCGATGCGGCGGTGCACGGCCACCATCGGCCGGTCCACGAGATCGGCCAAAAAGTGGTGCGGGCGCAGGAGACGCGACCCCGGTACGGCCGGGGGCACCGGGCGCACTCGGCGGCCTCCCCTACTTCTTGGCCTGAGCCACGGCCTCGGCGATGTCGGTCTGGAGCTTGGCCATCGCCTCGTCGAAGGAGAGCGCCCACGATCGCCTGGGTGACCCGGGTCGTCGTGGCGTTGAACATCACCCGGTTCAACGGATAGTCCCGACAGGCGTAGGCCGCGGGCGCGATCTCGGCGACCCGGCGGGCCCAGGCCTGGAGCGCCTTGCAGCCGGCCGGACCGGCGTCCTGATAGGCGAGTCCCTTGGCGGCGATGCCCTTGTGCGCGGGCACCTTCTTGGTGCGCTCGACGAGCTGCGCGTGGACCGGCTCGGAAGCGAAGAAGTCCAAGACCTTGGCGGCCGCCTGTGGGGCCGCGGTCCGCGTGAAGGCGACGAGTGCGGCGTCACCGGGCATCCCGCTGCAGGCCGCCGGGCCGCAGGGCGAGCCCACCACCTCCCAGTCGAAGGCGTCGCCGATCGCTTTCTCGAAGCGGCCGGTCTGCCAGCTGCCGGAATAGTAGTAGACGACTCGTCCGTTGATGAACTCCTGGGCGGCGTCCTGGTAGGCCGCACCGCCCTGGCTCACCCAGACGTCACGGGCCATCGTGCCGTCCTTCATCCAGGCGACGAGCTTGGCCATGAGGGTCTTGAAGCCGTCGTCGACGAGCGCGGGTGTGCCGTCGGCGGCGAAGATCTCGGCGCCGTAAGAGATGGCGGGCCCGGCCACGCGGTGACCGGTGCGATCGATCGCCATCGGGAAGCGAGTCTGGGTGGCCTCGGCGACCTTGCGCGTGGCCTCTGCCCACTCGTCCCAGCTCGCCTGGGGCCCGGGCAGCTCGACCTTGGCCTGCTCGAAGAGCGTCCGGTTCACGAACCCGCCCGTGATCGTGAGCTGGGGCATCACGCCGTAGATGCCCTTGTCGGCGGAGCCGCTCCGGAACCAGGGCAGGGTGGCGGTGAAATTCTACTCCCAGTAAGCCGCGTTCACATAGGGTGCGATGTCGAGATAATACTTGCCGAGGCCACCCAGGTCCGTGACCCGGGCCAGATCCGGACCCTGGCCGGCGGCAAGTTGGACGGGCAGACGCTCGAGGATGGCCTCGTAGGGCACGGTGGCGACAGTGACCTTGATGTCCGGATTGGACTTGTGAAAGTCCTCGAGCAGGGCCTTGGCGACGTCGCACTCGTTGCCGTCCTGGTAGCACATGAAGCGCAGCTCGGTGGCCGCGGAGGCCGCCAGCACGCCGAGCGCGATCATCGCCGCACCGATCCACCGAACCCGCATCCTCGCCTTCCCGCAGCCGGATCCCGGTCCGCCGATGGCCTGCCAGCGGCCGGCGACGGGACGATGACTTAGGCCGGCAGCCAGCGCAACCACCCCCCATAGGCCGGGTGCGAGGCGCGCAGCGGCAGCTCGACCGCCTCGCGGGTGGCGGCGGCGTAATAGAGGGCGGTCGCGAGCTCGACCGACCGGCGCGCGTCGGCGAGCGTCACGGGCGGCTCCTCGCCCGTCTCGAGGCTCGCCGCGAGCTCGGCGAACAGGCCCTGGTAACCCTCTGGACCCGGCCGGAAATCCTCGAGCAGGCGCTTGACCTCGGCCGCGGTCTCGGGATCGCGGGGAACGAAGCGCCAGGGGTCGCCGGCCGGCCGGTACGGGGAGAGCGCGCTCTCGACCGTGAGATGGGCGAAGCAGAACCGCAGGCGGGTGATCTCCTCGGCCGAGCCGAGCGTCACCGAGAGGGTCACGAGCGTGCCGTCCGCCATCTCGAGACAGGCGGCGGCGCAGTCCTCGGTCTCGATGCAGTTGACTCGGGTGGCAATCGTCGCCTGGACCCGGCGGGCCGGACCCAGGACCTCGGTCAAGAGATCGTGGGCGTGGATCGCGTGGCTCACGAGCGCGCCGCCGAGCTCGCTGTCCTTCCGCCCGCGCCAGGGGACCCGATAATAGGCCGGGCCACGGTCCCAATGGGTCTCGACCGTGGCGACCAGGGGCCGCCCCGGCACACCCGCCTCGATCAGGCGCCAGAGTTTCCGGATGCCGTTCCCGAACCGATACTGGTAGACGGGGCAGACCACGCGCCCTCGGGCCTTGGCCAGGGCGGCGATGCCGTCGACCTCGGCGAGCGAGCCGGCGAGCGGCTTCTCGCAGACCACGTCCTTGCCCTGCTCGAGAGCGGCACGCACGGCCGGCGCGTGGAGCGAGGGCGGCAGGCAGATGTCGACCACGTCGACATCGTCGCGCGCCAGAACCCGCTCGAGCGAGCTCTCGACCTCGCTTCCGGGGGCGCGAGCGGCGAGCGCTCGCGCCCGGGCGAGATCCCGGTCGCAGATCACCCGCACCTCCCAGACGTCCTGGAGGAGCAGGAGCGCGTCGAGATGCTGGGCGCCGATCCCGGCGCCCACGACGGCGATCCGCCGTCTGCCGCTCACGGCACGGCCCCCTGGGCTTCCGCGAGCGCCTGGGCACGCAAGGCGAGCTCGGTGGCGGCGAAGGTGTGCGCCTGCGACATCGCCCGCTCGCTGCGCTCGAGCACGTCTTCCACGAGGAGGCGGTAATAGGGCAGCTCGGCATCGGCACAGTCGATCTTCCGCACGCCCTCGCGGTCGACCAGGAAGAGATGGTCGATGCCCGGGGCACCGCCGATGTCGACATATTTGCGGAGCTCGAGATAGCCCTCGGTGCCGAGCACGAAGAGCCGGCCGTCGCCCCAGGTCGGCAGCCCGTCCGGGGTGTACCAGTCGACCCGGAAATAGCCGCTCGCCCGGCCGGCGCGCAGCATCGCCTCACCGAAGTCCTGCAGGCCCGGATCGGCCGGGTTGGCGAGGTTGGCCACCCGTGCCGCCACCACGCTCGCTTCCCTGGCGCCGGTGAAGGCCAGGAACTGGTCGCACTGGTGACTGCCGATGTCGGCGAGCACGCCGCCGTAGCGCCGCCGCTCGAAGAACCAGGCGGGCCTGAGATGCCGGTTGAGACGGTGCGGACCGAGGCCCGCGGTGTGGACGACCTCGCCGATCGCGCCCCCTCGCACGAGCTCGAGCGCGCGGGTCACGGCGCGGACCTCGAAGCGCTCGGAGAAGTTGACCGACCAGATCCGCCCGGTCTCGGCCTGGGTCCGGCGCAACGCCTCGAGCTGGTCCAGCGAGACGCAGCCCGGCTTGTCGCTCATCACGTCCTTGCCGTGCCGCATCGCCTCGATGGCGATCGACGCGCGCTCGTCGTTGGGAGCCGCGGTCAGCACGAGCCGGACCTCGGGATCCTCGAGCAGGCGACGGCGGTCCTCGACCCGCGGGATGTCCGGGAAGCGCTCGCGGAAGCCGAACAAGGGCTGCGGCGTGCCCTCGGTCCAGAAGCCCTTGCAGCGGCAGCCGAGCTCGAGGAGCCGGCCGACCATCTCGTAGATGTGGCGATGATCGAGGCCGATCGCCGCGAACGCGATCGACGCGGGCTTCCTCCCCACATCCGTTCTCCCCCTCGGCGCCCGTACGGCCCGCCTTCTACCAGTCCGGCCGCTCCCGCACAGTCCGCCTGCGCGCGCCGGCTCAGCGCGAATAGGTGCCGACGAGCTCGGTTCCGGCGATCACCTGCGGCTCGGCCGCGGCCAGGACCTCGCGGCAGCCGGGCCTGGCCCCGAGCGGCAGCGTCGCGACCGAGAGTGCCAGGAGCAGGAAGCGGTAGTGGTGCGTGCCGTGCCCCCTGGGCGGGCAGGGGCCGCCCCAACCGGGCTTGCGGAAATCGTTGATCGCCTGGCGCAACCGGCCGACCTTCTCGGCCTTGGCGAGGCCTTCGGGAAGGCTCGTCTGGTCGGAGGGGATGTCGAAGACCGCCCAGTGGTACCAGGTGCCGGCGGGCGCGTCGCGGTCCTCGCAGACGAGCACGAAGCTGCGGGTGCCGGGCGGCGCGCCGCTCCACGAAACGGGTGGGGACAGATCGGCGCCTTCGCAAGTGTGTCGGTCGGGAATCCGGCCGCCGGCCGGGAAGGCCGGGCTCGAGAGCCGCATCGCCATGGACGTTTCTCCCCGATCGGGCCGCGATCATGCCACGGCCGGCGGCGCGCGCCAGGGGGAGAGCCTCGGCCGGCGACCGCTCGCGGGCCGGCGAGCCCGTCGGTCAGCGCCTGACCCAGGATCACGAGCCCACCGAGCCGCCGAGCCCGAGGCCGCCCAGGAGAGCCGCGGGCGCGAGATGCGCCCGGCGCCGGCCTCGGGCTTCGCCGATCGCGAGCGCGAGGAGGGCGACCGCGAGCCCGGCCACGAGCAGCCGCGAGGCGGCGAGCGGCAGCACCGACCAGTCCTCGAGCAGTCGGTCGGTGGCCGGAAAGGTGGTCGCCGAGACGAGCACGCTCGCCGCGGCGATCGCGTTCGCCCGCAACGCCCCGCTCATGGCAGTTCGGCGCCGATCAGATCCGCCCCGCGGCCGAGATAGAGCGGCTTGAAGCGGGTCTGCCAGGCGGCGAGCTCCCAAGCCTCCTCGGTCGGTCGGAGCAACCCCGGCACCGCCCGATAGACGAGTGCCGCGACCCGCTCGCCCGATCGTGTCTCGACCCTCACGAGCTCGAGCCGGTAGCCCGGCCCCTCGTAGGCATCGAGCCGGGCACGCTCCCGCCTGTCGCCGGTGCGCCAGAGCCGGCCCTCGACCCGGCCCGTGGGGTCGGGGACGAGCATGGGATAGCTCGCGCCTTGCACCCGCACGCGCCGGAACCCCTTGAGCCGAGCCGGCTCGAGCTCGGCCGGATCGACCGGCCGGCCGATCACGAGCCCCAGGATCTCGGGGTCCATGAGCGTGCCGAAGAAGAAGAGCGGCAGCCAATCCTCGACGCGGCTGGGCTCGGGCACGGTCACGATCGCCCCTGCGATCGGCCGCTCCGAGGTGGCCGGGAACCGGCCACCCCGCCGTGAAGCCGGCTCACTTGGGCTGAGCGTTCCAGACCGCGTGCGTCCAGGCACCGGTCGGGGCCTTCGAGATCACCGGATCCGAACCGCCGGCCAGGAGCACCTTGACGGTCCGCTCGTAGTCCTCGGGGTCGAGATAGCCGATTCCCTTGGAGCCACCCTTGTCGATCAGCTTGGCGATCTCGCCCATCATCCGCTTCTGGTGCTTCTCGGTCTGGGCACCCGTCGTGTCGTTGTCGAGCACGATCGTGGCCGCCTGGTCCTGGTGCTGGATTGCCCAGGCCCAGCCCTCCATCGAGGCCTTCAAGAAGCGCCCGAGCCGCTCCACGGCCTTGGGATCGGCGAGCGTGCGCTCGAGGGTGTAGAGCCCGTCCTCGAGCGTCGCCACCCCCTGGTCTTCGTACTTGAAGACGACGAGGTCCTCGGGCTTGTAGCCGGCATCGATGACCTGCCAGTACTCGTTGTAGGTCATCGTGCTGATGCAGTCGGCCTGCTTCTGCAAAAGCGGGTCGACGTTGAAGCCCTGCTTCAAGACCGTCACCCCGTCCGGCCCACCCTTGGTCGACAGCCCGAGCTGGCTCATCCAAGAGAGAAACGGATATTCGTTGCCGGCGAACCAGACGCCGAGTGTTCTGCCTTTGAAGTCGGTCTTCGGGTCCTTGATGCCGGTCTCCTTGCGACAGGTCAGCATCATGCCAGACTTCTTGAACACTTGTGCGATGTTGACGAGCGGTAGGCCCTTCTCGCGCGCGGCGAGGGCCGCCGGCATCCACTCGACGATCACGTCGGCGCCGCCGCCGGCGATCACCTGCGGCGGAGCGATGTCCGGTCCGCCGGGCTTGATCGTCACATCCAGCCCGTATTTCTGGTAGATGCCCTTGTCCTTGGCGACAAAATAGCCCGCGAACTGGGCTTGCGTCACCCATTTGAGCTGCAGGGTCATCTTGTCGGCCGCTCGGGCTTCGCCCGCCAGAAGCGCCAGCGCCGCCGCACCGGCCAGCCATACCGCTCGCATCCTCGCCTCCTCTTTTCTGCGTTCGGCGGCGGCGGCCGGCCCCTCCGTCCGCCTCAGCCCGCCACCCGTCGAAACGAGGGATGCCAGAAGGTGAGCCGCCGTTCCAGAACCGCCAGAAGCCCGTAGGTGGCCGAACCCGAAACGGCGGCGACCGCGATCGTCGCCCAGACGAGGTCGAGCGCCATCTTCGCGACCTCGGTCGAGATCCGAAAGCCCATGCCGACGATGGGGGTGCCGAAGAACTCGGCGACGATCGCCCCGATGAGCGCGAGCGTGCTGTTGATCTTCAAGGCGTTGAAGACGAAGGGCAGCGCGGTCGGCAGCCGCAGCTTCCAAAGGCTCGCGAGGTAGGAGGCTGCATAGGACCGCATCAGATCGAGTTCGAGCCTTCCCGCTGCTCGCAGCCCCTCGAGCGTGTTCACGAGCATCGGGAAGAAGGTCATGACGACGACGACCGCGGCCTTCGATTGCCAATCGAAGCCGAACCACATGACGAGGATGGGGGCGATGCCGACGATCGGCAGGGCCGCGACGAGGTTGCCGAGCGGCAACAGACCGCGGGCGAGGAACGGGACCCGATCGGCCAGAAGCGCGACGGCGAAGCCGGCCGCACAGCCCATGGCCCAGCCCGGGATCACCGCCCGCACGAAGGTCTGGACGAAATCGGCCCGCAGGACGTCGGCATGCGCCACGAGCGCCCGGCCGATCGCCGAGGGCGGCGGCAACAGCACGCCCGGGATGCCGAAGCCGCGGACCAGCAGCTCCCAGACATAGAGCACGCCCACCCCGAACAGCCCCGGCACGAGGAGCGCCCCGGGCCCCTGCCGTGCGGTCGCCGCCGCCAAGAGCCCCATCGCCCGAAAGGCCGCGAGGAAGAGGGCCGCGAGCAGGAGCCAGATCCCGGGTCCGCGCGACCCCGGCGGGTCGGCGGGGTCGATCAGAAGGAGGGGCGCCGCCGAGACCAGGAGCACGGCGCCGGCAAGGGCGAGGCCCGGGAGGAGGCCCGTCTTCGCGCCGCGCGTCGCCGCGAGCACGACCACGAGCACGAGAACGAGCAGTAGTGCGAGCGGCCGGGCGAAGAACCAGCCGGCGGGGCCGATCGGCAGAAAGAGCGCCCCGACCGCCGCGATCAGCGCTCCCGTCCCGGCCTCGGCGCGCGCTTCGCCCGTCATCCGGTCGATCGCCTCGAACGCACTCACGGGCCGCCTCCGAGCCGGCCACGCACCAGCCGCTCGGCGAGGCCCACGGCCGCCACCAACAGCGCCGCCAAGAGCGAGGCCATGACGAGGGCCGCCCAGATCTGCACCGTCTGGCCGTAATAGGAGCCGGTCAGAAGGCGCGCCCCGAGCCCGGCCACGGCCCCGGTCGGGAGCTCGCCCACGATCGCACCCACGAGGGCGATCGAGACCGCCACTTTCAGGCTCGTGAAGAGGAACGGTAGCGAAGCCGGAAAGCGCAAATATCGCAGCACCTGCCGCGCATCGGCGTTCCAGGTCTTCATGAGCTCGAGCTGGATCGGCTCGGGCGAGCGTAGCCCCTTCACCATGCCGATCGTCACCGGGAAGAAGCAGAGATAGGTCGAGATCAGGGCTTTCGGCAGGAGCCCCGTGAGTCCCACGGCGGCGAGCACCACGACGATGATGGGCGCGATCGCCAGGATCGGCACGGTCTGCGAGGCGACGATCCAGGGCAGGAGCGCACGATCGAGGGTGGGGCTGTGGACGATCGCCACCGCGAGCGCGATGCCGAGGGCGGTGCCGAGGACGAAGCCCAGGAGTGTGGACGAGAGCGTGACCCCGGCATGGTAGAGGAGCGAGCGGCGCGAGCCGGCCGGCAGGTCGAGGACCGTCTTTTTCAGTTCGACCAGGATCTGGTGCGGGGCGGGCAGGACCGGCCGCTCCATGGCCCAGGCCTCGGCGACGAGC
>CALBAK010000119.1 GCA_937926445.1 uncultured Alphaproteobacteria bacterium
GCCGCGGGCCAAGAGGCCCTCGGTGATCTCGGGGAGCTGCTCCGGGGCAGCGATCCGGATGCCCGATAGGCCGACGCCGTAGCCCTCGCTCCGCGGCCACCAATAGTCGCGGTTCAGACCCGGCGGCTCGTCGTCGAGCCCTTGGGCCGGGTAGCTGTAGTCGATGCCGAGGCCCACGCGGGCGGGGCCGATCCGCTCGGCGAGCCAGTCGATCGCATCGAGGATCGCGGGTGTGCCGCCCCGGGGGTCGGTCAGGAAGCGGCCGACACCGTTGACGCAGACGATGCCACCCGTGGCGGCGCAGGCGTCGATCTGCTCGTTCGTGAGGTTGCGCCGGTCGCCTCTGAGAGCGCGCGGGTTGGCGTGGCTGAAGATCACGGGGCCGAGGCCCATCGCCATGATGTCGAGGCTCGTGCGGTGGCCGGTATGCGAGAGGTCCATGAGCATGCCGCAGGCGTAGATCGCCTCGACGATCCGCCGGCCGAGCGAGGTCAGGGGAACGTCCGCGTCGTAGCAGCCGCCGCCCACCGCGTTGTTGCGGTTGTAGGCGAGGTGCATCTGCCGCACGCCGAGATCGTAGAAGAGCGCCACCATCTCGGGCCGACCCTGCAGCGGCACCGCCCCTTCGAGGTCGAAGGCGACCGCGAGCTTGCCTTCGACCTTGGCGCGCAAGACGTCCTCGACCGTATCGACCGGGACGAAGAGGTCGGGATGCGCGCGCAGTTGCGCCCGGAAGGAGGCGAGCACGGTCAAGATCTGCGGCAAGGGGTTCATGTCCATGCCGATGTTGACCGAGACGAAGGTGGCGCCCGCGGCCCGGTGGCGGCGGAGCACGGCGAGCTCGGCGTCCGCGTGGAGCGGCAGGCAGGCGTGGGCGTCCCAGACGATCGCCTCGCGGTGCAGGCGGGCGGCACGGTGGGCGAGGTCGGGCATGGGCGGTTCCCGGTCCACCCGGCCGTTGCTAGGATTTATAGCCTAGCAGCGGTCGTAGTTCAATGCTCTTTGACGAATAGCAGACTAGGCGCACCATCGGCTACCGGCCATCGAGGCTCGGATGCATGCGACGCGGACCTGGGGCGATCGAGGTCGGGCACCATCTCGCGCGACCCGAGGGATCGAGGTGGTCGAAGGACCGGGCGGCACTTCGGCGGGCGACCGCGCCGCCGCGCGTCGAGCAATTCGGGAGGTACCTCTGTTCGGCGGCCTTCGGATAGCGGTTGAAGGGCCAGCGTCGGGCCGGGGCCCTGTCCTGATCGAACAGACCAACCTCCGCGCCCCTGGCATCCCACCCTGGCCGAGGGGTCCGGGCGAACATTTCGAGATAGGGGGCCGTCTGCGAGACGCTCGTTGAGGCCGTACATCTCGCCCGGTTCACGGCTGTGCTCGCGGCGGGGCGAGACGACGAGTTTCGGTACGTCGGCAGACTTGCGTCCGGGGCTGGGCCGGGTCGCCAGAAGACACCGTTCGGGGTTGGCGCGCGTCCGGAAGCCGAGGCCCGCGAAGAAGCCGGAACCGCCCGGATTCTGCTTGACCCAATAGAAACCTACCGTCTTGCAGGTGAATCCCCAGCCGCGGATAACCGCGAAAGCCTTTTCCGGGAGAGGGTCCGTTACCCAGAGGAGAAGGACGGAATCGTCGGCGACCCACTCGGCGAGGGAGATCTTCTTAACGTCCTCGAGGCTCATACAATCGTAGCGTTCTTCTGCACTACAGCCTTTGCCGTTGGCCGAGTAGGTCGTGAAGGTCCAACACCGATCGGTGTGGATCGACCGACGTTTCTCGAAGCCCGGAGACGAGATCGTGGGCCCTGCTCGCCAAGGACGCACCGCCGCTTCGCCGGACGCTCTCGGAGCGAAATCGAAAAGCCGATCCAGTTCCTCTCCGTTCGGCGCGCGTGGGGCTGGGCGGGAGGATCTTGCGCGACGGGGATTGTTCGGCCGCCGCCCGATCGGGCCGATGCTCCGCTTTCGGCGCTGCGCCGAGGGAGGTCGAGCGGTCGCCCCGATCGCGCCACCTCCTCGCTCGGCGGGTCACGGGGCGGCTCAGGTCACCCAGGCGACGCGCAGGAGGTTGGTGGCGCCGGGTGTGCCGAAAGGCAGGCCGGCCGTGATCACGATCGAGTTGCCGGGCTCGGCGAAGCCCTCGGCGCGGGCGAACCGGCGGGCCTTCTGCACCATTTCGTCGAGATCCCGCGCGTCCTCGGTGAAGACCGGATGGATGCCCCAGGCGAGGGTGAGCTTCCGGGCCGTGGGCATGCGGGTGATGAGGCCAAGGATCGGATGGTCGGGGCGCTCGCGCGCGGCCCTGAGCGCCGTCGCACCCGAGGTCGTGTAGGTCACGATGCAGGCCGAGCCGAGCGTGTGCGCCACCCGCGCCGCGGCCTGGGTGATCGCGTCCGCCGAGGTCTGCCGGGCGGAGGCGTGGAAGGCATCCAGATAGGCGCGGTAGAGTTCGTCGCGCTCCACCTCGGCGACGATCCGGTCCATGATCGCCACCGCCTCGACCGGCCAGGCGCCG
>CALBAK010000120.1 GCA_937926445.1 uncultured Alphaproteobacteria bacterium
GAGAGATCGACCCGCTGGAAGTTCGGGTTGGTGTAGAGCACGACGGGCAGGGCCGTGGCCTCGGCGATCGCTCGGAAATAGGCTTCGACCGCCGCATCGGGCAGCGGGAAATAGGCCTCGAGCACGGCGAGGATCCCGCTCGCGCCGAGCTTCTCCCAGAGCCGGGTCTGGCGGACCGCCTCGGCCGTCGTGGTGGCGGCCACGCCGGGGACGACCGGGACCCGGCCGGCCGCCGCCTCGATCACGACCTCGACGATGCGCTAGCGTTACGCCGCGTCGAGACAGGCGAACTCGCCGGTCGAGCCGAGCGGGGTGAGGCCGTGCACGCCCCGCTCCACGAGGGACTCGACGAGCCGGGCCAGGGCCTTCTCGCGGATCCGTCCCTCGGGCTCGACCGGTGAGACGAGATAGGGGAAGACTCCGTGAAAGCCCGGCTCCTCGATCTCGCTCATGCGCGCGCCTCCCCCTGGGGTGTAGCCCGGGCGAGCGGGTGCGGCACGACCAGCGTCCGGCGGGCCGGCAGGTCCTCGAGCCGTTCGACCGTGCCGTCCGGCCAGCGGATGTCGAGCCGCTCGACGCGCTCGCCCGTGCCGAGCCCGAAATGCGCGACCGGCTCGCCCGCGCCACGCGCCCCCTCGCCCAGGACGCGGAACTGGTGGCGGCCACCGGCGAACAACCGCAAGAGAGCGCCGCGCGCCGGCGCTCCTTGCGGGGTGCGCAGTGCGACCCTGAGCCAGGCGTGGTCGGGCCCGTCGACCCGGTAGAGACCGAGCCCGCCGCCCCTGCCGCTCGCTCGGGCGATCAGCACCTCGAGTCGGCCGTCGCCGTCGAGGTCGGTGGCAGCGAGCGCCGTCGGCAGGCTCGCCGGTTCCATGGCGTCGCCCGGATCGATCGGCCGCCAGCCCTGCTCGCGCCAGGCGAGCAGCCGGTTGGGCTCGCCGGCATTGGCGATCAGGATCTCCTCGAAACCGTCGTTGTCGAGGTCGGCCACGAGGAGTGCGGTGGCGGCCGAGGGCCGGGCCAGGGTCGGTGGCGCGCGATCGTGGAGGAACCCGGCGGCATCGGGAACCCAGAGCAGATGCGAGCCACGGCGCCGCAGGCAAAAGAGCCCCATCGTGCCGGCACCGTCCACCTCGAGGATCGCCGCATCGACGGCACCGAGATCGGGCACCGCGAGGCCCGCCGCCTCGGCGACCTCGACCCAACGGCCGAGGCCCGCTGCGCGGAAGAGCGCGCTCGGGCCCGTGGCGGCCCCCACGAACAGGTCGAGCCCGCTGCCCCCGAGCGGACCGTAGGCGACGGCTGTGCCGTGGATCAGCTCGTCGAGCGCGGCCCGCGCGGCGGCATCGACCAGCCCCGCCGGCCCCTCCCGCTCGATCAACCGCAAGGGGCCGCCCGCGCCGGCCAGAAGGAAGCCGTAGCGGCCGCTGCCGAGCCGATCGAGCGGCCGCACCGCGAGGCTCTGCGGAAGGGCGCCGAGCTCCGCCGCGTCGGGCTCGGCCAACAGGTCGCGGAAGCCGTCGTCGCTCGGGTCGAACAGCCGATCGGCGCGCGCCGGATGCGTTCTGCCGGGATCGCCGTTGGCGACCCAGATCTCCTCGACACCGTCGCCGTCGAAATCCGCGGCAGCGAGGGCCCGGGCGCTGCCGAACGGGTCGGCGAGCTCGGTGAGCGGCTCGAGCTGCAGCCGACCGTACCGCGGCAGGAGGAGCCGGTTCGGCCCGCAAGCCACGCCGACCACGAGCGCGAGCGGAGCGTTCGGGCCGAGATCGGCCATGGCGAGGGCGCTCGCGGCCGGGATTTCGCCGCCCTCGAGCGGGTCCTCCACCGCGACGAGCACAGCCGCTCAACCGTCCCGATCGTGGCCGGCGCGCTCGTCGAAGCCGCGGCGATGGCTCTGATAGACGAGCGTCATGAGGCCCACGCCCAGAAGGAAGGTGGCCGCGACACCGCCCGCGAGCGCGAGCCAGCCGTGCAGGTCGAGCGCCACGTCGGCGAGCTCGTTCCAGACCCACAGGGCGACCGCCGCGCTCACGACCAGAAGCGCGAACAGGATGCCGATCACCAGCAGATCGCCGCGCATCCGTTCTCCCGGGCGCCCGCGGCTCCGGTTGCGGCACCCCGTGCGGAACGCTAAGCGCTCGTGGGACCGCTTTGAAGCCCCGGCGGAGCGATGGCGAGCGATCTTCCAGACCCGCGCGATCGAGCGAACGCCCTGAGGGTGCGGCGGACCACCGAGGTGATCGGCGAGCTCCTGCCGCTTCCCGGCCGCAGCGTCCTCGAGGTCGGTTGCGGGGAGGGGGCGCTTCTCGGCTGGCTGCGGCGGCGCGGCGCCACGGCCTTCGGCCTCGAGGTCGAGGCCGCCCGGCTCCAGCGGGCGCGCGCGGCCCTGGGGCCCGCGGGGCTCGCAGCCGGGGTCGGCGAGGCGCTGCCCTTCCCCGATGCGGTGCTCGACGCGGTCCTCTACCACAACAGCTTCCACCACGTGCCGCGCCACCGGCAGACCGAGGCTCTCGTCGAGGCCGCCCGCGTGCTCCGCCCGACCGGCCGGCTCTTGGTGCTCGAGCCGCTCGCCGAGGACGAGTATTTCGAGCTCATGCGGCCGCTCGAGGACGAGACCGGGATCCGCGCCGCAGCGCTCGCGGCCTTCGGCCGGGCCGAGGCCCTCGGCTTGGCGCCCGTGGCGCGCGCGCGTTACGTCCAGCTCGTCCAGCGCCGCTCCCTCGAGGAGCTGCTCGCGGCCCTCGTCGCGGCCGATCCCGCCCGCAAGGCGCGCCTTGCCGAGGCTCGACCTGCTATCGAGGCGGCTTGGGGCCGGCTCGGCAGCGATACTCCCGAGGGCCGCCTCTTCCGCCAGCCGATGCTCGCGTTCTGTCTCGAGCGGCGCGCCGAGGGGCCGGTGATCGCGATCGCGCGCACCGCCGAGGAGCGACATGCGGCTCTCGATCTGCGCCTCGCGGTGTTCGTGCACGAGCAGAGCGTGCCGCTCGAGGAGGAGGTCGACGGCTTCGAGGACGTCTGCGAGCACGTGATCGCCCGGCTGGATGGTGCGATCGTCGGTTGCCTGCGGTGGCGCCGGCTCGGGCCGCAGGGGCCCGTCAAGATCGAGCGGGTTGCGGTCCGCGCGGACCGGCGCGGCCGCGGCATCGCCCGGGCGATGCTCGCCTGGTGCCTCGCCCGGATCGACGGCATGGGGCTCGGGCCCACGGTCGTGAACGCCCAACTCCCGGTCACGGGGCTCTATGCGGGGCTCGGCTTTCTGGTCGAGGGCGAGATCTTCGACGAAGCCGGGATCCCGCACCGGCGGATGGTGCGGCCGGCCGGCGGACCGCACATCGATATGCCCGACGGCTGAGCTGCCCGTGGCGGGGTTGCCGGATCGCCGCTGCCGGCGCAGGACGAGGCGAGGACCCGTGGCCGACACGCGCGGGTGAACGATGCGGGACGCGGGAGGCATCATGGGTGCGGCGTCGCGCCGTTCGGGCGAGCGGGTGCCGCAGCTGTCGCCGCCCGTCCTTCTGGTCGAAGCGGAGGCCCTGCTCGCCACCGACCTCGAGACCGAGGCGGCCCTCGCGCTCCTGCGCCGAGATCCGCTTCGGCTGCTCCGCCGCGCCATCGGGTTCGACCGCGAGCCCGACGGGGCGCAGCGCATGGCGAGCCTGGCGGATCCGCGGCTGTTGCCGCTCGATCCCGAGGTCCTGCGCTTCCTTGAGGGAGAACGCGCGACCGGCCGACGCTTACTGCTGTTCAGCCGGGCAGGGCCGGAGCCGGCTCGCGTCCTGGCCGAGCGGACGGGGATGTTCGAGGCGGTGCTCGATCCCGAGGAGACGCGGCCGGAGAGGCTGCGCGCCCGTCTGGGCGGTGCATTCGTGCTTCTCGCCGGCGAGCGGCCGGATCCCTCCCTGTTGTGCTCGGCCGTGGGGCTCGTTCTGCGCGAGGACGCGCTGCCGCCTCCGGGCTCGGACCTGCCCGTCGTCGCGAGGGTTGCCCGGCCTCGGCCGCCCTTGCGTCTCTGGTTTCGCGCACTCCGCCTGCACCAATGGGCCAAGAACCTGCTCGTCTTCGTGCCCGTGCTGCTCGCCGGACCGCTCGCCTCGGCCGGCGACTACGGCCGCACGCTGCTCGCCTTCCTCGCCCTCGGGCTCCTGGCCTCGGGGGGCTATCTCGTGAACGACCTGCTCGACCTCGAGGCGGACCGGTGCCATCCCGAGAAGCGCGCACGACCCTTCGCCGCCGGCACGCTGCCGTTGCGATCCGGGATCGTCGCCGTGGCGGTCCTGCTGGTCGCGGCCGCGGCCCTCTCCCTCCTCCTGCCTCGGGCGTTCGCGATTGCGGCTGGGGGCTATCTCGTCCTCACCCTCGCCTACTCGCTCGCCCTCAAGCGGGTGGCACTCCTCGACGTCGTCGTCCTGGGCGGGCTCTTCAGCCTCCGGGTGCTGGCGGGGGCCGAAGTGATCTCGACCCCGCTCTCCTATTGGCTCCTCACCTTCTCGATGTTCTTCTTCCTCTCCCTCGCGCTCGTCAAACGCCACGCCGAGCTCGACCAGCTCGCCCGCAACGGTGGGGTCGCGCTCTCCGATCGGGGCGGCTACACCACGGTCGATCTGCCGCTTCTCCTGGCACTCGGCCTCGCCACCACGGTGGCCGCCACCTTGATCTACGTGGTCTATCTCGTAGCGGAACAGTTTCCGCGCGCGATCTACGCCCGGCCCGGCTGGTTGTGGCTCGTCTTCCCGATCCTCCTCTTTTGGAGCGTGCGCGTGTGGCGGCTCGCTCTCCACGGTCGCATGAGCCAGGACCCGGTGCTCTTCGCGCTGACCGATCGCCCCTCGCTCGCCATGGCGGCGGCGGTGCTCGCCTGCCTCTTCGCCGCATGGTGATCGTCTTTCCCGAGGTCGAGGACCGCCGCTCCTGGGGGCGCGCCCACCGGGCCCGCCACCGTCTCGCCTGGCCGACGCACCCGCGCGCCGCCGCGGACGTGCTCGCCGCACGCGGCGACCGGTCGGTCCTGGGCTTCGGGCTCGGCCGGTCCTACGGCGATTCCTGCCTGAACCCGGGCGGACTTTTGATCGAGACCCGCGGCCTCGACCGGCTGCTCGCCTTCGATGCGGAGCGCGGCATCCTGCACGCCGAGGCCGGCTGCACGCTCGCCGACCTGCTCGCCACGGTGGTGGGCCTGCCGGCCCCGGGCGGCGGCGTCTGGTGCCTGCCGGTGAGCCCGGGCACCCGTTTCGTGACCCTCGGCGGGGCGATCGCCAACGACGTGCATGGCAAGAACCACGGCCACATGGGCAGCTTCGGCCGGCACGTGCTGTCGCTTCGGCTCCTGCGCAGCGACCGCGGCCTCCTCGACTGCGGCCCCGAGCGCGAGGGCGAGCTCTTCCGCGCCACGATCGGCGGGCTCGGCCTCACCGGGTTGATCCTCGAGGCGACGCTGCGCCTCGAGCGCGTGCCGGGGCTCCTGCTCGAGGTCGAGGATCTCCGCTTCGACGATCTCGAGGGCTTCTACCGCCTGGTCGAGGAGTCGGCGGCCTGGCCCTATACGGTCGCCTGGGTCGACTGCCTCGCCCGGGGCCGTGGCCTCGGCCGCGGCATCTTCAGCCGCGCCCGCTACCTCGAGGGCGGACCCGCGCGCCCGATGCCGCCCGCCGAGCCGCGTCTCTCCGTACCCCTCGCCCCGCCAGTCTCACCCCTCAACCGCTGGACGCTCGCGGCCTTCAACGCGCTGCTCTGGCGTCGCCTCGGGCCGGCCGGCAGGCGCGTGCGCACCCTACCCTGGCACCGCTTCCTCTATCCGCTCGATGCGATCGAAGGCTGGAACCGGCTCTACGGGCCGCGCGGCTTCCACCAACACCAGTGCGTGGTGCCGCCGAAGACCGCACCGGACACCGTGCGGCGGCTGCTCGAGACGATCGCGGCCTCGGGCCAGGGCTCGTTCCTGGCCGTGCTCAAGACGCTCGGGGCCTCGGCCGCGCCGGGGCTGCTCTCCTTCCCCATGGAGGGGACGACCCTTGCGCTCGACTTCCCCGAGCGCGGGACCGCGACCGCGGCCCTGCTCGACCGGCTCGACCGGATCGTGCTCGAGGCGGGCGGCCGGCTCTACCCGGCCAAGGACGGGCGGATGTCGGCCGAGGCCTTCCGCGCCGGCTTTCCGAACTGGCGCCGGTTCGCGGCTCTGGCCGACCCCGCCTTCTCCTCGGCCTTCTGGCAGCGGGTCGGACCCGCGGCCGACCGGCGCGTCCTGGAGCGGGCGGCATGAGCGGGCCGAGCCTCGCGATCTTCGGGGCCGCCTCGGCGATCGCCGAGCAGGTGGCCCGCCGCTTCGCCGCCAAAAGTGCTCGGCTGTTCCTGGTCGCCCGCGACCCCGCCCGGCTCGAGCGGATCGCGGCCGATCTGCGGCTCCGCGGTGCGGCCTCGATCGCCACCCACGCCGCCGATCTCGACGATCCCATGGCCCTCGCACCGATGCTCGAGGCGATGGAGACGGCGATCGGCGTGCCCGACATCGTGCTCCTGGCCTTCGGGACGCTGGGCGATCAGTCGGCGATCGTTCGCGACGTCGAAGCCACCCGCCGCTCGCTCACGACCAACTTCCTGAGCCCGGCCTGCCTTTTGACCGCTCTCGCGGGGCGGATGGAGAGCGCGGGCCGCGGGCTGATCGTGGTCCTCACCTCCGTCGCGGGCGAGCGGGGCCGGGCCTCGAACTATGTCTATGGCGCCGCCAAGGGTGGGCTTTCGACCTTCCTCGAGGGGCTGCGCCATCGGCTCGCTTCGACCGGCGTGCGGGTGCTCGACGTCCGCCCGGGCCCGGTCGCCACGCCCATGACCGCGGGGCTCGGCCTTTCGGGGCCGCTCCTCGCTGCGCCCGGGCGGGTGGCGGCCGACATCGAGCGGGCGATCGAGAAGCGCCGCTCGGTGCTCTACACGCCCTGGTTCTGGCGCTGGATCATGCTCGTGATCCGTGCGCTCCCCGAGCCGATCTTCCACCGGATGCGGCTTTGAGCGGCACGGGCCTGCCGATCGAGCCGCGGCGAGCGGCGGCCTTGGCCGGGCTCGGTCTCCTGGCCTTCCTGCTCGTCCTGGTCGCAGCCGGGCTCCTCGCCGGCTGGCGCGAAGTGGCGGGCGAGCTCGCCCGGCTCGGCCCCGAGCTGATCCTGACCCTGCTCGCCCTTTCGCTCGTCAACTACCTCCTC
The DNA here is from genome assembly GCA_937926445.1 of uncultured Alphaproteobacteria bacterium. Lineage (GTDB taxonomy): Bacteria > Pseudomonadota > Alphaproteobacteria > Geminicoccales > Geminicoccaceae > JANXAZ01. The sequence continues at coordinate 7,194 of CALBAK010000120.1, forward strand.
CGCGGGCTGCGCTGGCGGATGCTCGCCGAGCCGGCCGGTCTCGATCTGCCGCTCGGCCGGGCGCTGCTCTACTACACGGCCGGCTTCGCGCTCACCGCGACCCCGGGCAAGCTCGGCGAGCTGATCCGCCTCTGGCTCATGCGCCGTCATCACGGCCATCCCTACGAGCGGAGCTTCGGGCTCCTCGTGCTCGACCGGCTGAGCGACGCGCTGCCGATGTTCCTCCTGGTCCTCGCAGGCACGGGCGCGGTCACGGGCCACGGACCGACGGTGGCGCTCTTGGGCCTCCTGGTCGTGCTGCCCGGTCTTCTCGTGCTGCGGCCGCGACTGCTCGAGCGCGGCCTCGCGCTGTTCGCCCGGACGGGTGGGCGGGCGGGGCGCCTGGCCGTCCGCCTGCGGCGGGCCTTGCGGGCCACCGCCGCACTCGCCGGGCCGCGCCTTCTCCTCGCCGCCTGCGCGCTCGGCCTCTTTGGCTGGGCGGCCGAGATCCTGGGCCTCTGGCTCCTGCTTTCGGCCCTCGACCGGCCGATCGGCCTCGAGGCCGCGGCCTTCGTCTTCGGCTTCGCGATGCTCGTGGGTGCCCTGCCCCTCTTCCCGGGCGGCGTGGGCGGCACCGAGGCGACCATGGTCGCGCTCCTTCTGGCGCTCGGCACCGGACCCGAGGTCGCGGTCGCGGCGACCGGGGTCACCCGGCTCGTGACCCTGGGCTTCGCGACCGCGCTCGGCCTCGCCGTCCTGCCCTGGGCGATCGGCCGCCGACCGCGCGCCGCAGCCGCCTAGGTCGCGACTGGTCGCTCGGCCGTGCCTTCGGGCCGGCGGCGCAGGATGTGGGTGACCTTGAAGGTCATCACCGTCTCGTCGCGCTGGTTGAGCACGGCATAGGCGATCACCGCCGTACCGCGGTCGGGCCTGGAGCGCGAGGGGCGTACCTCCAGCACTTCCGCGCGCACCCGAATCGTATCGTCCGGGCGGACCGGGGCGAGCCAACGCAGCTCGTCCATGCCCGGCGAGCCCATCGAGGCGGCGTTGACGACCTTCTCCTGGTAGAACAGGCGGAAGGCCACCAAGAGCGTCTGGAAGCCCGAGGCGATGAGCCCACCATAGGGCCCCGTGGCCGCCGCCTCGCGGTCGATGTGGAAGGGTTGTGGATCGTGCTGCCAGGCGAAATCCAGGATCTGCGCCTCGCTCAGCGTGCACCCCCGGGTCGTGAAGACCCGGCCGACCTCGAAATCCTCGAGCCACAGATCACCCATGCCCGCGCTCCGCACCGTGCCGGCTGCGAGGCGAACCTGCGCGGTCGCGCCCGCCCGGGCAAGCCCGCCAGGATCCGGCTCGACGCCACCCGCGCGGCACCGCAAGATCCGGGTGTCGTCCCTGCCCCGGGCGCCCTACGATAGGGCTGCCACGTCGGCGGAGAGGTGCGGTGAGCGATCCGAGCGCGGCGTCGACGGTCGACACGCCCCTCGCGGGCGCGCCCGGGTTCGAGCGGATGGCACGCGCGATCCGCTGGCTCGTCGCCAACCGCGAGGTGCAGCCGCGGCTCGCCGAGCTCGCTTCGGTGCTCGGGCTCAGCCCCTGGCACGCGCAGCGGGCCTTCGTGCGCTGGACCGGTCTCACGCCCAAACAGTTCCTGGCCCAGCTCACCCTTGAGGCGGCCAAGGCTCGGCTGCGAGCGAGCGAGAGCGTCCTCGGTGCGGCCCTCGACGTCGGGCTCTCGGGGCCGTCTCGGCTGCACGATCTCTTCGTCCGGCTCGAGGCGATGACACCCGGCGCGTACCGCGCGGGCGGAGCCGGGCTCGAGCTGCGCTTCGGCGTCCACCCGACGCCCTTCGGTCCGGCCCTGTTCGTGCAGAGCCCGAGAGGGCTCGCCCGGCTCGCCTTCCTGAGCGAGGGCGGGCTCGAGGCGGCGCTCGCCGAGGCGCGGGCCGACTGGCCGCTCTCCCGCCTGATCGAGGATCCGGCTGCCACCGAAGCGCTGCCGGCGGCGGTGTTCGACCCCGGTGCCCGCGATGCGCCGCTACGCGTGCTCGTCAAGGGTAGCGAATTCCAGGTCCGCGTCTGGCGGGCGCTCTTGGGCATCCCGGAAGGAGCGGTGGCGACCTACGGCGGTCTCGCCGCCGCGCTCGGAGTTCCCGGGGCGAGCCGGGCGGTCGGTGCTGCCTGCGGCCGCAACCGGATCGGCTGGCTGATCCCTTGCCACCGGGTGATTCGCGAGAGCGGTGCCCTCGGCGGCTATCATTGGGGGCTCGACCTCAAGCGTGCCATGCTCGCCTTCGAAGCCGGCCGCAGCGGAGCGCTCGCCGACGCTGCCTGAGCCGGCCGCACCAGAGCTTCGCGAGCGGGCCTACTGGATCGCCCTGTCCCTGCTCGCGCTGCTCGCCGCGGCGCTGCGCCTCGCTGCGGCGCTCTCGGCCGTGGACGTGCCGGGCGACGGGCCGACCCGCGCGGCCCTCGGCCGGCAGTGGGCCGAGGCGCCCCGCCTCGTGCGCGACGGCCACTGGCTGCCGCTCGGCGAGGTGCTGGTCGGGCTCGCCAATCTCCTGGTGCCCGACCCGCTCTGGGCCGCACGCCTGCCGAGCCTCGTGGCCGGTTGCCTGAGCCCGCTCCTCCTGGCGGTCCTCGCAGCGGGGCTCTGGGGCCGGCGGGTCGGGCTCGCGGCAGGCCTGCTCCTCGCGCTTCTGCCGATACACGTTGCGTTGAGTGCGAGCGCGCTGTTCGACGCCCCTTCGCTCGGCTTTCTCCTGCTCGCGCTTCTGGCCTCCCGCCGACTGGCCGGCGCCGCGCGACCCGCGGGGCCGCTCCTGGCGCTCACCCTCGCAGGTGCGCTCGCCACCGGCACCCGCTACGAGGGCTAGCTCCTCCTGCCGGCTGTGGCTCTCCACCAGCTCCCGGCGCACGGCCGCCAGGGCCGCACTTTTCTCGCCCTCCTGGTCCTCCTGCCCGTGCCGGTCTTCTGGACGGCGACGGCGCTCGGCGGGCCCGTGGGCTTGCTCGATGCTTTCGGCTACGTGACGGCCAACGGAGCCGCGCTCGGCGGTGCGGCCGTGCCGCCCCTCGAGGGATTGCGGATCGCGGCCGGCCAGCTGCTGGCGCTGCTCGGCCCGGCGACCGCCACGCTCGCTCCGGTCGGGCTCGTGGCGGGCCTCGCCGGAGCCAGTCTCGCCGGGGCCGACCGTGCGGCGCGGGCCGAGGCGGCGGCGGGTCTCCTCCTCCTCACGAGCTTCCTCGTCCTACTGGCGGCCCTCGCGATCGGCCGCGGGACGAGCCTCGTCGACCGCTACGCGCTCGATGCCGGGGTCTTCGCCCTGCCGCTCGCCACGGCGGCGATCCGCGAAGCGCTCCGGCCGGCCCGTCGCGGCCTCGCGCTCGCACTCGCCCTCGCGGGCTCGACCGCGCTCGCGACCTGGGCGCACCCGCCCCAGCTCTATCTGCAGCCGGCGATCCCGAGCGAGGTCGTCGAGCTCGCCCGTTTCCTCGACCGCGAGCGGCGGGCGGGTACCGCGGTCCTCTTCACCCGCGCCGGCTGGCTCTCGACCTACGTGCCGCTCCTCCACCGGCTCGGCCGGGAAGAAATTCGGATCGTCTCCTGGTACCTGCCGGATCCCGCCCTGCGCGCCTTCATCCATCGCGCGCGGCCGCGCCTTCTGATCACCCGGCCAGGCGACGAAGCGTTCCTCGAGCGGGTGCGGGCAGCGGGCGGCGAGCCCGGGCCCCCATGGCCCGCTTCCGCGCCCTCGAGGTGCAACCGCTCGCCTTGCCGGCGAGGGGCGGCGCCGACTAAGAGCGCGCGGGCGCAGGCGAGGGGTGATGGACGGGGCGGATCTGGTGCTGGCCGCCGATCTCGGCGGCAGCGCCTTCAAGCTCGGGCTCGTGGACGCGGAGGGCCGGCTCGTGGCGAGCAGGGTGCGGCCGCTCGCCGAGGCCGCCCCGCTGGCCGGTCGTGTCGAGCTCGACCCGGCGCTCTGGCTTCGCGCGCTCTACGAGCTCGGCCGCGAGCTCGTCGCGGGCGCGGGCCGTCGGATCGGTGCACTTGCGCTCACCGGGGCGACCCGCAGCGAGGTCCTGGCCGATGCCGAGGGCCGCCCGCTCCTGCCCGCCATCTTGTTCGCCGATCGCCGTGCCGAGGCCGAGGCGGCCGAGCTCGCGGCCCTGCCCGAGCTCGCGGCCGCCGCGCCGATCGACGCCTCGCACCCGCTCGCCCGCCTGCTCTGGCTCGCGAGGTGGGCGCCCGAGGCGCTCGCCAGGGCCGGCCACCTCTTCGAGCCCAAGGACTGGCTTGCCTTCGTCTTGTGCGGAGTGGCCGGCCGCGACCCGCTCGCCGCCGCTCGCCTCGCCGCACCCGGGGTTGCCGAGGTGGCCCGCCGGCTCGGCCTCCGGCTCGATCTCTTGCCCGAGATCCGCCCGCTCGGCGCCCGGCTCGGCGGCCTCGCGGCCGAGCCTGCCCGAGCCCTCGGGCTGCCCGCCGGCCTGCCCGTGGTGTCCGCACCGATGGACAGCTGGTGCGCGACGCTCGCGATCGGCGCCGTGGCGGCCGGCCGAGCCTACGCAAGTGCCGGTAGTTCGGAAGTGGCGGGTTTGATCACCGACCAGCCGATCACCGCCGCCGGGCTCTTGAGCCCGCCCTGGGGCGAGGGGCTCTGGCATCTGGGCGGGCCGAGCCGCACCGGCGGTGCCGGCCTCGACTGGCTCGCGGCGCTGCTCGGCCGGCCGCTTTCGAGCCTCCTCGAAGGCCCGGGCGAGGAGCTGCCCGGGGAAGACGCCCCCTTTTGCCACCCCTGGCTCTCGGGCGAGCGGGTTCCGATCGCGGCACCCGGGCTTCGGGCCGCATTCTGGGGCCTTGAGGCGGGGCACGGTGCTGGCGATCTCGTCCGTGCCTTTCTTGAGGCCCTCGCCTTCTGGAACCGGCTCCTGCTCGAGCGGGCCGAGGCGGCGGCCGGGATCCGCACTGGCGAGCTTCGTCTTACGGGCGGGCTCGCCGCTTTGCCACTCGTGGCCCGGCTGAGGGCCGCAACACTCGGCCGACCGGTGCTCGTCTTCCGGGCGCGCGAAGGGGCGCTTCTCGGGGCCGCCGGCCTCGCCTGGACGACCCTCGGCCGCTTCACCGACCTCGCAGCCGCGCAAACGGCAATCGCCCGCGCACCGCTGCGCATCGAGGCGACGGACCAGGAGGTCGCCCGCGCCGACCGCCGCTTCGCCCGCTGGCGCGCGGAGCTCGAGTGGCGCCTCGCGGAGGGAACGAGGTGAGGGGTCTCCTGCAGCGCTTCGGCACCGTGCTCGCGGCCGTGGTCCTGATCGCCCTGCTCGCCGCCACGGCCCCGAATTTCACCGCTCCCGCGAACCTGATCGCGGTACTGAAGCAGGCGAGCCATCTGGCGATCCTCGCGACCGGGTTCACCCTCGCGCTCGTCGCGGGCGAGCTCGATCTCTCGGTCGGCCAGGTGGCCACACTCGCCTCGGTGGTCTGCGCCGCCCTCGTCTTCGCGGGCCAGCCCTGGCCGCTCGCCGCTCTCGCGGGCATGGCCGCAGCGGTCGGCTGCGGGCTCGTGAACGGTCTCTGCGTGACGCGCTTTCGGATCCCCTCGCTGATCGCCACGCTCGCGGTCGGAGCGATCGCCACCGGCATCGCCTTCCTCGTGACCGGCGGGGTCGCCTATGTCGGCCGCTTCCCGCCCGGCTTCGTGGCGCTCGGCCGCGGCGTGGTCCTGGGCGTGCCCGTGCTGCTCCTCTGGCTGGCACTCCTCGTGGCGGTCACGGCCTTTCTCCTGAAGCGCACCCGCACCGGGGCGGCTCTCCTCGCAGCCGGCGAGGCGCCTGAGGCGGCCCGGCTCGCCGGCATCGACGTCGCGGCGATGAAGCTCCTGGGCCTCCTGCTCGCTGCGACCTGCGCGGGCTTGTGCGGCCTGTCGCTCACCGCGGCCCTCGCCTCCTCCTCGCCGACCATCGCCAACGAGCTCTTGATGCGGGCGATCGCCGCGGTCCTTTTGGGCATGACCACGATCGAGCCGGGCCGGCCCAACCTCGCCGGCACGCTCCTGGGCGTGCTCGTGATCCAGAGCCTCGCCAACGGCCTCACCCTCCTGGGCTTTCCCTACTACCTCCAGGACATCGCCCTCGGGCTCATCATGCTCGCTTCGGTCGGGCTGTCGGCGAGTGTCCTCAAAGAAGCGGCGTTCGGTGGAGTGCGTTGATCGTTCTTTGGACCGCGTTGATTGTTGCTGAACGGCTCGTCATGTTCGCCGCGGAGAGGTTCGAGGAGAACGCCCTTGCGCACGCTGCTCGCGCTTGCCGCCGCGACCATGCTCCTGGTGGCCGCGGGCCGACCCGCTTTCGCGGTCAAGCTCGGCATCGTGGCCTTCCAGATGTCGGCCGAGACCCATGCCCGCACCGCCAATGCCGCCAAGGCCGCGGCGGAGGACAAGGGCTGGGAGGTAACGCTCTTGAACTCGGCGGGCTCGGTCCCCGACCACGCCGCCCAGATCGAGAACCTCGTCCAGAAAGGCGTGGACGCCATCCTGCTCGCGATGGGCAAACCCTTGCAGGCCGAGGCCCAGCTCGAGGCCGCCAAGGCCAAGAAGATCCCGGTCGTCACCGTCATGTCGGGGACGAGCCCGCACACGCTCTTCGACGTCACCGTCAACGAGTTCGAGGTCGGCGCCAAGATCGGCGTCTATCTCCTGGGCCTCCTGAACTATCAGGGCAACATCTTGATGTCGCGCTACGAAGGGCACGGCGGCACCAAGATCCGCGGTCGGGTCATGGACATCGTGCTCGAGGAGAATACCGG